>NZ_CP154845.1:3036666-3673333 GCF_047302285.1 Robertmurraya phoenicis
CTTTCCTGATGTAAGCGGATTTTATATATGATTAAAATTAACGCTGCTACAACAAGACCCTCTGCAATCGGTAAAAAGACTGCAAAAAAGGTTAAAATTGTACATCCAAACACTAAGAAAGCATAAATAATAATGTTTTGTAACAAAGGTAGCTTTCTTGCAAATCCTAATTTGAATACGATCACACACAGAATGATGACCGTTATATAAAGAAGCCACATTCCTAATTTAGGGTTATCATCGACTTTGAACAGTGCAGCGAAAAAAGTCAAGCGTTCAGTAATATCCAACATTCTCCATTACTCCCCTTTAACGTACAGCTTTTAAACAGTTTTCTTCTTCTTCGTTACTCTTTCTCTTTCACCTTTATCAAGGATCTTTTTGCGAAGTCTGATTGATTCAGGTGTAATTTCACAATACTCATCATCATTTAAATACTCTAAAGATTCTTCCAATGTCATAATACGAGGTTTCTTCATGACGTTTGTTTGGTCTTTAGTAGCTGAACGAACATTTGTAGCATGCTTTACTTTCGTAATATTAACGGTAATGTCGTTTTCTCTATTATGTTCCCCAACGATCATACCTTCATAAATTTCTGTTCCTGCATCAACAAAGATAACTCCACGATCTTCAACTTGCATAATTCCATAAGTTGACGTTTTACCTGTTTCCATAGAAACAAGAACACCTTGACGACGTCCTCCAACTTGACCTTGAGCCATTGGTTGGTAGCTATCAAAGGTATGGTTGATGATTCCAAAACCACGCGTTAAAGTTAAAAATTCAGTTGTGTAACCGATTAGTCCACGTGCCGGTACCATGAAAATCAGACGAACTTGTCCTGAACCATTATTGATCATATCGAGCATTTCCCCTTTACGGGCACCCATTGACTCCATAATAGATCCTGTGTTCTCTTCAGGTACATCTATTTGCACACGCTCTACAGGCTCACAACGAACACCATCAATTACTTTTACAATAACTTCTGGTTTACTTACCTGTAACTCGTAACCTTCACGGCGCATATTTTCAATTAAGATTGATAAATGCAATTCGCCTCGTCCGGAAACAATCCAAGCATCTGGAGATTCTGTATTTTCAACACGCAAACTTACATCAGTTTGAAGCTGGGCACGAAGGCGCTCCTCAACTTTTCTAGCTGTGATGTACTTACCTTCTCTACCAGCAAATGGACTGTTATTGACTAAGAACGTCATTTGTAGAGTAGGTTCATCAATTCTTAGAACTGGTAACGCTTCTTGATGTTCAACCGGACAAACGGTCTCACCTACATTTATGTCTTCCATTCCAGAAACTGCCACTAAATCTCCTGCAATCGCTTCCTGTACTTCCTCTCTCTTCAATCCAAAGAAACCGAAGATTTTGGTAACACGGAATTGCTTAACAGATCCGTCAAGCTTCATTAAAGCAACTTGTTGTCCAACTTTCATTGTACCACGGAAAACACGACCAATTCCAATTCTTCCAACGTAGTCATTATAATCAAGTAATGCTACTTGAAATTGAAGAGGTTCTTCTCTGTTATCAATTGGCGCCGGAATATGATCAACGACTGTATCGTATAATACCTGCATGTTTTCATCTTGTTTTTCTGGATCTAAGCTTGCAGTACCATTAATAGCTGAAGCATAAACTACAGGGAATTCCAACTGATCTTCGTTTGCGTCCAATTCAATGAATAAATCTAATACTTCATCGATAACCTCTTTTGGACGAGCAAAATCTCGGTCGATTTTATTAACTACAACAATTGGTGTTAAATTTTGTTCTAACGCTTTCTTCAACACAAAACGAGTTTGTGGCATACAGCCTTCATAAGCATCAACGACTAATAAAACACCATCAACCATTTTCATGATACGTTCCACTTCACCACCAAAGTCTGCGTGGCCTGGAGTATCTAGAATATTGATTCTTGTATCTTTATATTGAATCGCAGTATTTTTCGCCAAAATCGTGATTCCACGTTCTCTTTCAATATCGTTAGAATCCATCGCACGTTCTTCTACATGCTCATTTGTACGAAATGTGCCCGATTGTTTTAATAATTGATCCACAAGGGTCGTTTTCCCATGGTCAACGTGTGCAATGATCGCAATGTTGCGAATATCTTCTCTTATCTTCAAAAATTCCACTCCTACCTTTATTCAATCTTGATTATATTCTTATTCTGTAGCCTAACTGAAATATTATAACACAAACAATGTAGAAACCTATACGCTTTTTATGTTAAATTATATGAAGATTAAAAAAGCGCTTAAACAGGGGGAACTTAAGTGAGTAAAATTAAATGGCCATTCTTATTTTTAGCAATAGTTGCTGTTGCATGTATGAGTGGGGTAGGTATTGCCATTAGCTATCGAAGCATAATAGGAACGGTTCTATCCTTACTTGCATTCGTAGTTGTCATGGGCTTTGGCTTTGTTTTAAAAAGAAAAATATTGTAAAACGAAAAAAGCTGAGTTGATCGGAAATCATCATCCCTGTCAACTCAAGCTTTTCTTTTTAGTAATCTAATTACCATTCTTTATTATTTAAGTACTTTTTCATAATCACATCATGAAGTCCTGGCTTGGAAATAAAAATTGAATTTTCCTCAAGGAGCTGAATCGGTTCTCCTTTAAGTGTGCTTGCCACCCCTCCAACCTCTTCAATGAGTACTAAGCCTCCTGCAAAGTCCCACGGTGAAAGTCGTAAAGTCACATATGCATCTAGTCTTCCCACCGCCACTTGTGCAATTTCTATCGCAGCTGAACCGTAAGATCTAGTCCCGCGAGCATCCCTAACTAACGTTCCTAAAATAGATGGGTCAATTCTTCTGTTTGGCGTTACCCAAGTTGCATTTATGCCAATGATCGCTTCAGAAACTGAGACCTCTCCTAATTGACTTAATCGTACATCATTCACAAATGCTCCTTGACCTTTAATCGCATGGTAAAGCTCATCATGAACAACATCGTAGATAAGTCCTATTTTCCCAACACCATCTTCGTAAATTCCAATTGAAATGGCAAAATTTCTTTGTTGATGCACAAAGTTCATCGTTCCATCGATTGGATCAATGATCCATACGACTCCAGTTAACTCTTCTAATACGTCACCATTGCCTTCCTCACCTAAAACCTTATGTTCCGGAAACTTTTCTTTTATTTTTGATATAAAAAAGCGCTCCGTATCTTTATCCATATTGGTTACAAGGTCATTTGCGTTCGATTTTGTTTCTATATTAAGAGTCGTTTGGAAAGATTCCTTAATTCTCTTCCCTGCCTCTTTAATCCAACTTGATGCACTTTCAAAAATGACGTTATTATTCACCTAAATCGCTTCCCATCCTCGTTATTTAGTTCTATTCATTAGCGTACTGGAAATATGTATATCGTTCAACTAATTATACTTTTCCCATCCTATTCAAAATCATCACTTACTCACAGTCCAAAAAAATAAAAACGAACACCTACTATTTTAATAGGAGTTCGTTTTAACTCGAATTCAATTCAATTCTTCTAACCATTTTTGCAGTTCCCCTTGCTACATTATAGAGCCTTTAAACGTAAAAGTTCTGCTCTAATTCTTTCAAGCTTTTGCTTGCATTTTTCCTTTTGTGATTCATTGTTTTCAGCCATAGCATCGAACAATGTTAATAGTTCGTAATCCATTTCCAGCTTTAAGACGGCTTTTCTTTCCTTTTCTAGATCTCTCTTTTTTAACGTATTCATCAATTGTTTCATCAAACAGACACTCCTTTCAAAGTTTTTTTAGCTAACCACTGATGACGGCGAAACTCGCTTCAAAACTTCATTCGTAGGATAATTCTGACTTTTTATAATATATTATGAGGATTTGATTTGGGATGCAACTAATTTGTGTTATTGCCTAATTTTGACGAATTTCGACTGAGACCCTACTACTTTCTAGATTTTGTTTTCATTCCTCCAAGAATAAGGCTTGATGTTTTCTGTTTTTTCGTGATTATGCTACAATATTTGACAAAGGATAGAGGAGGGAAAGCATGAATTATACTGGTTTTACTAATACTGACTTTGATGTGTTTAAAATAGATGGATTTGAAGAAAGAATGGATGCTCTAAAGGAAAATATTAGACCCAAGCTCGAAGCACTTGGTCACCATTTTGCTCCAACACTTTCTACTTTAACCGGTACAGAAATGTATGCCCATGTCGCTAAACATGCACGGAGAACGGTCAACCCACCAAAGGATACGTGGGTGGCATTTGCCAGCAACTCACGGGGATACAAGATGTTACCTCATTTTCAAATTGGCTTATGGGAAACGCATGTCTTTGTTTGGTTTGCGGTTATTTATGAAGCGCCTAATAAAGCTGAATTTGGAAAAACATTGGAGAAAAAATTAAATACACTCTATAAAAATACTCCAAAAGACTTTGTTTGGTCGGGGGATCATACAAAACCTGATGTTCTACTACATAAGGATTTGAAAAAAGAAGATTTAAAAGCGTTGTTTGAACGGTTACAAACTGTTAAGAAAGCCGAAATTCTATGCGGTTATCAGTTTCCTAGAGAAGATGTTGTGAAGATGTCGGCTGACGGTTTTGTTGAAAAAGTTGATCAATTGTTTAATCAATTATTACCCTTATATAAATTGGCTTAAACGTAAGCGATTGCCCAATTTAAAGGAACTCATCTAAAAAGGTGCCCCCAAATTATGGGGACACCTTTTTTTACATTTTAATAAATTGACCTGATTCACTTTCCTTTGCTTTCTTGATCGTACGATACGATGAATAGCCACTTATTTCTTCAAATTCACCGCATACCTTTTTTTCCTCTGCCTTACTCGGAACAATTTCCTTGAATCTTCGATATGACGCCATTAAAACATCCCGATCGATTCCTTTTTCATAAGCTGCTTCGATATTCTCAAAAAACTTAATCACGTCTACAATCTCTTCAGTTGACCAATGATAGTCAATAGGATATTGATATTCCATATTTCCATCCGCTCACTTTCCTTAACTAAAAGTGATTTTAACGTCTCATCTGAATAAAATCAAATCTTTTCCCCTTTTTCCGCGCTAGTTTTTCATGAATTAATCCAATCAATTTACAGTTATTTTCTTTTTTAACGGTTATTTTCATGTTTCCTTCGAAAACTAACGCTAAAGCGCTAAATTTTCTTTTCAGTGGTGTCGATTAATGCTATAATTCATTTGTTTTCCTTAAAAAGATAAGGATTCCAACATAGAAATTGAAAAAATACTTACATTCTAATAAAGAGGTGTGGAAATACTTTGTCACAAAACGAAACACCGTTATTTAACGGCTTACTAGAGCACGCAAAAAAAAATCCAATCCAGTTCCATATTCCCGGTCACAAAAAAGGGGTCGGAATGGATCCGGATTTTCGAGAATTTATCGGGGACAATGCACTCTCAATTGATTTAATTAATATAGGACCACTTGATGATTTACATGCTCCAAAAGGGATCATTAAACAAGCTCAAGATTTGGCGGCTGAAGCTTTCGGAGCAGATTACACGTTTTTCTCCGTACAAGGAACAAGCGGTGCTATCATGACAATGGTTATGACCGTTTGTGGACCTGGAGATAAAATCATTGTTCCACGTAATGTACATAAATCGGTTATGTCTGCGATCGTCTTTTCCGGTGCGATTCCAATCTTTATCCATCCAGAAGTTGATGAAGAACTAGGGATCTCCCATGGGATTACAAACGACTCTGTCGAAAAAGCATTAGAGCAACACCCAGATGCAAAAGGAGTACTCGTTATCAATCCAACCTATTTCGGAATTTCTGCTGATTTAAAAAGGATTGTTGAGATCGCCCATTCTTATGATATACCCGTCTTAGTCGATGAAGCCCATGGAGTCCACATTCATTTTCATGAGAAGCTTCCTATGTCCGCAATGCAGGCTGGTGCAGATATGGCGGCAACAAGTGTTCATAAATTAGGTGGTTCCATGACCCAAAGCTCTATTTTAAACGTTAGAGAAGGGCTAGTTTCTCCCAAAAGAGTGCAAACGATTTTAAGTATGTTAACAACAACTTCGACATCTTATTTGTTACTCGCATCCTTAGACGTCGCTCGTAAACAATTAGCTGTTAAAGGGCATGATTTAATTGAACAAACGATTAATTTAGCTCAGTATATGCGCCAGGAGGTCAATCAAATCGAGCATTTACATTGTATCGGTGAAGAAATACTTGGCTCAAAAGCAACCTTTGATTATGATCCGACAAAACTGATTATTTCAGTTAAAGAGCTTGGAATCACAGGTTATGAGGTCGAGAAATGGCTTAGGGGAATGTATAATATTGAAGTAGAGTTATCTGACCTTTATAACATTCTTTGTATCGTCACCCCTGGGGACACGAAACGAGAAGCGGATATTTTATTAGAGGCACTTAGGGAACTCTCAAAATATCGTATGACGAAACCTGAGCAACCAGAAAGCAAAGTTCTCTTACCAGATATCCCTTTGCTTGCGCTAACGCCTCGAGATGCTTTTTATGCTGAGACAGAGCTCGTTCCTTTTGATGAATCAGAAGGTCGAATTATCGCAGAATTTATTATGGTATACCCTCCTGGAATCCCAATCTTTATTCCTGGAGAAATTATAACGAAAGATAATCTCCTCTATATTAAGAAAAATATTGAAGTTGGCCTACCTGTGCAAGGTCCAGAGAACTTTGATGCAAGAATGCTCAGGGTGATAAAAGAACATAGAGCTATTCAATAAAAATCGGCAAATCGCCGATTTTTTTATTTTTCATCATTTTTCTTTAATGTGTTATACAATTTACTCTTGAATTATTAATAATGTTATATTATTATTTAATTAACGGTTATTAAACGCTTTCAATTTTTAACAAATTTAACTATATTAATAAAAAGGAGACTGGAAAATGGGTACAATCGTTTGCCAAACATGTGAATCTACTGTTGATCATTTCGAGGATGAAAAGGTGACTGTTCTGTACGCCAAGTGTAACTGCTGTGAGTCTTCAGACGAAAAAAAATAATTTCTACTCTCTTTTTTATGATGGAGCATACCTATAAATTACAGGCATGCTCTTTTTTTACGTCAAAAAAAAGACCTAATTAGGTCTCCTATTATTCGTACTGGGGTTCAAACGGCATATGTGGTATAGCTGTTCTGAAAAATTCAATCAAATCTATTGCTTGCTGTTCATCCTGAATCCGAAATGACTGTTGAATATAATCAATATCATTGAGGTCCTTAGTATCGAGGAGTGTGGAGCGGCCAGTTTGCATACATACTATTAAAGGTTTTCCAAAGAACTGGTTCGTATAGACGATCCCAAAATCGTAGCGTGTTGATTCTGTTGTAAAACCAATAAACCGAACTTTCGCATTCTCACTCTCATCATATAGCTTGTCGAATAATTCCATCATGGACATTCTCCTCCTTTAGTTTCAATATTTTTAATTTTATTATAATTGATGGAATTATAGAAAACTACGACATTTCCAAACTGTCATAATATCGTCAACTGTCATCTTAAAAAATCGTAGCTTCAGGGCGAATTATTTTTCCCTCACTCTGTTGTCACTTATCTGAAAACTTTGCTAGAATAGAAGTGAAATATGATGAACTTTATCTTTGGGAAAATTAGGGGGATGGAACATGTCTAGTCATGCATACATAAGACTCGTGCCTGTATCAGAGAAGGAAAGCGTTACCACCGATGAAATAATCGAACTATTAAATTATTATAAAAATATTACTGATAAAACAGGGGAGCAACTCAAATGGGAATATGAAGAGGCAGCATTTCCATATGAGATTATTGAAAAACCTGAAGGAAAAGGAAAATGGTTTTATCTTAAGTCTGAAGAGCCTAATTATAATATTATATTATTGGGTGTCGACCGTGAGACCATTGTACGAGAAGACGAAACAGAATATGAACAAACGTATATTCAAATGACCTTACCTGAAACCGCTACTTTTGGAGATAAAGGGAAAGCAAATGAATTCTGTAAATTTCTAGCGAAGAAGCTGAAAGGGGAATTACAGCTATTTAATGGTCGTGTTATGTACTTTTATCCAAGAAAATAAGAGGCAATGTCAAAAGGTCGTTAATAACGGCTTTTTGACATCAACTTTTTGGCAAAGGGACTATTAACTGTCCTTTTGCATTTTTATTCGAGTGTTCTTATCAAGTCTGGGTCCACAAATTTATACCCTTTTTCTTGTAGCCCTTTTACGATACCTTCTAGTGCTTCACTTGTCCACGCTCGGTCATGCATGAGGAGGTTTGCACCATTATTTAAATAGGGACTATTGATCATAATTTGCGTTAAGGCATCTTTATTTTGATACTCTTTTTCCCAATCATATCCATATGTCCAGTTCATGATCAACATTTTCTCTTCAGCAGCTATTTTCTTAGATTCGTCCGTGTTTGCCCCAAATGGAGCACGGAAGAACCTTGGTCTCTCCCCAGTAATTTCCTCGACTCGATCATTAACAGACACGATCTCTTTCAACTGTTCTTCCTTCTCTAAAGTAGTTAAATTCTGATGAGAGAAGGTGTGATTGCCAATCGGGAAACCTAAATCATATATTTCTTTTAAAACTGCAGCCTTTTCTTCCGTGTCAATAAAGTGACCATTTACAAAATAGATTGCCTTTACCCTTAAATCTTTAAGTGTATGCGCCATCTCTAATGCTTGTTTATCTGGAGCGTCATCAATCGTTAATAGAACCACTTTTTCATTGGCTTCATTTATCGGTACGACTGCCCAAGTTTTTCCATCGATTTCGTACAATGGTTCCTTTTGCTCTACTACCGTATCTTCCATCTCAGTTTCGCTTTCACTTGAAGTCGGATCTCCATCTTCTTCCTCTTCGATTATTTCTCCTTGATCTGCCTCACTTGTTTGAAGATCAGTTTCTAACAATGATTTATTTATTTCCCCATTATGGCATCCAACTAAAAGAAACATGAGTGCCATTATGGTTAACCATCTCTTCATTGTTGTCACCTCAATTACTTACTGTCCTACCACTCTATTTATTATTGTACCCAATCATTTTCGTCAATGCTAGAAGAGATTCAAGAGGATTTGAATAACACTATAGACAATTAAGCTAATAAAGGTAATCCCTACCGTTTTTTTGGCTGATTTCAAAATCAAATTACTCGTTACCATTGCTAAGTAAACAAATACTATGAACATCGCAACATTATAAATGAGTTGATCGTACTTAGATAGCCACTCTAATAGGGTATAAAAACTCCAAATCATGAGTTGTATCAACATAACAACGTAATTTTTCATCTTCTATCACCTATCTAAAATATACGCTCATTAATACCATTCTATGTTCTAAGTACAAATGGTATTTTTCAATTATGTATCATTTAGATGACATCCCTACTTTATATTTATCTCTATGTTAATATATGGGTAATCAAGACAAAAAAATTAAAAATAGATCAATTATAAAAATGTTCTTCATTATTACTCGAATGCGAGGCTGTTCCTATGAAAATGATGCCTATCTTAATCGTATTAATTCTTATAACTTCAGCATGTCAAAATAACGACAATAGCTTTGAAATTGATAGCAATATAAAACAGATCATTTTCTTTTCCCATGAAAAGGAGTATGCCAACTTACATATCGAAGCTCCTTATTATGATGTAATCATTGAGCTAAGACAACAATTTCCAGATGAATTCAAAGAGATGAAAACTTTTGCCCCTACTAAAGAAAAAGATATCTTTGAAAGGTTCGAGATAGGTGAATGCCCAGCCATTCTTGTCATACATCATGATGAAATTTTAGCAAAAGTGGCAGGAGAGATCTCTAAAGAAGAAATTCTTCAACCAATCGAAGCTGCTTTAACAAACTAAAAACCCCTCTCTTAAAGAGAAGGGTTTTTAAATTATTCTTATTTAATGATATGGATTGGGCTACCAATTGCAACTTCGGCAGCTTCCATTGTAATTTCACCTAATGTTGGGTGCGCGTGAATAGTCATCGCTAAATCTTCAGCAGTCATTCCTGCTTCAATTGCTAAACCTAGCTCTGCAATCATATCAGAAGCACTTGGTCCCGCAATTTGAGCTCCAATTACAAGTCCATCCTCTTTACGAGTGACAAGTTTTAAGAAACCTTCAGCACTATCTAAAGCAAGAGCACGACCGTTTGCAGCAAATGGGAACTTAGAACCAACTACTTCAATTCCCTCTTCTTTTGCTTGTTTTTCTGTATAACCAACAGAAGCAAGCTCAGGATCAGAAAATACAACAGCTGGGATTCCAAGATAATCGATTTGGGCATTATGACCAGCAATTACTTCAGCCGCAATTTTACCTTCATAAGAAGCTTTATGCGCTAATTGTGGTCCTGCGACAATATCACCAATCGCAAAGATGTTAGGGATATTTGTGCGGCACTGTGCATCAATGTTGATGATGCCACGATCAGTCATGTCAACTCCCACTTGATCAAGGCCCATTTCATCTGTATTCGGACGACGACCAACTGTTACAAGTACATAATCAGCTTCAACCGTTTTCTCTTCGCCTTTTGCTTCATACGTAACAACTACGCCATTTTCGTTTTCAACAACACCTTTTGCAAGTGCATTTGTAACGATGTCTGCGCCTTTTTTCTTCAAGTTACGAGCAACAATGGATGACATTTGCTTTTCGAAAGCTCCAGCAAATAGTTCATCGCTCCCTTCGAGAATCGTAACTTCTGTTCCAAAGTTAGCATAAGCAGTACCTAATTCAACACCAATAACTCCTCCACCAATGATCACTAGCTTCTTAGGAATTTCAGGCAAGTTTAGGGCACCTGTTGAATTAATTACGCGATTAGAATACTTGAATGTAGGAAGCTCAATTGGACGAGAACCAGTAGCGATAATCGCATTTTTAAATGTGTATGTTTGGGCAGAGTTTTCATCCATTACACGAATGGTGTTAGCATCAACGAAATAGCCTTCGCCACGAACGATTTCAACTTTATTTCCTTTTAATAAGCCTTCAACACCAGAAGTCAGCTTATGAACAACACTAGCTTTCCAATCTTGAACCTTAGAAAAATCAACCTTCACGTTTTCAGCTGTGATCCCCATTGATTCAGAATGTAATGCTGTTTCATAACGGTGACCTGCAGCGATTAACGCTTTAGATGGGATACATCCAACATTCAGACAAACGCCACCAAGATTTGATTTTTCAACAATCGTTACTTTTTGTCCTAGTTGAGCAGCACGAATCGCTGCTACATATCCACCAGGACCTGCACCAAGGACAAGAGTATCTGTTTCGATAGGAAAATCTCCAACTACCATTTTATTACGCCTCCATTAACATTAATTCTGGATCATTTAATAAGCGTTTAATGTGATTTAGTGCATTTTGAGCTGTTGCACCGTCAATCATACGATGGTCAAAGCTTAATGAAAGTGCAAGCACTGGTGCTGCTACAATCTCACCATCTTTAATGACTGGCTTCTCAGCAATTCGACCGATACCTAGGATTGCAACTTCTGGGTGATTAATTACTGGAGTAAACCATTGTCCACCAGCAGATCCGATGTTAGAAATTGTGCATGAAGCACCTTTCATTTCATCTGGAGCTAATTTACCGTCACGTGCTTTTGCTCCAAGCTCATTGATTTCTTGAGAGATATTGAAAATAGACTTACGGTCTGCATCCTTCACAACTGGTACAAGTAAGCCTTTTTCTGTATCAGCGGCAATACCAATATTGTAATAATGCTTATGAATAATTTCATTTGTTGCATCATCTAATGATGTATTTAATGCAGGGTATTCGCGTAATGCGCTTGTTAATGCTTTAACTACATAAGGAAGGAAAGTAAGTTTAATTCCCTTGCTCGCAGCAACTTCTTTGTATTTCTTACGGTTTGCTACAAGGTTTGTCACATCAACTTCATCCATTAATGTCACATGTGGAGCAGTATGCTTAGAATTCACCATTGCTTTTGCAATTGCCTTACGAATTCCACTCATTTTCTCACGAGTTTCAGGATATTGACCAGCAGGGATTGGAGCCTGAGCTGGTTTCGCAGCTTCTGCTTGTGCTGCTGGAGCTTCTTCAGTTGTTGTAGAAGCAGCAGTTGGTGCTCCACCATTTAAGAATGCATCAATATCATCCTTTAGGACGCGACCGTTATCACCTGAACCATTCACTTGAAGAATATCTACGCCTTTATCACGAGCATATTTACGTACTGAAGGCATAGCGATAATGCGACGGTTTGGATTAGCTGGCTCTGTATTTGCAGGTGCTGCTTCTGGTGTTGCTTCAGCTTGTGCAGCTGGAGCTTCCTTAGGAGCTTCTTCACTTTCATCACCTTTAAATTTAAGGTCTTCATATCCAGGCGCATCAAATGTGATTAATACCTGACCTACAGTCGCTACAGTTCCTTCTTCTACAAGAACTTCCTCAACAGTACCTTCTACTGGAGATGGAATTTCAACAACAGCTTTATCATTTTGTACTTCACAAAGCACATCATCTTCTTGAACTTTATCGCCTGCTTTTACGAACCATTTTACAATTTCACCTTCATGGATACCTTCACCAATATCAGGCAGTTTAAATTGGAATGACATGGATTCATCCTCCTAATATATTCTAGTTAGTGTGCAGCTCGATCGAATTTAAGGGTAATGGAAAAGCCCATCTCCCTTAAATTCAATCATTCAATCAACTATTTCGCGTGTTTTTTAGAAATTAAGTACTTTTTTACTTGTTTCAATAATATCTTTAACGTTAGGAAGCCATACAGACTCTGCTTGTGGGAAAGCAAATACTGTATCAGGTGCTGCCACACGTAAAACAGGAGCTTCAAGACTTAGAATTGCACGATCATTAATTTCTGCAACGACTTGTGCTGCAATACCAGATTGTTTTTGTGCTTCTTGTACAACAATTGCACGGCCAGTTTTTTCAACAGAAGCAATAATTGTTTCAATATCAAGTGGAGCAACTGTACGTAAGTCAACAACTTCAACAGAAAATCCTTCTTTTTCAAGCTCTTCTGCTGCTTTAATAGACTCATGAACCATTGCACCATAAGTAATAATAGAAAGATCTGTACCTTCACGTTTCACTTCAGCTTTACCAAGCGGAATTGTGTATTCACCTTCAGGTACTTCTTGTCTGAATGAGCGGTATAATTTCATATGTTCTAAGTAAATAACCGGATCATTGTCACGAATTGCTGAGATTAATAATCCTTTTGCATCATAAGGCGTGGATGGAATAACGACTTTTAATCCTGGTTGTTGTGCCATTAAGCCTTCTAAGCTATCAGCATGCATTTCAGGTGTGTGTACTCCACCACCAAATGGTGAACGAATGGTTACTGGTGCATTATAGCGACCACCTGAACGGTAACGCATACGTGCTAATTGACCAGAGATAGAATCCATTACTTCATATACGAATCCAAAGAATTGGATTTCTGGAACAGGACGGAAGCCTTGTAAACTTAGACCAACTGCTAAACCACCAATACCAGACTCAGCTAATGGTGTATCAAACACACGATCTTCCCCAAATTCTGCCTGGAGTCCTTCAGTTGCACGGAAAACCCCACCGTTTACGCCTACGTCTTCTCCGAAAACTAATACATTCGGATCATTCTTTAATTCAGTGCGTAACGCATCCGTGATTGCTTGAATCATTGTCATTTGCGCCATGGCTTACTTCGACTCCTTCTCTTTATATAGTTCATATTGCTCCTCTAGGTTATGCGGAAGCTCTTCATACATAATTGAGATCAAATCCGTTACCTTTTGTTTCGGAGTATTATCTGCTTCTTTAATGGCTACTTTAATATCTTCTTTTGCTTGTTCAATTGTTTCATTTTCCATCTCTTCGTTCCAAATACCTTTTTTCTCTAAATATTTACGGAAACGGACAAGTGGATCTTTCTTTTCCCATTCGCTATCTAAATCAGAAGTACGATAACGAGTTGGGTCATCCCCAGCCATTGTATGAGGACCGTAACGGTAAGTTAAGGTTTCAATTAGAGTAGGACCTTCACCGTTGATTGCGCGCTCACGAGCTTCTCTAACTGCACTATATACAGCAAGCGGATCCATACCATCAACAACGATTCCTGGGATACCAGCCGCAACTGCCTTTTGTGCTAATGTTTTAGCAGCAGTCTGCTTTTCACGTGGTGTTGAAATCGCAAATTGATTGTTTTGAATAATAAAGATCGCAGGAGATTTGTAAGCACCTGCAAAGTTGATTCCTTCATAGAAATCACCTTGAGATGTACCACCATCACCTGTATACGTAATCGCAACTGACTTTTGCCCGCGTTTTTGCATTCCAAGAGCTACACCTGCTGCTTGAACATATTGAGCACCGATGATGATTTGTGGTGAAATAACGTTTACACCTTCAGGAATATCTCCACCTTTAAAATGTCCTCTTGACCATAGGAAGGCTTGAGATAAAGGTAAGCCATGCCAAATAAGTTGAGGAACGTCACGATAACCTGGAAGAATAAAGTCTTCCTTTTCTAACGCAAATTGTGACGCAAGTTGTGAAGCCTCTTGTCCAGCTGTTGGAGCATAGAATCCAAGACGACCTTGACGATTTAACGAAATTGAACGTTGGTCTAGAATTCTTGTATAAACCATGCGTTTCATTAGTTCCTGTAGTTGTTCGTCACTTAAGTTTGGTAAAGCCGCTTCGTTTACGACTTCTCCCTCTTCGTTAAGTATTTGAAATGTTTGAAACTGTTCTTCTACCTTTTCAAGCTGCTTCTTTGCATCAAAACTAGCCTTATTTGTTTTAGAAGCCATTAAAAGTCACCCTTTCATACAAAATATATTAAAGTGCAAATATTTTTGGTCCCCATTTTTGCTTAATCTTTTAAAGCTATGTATGGGAAGAAAACAATATTATGGTACCCAAACCTATCTCATCTTAGAAATAACACATCTTTTCTGAGATCGATAAAGCGCTTTAAACACATATTATGAATAGTTTTCCACAATGTGGTTGAAATAAAACGCTCTCTTTTACACTTAGTGATAGTAAAAGCTGTACTATAATTTTAGAGAGATAAATTGATACAACTCTAATCTTCGTTTTAAGTTTACACCAACCAAAATAGCTACGTCAATTACTTAGCTTTAAGTTTTTTAATCTAATCATGTTAATAATGTAGTTAATATTTTTAAAACTGTTTCATCACGATTCAATTTCTGTATTATAAAAAAGAGTACAACCGCATCACTGTTATAATAAAGAAAGTTATATAATAATAATTATAATTAATACTACGGACTTTCAAAAAAGAAAGCGCTTTTTATGTAGAGCGCTTAGATCAGCCTTTCTGACTGGTTTTTGTCCACTTTCCGCTACACACAAAAAAAGGAATTGACCTATTGTCAATCCCCTTACTCCGCTTGTTCTTCCTTTATTTCAATTCCTGCCGCTGTATAAAATCCAAGTTTTATCTCATTGTATTGCTCTGTAAACTCATTGAATTCTTCATTTGATTCAAGAACGATTTTATACGTATCGTTAATTTTTGTAATTTGCTCTTCTAATTGTTCAATTGATAGTTCCTCTTGTTGGAACATTTGATAAAGTTCTTTATCGTATTCAATCCCATTAATATAGTTTTCATATAGAGTATCGTGAGTGGCAAATCTTTTTTGCATGATCTCATATAGCTCGTTAGCCTTTATTTTAATTTCTCCATCTTCTAACTCTTCTATTAAAGGAACAAGCTTTTCAAACTCCTGCTTCGATGCTTGGATACTTTCTTCTTCCTTATCCATATGTTCCTTTCTTTTGTCGACAATCATTAAAGCTTCTTCAGAAAGTGAAACAATTTGCTCGAATTCCTTCATTCCTAATTCGATGATCTTACTATAAATTTCCTTTTCTTCTCTCTCTAGTTCTACTAAAGGTTCCTGTTGTTGTTCAAAATCTTGCTCTAAGTCCACTACAGTTTCAAGCACTGTGTATATTTCATCCGTTGTAGAAGTCCGATTCAGGCACCCGGATAAAACCAGCAAACCTAAAAGAATAAATAAAGCAATAGTTTTTTTCCATTTCAAAATCGACACTCAGTTACCCCCTTCATATAACAATTATTACTATATCTATTGTTTTCATTTATTACAATAGCGCTTGAAAAAATCAGTGTCGGAAATCATGATGAATCCTATTAATTATTCCTATTCAAATCTATCATTCATTATGTCTCTTTCTAGTGATTTTTTGAAACTGTACGGTTATTTCAAATTCTGTTAAAATAATTGCACGAGAGAATTACTTAGGAGTGAAATTCATGCTTACGATGGAAGACATTATTAGAGACGGTCATCCTACTTTGCGTTCCGTCGCCAAAGAGGTCCCACTTCCAGTATCAGAGGAAGATAAAGAAACATTAAGAGCTTTGCTAGAATATGTGATCGCAAGTCAAAATCCTGAAATTGCGAAAGAGAAAAACCTTCGTCCAGGAATTGGTCTTGCCGCTCCGCAAATCAATATTTCAAAAAGGATGCTCGCCATCCATTTAACTGATGAAAAAGGAAACCTTCATAGTTATGCTCTTTTTAACCCAAAAATTATTAGCCACTCTGTCGAAAAAGCTTATTTAACCAGTGGTGAGGGTTGTCTATCTGTTGACGAGTCCATTCCAGGATATGTTCCGAGATATGCTCGGGTTACAGTAAAGGCCACCACTTTAGAGGGTGAAGAGATTAAGCTCAGATTAAAAGGATTACCAGCAATCTGTATTCAACATGAAATTGATCATCTTAACGGGATCATGTTTTATGACCATATAAATAAAAAAGATCCATTTGAGCCAATAGAAAATGCCACCCCGATTGATAGATAAGGAATAGTTAAACAACAACGCAAAGGATTGTGTCAAGATCCTTTGCGTTTTTTATTTTGGCCAAATAAGCAGATACCATGTTTATCCATGAGAAAAAAACCTAAAATTCCATATAATAAAATAAGAAATAGATTACAGGAGAGAATTATCTTTACTTTGTACAAGGATCGTATAATATAGGAAGTAAGGAGATGATCCACAATGTTAAAGAAGCTAAAGAAAAAGCTTGTTAAACAGTGGAAAGATTTGCTTCGAAAAAAATCCATAGCGTAAATTATGAGCCCTTCATGCTTGCGAAGGGCTCCTTCTTTATAGTAAATTTAGGAGCAATACTCTTCGTTAAATGAAGAACAATATACCAGGAAAAAAGAAAATACATGAAATTGTTCCTTTTTTTATATATAATAGAAAAAGTTACTATCGGGACTATTCGGGAGATGATGATCATCCCCTCATTTTATGAACTCATATCCTTACGTTAAATGAAGATTACATGAATCAATTTCAACATGTTCAGGTTTAAAAAACGAATTCCAGAAAATCTATACATATTAGATACGTAACAACAGCATTATGAGAATGGCGTTTTTTATATTATTCCAACCTTTCTTTTGAAATTGAATCACATATTATTACATTTTTATAAAAAAAGGAGAGAAATGGTATGATTTTCAAAGTTTATTTTCAAGATTTAAAAACAGAAGCACCTGTTCGGGAGAAAACAAAAACGATTTTTGTAGAAGCCGGGTCAGTTCGAGAAGTACGTACAAAATTGGCAGAGCGTCCATATAATATCGAGTTTATTACCCCTGTCGATGGAGCATTCTTAGAGTATGAACAGAAAAATGAAAACTATAAAGTATTGGAGATTGGATAATTTATGAAATTTGTTAAAAATGATCAAACCGCCGTTTTTGCTTTAGGCGGATTGGGAGAGATAGGTAAAAACACGTACGGAGTACAATTCCAAGATGAAATTATATTAATTGATGCCGGAATTAAGTTCCCTGAAGATGAACTACTTGGAATTGACTATGTGATACCTGATTATACTTACTTAGTTAAAAATGTTGATAAAATTAAAGGTCTTTTTGTTACACACGGACACGAGGATCATATCGGTGGGATCCCTTATTTACTTAGAGAAATTAATATTCCAATCTATGGTGGAAAACTCGCTTTAGGTCTTATTCGAAACAAATTAGAAGAACACGGTCTTTTAAGAACAGCAAAGCTACATGAAATTCAAGAAGATGATATCATCAAATTCAGAAAAACATCGGTTACTTTTTTCCGAACAACTCACAGTATTCCGGATTCGTACGGTATTGTCGTTAAAACTCCTCCTGGACAAATTGTTCATACTGGAGATTTCAAATTTGACTTTACACCTGTAGGTGAACCAGCAAACTTAACGAAGATGGCTGAAATCGGTAAAGAAGGCGTACTATGTTTACTATCCGATAGTACAAACAGTGAAGTTCCTGATTTCACCATGTCAGAGCGCAGAGTAGGGGACAATATCCATGATATTTTCAGGAAGGTCGACGGTCGAGTTATCTTTGCTACTTTCGCATCGAATATTCACCGCTTGCAACAAGTAACGGAAGCTGCAGTTGCCAACGGTAGAAAAATTGCTGTATTCGGAAGAAGTATGGAAGCGGCTATTAATATTGGACAAGAGCTTGGCTATATCCGAGCACCAAAGGATACATTTATCGATGCTCAGTCTATTAATCGACTTCCAGCGAATCAAGTAACGATTTTATGTACTGGTAGCCAAGGAGAGCCGATGGCAGCTTTATCACGAATTGCCAATGGTACACATCGACAAATTCAAATCATCCCTGGTGATACGGTCGTATTCTCTTCTTCCCCTATTCCAGGTAACGCACTTAGCGTTAGTCGTACCATTAATATGCTATTCCGTGCTGGAGCCGAAGTAATTCACGGAAAGCTAAGTGATATTCATACTTCTGGTCATGGTGGACAAGAAGAACAGAAGCTTATGCTTCGCCTCATTAAGCCTAAATTCTTTATGCCTATCCATGGTGAGTATCGCATGCAAAGAATGCACATGAAGCTGGCCAATGACTGTGGAGTAAGCGAAGAAAATTGCTTTATTATGGACAATGGTGAAGTTCTTGCTCTAAGTGAAGATTCTGCACAAGTAGCAGGAAAAATACCTTCAGGTAATATTTATATTGATGGTAGTGGTATTGGTGATATTGGAAATATAGTTCTCCGTGATCGCCGCATTCTTTCAGAAGAGGGATTAGTGGTTGTCGTCATAAGCATCAATATGAAAGATTTCAAAATTGCCGCTGGTCCAGACATTATCTCTCGTGGATTCGTATATATGAGAGAATCTGGAGATTTAATTAATGATGCGCAGAGCCTCATTGCCAAACACTTGAATAAAGTAATGGAAAGAAGAACGACTCAATGGTCTGAAATCAAAAATGAAATCACTGATACTTTAGCTCCGTTCTTATATGAAAAAACAAAGCGTCGTCCAATGATTTTACCAATCATTATGGAAGTGTAAGTAAACAAAAAACAAGCATGCGCCATATCGCATGCTTGTTTTTTGTTTGTATTAATCCGTCATGACCTTTTTTTCAAATCGATTAATATCTGAGTCAGCTCCAATCACAATTAAAATGTCATTTTGTAAAATAACCTCATTCGCTTGTGGCGAAACATTGATTTCATTGCCTCGTTTTATCGCTACAATGTTTATGCCGTATTTGGCTCGAATATCGAGTTCCAAGATCGTGTGGCCAATGACCGTTCCACCAGCGACAATCTCTACGATACTATGCTCATCAGAAAGCTCTAAATAGTCTAATACACTGTTCGAAACCATTTTATGGGCTATTCTTCTTCCCATATCTCTTTCTGGATGGACAACAGTATCTGCCCCTATTTTTAATAGAACCTTCTCATGATAATCATTTTGCGCTTTAACTGTAATATGTTTAACGCCAAGTTCTTTTAGAATTAAAGTTGTCAAAATGCTTGCCTGTATATCATCACCGATTGCGACAATGACATGATCAAAGTTCCGAATCCCTAAACCCTTTAGGACGGACTCATCGGTTGTGTCACCCATTACTGCATGCGAAGCAATCATTGAAAATTCATTGACTCGATCCTCTTTTGTATCAATCGCCATAACTTCCATTCCTTGTTCTGCAAGTTCACGAACGATACTACCTCCAAAACGCCCTAAACCTATAACTGCAAATTCCTTTTTCACTTTCATTCCCCCGATGAAAAAAGTACATGTTTTGTAACCAAAAAGTATGTCCTCATTGTAGCATAGAATAAGAAAAAGGACATACACGAATTTGGAACCTACTCTCGATTGGATCTATTTCTATTTTTCATCCGTTTTCTTAAAAAAATGAAAATAGGTAGGACTACAAGACCTGTAATTATGAAAACAGGGGTATTCCCAACCACAAACACAAATAAACCAGAAATAAAGGACAGCAAATAATGAAGACTTGTAGCAAATTGCTGCTTCGTTTTTTCCCAAGTATTTAAATTTTGTTTGTCAAGATTCGGCACCACGATTTTATTTTCACTCATCGAAATTGTCACTGTTGCTAAGGAGCTTTGATTTTCTAAATAATTCATTCTCCCTAAAAGTTGTTCAATTTCTTCTTGGGTTTTTGCTAAATCATTGGAGATCTTCAATAAATCCTCTGTGTTATTCGCTTTTTCCATAAATTCTAGAAGTCTTGCCTCCACAGTACGTTTAGATTTTAACCTCGATTCTAAGTCTACATATTGTTCTGTAACATCTTCTCCATTCACCGTTCGATCATAAATCTTCACGGCCATACCTTCAGCTTCAGTCAAAAAGTCTTGATAGCGATCATTTGGAATTCTAACAGTGATGGTTCCACTGTACACTTCTTGCTCTTCACGGTATGTTGAAGACTCGACCACATAGCCGCCGTATTGATTCGTTTTTAACTCTATTGCTTCCAAAGAAGATTGAAAATCCTCGACCTCAAGTCTAAGATCTGCTTTATAAATAACCATTCGATTCACTGGTGCAACAGGCGCTTCTTCTTTCATATCTGTTGCATTCGATAAAGAAACGTCCATTTCTTCAGTTTTCTGCTCAATTGCTACTCCACTCTCAGCATCCATTGCTTGTTCTTGCGATTCAGAACCTGCACTACAAGCACTAAGCAAAATCAAAATCAACACACCAAAGACTATTTTTCTCAACATGATATTGCCCCCTTTTATTGCTAAGACGAGAAATTCCCTAAAAGGTTACAAACGGAAGCAAAGTAAAAGCACCACCATAAGGTAGTGCTTTCATTTATACAGCATTCAGCATATTAAATTGTGACTTAATAAGTTGATAATACTCTCCTTGAACATCCATTAGTTGTTGATGATTTCCTTGTTCGACAATTTCACCATGATCCAGGACAATAATATTATCAGCTTCGCGAATGGTAGAGAGTCTGTGAGCGATAATCACAGCCGTTCTTCCCTTTAACAATGTCTTTAGAGCTGTTTGAATTTTTACTTCTGTTTCAGTATCGATACTTGCAGTAGCTTCATCTAGAATAATAATTCTTGGGTCAGCAAGCAATGCTCGTGCGAAAGATATGAGTTGGCGCTGCCCAACAGAGAGCACATTTCCTCTTTCCTCTACTTCAGTGTCATAGCCATTCGGTAAATTTTCGATGAAAGAATGTGCACCAACAGCTTCTGCCGCCTTTTGAACTTCTTCATCGGTTGCGAAAGGATTACCGAAGCGGATATTATCAGCAATGGTTCCCGAAAAGATAAACGTATCCTGAAGTACTACACTAATTTGCTCGCGTAAATCCTTCAAAGAAATATCCTTTAAATCATTCCCATCTAATAAAACTTGACCACTAGTTGGATCATAGAAACGACTAATTAAGTTCGCAATGGTTGTTTTACCTGAACCAGTATGCCCAACTAACGCAACTGTTTGACCTGCCTTCATTTCCAAATTTACACTTTTAAGTGCTGTTCTTTTTTCATCATAAGAAAAAACAACATCTTTGAACTGGATATGCCCTTTTACTTCATCCAAGCGAACCGCTTCTCTTTTTTCAGACACAATAGGTTGCTCATCCAAAAATTCGAAAATACGCTCAGATGAAGCCATCCCCATTAATAATTGATTATATACTTGCCCAAGTCTTGAGATCGGCTCCCAGAACATCCCTAAATAAAAGGCGAAAGAGACAAAGATTCCGATAGTCATTGTATCATTTTGGATTAAGCTCGCCCCAAACCAAATTAATACCGCTGTTCCAACTGCGTTAGTAAGTTCCACCAACGGTCTAAACATCGCATTTTTTTGCGAAGCGACGCGCCAACTTTCAAATGTTTCTGTATTGACTCCATCAAAAAAACCCATATTCTCTTTCTCTTGTGTAAAGGCCTGTGTAACACGGATTCCTTGAATACTTTCGTTTAGGTGTGAGTTTAACTTTGATTGGAACAGCCTTACCGTTTGCCAAGATCGCCGAATATTTCTTCGAAGACTGGTCGAGATAAAGAACATGATTGGCAATATAACCATTACTGCCAATGTTAATTCTGGACTTAAACTAAATAAAATAGCGAAAATACCTATAAGTAGAATAACATCCATCATTAAGTTAATGACACCATTCGTAAACAATTCCTGTAACGAATTAATGTCATTCATAATTCTGACCAGTATCGACCCTGCAGATCGTTGATCAAAGAAACGATGGGAGAGATTTTGAACATGAGTAAAGAGATGCTTTCTCAAATCATAAATGACACTTTGACCTAACTGGTTCATCCATTTAATTCGTAAAAAATTTGCCACATAGGATAGAGTGAATAAACTTGCAATGATAATGATTAATACGGTTAATAAACCAGTATCTTTATCAACGATTGCCTTATCAAGTACATAGACCCCGATTAAAATCGGGATGATTAAACGTACTGCCGTTGTGATCAGCACCATTAATATCGATAACGGTAGTAGATTCTTTCGATATGGCTTCATATAGCTAAAAAGTCTCAGCATTTGCTTCCAGTTAAACGGCTTTTCAATCACCTGGTCCGTAGAATAATGGAATCTTTTGAGTACATTTTCATGAATTGGACGTTTATCATTCTTCATGTTATCCCCCCTAACCGATTTGCATTTTCATGATTTTTTCTCTATCTTGATATTGAATATCATATACCCTTTGATAAGGACCTTCATTTTTCAATAGTTCTTCATGTGTCCCTTTTTCCACGATTCTTCCATTTTCAAGAACGAGAATTTCATCGGCGTGTTTCAGAGATGAAATTCGATGAGCGATAATAAAGGTTGTTCTTCCTTTCATAACCTCTTTCAACGCTTTCTGAATCTTAAATTCCGTTTCCATATCGACTGCACTTGTTGCATCATCGAGAATCAAAATACTTGGATCGACACAAATGGAACGAGCAATGGCAATTCTTTGCTTTTGTCCACCTGAGAGCCCCATACCTCTTTCCCCAAGCATCGTATCATAGCCTTCTGGTAACTCCATAATAAATTCATGAGCCTGCGCCCTTTTCGCGGCATCGATGATCTCATCCATCGTTGCGTCTGGTCTCCCATAAGAAATATTTGCTTTAATCGACGAAGAAAATAAAAAGGATTCCTGTAAGACAAAGCCAATATTGCTTCTTATCGATTGCAGAGAATACTCCTTCACATTAATTCCATCGATAAGAACTTTCCCATTAACCGGTTCATAAAATCTTGTCATTAATTGGGTTAAACTCGTTTTCCCAGAACCTGTTGAACCGATTAATCCCACGACCTTTCCTGGATGAGCATGGAAAGAGATATTATAAAGAGCGTCCTTGTCATCTTCTCCATACCGAAGCGTGACATCATGGAAAAGAACATCCCCTTTAAGCTTTTCTGTAACGATCGATTCATCTAGATCTGTAATTTCATTATCCGCTTCTAAAATCTCTAGTAATCTTTCACCTGAAGCTTTTGATTGTGAAAATAGATTGATCACAAACCCAAGGTTCATAATCGGCCACATAATATAGCCTACCAAACTATAAAATGCAACAAGCTCCCCTGGACTAAGGCTTCCTTCGATAACGAGATAGCCACCAAAAGAAAGTAAGAATACAACACTTAAATTCCCTAAGTACTCCATTAACGGAAAGTATTTAGCCCATATAGCAGAAGTAAACAGATATTTTTCTTTGTAGTCCCCATTTGATGAGTTGAATTTATCAATCACATACTCTTCTCGAGATAGAGACTTTACCGTGTTAATTCCACTTATGTTTTCCTGAACATTTGTATTAAGCTTTCCGAACGACTTCCGAATCGCTCGGAATGCTGGATGTACAGAACGCTCAAATTTAAACACCACAACCACTAAAAACGGCAACGTTATTAATGTTACGATCGTAAGTGCAGGAGAATAATAGAACATAACCGCAAAGGTAGACAATACGAGAATCATTAATCGTAAGAGTTCAGAAAATCCAAATGAAAGAAAGAATCGGAATCCTTCTACATCTGAAGTCAATCTTGACATCAAATCCCCTGTTTTTGCATTATCATAATAACGAAAAGGCAAAAATTGTAGTTTTTCGTATAAAGAGTTTCTTAATTTGTAAACAGAAGTAATTCCAAATAAGTCCCCTGTATATTGATGAACGTAAGTACCTAACCCTTTTATGATCATAATTCCGATAAAACCGAAAGCTAAATATGGAATCCATTCGCTTTTTCCCCCAAGAACCACCTCATCAATGGTAATCTGAAGAATAATTGGGTATACGACGGTGATACCGGTAATCAAGAACATAAAAACAATCGACCAGATGAAATACCTTTTGTAAGGCCAATAAAAACCCTTTAATTTCTTAAAAGTTTCCAAAGATAATTCCCCCATTCTCTTTCCATTTTAAGCATGCCAACTATTTATATCTCTTTAGGTTCATCTGGCATGTAAGAAAATGGATCTAGTTGTTCTGAAAAAAATATGAACGTATTTACAAATATAACGGAAATCGAAATAATTTACCACTATTTTTTCGAATTATTTTCCTTTTTTAAAATTTCATTCAAATTCATTTATTTCATACAATTTCATTTCAAAACGGACAAAAAAAGAACCAGGCTTTTTTTCACCTAGTTCCTTGCACACTTAAGAGTCAACTCTTGTTGCTTTATATTGAATATACTTTGAAATCATCGAAATCGCGATGTCTATCGCATCTTCATTAGGGTTTAACTTTGCGTGGTGTAAACCGTATTCAGAATCTACTCCAAGCCAAAACATGAATCCTGGAATTTCCTTGAGCATATACCCAAAATCCTCGCCTGTCATAGCCTTCTCACATTCAATAACATTGACGTCAGTATGATTCTCAACATATTGCATAAACTCTCTCGTTAATTTCGCTTCATTATATACTTGATGATACATACTTCCAAAGTCAATGGATGTTTCGCATTCATATCCGACTTCGATCCCCTTTACGATCGATAAAATTCGCTTTTTTACTTTTTCCATCGATTGTACAGAAAGAGTTCGAATTGTCCCCTCTATTCTTGCTTTTTCAGCAATGATATTTTGTACCGTACCACCGCTAATTTTTCCAATCGTCACGACAGCACTATCTAGAGGATCCACATTTCTCGCTACAATTGACTGTAGTTGGGTAACTAGAGAACATGCTGCGACGACCATATCATTTGTATGATGTGGGTACGCCGCGTGACCTCCCTTTCCTTTTAAATCGATAAAGAGCTCTGACGTATTGGCAAATAACAGGCCTTCCTTGACTGCAATTGAGCCAACTGGGTATTCTGGAGCAATATGAAGAGCGAGGATCATATCCGGTTTCCACTCTTTCATGATTTCCGACTGGAGCATTGGTTCAGCCCCTCCAGGTCCCTCTTCAGCAGGCTGAAAAATGAATAACAGATTGTCATCGATTGCGTGACGAGTAAATTGAGTAACTAATCCTAAAGCAATACTCATATGAAAATCATGTCCACAAGCATGCATTTGCTCTGGATGCTCAGAGGGAAAAGGTAGCCCTGTTTCTTCCACAATAGGAAGTCCATCTATATCAGCTCGGTAACCTATCGTCTTGCTCGGATTCAAGCCTTCAATTTTTACAAATATGCCCGTTTTCCATGTTTTAATTTGCAAACGTTCCTGTGGTAACGACTTTAAATACTCAAGGAGATAACCTTGTGTTTTATATTCCTGAAATCCCAATTCAGGAATTTTATGTAAATCCCTTCTTATTTGAACAAAAGACATTGTGACCTCTCTCCTTTATAAAAAAAGTGCGGATAAGAATCCACACTTTTTTAACCCTTTATATTAAAGATTACGTAGAGCTTGCATAATTTCTGTTTTTGAAAGGGTTTTTTCGTCAATCTCTTTAATAACGCGTGCTGGTACTCCTGCAACTAATGTGTTTGCTGGAACGTCTTCAATAACAATTGCTCCAGCTGCTACTCGAGCACCTTTGCCAACTGTTACTCCTTCAAGCACTACAGCATTTGCTCCAATCACAACATCATCCTCCACCACTACAGGCTTAGCAGAAGGTGGCTCAATCACACCAGCTAATACTGAACCTGCACCGATATGACAGTTCTTACCTACAGTCGCTCTTCCACCTAGTACAACGTTCATATCGATCATTGTGCCTTCACCGATTACCGCACCAATATTAATGGAAGCTCCCATCATGATAACAGCATTGTCTCCAATTTCAACCTGGTCACGAATGATGACACCCGGCTCGATTCTTGCTTTAATCTCCTTCATGTCTAATAAAGGAATCGCCGAGTTTCTTCGGTCATTTTCCACTACATAGTCTTCAATCTTTGCCTGATTCTCTTCAATGGCAGGACCGATTTCACTCCATTCTCCGAATACTGTTCCTGTGTTTTCAGAAATGAACGTTTTTGAACTTGGTCCAAAATTAATTCCAGATAAATCACCTTTTATGTATACCTTTACGGGTGTTGATTTTTTACTATTTGAGATAAACGAAATAATTTCGTTTGCATCCATCATTTTACTCATCTTTTAGTACCTCCACTTATTCTATTATGTACACTATGAATTTTACTTTAGCAAATGAAAAAGGGCAAGACAAGCAATAACTATTTTGCCTATTTTCCATGACCGCCATCTCCCTCCACATACTCCTTAATCAAATCAACAAATGCTTGGACCTGTTTCAATTTAAAGGCCGATTCGTAACCAATTAAGGATGTATCCCGTTTTAACGGTTCACCATTTTCATCCAGGAGGGGGATTTTAAAAATGTCTTGTTCTCCTCCATTAAGAGTGATCGCCGGTAAAATCGCATAGCCGATTCCATTAAAGGCCATTTGTTTGCATGTTTCGATTTGGTCAACGACAATTGTTCGTTTTGGCATCGTTTGATACTGTCGATGCCACCAATCTTGGATTTCTTGATAATAATTGGAATCACTTTTAAATTGGATAAAGGGACGATCTGTTTTCATCACATCCTCAGTGGATGTAATTTCTTTATCAACTAAATACAAGTGATCTTCGAACAAGGGAATATTGATCCCTTTCCAGTCCGGAGTACCACGAACGATGCCAATATGGACATGATCCTCATACATCGATCGCAGAATCTCACTACTCCAGCCTGTTACTAAAGAAACTTTTGCATGAGGGTAACGTTCAACGAATTTTTTTAACACCTTAGGGAGCCAATTCTGACTAACAATATTTGCCACCGCAATCTTTAAAGTACCATACACTTCTGAATTCATGGCACTTATCGATTCTTTCACTTTTTCCTCTTTTTCCAAAACCTCATTCACAAACTTAATGACCATTTCCCCCGCTGGAGTTAAAGTTAGACCTTTTTGTGAGCGAATAAAGAGCTTCGTCCCCCATTCTGCTTCTATCGTTTGCAGCCTTTGGCTAAGTGCAGGCTGGGAAACAAATAAACGCTCAGACGCTTTTCGCATATTCATTTCAGCAGCTAACACGGAGAGAAGATGAAATGCTGATAATGTAGACATAGAATCACCTTCTTCATTTTGACTTTAATTGGCTCTTTCCCTCTCCTTCTTTGGTAGAAAAAGAATAAGAGCAAAACTTATGATGGCAAAGATAAGGACCGCTATATAAACCGTATGAATGGAAAAAGTTAATCCTTCCTGTAACACTTCTTTTACTCCTGGAGACAACGCATTTCTTTGATCTTCATTTAATAAAATATTGGCAGCGTCGATCGTGAGATCTTCAGAGACTGCTTCACCTTGCTTCTTTATATATGAAAGTAGCTGACTATTAAGAATTCCTCCTAAAAGAGCAGCTCCAATCGTATTTCCTAAATTTCGCATAAACATATTTGCCGCTGTGGCCACACCACGTTGTTCCCACCCGACCGTACTTTGGATCGAAACAATAAAAGACGTCGTCGTCATCCCCATCCCCACTCCGACAAAGAAGGATGCCGCTGCGGCCCAAACCGGTCCCATTTCTGGAGATAAGAAAACAAACATGATTCCACCGATCATTAAGGTCACGCCACCTATAATCGCCGTGATTCTAAAACCAATTTTCAATAGAAGATTCCCTGCCACTGTCGCCGCAATCGGCCAACCAATCGACATCGTTGTTAACGTGAAGCCAGCAACAATCGGAGGCTGTTCCATTACACCTTGAACAAATGCCGGGAGGAAACTCGAAATACCTATTAACATGACTCCTGTTGTAAGAGATGTCATATTCGCTATAAAAATAGAACGCTCTTTCCAAATCGAAAAAGGCATCATTGGTTCTAATGCACGCTTCTCTTGAAACACAAATAGTGGAAATGCGATCAAGGTAATAGCGATTAAGATTAATACTTGAGGCGAATTCCACTCCCAATGGGTTCCACCCTCTACTAATAGAATCATAATGGCAGAAATCGCAATCGTTAAAAGAATAGCACCTTGATAATCAATTTGATGCTTTTTCTTTTCCACCTTTTCATGTAAAAACATGCTAATACCAATAATCGCTAAAATCCCTAATGGTACGTTTATCCAAAAAACATACTGCCAGCTCACATATTGGACTAGGATTCCACCTATCGCTGGACCTAAAACGGCCGATATTCCCCATACACTAGATAAATAACCTTGAATTTTTGCTCTCTCTTCCATTGTATAAATATCACCAACGATGGTACTGGCGATAGGCATTACCGCTCCAGCACCAAAGCCCTGGACAAAACGGTAGATAATCAGCATGGTCATTGATTCTGCAAACCCACAAAGAATCGAACCAATTAGAAAAATGACGATACCTATAATTAAAATCGGCTTACGCCCATATAAATCCGATAACTTCCCGTAAATTAACACGGTTACAGCATTCATTAATAAATACGAAGAAAAAATCCAGCTATAGCGTGTAAAACCACCTAGATCTCCTACAATTGCTGGCATAGCTGTTGCCACAATCGTTGCTTCAATCGCTGCCATAAACATGGCTAACATAACAGCTGCTAGTACAAATGGTTTCTTCGTTTGTTTCTTCATCATTTTTTGACTATGTACTACGCCTTCCATATAACACCTCAAATACAAAATTGAGCCTCCTAAATTTTAGGAGGCTATAGACTAAATACATATTATGTGCTTAACTGAAATCCATTTCATTACACCGATTTGGAAGAAGTCAATTGATTTAATTGGATCAAAACAGATCTTCTCGTTAAGATTCCTTCAAATATTCCTTCGATACTTTCAACACAAAGAAAAGGATGATCGATTAACAACGTTAAACAAGATTTGATATCCGAATCAATTTGGATCCTAGGGATTTCTCGATTCATCACTTCTTCTACACGTTGTTTCTCCAATTGTTCAAATTCAATTCGCTCAAGCCCGAGTATCGAGTCCATAATTAACGGAGTACTTATAAGTCCCTGCAGCTTATATTGCGGGTCTAAAACTGGAATTGCTGAATAACCGCTTTTTGTTAAAACTAACAACGCGTGTTCTAGACTATTTTTCACTTGAACATGCGCAACCCGTTCAGAAGGGATCATCAAATCTTTAATGTTAATCTCCAAAAACTCTCCACTGTGAAGATCTATCATAGTCGAAAACTCCCCATTAATGTTTTCATTCTATTTTATTCTATCACAGTTTCTCAGGCGATGCTTCTTTTGAACATCCTAGATCATCCTAAAGTGTTAAAATTTTCAGTTACCCTTTACTCGTATGAATATTTCTCACTTCATACTGGCATTGTGGACACTTATAAATCACATTTTGATTCGACTGTGCTGTTAAAACATGATCCATTTCTGTCATGTAAGAGCATTTTGGACATTTTACAGTTGGCAACAAACCCCATCGCTCCAATCCATTTATTTAGTACGTGAATCTTATTCGATGAGCAAATGTCTTAATCAGTAAACGGTTATTGAATTAAATCAAAAATTTCAATTGTGATCATATCAATATTGTCAAATTGGTAACGCTTTGGCTTTTCTTTTTCGTTGTATACTTCAAGTTCGAACGTTTCCGTCTTAGGGTGGTATGTAACCTGACACTTTCTTTCGCCATTAACCTCAAAAAAGCGTTGTGCAGATTCTCCTGTGCCCCCTTGTTCTTGAAGACTCTTTAAACGGGTGATGATACCTTGTAACTGTGACATGTTCCCTCTCCTTTCACAAACAAAACCATGTATGATATGCAATACGCTTTATACTTAGGTTTCTCTTTTGACATGTTTCTATCCATATGTAATAATTTCAGAAAATTCAAGTTATTAACTTTACATGCCAATATTAACAGCATAAAATAAGAGATAGGTTTGTACAAGGAAAAGCTCTGAAATGGAGGGATTTTTTTTTGAAAAAGGTCGAAAAACTGTTTGAAAACCTTTACCTAATTGACGGCTATGATCTTGATATGAAGGAAAGAACAGGTACATATGTGTTGACGGAGCGTGATTTGACGATTGTCGATACAAGCGCTAGCCCATCTGTTCCACATATTATTGATGGAATTGAAAAATTAGGCTTCTCGCCTAAAGATATCAAGTACATTGTCGTTACTCATATCCATCTTGATCATGCCGGTGGCGCAGGTCTCCTTCTGCAGCAATGTCCTGATGCAAAGGTGATTGTTCATCCAAAAGGAAAAAGGCATTTAGCAGACCCATCAAGGTTGATTGCTGGAGCAAAAGCCGTCTACGGAGATAAATTTAATCGCTTATTCGATCCGATCATTCCAATTCCTGAGGAAAAATTACTCGCAATGAACAATGAAGACATTTTAACAATTAGCGAGGATTGTTCACTAACCTTTTATGATACACCTGGTCATGCTAATCATCATTTTAGCATCTATCATCCAAAGTTAAATGGAATGTTTACGGGGGATACTGCTGGGATTCGTTACACTGCCCTGCTTAAAGATCAGATAGAGTTTTATTTACCATCTACAACCCCTTCAAATTTTGACCCTGTAAAAATGAAGCAATCAATTAGTTTTTATCGTTCTAAGAACTTAGATTATATCTTTTTTGGTCACTATGGCATGTCACGAAACCCAGAAGAGGTCTATAGACAAGTTTCTAATTGGCTCAACCCCTTTATTGAAGTCGCAAAAGAAGCATTTGAAAAGGGAAAATCCTTCGATGAAATGATACATCTAACTAAAGAAGGAATTTTTAATATTATTTCACGACATCTAGATGAATTTAATATTCCTAGAGACCACGAAATTTACGACATTCTTACACTTGATATTGAAGTTTGTTCTATGGGACTAATTGATTATGTTTATAAGGAAAATAAATAGAATAGCGAAACCACCTTTTTAAAGGTGGTTTCAAAGATTGAAATTATATTCCTGAATATGATGGTCTCACTAATATCTTGGCTTGTTTCTTATCATTTATTAATTGATAAAATCCCTCATCAACAATATCGTTTAGTTGGATTTTTTTCGTGACAACTTGTTTAACGTCCAATCTACCACTTGCAATCATCTGAATTACTTGAGGAAAGACATTTCGGTAAGCCAAAGTAGACGTTAAATCAGCAGCCTTAAACATTAACATCCCCATGTCAATTTTAATCGGTTTTGCATATGTTGCGAGTGCCATTACCTGACCACCTTGACGTACAATTGTCATTGCATTTGTCATAGCTGCTTGGGCTCCAGCACACTCAAATACTACATTTACACCTCCGCCTGTCAATTCAAAAATAGTCGGAATGATGTCTTCCCGTTGACCATCGATAATCGTTGTTGCCCCTAATTCTTTTGCCTTTTGCAGTCGTTCCTCAGACAAATCGACTACTATTATTTGTGTAGCTCCAGCCGCTTTAACAGATAATAGAGTCAGTAATCCAATTGGGCCTGCTCCGAAAATCGCAACAGAATCACCAGGTTTCAACTTGCTCTCTCTCACTCCATAGAATGCAACTGCAGTCGGTTCCACTAATGCCCCCTCTTCAAAGGAAACATTTTCTGGAAGCACGTGTACCATATTTTCATCAACAATAACATATTCGGCAAAACCGCCATCCCTTTGGATGCCGATAAATCCTACAAGCATACATTGATTATAATAGCCACTTTTACATGCATCACATTCTTTACAATAAATGAGAGGTTCAATTGCAACGCTTTCTCCAACTTCATAGCTAGTTACACCATCACCAACCTCCACAATCGTTCCCGAGAATTCATGGCCCAGTGTTAGCGGAGGTTTTTGTCCAGTTAATGGATGTGGTTCTTCCATGGGCAGTCCATGTGAAAAGACATGAAGGTCACTACCACAAATTCCTGCCCATTCAACCTTGACTTTAATTTTACCTGCTGAAACAACTGGTTCTTCTATTTGTTCAACTCGAACATCCTCAGCTCCATATAGTATTGCAGCTTTCATTTTCTCATCCCCTTATTAAATAATACCTTCTCTTAAAAGAACTTACTAAAATCCGGATAACCGCTTGTTGCCCAAGCCCCATCAACGATTAGACTAGCACCATTAACATATGAGGCATCCTTGCTAATTAAGAATAACGCTGGTCCAGCTATTTCTTCCGGTTGTGCCCCTCGATTCATAGGAATTCGTTCCAAATAGGCTTGATGAATTGCCTCAACACTTGTCACAGCAGCAGTAAGAGGAGTTAATACCAGTCCTGGGTGAATGGCATTTACACGAATATTGAAGCGTGCTAATTCTAATGCCGCATTTTTTGTTAACATTTCAACTCCAGCTTTAGAGGATGAGTAGGCACTTCCTGCATACATTGGTACTTGAGCATTTAAGGAAGCTACGTTTACGATAGCCCCTCCCCCATTTTCTTTCATATACCTCGCTTGATGCTTTATGCATAAAAATACACCTTTTAAACATAAATCTACAGTAAAATCCCAATCAGACTCTTCTAATTCTGTAATCGTTCCTGTTTTAGAAGCTCCTGCTACATTAAAAGCAATATCGAGTTTTCCAAATGTATCAATTGTTTTTTGTACCATTTCTATTACTTCATTTTCAATAGTAACATTTACTTTAAGTCCAAGTACCCGTCCTTTAAATTCACTTTCTATTTCTTTTAACTTCTCTGTATTTAAATCTGCAATAACTACTTTTGAACCTGCCTCAATCAACCTTTGTACAATCGCATATCCAATCCCAGATGCTCCTCCGGTTACTAATGCAACCTTATCATTAAAATCCTCATACACCATTTTAATTCTCCTCTCATTTTTCTATCTTTTATCAATCATAATAAGGATATCAGTTAACAACTCCCCTAAAATTAATTTGATAGTTTATCGGATACATTCTATTTCGGAATTTCAAACTCTACATTTTGGCACTATTCTTCTTCCCTTGAAATCCTACGACATTATTAGGGATCAATGGCATGAATAAAAGAGCTACCAAAGCTACAAGTGTGAGAATTAGTGCGGTAGTTGAAACTGCACTTGCACCTTTACTTACAACTAACATGGTGTATGTCAAAATGACAAATGAACCTCCGATATTGGAGATTGTATTTTCTGCTGTACTGAAAGTAAAAGTAGTTACGCCAATTCGAGCTAAATTTGCTTCTGACAATACAATCGTCTTCCTTGCTGGCCCTAAAATTCCAAAACCTAAGCCAATTACGATTACTGAAAGGGCAAAATACAATACAGAAGTATCTAAATTTACCATTATAAACATGCCCATCCCAGCAATGACTAAAAGAGTACCTGAGGACATCGTCCTACGAGCCGAAAACCTCGCAATTGCTTTTCCAGATAAATAACTTCCTACAGCCGTTGCCACAAAAAATAGCATTTGTAATATCCCCACAATAGTTGATGGCTTTCCTTGTATATCTTGAATATAAAAAGTTAACAAATACAAAGTTCCTACATTAATTGCATTTGTAAATAAAACAATTGCTGCCGGTACCCAAAAATGCCGGTTAGTTACATAATCAATATCTAGTAATGGTTCAGTTTTCTTCTTTTGAACAATAAACAATACAATTAGAGAAATGATAAAAATGACGAAGGATGGTATCCACAATGAGGTTGTTGTCCCGAAAGAATTAAGAATTAATGGAATGGATGCTAGACCACTTAAAGATAATAACAATAAAATAGCACCACCAACATCAAACTTGGATTTAACTCCCGTATCGTTTGGTAATGATTTAGCAAATAAATAAATCGCTATAGCAGAAAATATGGCAGAAGCCCAATAGTTTGCAGTCCAATGAACAGCGTCAGTAAAGAAACCTCCTTTAATGGGAGCAAGAGCATTTCCAATAAGAATAATAATAGACATGATAGCAAGTTTTTTACCACGCTCCTCTTCAGCAAAAATCTTTCCAATAAAATTGAATCCTAACGGTATTGTCGCAGCTCCAGATACACCTGTTAGAAAGAAACCAAAAACTGCTACACCAAAAGAAAGTGCCGGAGAAATAGCGATTATAATGGCACCAAATAACATAATAAAGGCACCCAAAACACCAACTTTCTTAGGTCCATAATTATCCGACATCCATCCAAATAAAGGTTGAAATATAACCATCGCCATCGCAAATATTCCCTGTGGCCACAAAGCATATCCAGCGGTTAATTCAAAGGTCTGAATTAGTTTTGGTATTACTGGTACACCTGAAGTTACAGTAAAAATGATCATAACAATGGCTAGACATACCATATAAAATCTTCTATTAATTAACTTGCTTTCTTCTTCCAAAACCATCACTCCTGAACATGTTTTATTCTGAGCTTGTTCAAACTTTTATCTATACATAATCAGTAAACTTCTCTTTTCTAGGAATAAATGGTCAAGATCTCTCGACAACCTTTCTTCAAGTACTTTGCATTAAAATGATCTTGACCATTGAAAAATTAAAATTCTAAAAGATATTTAGTATCTCTAGTAGTGAAAGTTAAATGATTCTATTAATCTATTATCAGGAAATGGCTTGCCCTGGTAAACTGCTTACACACCTATCTTTTCAGTCATAATTTCTCGTTCACTTTGATTTTCGAAGAAGGCGTTAACACAAATCCTTCATATCCAGTAGTAGCAACTTCATCATATTTTGCTTTATAAGTTGGAAAATCTCCAAAATACATGAGATATTTCCGCAGTTTTCCTTCTACATTTGTTCCATGATACCAGCTGTCAACCTTACTTTGAATTGTTTGGACAGCTACTGCATCAATAAAGTTAGTCCACTCATCTTCTGCTTGAACAGTTGTCTCTATAGTTTCTACATTGTTATTTCGAAGGTACTCTATACAATCAAATACCCATTCCACATGAAGCTCTATTCCTCTCAGAGCATTGAATAACGCCGAACTATGAGGGCCCCATAAAGTAAACATATTTGGAAAACCAGAATTAGCAACAGCTAAGTTTGTTTTAAAATTTGCTAATCCATCCCATTTATCTCTAAGTGTTACACCATTTCTTCCTCGTATATCAATATTCAATAACGGACCTGTTAAAGCATCAAATCCTGTTGCAAATACAAGAATGTCAAGTTCATATTCTTTTTCATTTATGAGAATTCCCTTCGTTGTAATCTCTTCAATTGGAGCATCCCTTAAATCAACTAAGGAAACATTTTCACGGTTAAATGTTTCGTAGTAGTTCTTTCCAAAGATTGGACGTCTAGCACCAACTAAGATCGATGGTAGTAATTTCTCTGCGGTGATAGGATTCTCGACAACTTCCTTAATCTTTGAACGAATAAATTTTGCAACATCTTCATTTGCCGTTTCATTTGTTGTTATATCAACATACGCTCCGATTATTCCCGCATCTCCTGTTTTCCAAAGCTTATCATAATGTTTTTGCCGTTCTTCAGCTGTATCATCAAAAGCGGAATGTGGTTTACCTTTGAATTCTACTGGGAAAGCCGGAATAGATGCATCTATTTGACGCCGTAGTTCATGAAAGTTTTCTTTTATTTCCTTCACATATTCCTTTTCAAGTGGGTAATCATTTGTTGGAAAAACCCACTGAGGCGTACGCTGAAAAACCGTTAGGGATTCTGCCTCATTCGCAATAACAGGAATAGCTTGAACACCACTAGATCCAGTTCCAATTACTCCTACACGTTTTCCCTTAAAATCTACTCCTTCATGTGGCCATCTACCTGTATGATAGACTGCACCTTTGAAATTATTGATCCCTTTAATATTTGGTAAATTAGATGCGGAAGTTAAAGGTCCGACCCCAGTTATGAAGTATTTAGCAAGGATGACTTCATCATTATTTGTTCGTATTCTCCATTTATTAAGGTTCTCATCAAAATGAGCTGACAAGACTCTAGCATTAAATTGAATATCTTTTAAAAGATCCAATCTTTCAGCCACGAAATTTGCGTATTTTAAGAGTTCGGGTTGACTTGGATACTTTGAAGACCAAGTCCACTCTTTATATATTTCTTCTGAAAAAGTGTAGCAATAGTAAAGACTGGGTACGTCACAGCCTGCTCCAGGGTATCGATTCCAATACCAGGTTCCTCCAACCCCTCCACCCGCCTCATATGCACGGACAGAGTATCCACTTTCTCTCAGCAGGTGCAGCATATACATTCCAGCAAAACCAGCACCTAACACTACTGCATCCATTTCTTTTTGATTAATACTCATTTCCCTGTTCCCCTTCCATCACTCATTTAAGATTGACCTACAACTTTTTGAAATGCTTCCTTCAAGGCTCTAGAAGATTGTTCAATTGCCTCCAGTCCTTGTTTGTATATTTTCGGCATCCAGAAAAATCCATGGAGCATTCCATCATAGCGAATAATTTCCACAGGAACTCCAGCTTCCTTAAGACGGTTTCCGTAAGCCTCTCCTTCTTCACGAAGTTGATCATATTCTGCTGTAATCACCAATGCCGGTGGAAGTCCACTTAAATCTTCAGCAAGTAGAGGCGAAGTATAAGGATTTTTCCCATCATCCTCGTTACGCAAATAATGATTCCAGAACCACTCTAACTCTTTGTTCGTAAGTAAATATCCTTCTCCAAATTCAAGATGAGTGGCTGTGTCAAAAGCATAATTCGTATTAGGGTAGACTAACAGTTGAAAAGAAAGGGTTGGTCCCCCTTTTTCTTTTGCCATTAATGTAACAGCAGCAGCAAGATTTCCCCCAGCACTATCGCCTCCAACAGCGATACGTGTCGGATCCACTGAAATACTCTCTCCATGTTCAGCTGTCCATTTTGCTGTAGCATAAGCATCTTCCAAAGGAGCAGGGAATTTATGCTCAGGAGCCAATCTATAGTCCACTGAAATCACAACACATTCAGCTCTATTTGTAATAAGTCGGCAAGGTACGTCTACACTATCAAGATTCCCTATCGTCCATCCTCCACCATGATAATAGATTAACGCTGGGAAAAGACCTTGACCTTCTGGAGTGTAAATTCGAACTGGAATATCGCCAGCTGGTCCCGGTATCAATTTGTCCTCTACCTTTCCTACCTCTTCTGGTTCTCCAGCCAACGCACTCATATCCCCTGATTGTCTCGCTTGCTCAGGTGTTAGTTCGTATACTCTCGGTGCATTCATTGCTTGGACTTGTTCCAACATATACTTTGCTACTGGATCTAATGGCATAAAAAATTTCCTCCTTTAATTTTGTATCTATTAAAATACATTACTACCAACCTTGATTAAAAATGAGAAGGCTTACAGAAATGGAGTCTTAGATCTTATTAACTTTAATTTTTGGTGAAGAGGTTAAAATGAATCCTTCATATTCTTTGAATGCCACTTCCTCATATTTTGCTTTATAGGTAAGAAAATCTCCAAAATACATTAGGTAGGTTCGAGGTTTCCCTTCCACATTGGTCCCATGGTACCAACTGTCAACCCTGCTTTGAATTACTTGAGTTGCTACAGCATCAATGAAATTGGTCCAATCATTCTCTGCGTCAGGAGTTGATTCAATCGTTTCCACTTCGTGCTTTCTCATATATTCAATACAATCAAAAACCCATTCCACATGTAATTCGATTCCTCTAAGAGCGTTGAATAACGCCGAACTATGTGGTCCCCAAAGAGTGAACATATTTGGAAAATCAGATATTGTAACTGCTAAGTTTGTTTTAAATTCTGCTAACCCTTGCCATTTATCTCTTAACGTCAAACCATTTCTTCCACGTATATCTATTTTTAATAATCCTCCCGTCAACCCATCAAATCCTGTTGCAAATACGATAATGTCCAGCTCATGTTCACCATCTGCTGTCCTTATGCCCTTTGGTGTAATTTCTAAAATAGGGGTTTCTCTCAAATCAACCAATGAAACATTATCACGATTATAGGTTTCATAGTAATCAAATCCAAGGATTGGACGTCTTGCTCCAACTAGAATTGTCGGAAGTAATTTCCTGGCTGTTTCTGGATCTTTTACAATCTCCTTAATTTTGAAGCGAAAAAAATCTGCAAGTGTTTCATTTGCTTCATCATTAGTAGTAATATCGGTATACGCTCCCAATAAGCTCCATCCGACTTTCGCTTCCCAATGATCTTCGTAATTCTTATAACGCTGTTCTGGCGTATCTTCTAATGCTGAGTAAGGTTTCCCCATATACTCACCAATAAAAGCAGCAGGAGTTTGATCGATTTGGCTCCGCAAGTTCTTATTGATTACTTTCCACATTTCTACCTCCTTTAAATTTGAAATTCGCCAAAATGTAAACGCATACATTTTTTTGGTGAGTTTTCCTGAGGATAACAAAGTAAACAGAATACTTTTTTTGCTTCTAAGAATTATGGAAGATTGTCTGACAAACACACATTATTTTTGAAGATTTAGAATCTTCGTAATATTATTATAAATCTTTGACCATTTAAATAAAAGTTAATATAATTGAAGGTGTATTAACTAACTCTTAAGGGAATGATCTTTTGTGAATATAGAGCAATTATCATATATTGTCGAAGTTGCAAAATCATATTCTTTAGCGAAAGCTTCCTCTACCCTCCATATAAGTCAATCGGCTTTAAGTCAAGCTATTACACGATTAGAGGATGAACTTAATCTAAAAATATTTAATCGTACAAGAACGGGAGCAGTTTTGACTAAAGAAGGAGAAAAAATAATCGAAAGAGCGAAAATCGCTCTTCGTGCTATTTATGAAATAAAGGAGGAAGCTCACAATCAAATAAATAACTTAAATGATTTTTTACGTATATCTACTATTCCTGGCTTAGCTACTCCAATTATTGATACTTTTTTATTTTTTAGAAATGGAGCATCTCCCTTAAAGATTGAAGTGCTCGAGAAAGGGAGTATGGATATTATCGCAGATATACAAAATGATATTTCCGATATAGGATTTATCGCCTTAAATAACCAAAATATAGATTTGATTAATGAGCTCCATTTTACCCCCCTTCTAAACGGTAATATATTGGTATTTGCTTCGAAAGATTCACCTTTAGCCAATGAGAAAATAGTTTCTGTAGAGACATTAAAAAAACAAGATTTTATCTTATATAAAGATAAATACGTAAACAATTTTGTTAATGAATTCCAAAATCTTTTTGGACCTATAAATGTGGTTCTGAAGACAACAGATACAAAATTCATCAATCATGCTGTAGCTAATCTAGGTACTGTTACCATTGGTCATGATATTTCTACCATCTGCAACCAAGATTTTCTCATGCAAAATGGGAGGAAAATAGATTTAAATGGCGCTATAGATACTTCATTCAGATTTGGATGGGTTTATAAAAAAGAATATAAATTATCTTGGGAAGCAAAAAACTTAATAGAAGAAATTAGTGATGTTTTCTTAAAACAACATAGTCTTACATTATAAAATGAATTAAGCTTGTTAACAATTACGTTTCACCTAATGTTAACAAGCTTAATTTACTTACCTAGTGACAAATTCCCTAAAATATTCCACAGCCACCTTCATTTTAGATCCATACCAAAACATTTCCCCATCAACAATCATCGGGGTCACATTTGGTATAAATTCGAGAAATTCTTTTTTATGTTTTTCTTTAAAATGAAAGGGCTCGGTTGCTAAGAAAATATAGTCTAGCTGACTTTCCAGTAATTCCTCCTTTGTAACGGAAGGATACCTATTTTTTGAAGTTGAAAAAGGATTTTCAAATCCCATTTCTTCCAATACAGAATTTATATAGGTATTACTTCCCACAACCATGTATGGATTTCTCCAAATGACATATGCAGCTCTTTTCCCATTCATCTTTGGGATTGTGTTAAATTCATTTTTAATATCGTCTACTAAGTTCATAGCATTTTTTTCGTAGTTTGTTACATTTCCCATATCTTCAATCATCCGATAAGATTCCTGAATCGATTGAACTTCAGCCACAAATACGGGGTAGTTTTTTTCTAATAACTCTACCATTTCCTTTGTGTTTTCTTCTTTTTCAGCTATGATTAAATCTGGGTTTAAGCTTTTTACAATCTCTATGTCTATATCTTTTGTGCCTCCAACAATGGTAGCTTGTGCAACTTTATCTTCTGGAAAAAGACAATAACGTGTTCTCCCCACGATCTCTTTTTCCAAGCCAAGTTCATACAGTGTTTCCGTTATTCCAGGACATATCGAAACAATTCTTTGAGGAGGGAAATGGTACTCAACCTTTCTTCCAAGATGGTCTTCAATCTTTTTGAGCATATTCACACCTTCTTTCTATATAGTAAAAAAGCGACATATATTCATATCGCTTTTTCAACAAATTATACAACTAATCCTCCATCCACACTTAAAATTGTCCCATTTACATAATTTGCTTCCTCTGATGCTAAAAATAAGTAGGCATTGGCAATATCTTCAGGTTTTCCTAGTTTTCTTAACGGCGTTTTCTCCTCCATCATTTTGAGTATTTTTTCCGGAACTTTCGCTGTCATATCGGTAACGATAAACCCTGGAGCAACCGCATTCACTCGTATTCCTTTCGGTCCTAACTCTTTCGCCCAGCTTTTTGTTAAGCCTATAACCCCAGCCTTTGTCGCTGCATAATTCGTTTGACCAACGTTTCCATAAAGACCGACGACAGAAGAAGCATTCAAAATGACACCTGATCCTTGTTCTAACATGATCGGGAGTACTGATTTCGTACATTTATACACGCCTGTAAGATTGACATCTAACACTTTCTCCCAAGACGAATCCTCCATTTTGACTAGGAGACCATCAATTGTTATACCGGCATTATTAATTAAAATATCAATTTTTCCAAATCTCTGAAGCGTTGACTCTATCATTTTCTTGACTTGCTCACTTTCTGAAACATTGGCTTGAAAAAAGAGAATATCCTCGCTAATCTCAGATAGCGCAGTGGCAGCTCTTACGCCAGCTTCTTCATTAACATCTGTGATAACGACCTTAGCCCCCTCCTTTAAAAAGAGACTCGCTGTAACTTTCCCTATTCCATTGGCACCGCCTGTAATTAAAGCAACTTTATTTTTTAATTTCATCATTTCTCCTCCAAACAACTGTTTCTTGAATCATACCGGATTAACTTTTAAAATCTCTTTTATCAATAACCCGTTTTGCTTTGAACTGAGTTCTTTCTAAACTTCCTACTGGTAAAAGTTCAATGTTGATGGATACACCCGTTTCTCTTTTTAGTTCTTTTCGTAGATGAGCAATGAGCTCTTGATCATCTCGCATTCCTAATGTTTCACATTGGACGAGTACTTCATCCATAATCTTGTCACGGGTCACAATCATGACAAACTCTTCACCAAGTCCATCTGTTCTTCTAATCACATTCTCTATTAAACTAGCATAAACATTTACTCCTCGAACGGTTACCATATCATCAATTCGACCATAAATTCCCTTTGGCAACCGTGGGTAAGTGCGTCCACATGGACATGGTTCATCTGTCCATGTTGTTAGATCACCAGACCAATAACGAATCACCGGCTGGGAAGTCCTTTCAAGTGGTGTATACACAGGTACTCCTTCTCCGCCATATGGAACCATTTTTTTGGAGTATTGATCAACTACTTCTGTATACACAACATCTTGCCACAAATGTACTCCTGTTCGATGTTCACATTCTGTATTACTCATCCATGGTGTTACCTCAGCCATCGTACCAGAGTCTATACAAATTCCCCCGAATGTTTCCTCGATTTTTTTCTTCGTTGAAGGAACTCCAGCACCTGGCTCCCCTGAAAAGAATAGAATTCGAAATCCAAACTCTTTTGGATCAACACCAACTTCCCTCGCCTTTTCCGCTAAGTAGAGGGCATATGATGGTGTTCCATAGAAGACTGTAGGTTTTAGCTCCTTTAGCCAGGATACAGCCTTTTCTGTTTGCCCGCTTTGACCTGCTCCAAATGGGAAAGTCTTTGCTCCAAGTCTTTCTGCCCCAATTAACGCTCCCCAACTCCCTATATATAAGCTTAACGGAGAAGCAATAAAGACTAAGTCACTTGGTCTCATCCCAAAGCTCCACATAATGCGTGCATGTTGATGAGCAATTCGCTCCCAGTCATCCTTACCGAAGGAAAACACAGTTGGTTTGCCCGTTGTTCCTGAAGTTCCTTGGATGCGATGGACATCAGAATAGGGAATACACACATTCGAGCCAAAAGGTGGATATTGTAATAGGTCTTCCCGTAATTCTTGTTTTGTAGTAAATGGTACTTGCTCAAAATCCTTCAAGGATTTAATGTCATTAGGATGGAGCCCAGCTTTCCCCCATTTTCTTTGATAAAACCCTGAATTTTCATAAGCATATTCCATTACATTTTTGAGCTTGAAAAATATTAAATCATTTAATTCCTCACGCGGTGCTGTTTCAATCTCTTTATACCAATATTTTTCATTTGTATCTGGGATATAATCCAAATCATATTTAGGCGGCCATTGCTTTAATAGTTTTGTCTTTAACATATTTATCTCCTTTCTTATTATTCACCTCTGAATCTAGTCTTATTTGATTCTTTGGAATAGGCACTCGGTATCATGCCTATTCCATTCGGTTTATCCTATTTTTTTCCCTACATGCTCACGAATAAATGTAGCGATTGATTCCACCTTCGTCTCCGGCCCAAATACTTCAGCAATTCCGGATTCTTTTAGCAAAGGTATGTCATCTTCTGGAATAACACCGCCCATGATAACAAGTGATTCTACTCCTTTTTCTCTGGCAATTTTGACCACTTTTGGCCCCAATGTTAGATGATTTCCGCCCAGAGTACTTAATCCAATAACATCAGCACCTTCTTGTACTGCAGCTTCTACAATTTGTTCTGGAAACTGATTTCCTAAATAAACGACTTCCATCCCTTCATCCCTTAACATTCTAGAGACGACAAGTGCACCACGCCAATGGATATCTAAACCTAACTTCGCCATAACCACTTTAACTTGCATGCTAAATTCCTCCAATTTTTATAAATTAATTAAGCGAATCAATTTTATAATTGACCTTTGTACATTTTGAAATCGACTCACGCTAATGGAAATTGCCATAATCCAAATTCTTCTCTAAATACTTCTTCTATTTCACCTAATGTTGCATATTCCAAAACAGCATCCTTTATATAAGGCATTAAATTCACATCTTGATGACACATTTCTCGAATCACATTTAATTTTTCTTCAACTTTTTTGGCATCTCTTTTCTGACGAAGTCTCTCTAATTTCTCCTTTTGCTTAGCTTCTGCTGTTTCTGGATATCGAAATACTTCTACCTTTTGTCCGGCGTGGTCTTCACTTGGAAAATAGTTTAAACCCACAATTTTTCGAGTACCATTTTCAATCTCTTTCTGTGTTTGGTAAGCAAAATCTGCAATCTCTCGATGTAGCCAACCAGAATCAACACAAGCAACCAAACCGCCTCTTGATTCAATTTCAGAAATGTAATCACGGATTCTCTGCGCCATTTCCTTTGTTAAATATTCAACAAAATAGGAACCAGCTAATGGGTCAACTGTGTTGACGACATTTGTTTCTGTTTGAATAATTTGCTGTGTTCTAATGGAAATTAAGGCCGATTCTTCTGTTGGTGCAGAGTAAGCTTCATCATAAGAATCAACGTGTAAGGACTGAGCCCCACCAAGTACAGCCGCTAGGCCTTGAATGGCAGAACGTGCAATATTATTAAGCGGCTCTACCTTTGTTAATGTGATACCTGCCGTTTGGACATGGAATCTCATTAACTGGGATTTCATTTCTTCAGCTTTAAAACGCTCCTTCATAATTTCTTGGTAAACAACTCGCGAGGCTCGACATTTCGCAATTTCTTCAAAGAAGTCATTATATAAATTCCAGAAGAAAGAAAGTCGCTTGGCGAAATCATCAATTTTATTCCCTCTTCTAATTAATTCTTCTGATGTTGCAATTGTATTTGCTAATGCACACGCTACTTCTGCAACAGCATCTGTCCCTGCTTCACGAAGATTGTAGCCATTATAACTGACTGGATTCCATCGCGGTAAATTTTTACTAGCGAATTCAATGGCATCACATTGTAGTCGGAAAGATGCTTTAGGCGGTAAGACTTCTAAGGAACTTCCAATTGCTGTTTCCATCAAAAAGTCATTTTGATTTGTTCCAGATAATTTTTCGAAAGGAATTCCTTTTTTCTCTGCCATCGCTGCAAACATCGCCATAATAACAACCGTTGTACTCGGAAGATGGGTAACGATATTACTTGAAATTTCATCAATTGGGATCCCATCATAAAGCGCTTCAATATCTTCTAAGGAATCAATGGCAACTCCTGCAGCTCCTACATGCCCCTCTGCTTCTGGATCATCCGAATCATAACCACGAATTGTTGGAAGATCCAAAACGACGCTCGTTCCAGTTGCACCATTTTTCAATAGAAATTTAAATCTATCATTGGTGTCTTCAGGTGTTCCATATCCTGCAATTTGACGAACGGTAAATAATCTCCCTCTGTACATATTTGGATATACTCCACGGACATAAGGGGCTTCCCCTGATAAGCCAATATCTTTCATATAATCAATATCTTTAATGTCATCTGGAGTATAGAGAAGATTTACAGGAATTCCTGAGTCTGAGAAATATTCGCCATCCCCTGTTTTTCCTTTTACCGTTTCCTTCTTCCAGCGCTCCTTTTGTGCCTCAATCTCTTTTACGACTTCTTGATTAAATAGCTTTGTTTCCTGGTTTACGTTAGCTTTAGTCATCTTTACATACCTCCATGTTTTTCAATTAATTGGCCAACAATATAGGCTGATAGCGTATAAGGATCTAGCTTTCCATCTTTAACCTGTTGCCTTTTTATCTGTAAATCTTGTTTTCCACTAATATATTTTTCTACTTCACTTTCAAGTGTTTGAATAATTAAGTGATTAAATTTAGTGAGATTTCGATTTTTTCGCTTTTCATTCCAAATATTCGAACTTTTTATATACTTTTTATGCTTCTGAATCTGCTCGATTAATTCTGTAATTCCTTCATTATTAGTGGCAACCGTTTTTAATATAGGTTGTTCCCAGTTATCTTGCATTTTTTCTCTAACCATCAATTTTAAATCTCGTGCACTTTCATCTGCGCCAGGACGATCTGCTTGATTGACTACATAAATATCAGCGATTTCCATAATCCCTGCCTTCAGAGTTTGCAGTGAATCCCCTAATCCTGGAACATTAACCAGAACGACTGTATCTGCAATTTCTAGAACGTCAAATTCTATTTGGCCAACTCCAACTGTTTCAATGATAATAAGTTCCTTTCCATAAGCATCAAGCACTTGAACAATATCTGCCGTTGTCGGAGCCAGACCTCCTAAATTTCCTCTAGTAGCTAAACTTTTGATAAATACATTTGATAGGCCTGATAGTTCCTGCATCCTTGTACGGTCCCCTAAAAGGGCACCTTTCGTAAAAGGACTGGTCGGATCAACGGCCACAATACCTATTTCTAATCCTGACTTTGCTAATGTTTTACACAGTTTATTAACTAAAGTGCTTTTTCCTGAACCAGGTGGCCCTGTAATGCCAACAATATGGGCATTCCCTTTCCGTGAAGAGCTTTCCTTTAGAATTTCAATGCTCGTAGGAGTTTGATTTTCAACTTCTTTCAGTAATTTACCTAACATGACATCACTTTTCTTTTCAAAATAAGACGCCGCTTGTTTCACTTCATCTAGCACCCCCTTTAATCATTCGTCAGATTCCCTCCCATGAAACTCTAGGCGTGATTTCTCCAAATGGGAAGCAATCAACTTTTCACCCTCTTCGGAATTTTTAGTTTTTATAGCACGAAAAATCTCCCAATGTTCTGTTTGAAATCTTTTTAAAATATCAGGTGTTGTTGAGTACCTTCTCCTCGTTGCTATGATTTGCTCACCTAGTAAGTCTGATATCACCTCTGTCAGTAAGAGGAGCATTTTATTCTTTGAAGCTAATACAATGGAGCGGTGAAATAAGAAATCCAGCTTCGAATTTTCCTCCTCATGATTGGAGATATAATTTTTGTCTAATTGATCCAAAATGGCTTCAATATTCTTTAAGTCCTCATCGTTTCTTCTTATCGCAGCAAGTCTAACAGCCGCCATTTCAAGAATGACCCTTGCTTCAAACAATTCAAATGTATCTAGTCCTCTTGAAATCGCAACGAGAGACATAATATTCTTCAGGTTCTCTGGATCCGCTTTCTTAATGACAGTCCCTTCCCCCGATTTGCTTTCAACGATTCCAATCATACTAAGGATTTTTAAAGCTTCTCTAAGGGATGAACGACTTATGCCCATGGAATCAGAGAGCTCAATTTCATTTGGAAGCTTTTGTCCAACCCTAAGTTTGTTCGTAATAAGTAAAGATTTTATTTGTTCCAAAACTTCCTCAAACTTCTTTTTCTTTTTAATTGTTTTAAACATCTGAACACCTTCATTTTTTGGATAGTATTAAAGTCAGATTGTCTGACTTTTAAAAATAGTGGGAAAAGGATATTCCCGTCTCTACAAAGTAACATTATTCCTTTTTGACTCAACTAGCTTCAATACCTTTTCAGTAATTTCTTCTAACGATGTATCAGGACCAAATAGATCATTTACACCCATTTGCTTTAGGGCAATAATTTCATCTGGGAGAATCGTCCCTCCGCCGATCAGAATTTTGTCTTCAATGCCTTTTCCTTTCATAAGTTTAATAATTTCCGGAAAGACTTTCATATGTGCACCTGATAGAAGGCTGATTCCTATGACGTCTACATCCTCTTGAAGCGCTGTAACAACAATTTGTTCTGGCGTTTGCCTTAATCCTCCATATATGACTTCCATCCCAGCATCCATCAATGTTCTCGCAATTACCTTCGCCCCTCGGTCATGTCCATCAAGCCCTGCTTTTGCAATTAGCACCTTTGTCCTCAATTCCAATCCGTTCTCCCTCCTATAACTATTAGAATTCTAAAATACCCCTGGATCGATGTATTCACCAAACACGTCTTTCAGAACTGCAATGATTTCTCCTTCTGTAACATATACTTCAGCCGCTTCGATGAATAATGGCATTAATGGCTCCTTGGAAGATGCTGCTTGCCGTATTTTTTTTAAGATATGTTCGACTTTTTCGTTATTTCTCCGGTTTTTTAGTTGCGTTAATTTTTCAATTTGTCTTTGCTCTGCTGCAGGATCAACCTTCATCAATTTTATATTTAATTCCTCATTTTCAATTTTGTATTTATTCACGCCAACAACAGTTCGTTTACCACTTGTTTTTTCTTTTTCAAGTTTGTAAGAGGACTTTGCAATTTCTTGCTCAAAATACCCTTGTTCCACACATTTTACATACCCGTCCCGTTTATCTATTTCATCAAAGTAGTTCCAAATTTTTCGTTCAATTTCATTTGTTAGTGATTCAACAAAATAGGAGCCGCCAATTGGATCAATCGTATTCGTCACGCCACTCTCTTCTGCAATTATCTGCTGAGTTCTTAAAGCAATTTGCATCGCTTCTTCCGAGGGTACAGCAAGCGCCTCATCCATTCCATTTGTATGAAGAGACTGCGCTCCACCTAATACAGCTGCTAAAGCTTCTAATGTTGTACGAATGATATTGTTGAGTGGCTGCTTTGCAGTTAGTGAAGAACCAGCCGTCTGACAGTGAAAGCGTAAACGTAAAGATTCCGGCTTTTTCGCACCATATTTTTCTTTCATAATTTTTGCCCAAACTCTTCTTGCTGCTCTGAACTTCGCTAATTCCTCAAAAAAGTCAATTTGTGATATATAGAAAAATGAAAGCCTTGGGGCAAAATCGTCTACTTTTAAACCTGCTTCTAAAGCGGTGTCAATATATGTCATTGCTGCTGCTAAAGAGAAAGCAACTTCCTGAATGGCATTTCCCCCTGCATCTCGAATATGATATCCACAAACATTAATTGGGTTCCAGCGCGGTACATGGTTAGAAGTAAAACTTATGACATCACTTGAAAGCTGGAGTGCTGCATCAGGAGGAAAGACATAAGTTTTTTGAGCAATATATTCCTTCAGTAAATCAAACTGCAATGTTCCAGCAAGCTTTTTCCAATCTACTCCTCTTTTTTTGGCTAATGCTAGATACATAGCAAATAATATCGGGGCAGGAAAGTTAATTGTCATCGAGGTACTGACATTTTCAATATCAATCCCTTTAAACAGTTCTTCCATATCTTCAAGGGAGTCAACGGCAACCCCAACCATCCCTACTTCACCAATTGCTAACGGATCATCTGAACTTAAACCGATTAATGTCGGATGATCAAAATCTACACTTAATCCCGTTTGACCTTGCTCTGTCAGAAAACGAAATCTCTCGTTTGTATCTGAAGGAGTACCAAAACCTGCAATTTGTCGATGTGTCCAAACTCTACCTCGATACATCGTTGGATATACTCCTCTTGTATATGGATAGGAGCCTGGGAATCCTAAATCTTCATTGTAATTTAAATCCTTTACGTCTAAAGGCGTATATAATCTTTTAACTGGGATACCTGACAAGGTTTGGAACTCTTCTTTTATTTCCGCCTTTTTTTGCAGAAATGGTGCTAGTACTTTTTGCTCCCATTCTTCCATATTCGTTTTTATCGCATCAGTACGCTCACTTTTTCGCTCCTCTTTTAAATCCTTCAATCATTTTCCCCTCCAGTCTCTAATCTTCCCTATCATTCTTTCATTTAGTTCTTCAATAAATTAGGGAGAAATAAAGTTATTTCCGGAATATAAGTAACCAACAATAATACAACGATTGAAATTAATAAATAGGGTAATAAAGGTTTCGTTGTCTTCATAACCGAAACATTGGCGATTTTAGATGCCATCAGGAGATTTAATGCCATTGGTGGAGTAATTAAACCAATACATAAATTAGTTGTTTGAATAATCCCAAAATGCACCAAATCAATTCCCATCATTTGTACTAACGGTAAAAAAATAGGTGTTGTAATAATAATCGCTGTAATGGTTTCCATAAATGTACCTAAAATAAGATAGATTATATTAAGAAGTAGTAATATAACAAATGTATTATTTGTCCACGATAGAATCGTTTCAGCTAAAAATGATGGAAGTCGTTCCACCGTTATAATGTATCCGAACACGCCTGCTAAACTGACCATAATTAAAATTACCGCACTCGTAGTAGCAGATCGACCTGCTATTTGTAGAAGCTTCTTCCCAGTAATACTCTTATAATAAAAGAAAGCTGCCAAGATTCCATAAGCTACCGCAATGGCTCCTGATTCTGTTGGAGTAAACACACCTGAGTATATTCCACCCAATATAATTAGTGGCATTAATATCGCAGGTATCGCTGGAAGAATTAAGGAACGAGTATTTCTATTAACTTCCTTGGCAGATGCACTTTCTACTTCTCCTTCACCCAACCCATTGATATTCTCATTGATTTTATATTTTCTAATCATAAAATGATTAACGGTCATAAATCCTATTGCCATTAGCAATCCGGGAATAATCCCACCTAGGAATAGCATGGATACAGACACCTCTGCATTCAAGCCATATACAATCAAAGGAACACTTGGTGGGATCAATATTCCTAAAAATCCAGATGCAGCAGCTATTGCCACAGCAAAGCTACGATCATAACCCTTTTTCACCATTTCCGGAATCATTACACCACCGATTGCTGCAACAGTTGCAGCGGAGGAACCTGAAATAGCGCCAAAGAATGTACTGGCAATAACCGTTAAATGGCTTAATGATCCTTTTATCTTTCTTGTAAAAATAGATAAAAAGTTTACTAGATGGTTAGAAATTTTGGCCTCCTTCATAATATCGCCAGCAAAAATAAAGAAGGGGATTGCCATTAGAGCAAATGAGTCGACTGCACCAAAACTTCTCGTAATAAGAACGCTACTATTATCAGCTAAAGCTACAAAAATATAGATTAATGAGGAGAACCCAAAACTATATGCAACTGGCACTCCTATAAGAACCAAAATGAAAAAGAATAGAAGTATAAGTAGTGCACTCACAATGTTCCTCCTTCTTTATTTAATTGTTTTGATTTAAAAATAAGATAAAAAACATAAATCCCATTCAAAATCATTAGCAAACTCCCAATAAATAGTGCTGACATTGGCCAGACCATCGATATTTGTAATGCCGGAGTTACTTGCCCTGACTGCACTAATTGTAAGAGAACTTGATACGAAATATATCCGAATACAGAACCGAACAAAATGATAACAAAATGACGTGTTAAATCTACATACCGAAATATTGAACCCCCAAGAATGTGATCAAATATTTCTACATTTAAATGTGCTTTCTGCTTTATTGCAACAGCAGAGCCTATATACACGGTAAAAACCATTAAATATCGAATTACCTCTTCAAGCCATGGAAAAGACATTTCCAGTACATATCTTGTTATAACCTGAGATAAGGCCATCAATGTCATAATTAGCAGAAATGCACCACAAATTCCTTCTAAAAATGAATTCAGTCTGTTCATAGTTTTACACCCTATTCTCTATATTCAAGCATATCGTCAATTAGTTCTTGACCTAATTCTGGTGCTAACGCATCATACGTACCTTGAGCACTTTCTTGGAACCCTTTAATCGCTTCTTCACTCAATTCACTTACTTCGATTCCTGCTGCCTTCATTTCTTCACCTAGTTGTTTCGCTGTATCGCGACTGTATTGCCTTTGTTCAAGAGCCAAATCTACCGCCGTTTCTTCTAAAATTGTTCTTAAGTCTTCAGGTAGTTTATTCCATGTACTTTCACTGATCATCACCGCTAAAGGAGCGTAAATATGGTTTGTAAAGGTAAAATACGGTTGGACTTCATGTAATTTTGAGCCATATGTTAAAAGGGTACCGTTATCCTGTGCATCAATTGTTCCTTGTTGTAATGCTGTATAAACTTCACTAAACGCCATAGGAGTTGGTATTGCTCCTACTCTTTCGAACCAGTCTAACGATGGCTTGTTCTCGACAACCCTTATCTTAATTCCTTTTAAATCATCCACTGTTTCAATTGGACGTTTTGAATTGGACATAGCTCTCCAATCATTTTCCCAAAAAGATAATGCTAACATTTGCTTTTGAGAAATAGCTTCTTTCATCTTGTCTCCAATAGGACCATCCAAAATTTCATCCACTTTTACATTATCAGTTGGAAAGATATATGGTAAATCCCATACTTGAAGTTCTGGGACAAAATTCCCCATCGCAATCGTACTAATTAAACCCATTTCAAGTGTCCCTTGCTGAATAGCTTCTGTCATTTCTCGATCTGCCCCTAACTGACTAACAGGATAGGTTTCAACTTTTATTCTTCCTTCAGATTTTTTCTCTACTTCTTCAGCAAATAGACGTGCATACTTTTCCCATGGGTGATCCGCATCTGCAGGACCAACATGACCAAGTTTAAGGGTGAATTGCTCATCTTTTCCTCCAGTTTCACCACTAGAAGAGTTAGAACTACAAGCAGTCAGAAACATACTGAAAATTAGAATAGACAACAATAGTATTTTTTTCATAACCAATCTCCTCTTTTTTTATATTTTGTCTTTCGTTTTCCTCCACTTTGAATGTAAGAGAACCTACATGTAAATTTCTAAAAGATATAATAATGCTGTAATGGAAATAACACTTACAAGTGTATTAATGAATGTTGCATTGGCAACTAACCCTGGCTTAGCTTTATATTCTTCGGCTATCATCGTCATCAAGACTGCTGTAGGCATTGCATTCTGTAAAATCAAAACCTTTGCTGTTAACGGATCGAAGGAGCCAAAAGCTAATATCCCAATGGTTATGACCGGTCCTCCAATTAAACGGATTCCTGTTATTAAAGCGATGCTACTGATGAAATTTCCTTTTGAGTTTGTTGACTCATTTTGTACTTTCGTTCTAGAAAGTTGAATCCCTAAAATAAGTAATACAACTGGTACCATGGCATCGCCCATTAGTTTAATAGGATCATAGATAAAATCTGGGATTGAGATTTGAAAAACGAGAACGATAATCGCTAATAAAGTAGCGTAAGTAGTGGGTAACCTTAAGATGTTCTTAACACCTTTTACCCAGCTATCTCCTTCCAATGATGCAAAATACACCCCCAATGAATACATCAAGATAAAATTAAGCACAACAATAATGACACCTATCGAAAAAGCTTCATCACCATATGCAAACATCAGAATGGGCAATCCAAAATTTCCGGTATTAGGGAATACGGTCGAAAGTAATGCAGGATTTAATATTCCTTTATTTCCAGTAATCTTCATAATAAATACCGTTATAACTGCGATGATAATCGTAAAAATCACAATAACTAATACTACTTTCATGATGCTCGAGGCCGAGAGATTACTTCTGACCAGAAAACTAAAAATTAAAGCAGGACTTAATACGATCATCGAAAATTTAGAGATAGGTGAATAATCTACTTTCACAAATCTCCCAAATAAATAACCTGCCCCCAATATAATCAATACGGGTACAATAACATTAATAATCAAGTGAACACCTTCTAATAGAAAGCTTTTTTATAGCTATTTTTTTAATTTCAAACCATGTTTTTCTCGGTCCCATGTTGTATTAGAATGCCCTTTATCCCTCAATACTCCTTTTTTCAATTTCTCATTTGGGGTCTTGGGAAGACTCTCTACAAACTCTATAAATCTAGGAACTGCAAAGTATGGCATATTCTTTTCACAATAAGAATATAACTCCTCATGGGTTAATTCCTTGTCAAATTGTAAAACAACAAAGACCTTTACTTCGTCTTCTGCACCTGCACCATATTCTGATTTCACCGCAATAGCAGCGCTTTCTTTTACTTTTGGATGAGAATTGATGACGCTTTCAATTGTTTGTGAAGAGATATTTTCTCCACGTCTTCTTATGGCATCCTTTAAACGATCGACAAAATATAAATATCCGTCATCATCAATCCTTCCTAAGTCACCAGTATGAAACCATAAATTTCGCCATGCCTCAATCGTCTTTTCCGCTACATTGTGATATCCTTTCATCATAATTCCAGGGTATTTGGGTCTAACAACAATCTCCCCAATTTCACCGGGATGTACCCGTTCATCAGTTTCAGGATTAAAAACGGCTACTTCATACCAATCAAGAGGTCGACCGGCAGAACCAAGTTTAAGTGGCTCTTCTGCTTTCCGATAAGTAAACACGGAGGTTTCCGTCATCCCATACCCTTCGACACACTTCACAGCAAATCTGTTTTCAAAATCCTCCCCTATATCCTTAGGGGTAGGTAGTGCAAATACAATTCTTAATGGATTAATATGATCATTTTCTTGAACAGGTTGCCGATAAATGAATTCACACATAACACCTAAAGTATTCGTTACGGTGGCACCAACTTCCCGGACTTGTATTAACCATTTCGAAGCGCTGAAAGATGACCAAATACTAACTCTAGCCCCTACAATCAACGCAGGTAACACTTGCATAAACTGAGCATTGGCATGAAAAAGTGGAAGGCAAACATAGTACACATCGTTACTATTTAGTTGACCAATATCAATAATTGCTTGTGCAAATACACCTTCAAGTCCGTACGGCATAATTACACCCTTGGACAAACCAGTTGTTCCAGATGTATACATAATCGCACCAGTATCAAAATATTTCATTCGTTGCGGTTGTTTAATTGGTTCTGAATCTGCTAACGTTTCCCATTGAATGAGTTCCCATTCCGGATTCATATTGATTTCAGGAAAGGCCCCAATAACTATGATTTTTTTTACATACTTTAATTGATCAGCCACTTGATAAAATCTCGGTAAAAATTGTTCATGGATGATCGCAACTTTTGCCTGACAATCATTTGCTTCATGTATAAGAAAATTCCCTTTATAGTGGACATTAATGGGTACCTCAATTGCCCCAAGAAAATTAATGCTGAACCAACTATAAAGGATCTCTAAACAGTTCGGCAGCATAATCAATACCTTTTCCTGTTTCTCAACACCGATTTCTTTTAGTCCTCCTGAAACTCTCAAAGTTTGCTGATAGAGTTCTTTGTAAGTAATAGGGGTATCATTTTCCCATTGTAATGCTTGCGAATTTGGACTTTCTCTCGCTCTCTTTGATAACACATTGGATATGATCCATGAATCTTTAACATGATTAAAATCAACATTTTTAAGAGTCATATTCTCCCCCCAATAATCCATATAAACGAGTCGATATTGCAGCAGAATACAATAATTTAAAAGTTAGTCATGATAAAAAAGGTCATGTTCAAGCGAACCTAATACTTCATGTCCAGAGCTTGTAAGTAAAATATCATCTTCTACCATTACTGAGCCAAACCCCGGAATCATAAATTTTGGTTCAAGTGTAATGACAGCACCTTCTGGTAACGGCTCTTGAAAACCTAATCCTAAAACTGGGTCTTCATCGAGTTCTAAACCTATGGCATGGCCAATATAGCTGCCACGATTATTTCCAACTCCCATAAAATGATCGAGGTATCCCTTTTGTTCTGCCAATTTTTCAGCATGTAGAAATAGCTCTTCCCCGGTAACCCCTGGTCTAACTTTCTCTATAACTGATAAATGTAATTCCACCAAGTGATTCCATAAATCTTTCTGCCGCTCATTAGGCTTTCCTAAACAATATGTTCTTGCCATATCAGCGTGATATCCTTCTTTACAAATTCCATAATCTACAACAATAAGATCACCTTTTTGGATATATCTTGAAGAAGCTCCCCAAGGCAATGTTTCACTTAATCCCACACCAGTAACAGTCATGGCATGGCCTGATACTTCCCATGCATTTGGACCAGAAGTAACAATCCCTCCTCCGGGTAAAACTGCATCCCATCTGCGGAACCATACTAATCCATCTCCTCCATTACTCCGTGCTGCATATTCCATACTTGCAGAAAGTTCATATTCCGTTACACCCGCTCTTAGTGAATGTAATATAGCCTGATGGCCTTTTTTCCAAAGTTCAATAGACTGTTTGATTGTTTCAACTTCAATTTTTTCTTTCACTAAGCGTTGTTTTTTTATATGCTTTGAAACATTAACTAACTTGAAATCACTCAAGTTTTTCCTCACACTTAAGCCAATATTCGTAGGCAGTACATCATCTTGAACTCCGATTGTACTTCCTGTTTGAGGAGATATCCCTAATTCCGCCAACGCTTGAAGCATCTCTTTGAAGCTATTGGCTGAAATCAATTGCTTAATCCATGTTGCTTCCTTTGCCATTTCATGAGCTCTTCTAGTAAATAGAACAGGATTGCCGTCAGCCGGAACCCATAGATTAGATGGTTGGGCTGTTCCAGTATAGTAATATAGATCCCTTGAGTACATGATGAGTGCTGCTGTTATATCACTTTTTCTTAACCTTTCTTGAAGTTTTCGTACTCTTTCTTGAAAATGATTATTTTCCATTTTTCATTTCAACTCCTCCTGAAAATATAATTGGTAAATCTGTTCAACTGCTTCGCTAAGTTGGATCTCACCACTAAAAACAGTCTTTGCTGTATCATGAGCCTTGCCATTTTCAAATAAGCTGCTTAAATCTTTTAATAATTTCAAAGTTAATTTTTCTTTTACTTCGTTTTCTAATGTTTCAATTCTCTTACTATACAATTTTTCTTGTTGTTGTAAGAATATCCAATGGTCTTCGCATTCCTCTACAAGGTCATTTATTCCATCGCCTCTTGTTGCAATCGTTTTCATTACTTTTGGCACCCAATAAGCATTTTGTTTCGTAAAATGCAAAGTAGATGTTAGTTGTCTAACTGTATGATCAGCTTCTGGTCGGTCAGCCATATTCACGATAAAAATGTCCCCAACCTCCATTACTCCTGCCTTAAAAGCCTGCATCGTATCACCTAAACCTGGAGCGGCTGTCACAATCACCGTATCTGCAATACCCACTATATCAAGTTCAATTTGCCCAACTCCGACAGTCTCAATGAGGACAACGTCATGACCAGTGGCTTGCAGTAAGAATGCTGCTTTTCTAACCCCACTCGCTAATCCACCTTGAACATTTCTAGTTGCCATACTTCTTATAAACACTTTTGGATCAGTACTATGTCTTTGCATTCTAATTCGATCGCCTAAAATCGCTCCCTTTGAAAATACACTGGATGGGTCTACACAAATCACGCCAACTGACTTATCATTCTTTCGGTAATGGTTAATCATTTGGTCGACTATCGTGCTCTTTCCAGATCCTGGTGGACCTGTAATTCCTATAACTTGTGTAAATGTTTTTACTTCTAATAAATATTGTAAAAGTTCTTCAGAAAGCGGAGTGTTATTTTCTATCTCTGTTAATGCCTTTGCAATAGACAATTTGTCGCCTCTACTGATGTTTTCAAAAGATAAGCGCACTAAGATACCTCCTTAAAAATGTCTAATGGTCAGACAAATAATCTAGATAATTTAATTAAAAAATTTGAAAATCTCGCCATAGTAATTATTGAAGGCTTTTATACCTAGTTTGAAAATATCGAAACTAATACATCCCAAATGTGTTGCATGTATTGCGTCTTTCATGAAAATAGAATAAATATTGAATGTTAGAGTGAATGAGAGTTGTGTTTAATTGAAGTTCTATCGGTGAAGTGAACAGTTAATAAATCAATGTGTTCAAGATTGTTAGCCCTTTCATAAAGAACTAACTAGAAAGTAAGATTGTCAGACAATATAAAGTTTTTTAATAAATTTTAGCAAGGATTTATTATTTTAACTCTTTTCATAATCCCTAATCTTTTTGAATGCGCTTTCAATATGTTTATGAACCATTGAGTTCGCACACTCTAGTTTCCTTGCAATTTCTGTCTTACTATAACCTAGAAAAAAATACATAAAGATCGCGTCTTTTTGTTTTTCGTTTAAAAGTCTCATATAATTTTCTATTACCAGTTTATTTACTACCGCCTTTTCAATATTTGAATAAGCATCTGAAACAAAGGCATCATTGTTGATATTGAAACGATATGAACCTACATCAAGAAAGATGCTAACCACTTGTTGCATCCCATATACTAAGTCAAATGCATCGCCTCGTGAAATTTTAAATTCAGTCATCGTATCCTCAATCGTTGGATCCTTTTGTTTTTCTTTTCGAAATTTATCATAGAACAATAAGTACTTTGGATAGAGAGCTCTTATTCTTTGACTAATCGTCATAGAATTGGAGTTATTTGAACGTGAAAATTCTCTAATTTCGCCCTGAATACTTAAAAACAAATAGCGTACATATTCATTTGGTGATTTCTCTAAATCCAATTTTTTTATGCCTTTATATAATCCAATTAGGCACGCTTGGTGAAGGTCATCCCATTCAACCTTATGTTGTTGCATAAATCGTGCTGGGTTTTTCGTATATGCCTTAATCACATATTTGATAAACTTATCCACTTCCTCATGAGCCATTAACTCATTCATGTAGATTTCATCATGTCTAGCTTTTAAGAGTAGCGCCTTATCCCTTAGAATCAAAATACCCCCCTCTTTCTTAATCCCTTTGCTTAATAATATATTTTCGGATTGTATAAAAGTCAATATATTTTAAATATTATTTTTTATCAGTTTATTAAACTTTTATTCAAATTAGTATTTAAAACAAAAAATTCGTATTAAGAATATTATTTTTCAAAAACATAATTGTTGAAGCTAAATACTGTTAGTTCCATATGGAATCGCCTATACTTTATTTAATAAGATGAATCGGAGGAGAAAATATTGTCGAACATTACCATTTACACTCAACCAGATTGTCCACCATGTGAGATTGCCAAGCTATTTTTAAAAGAATATGGCTTCACATACGAACTGAGGGACATTAAAAAGGATAATAAAGCTCGCAATGAGCTCATAAATAAGTATCAGTCCTACTCGACACCAACCTTTGTTATTAACGACGAAACCGTCATAACAGGCTTTGAAATTGAAAAGCTAAAAGAAGCATTGAGCATTGAATAAATAGGAAAGAGGCTGGGTCAAAAAGTCGGTGGTACCGACTTTTTGATTCTAGTTTGGAGTGTATAAATTCCCTCAACTTGTGGATAAAGTGTTCGTATAAACAGTTGGAGTATCGGTATGAAAAAATAACAGGAAAAATTCCGCTTAATGAGCAAACATCATGAAAAAGAGCCGAAATAACAGGAAAAATTCCTGCTATTCAGTCAAAAAATGCCAAAATAAACGATTTTGCCCTCCATAAGCGGAAAAACTTCCGTTATTTCCTCTAAAAGGGACTCCATTGAGGAGATAACAGGAAAAATTCCGCTTAAGGGTGAGAGATAGTTGGAGCAAAATAGGGCCTTATAGTAGAAATTTAGACAAAGCGAAAATCGATTGAATTCTTGAAGGCTAATTTGAATTTTACTCGATTTTCTTGTACGAGGAAAATCGAAGGTAGAAAACGAAATGGGTCTTGCGTTAATGGAAAAATTTACATACAAAAATAGAGAAAGGTGAATTTGAGTACCCTCAAATTCACCTTTCTCATTAATTGAAGCTAGTTATGTCCCAGCCTCTTTTCAACTTCACCAATAAATAGCTGTAAAGACAATTAACAAAAGAACTAATAAAGCAAATGCGAGATACGTAATAAAAACTGGATTACGTTGATATATACCTTCCTGCACTCTTCCAGGAATGGCTGTATCAAGCTCACCTTTGAGCTTCTTTTGTGTCTTCGTCACAGCAAGCGTATACCCTAAGCCAAATAGAACGATTGCCACTGCGATGATGGTTAAGATAAGCATATAGGTTGTCAATTTTCTCACCCTTAAAGAGTTTATTACTATTAATATCCTCTAAAGGCATCCTATTATTCGATTTACCCTTACCAATTTACAGCAATTCTAGATTGTCTAAAATGAATTCATAGGAAATATCTATAAATAAGAATTGCTTATCTTTTAAAGGATAAGAATAGGTTCGCACGCTTTCTCCTGTCTCAATATCACTGTACAAATCAGATAAAATCCCTTTCTTTTCTTTTGTCATTTTAAGAATATTTTCAAGAAAATAAGGTCTCCAGCTCCAATTTTTATGTAGATACTCCTGTTGTACGAGCCATTCACTATGACTTTTAAAAAGGTTTGGAGATAATTGGAAACCGTTTTCGTCACAAATGTACAACCGAAAGGCGACATTCTCCATTTCTTTTCCTATTGCCTTTAATAATTCTTCATAATTCTCTATTTTACGATATTTTTGTAGCAGCTCAGATACGATCGTTTGGAATCCTTGTGTTTGTTCAAAAAGGGCCTCTAATTTTTTCTTCTCACTATCAATAAATTGCTGACACTCGTTTTTCAGTTTCTCCTTTAAAATATCATTGTCCACGAAATCAGCATTCGGTTTTTGCAAATAAAAGCCTTGATAATATCTACCACCGTTTTTCCAAGCATATTGAAGTTGGTACACCATTTCAATATTTTCAAATAAAAGTGTAGCTCCGATTTTCCTTGCCAATAAAGAATAGGAATAAATAATATCCTGAAAACTAGGAGCAAGCCTTGTTGACCTTAATGCTTGCAAATCGACCTTTAAAATATTGGGTGAAATAAGCCCGATCAAATCGATTTGGTGGCTATTATCCCCAAGCTTATCAAAAGCAATTTTAATTCCGTATGTTTTAAAGTAATTGATTAAATGCCCTATTCTTTCTGCATCATCTAAATGTTTATGAAAAGAAATTTCAATTACGATTCTCTCTATGCTGATCCCCTTTTTATCAAATTCAAGAAGAAGCTTAAGTAACTCTTCATCTTCATCATACAATAATAAATCAGCATCTCGATTTACAAAGAGCATGATATCTTCATCAAGTGCTGTTGATTGTTCAAGGGCTTTTCTTAAGACAGTATTATCAAGCTCCAGGCGGTATTCCTCAGGGATGCTTTCATCTAGAAAAAAAGGCCCAAGGCTGACATGGTCATCATCCGTTTTAAATCTACCCAAAATTTCATAGCCAATTACACGATGTTCATCAGCACTGAATATCGGTTGGAAGAATGGAACTACATTTTCTAGATCAGTTAAAATATCCAATGCATCCATTTACATCCCTCCTAACAAAATAAAGTGTTATCTTAGAGAAAATTATATCATGTTCCCACATAAGTGAATATTTCTGTTTTCATAATCTCATACAACCTATCCTTCTTTTTCATCCTTTTTTTTGTTAATATTAAGTGTACAGTAAATCATTTCACACCTTTAGGTACTATAAATTACGCTTCTATCATATGATTTAGGACAAACTTTTCATTCAAAAAAAACTTTTAATAGATTGAGATATTGCTTCACTTTTCTTTAGAAAAGCAGCAACAAAATAGTGATGAACTCGGAATTTTCAAAGTTAGGTTGGTTTAAAATATGTCCAAAAAAGTTTCAAGAAGATCTTTTATCAAACGATTTCTAGGTACTGTTTTAACAGCAATTGGATTGTCAGCAGGTGGTTATACGTATGCTGGAAAGATTGAACCCAACCTCTTAACCATTAATAAATATCGAATTCCACATCCGGATTTTCCAACTGGATTCAAGAGCTTGAAGATTGTGCAGTTTAGCGATACCCATTTGGGTTTTCAATACACGTTGAATCAGCTACAAGAATTAATAGTCGAAATTAATAATCAGAAGCCAGATATTCTCTTTTTTACTGGTGACTTACTGGATGAGCCCAATAAATATGGAGAATTCGAACGAACGATTTCGATTTTAAAGGAGCTAGAAGCCCCCCTTGGGAAGTATGCTGTCTATGGAAATCATGATCATGGAGGATATGGTACAGATATTTATAAGTACATTATGGAAGAATCAGGGTTTACCGTAATGTTAAATGAATCGATTAAAATAAGCAATGACGAAGATGCCATCTATTTGCTCGGCATTGATGATGCCATGCTTGGCCGTCCTGATATTAGTGAAGCGGTCTCGGATGTACCTGATAATTCCTACAAAATCCTTCTTTCTCATGCTCCTGATCTTGCAGATAGTGCAGCAAATTTTAATATCCAACTACAGTTGAGTGGTCATAGTCATGGGGGACAAATTCAAATTCCTTTTCTTGGCGCTTTAGTAAAACCTCCTTATGGTGAAAAATACTATGAAGGGTTTTACACTATTGGAGAACAATTTCCACTAACACTATACGTGAATAGGGGATTAGGAACGACTAGACTCCCATTCAGGTTCCTTTCAACCCCTGAATTGACCGTCTTTACCCTTTCAAGGGAGTAATTTAAAGGACACTCATCATACCCGAGTGTCCTTTTTCTTAATGAATGACGATTTCCTCATTGCTGTTAAAAATTTTGAATTCCACATCCTGAGCACTTATCGGTCGGGAAAATAAATATCCCTGACCTTTATGGCAGTTTGCTTTCATAAGAAAATCGGCTTGTTCTTTTTCTTCGATTCCTTCAGCCACTACCTCGATTCCGAGACTGTTTGCTAAATGGATAATGGTTGTCGTAATCGCTGCATCCTTTTCGCTATTTATGACATCTCGAACAAACGATTGATCAATTTTTAGGACATCAATTGGGAATTGCTTAATATAATTCAAGGAGGAATAGCCTGTCCCAAAATCATCAATCGAAATCGTTACCCCAAGTTCTTTGAGACTTTTGAGAATCGGCGATGTTTCTCCCGTATCCTGCATTGCCCCTTCAGTAATTTCGATCTCTAAAAGGGATGGTTCAATGTTATATTTACTGATTGATTCTTGTATCGTCTCAACCAATTTAGGCTGTAAAAACTGTTTCGGCGAAATGTTGATCGCGATCTTTATCCCGCTTCTGCCTAATTCTGACCATGCTTTAATTTGCTTACAGGCCGTATCGATGACCCAGTTTCCAATTGGAATGATGAGACCAGTATCTTCTGCCAATGGAATAAAATCTGCTGGTGAAATCATTCCTAGTTCTTTGCTATTCCAACGTATCAATGCTTCAAAGCTCTTCACTTTCCCCGTTGATAAATTCACCTGTGGTTGATAATACAAGATAAACTCATCACGAGCTAAAGCCTTTCTTAAGTGCGTCTCTAAAGAAACAATATGAGTTCCAGCTGAATTCATTTCTGTTCGGTAAAACTGGAAATGTGCCTTTCCCCTTTCCTTTACACGAAAGAGTGCCTCATCGGCATTTTTTATAATCGTTTCCGCGTTTCTTCCATCATGCGGATACATGCTAATACCGATACTTGGTGAGATAAAATATTCTTGGTAGTGAAGATAAAAGGACTTCGTAAAAAGAGAAAGAATTTTTTGAGCTAATAAAGTTGCCTCTTTTCTCGATCCTTCAAACAGTATACTAAATTCATCGCCACCTAGGCGGAAAACCTTTATATTATCTTTTTGAAATTCACTAAGTCGCTCAGCTACTTGAATTAAAATTTGGTCTCCAGCAAGATGGCCTAATGTGTCATTCAAGTACTTAAAGCGATCCAAATCGATCGAAAGTAAGGCAAACGTACCAGTATTTTTATTTTCCTTAATCAGACGTTCTAAATCATTTAACAATGCGCGACGATTATATAGACCAGTCAAATGGTCATGGAAAGCCATATATTTAATGGTTTCCGCATTTTGAGCTTGCTCAGAAATATCTCTTGTAATCACATACACACCATCGATTTTCGAATTGATGACAATCGGAATTGTTTTAAGATGTGTCGTTATACTATAACCCTTCGAATGAATCAAACGACAATCTAGAGATTCTAAAGCAGCTCCCGAATTCACTGTTTGTTGAAATAAATCAGTGAATTTCTCAATGTCTCCATCAGGAATTAAATCAAAAAAAGAACGGTGAGTCATTTGTTTTTCAGCATAGCCAGACAATTTTTGACCTGAAGGGTTCACTTCCAAGATCTTTCCCTCAAGTGAAACTGTGAAAACTCCATCTAATGTATGATCTACGATTGAACGATATTTTTGCTCAGCTTTAATTAAACGATTTCGTTCTTCTACTAACTCTGTAATATCTCTAGTTACAGCAACAATAAAGTTAATCTTATCATTCTCATCGCGAACTGGCGTTAATAAAGATTCTGTATAACCCATTCTCCCATTAGGAAACATGATTTGGTCAGAGTAGGTAACCGACTCATTTAAAAATAATACACGTTCATAGGCCTTCTTAATTTCTATGTAACGTTCAAATGGTAGGACATCCTCCATGGATTTCCCAATTGGATCTCCAGTTATTCCTGCGTACTCTAATCCCATTTCATTAACAAACAAATAATGAAATTTTGGACCGTCTTCTATTTTCATCACAAAAACCATATGTTTAACATAATTGAAAATTAAATTATAGATAATCGATTCTACTGTACTATCATCAGGTATTAATATCTCATTTTCCTTAGAATTCCTACGAACTGGCCACACCTTACCAACCTCATTCCATTGAAAAGGTTTTTTTCTCTTGAAGTATCTCTTTTCTATTTCAAGTAAAAACCTCGTTGTCTCTATCTATTATTTTTTCTGAATTAATGCATTAGTATAATATATTATAGCATTTATTAATTGTTTGAATCAATTTCATTATTAAGATAAAAACATAAAAAACGAACAATTATCTATGTAATTGGAATTTTTTGATTGTAATAACGAAAAATAAAAATAAAAATTAGATAATTATTCGCTTCTTTACCGATTTTTCGTTTTTCCTTTCTGTATAGCTTTGAGATCTCTATTTAGCATTTCCATTATGAGAAGATAATATCAAACAGCATTTCCTTTTTTATGAAAAAAAGGGTATACTATTACAAGAAGATAAATTAATTTTGAAAGGAGCAAGTATTTTGAATCGGGATAGGAATTATTCTCCTCAATTGGACCCAACGATTGATAACCTCTCACAAGCAATCTTCACCGTAAACCGTCATGCTAAAACTGCTCCAAATCCAAAGTATCTATACAAGTTGAAGCATGAAGCGTTAAAAAAATTGTTAAAGGAAGGTAAAGCGAAAAAAATGGGTCTTCACTTTTCTAACAATCCAAAATATAGTCAACAACAGTCTGATGTATTAGTTGTCTGCGGCAAATATTCTTTCCACTTGCCTCCTTCGAAGAGCGATTTCACACAATTACCTCATTTAGGAAAACTAGACAATAACGTCCGTAATCCGAGAGCACATCTTTCATTATCTGATGCGAAAAAATTACTCTCACTATACACAGGACTAAAAGAAGAAAATATTCAGTTCAATCAGAAAAAGAAAAAGTATGAAAAACCAGTTTTTAAAAGACTCGGGGAAAATTACTTTTGAGTCAAATAAAATCTACTATTTAAATATAGATGATAAAACGATCCCATTTAAGGGATCGTTTTTTTTTATACACTTTATAGGATAAGCTCATCAATGAGCAGTACTAATTCAGCAATTTCCGGCTTGCTCACCTGTCCGTTAGCTCCCACCATTTGACCTTTATGTCTTAAATCTTCTGTGATTAATGATGAAAAAATGATGACTGGGAGCTTGGAGAGATCCGAATGCTCTTTTATTCTTTTGGTTAGATGATGACCATCCATTTGCGGCATCTCAATATCTGTAATCACTAATTGAACGGTCTCTGTCACATTTCTACCAGAATCTATAAGTGATTCCAAATAATTTAATGCATCTCGGCCATTTTCAAAGAATTCAACCTGCTGAAATCCTGCTTCCGAAAGGGTATCACTTAAAAGCTTTCGTAAAAGCGGAGAATCCTCAGCCACGAGCAATCTTTTTGTTGAACGCTCTCTTTCGCCTAATTTTCTAATTTGCTGGACATTGATTCCAGATTCCGGGTTTATTTCAACAACAACCTTTTCAAAGTCTAATAATAAAACCATGTCTCCATGTAGTTTAACTACCCCAATCACCTGACTATCTGCACCCTGATACATTTCAGATGGCTTTTCAATTTGGTCCCATGAGATACGATGAATTTGTGTCACCGTATGGACATGGAAGACCACTTTTTGCTTATTGAACTCGGCCACGATAAATTTATCTTGAACAGGGTTTGTTGATTTTGGAAACCCAAGAGCTGTTGCTACGTCTACTACAGGTAGAACCTCTCCTCTTAATTCGATAATTCCTTCTACAGTTGGATGAGCATGAGGAATTTGTGTAATCGCAACAGGATTTATAATTTCTTTCACTTTTATCACATTAATTCCAAATTTATTTTTACCGATTGTAAATTCAACAATTTCTAATTCATTTGTTCCGCTTTCTAGTAATATCCCTTTGTTTGTTTCCATCCTAGTTCTTCCTTCCTATCTCATAAGTAGCATATATGTATTACTATACCATGAAAAGAATAAAGAACTAATTCCATATTTCAAGTATTTCGTAAAAAAATATGTCCTTTTTTCATTTGCAGTGTCGTCAATAAAATCATTATTGAGCATTATGTGAACATTTTAACGAACTTATAGACTTTTCTAGCGGTGAGGAATACAATTCAGGTGAACAAAAAAGTTAAGGAATAAAAGAGGTGCTATTGTAAATGAAGGGTACAGCCATTCTTTATAAAAAAGATCAGTCTCTTACCATAATTGAAAATATCGATCACACGGTCTTTAATGAAATTCAGAAACAATGTGGGTGTGAACAATGTACATGTAAATACGATAACAAAGTTGTCAATTTCGGCAATGTTTCACCAGTATTTTGGCATGAAGAAGAAATCGATTGGGATTATGGATATTAATCATTGAATAATTGGGTCATTACACCTCCCTCTGCACATTAGCAGAGGGAGATTTTTTATTTTGGTTATATTCAGCCCATCATTTCTGGGCCTTAATTTTAAACTGTAATTACATATTGTGACTCATTTTGTTAAAATAGAAATCATATTGGAGGTTGAAGATATTGGAACATTTAATTAATGATAAAGTCAAAAACATTGAAATATCTGGGATCCGCAAGTTTTTCAATTTGGTTGCTGGAACGAAGGATATGGTTTCCTTAACAATTGGGCAACCCGACTTTCCGACACCATCTCACGTGAAGGAAGCTGGAAAAAATGCAATTGATCAAAACTTTACATCCTATACACATAATGCAGGAACGATAGAGCTTAGACGAGCTGCAGCACAATTTGTTCACGAAAAATATCAGCTTCAATACAATCCTGAAACCGAGGTGATTACAACGGTTGGAGCGAGTGAAGCGATCGATATAGCCTTTAGAACGATATTAGAGGAAGATTGTGAGGTGCTCTTGCCTGGGCCAGTTTATCCTGGATATGAGCCAATCATTCGCTTATGTGGCGCGAAACCCATATATGCCGATACGACCAATAATCAATTTCGGATAACCGCTGAGATCATCGAACCATACATAACAGAAAAAACCCGTTGCATCGTTCTTCCTTATCCATCAAACCCGACGGGGGCAAGCTTAACAAAGGAAGAGATTATCGATATTGCCGCTCTTGTGAAGGATAGAGAAATATTTATTTTAGCGGATGAAATTTATAGTGAGCTTGTGTATGGGAGGGAGCATTTTTCAATCGGAACAGTGCTAAAGGAAAAGTCGATTATTATTAACGGCTTATCTAAGTCCCACTCCATGACGGGTTGGAGAATTGGTTTTATTTTTGCACCTGAAAATATCGCAAAACATATACTTAAGGTACATCAATATAATGTTTCTTGTGCGACTTCTATTTCTCAAATCGCAGCTATTGAAGCTTTGACAGTTGGGAAAGATGATGCACATGTGATGAAGGAAGAATATTTAAAAAGAAGAGATTATATGTATATGCGTCTTCAAAAGATGAACCTAGATGTGGTCAAACCAGATGGCGCTTTTTACTTCTTTGTCAAATTACCATCTCCATACTCAAGTTCTTTTGATTTCGCCTTATCGCTTGTTGAAAAAGTTGGAGTTGCGGTTGTCCCAGGTAGTGCCTTTTCACCATTAGGAGAAGGTTATGTCCGCTTGTCCTTCGCCTATTCGATGGAAACGATTGAAGAAGCTATGGATCGAATGGATTAATTTTTCCAGATGTAAAAAAATTAATCAAAAAGATAAGGCATCGAGTACATTTCTCTCGTTGCCTTTTACATTTTAAAGAATCTTATACTTTCTTTCTCTCCATAATATAAAAGGTACCGAGTACGCTCGATACCTTTTTCAACACTATATTCATAGGGAACTCTACATGTTTTTATTGACCTTTATACTTGCCATTATTCTTTCCTGCTTTTTCTTTCTTCGCTTTATCCTTATGAATTTTGTTTGCATCAGTACTTCCCATTTCTTGAGCAAATTCTTCGTTTAAAACCGCTGAATCAAATCCCTGGTTATTCTTCTGCTTGGCACCATTCTTTTTGTTTTTCTTTGCCATACTTAGACCCTCCTTCTTATGAATGATGTTGAACCACTCATAGTTTGATCTAGAAAGGATAATCTATGTATTTTCATTTAAAAAAGGATTACTGCCAATATTTATATAAAGCTTGAGTTCCGCTATTTTCTTCTCCTCGTTCAGCTAATTCTTTGTATAAAGAGAGGGCAAGAGCTAAACCAGGTGCCTCCATCCCCATATTTTCTGCTTCCTCAAGGGCAATCGACATATCTTTAATGATATGTTTAATGTAGAAGCCTGGTTCAAAATTCCCTTCAATCATTTTAGGAGCTAAATTGGAGAGTGACCAACTTCCTGCTGCTCCAGAGGAAATACTTTTCAAGACATTTTCAGGTTCCAGTCCGGACTTTACGGCATAAGCCATTGCTTCACTGACTCCAATCATCCCCGAAGCAATCACGATTTGATTACACATTTTCGTATGCTGCCCAGAACCAGCTTTGCCTTGATAAACAATATTTGTTCCAAGTATATTAAAAATCGGTAAGACAGCCTCAAAATCTTCTTTATCTCCTCCGACCATGATGGAAAGTTTTCCATCCCTTGCTCCGATGTCGCCACCTGAAACAGGTGCATCAAGTGCATGCATCCCTTTTTTCTTTGCTTCTTCATAAATTTCTGCTGCAAGGCTAGGTGTTGAGGTAGTCATGTCAATTAAATATGTATCTTTGTTTCCGTTTGGAATTATCCCATTCTCGCCTAAATACACTTCACGAACATCTGTTGGATAACCGACAATAGTGATAATCACATTCGCCTTTGCTGCAACTTCTTTACTTGAATCTGCCCATTCAGCTCCTTCTTCAAGCAAGCTTTGCGCCTTATCCTTTGTTCTTGTGTATACAACAACTGGATATCCTGCATTTAAAAGATTAGTTGCCATGCTTTTTCCCATAACACCAATACCAATAAAACCAATAACCGTTTGATCCTTTGTTAACATCCAAATTCCCCTCTCTATTTTTCATTAATTACAAAATATATGTATATTATTTTACCATTTAATAGAAGGACACGGGAGTATTTGAACAAGAAAAAAGCCGACCGGATTATACCAGTCGACTTTAAAGGGAGAAAATAGGTTTACCAAGTGCCTTGTTCACCTATACCCTTGTTTTAATTTAGTTAAACCTAGTTCTTACTTGTAGCAGCTGTTACCATTTCAATGACTTCTTCCGTCGTTGATTTCTGTAACGCTTCTGTAGCTAATTTCTCCATTTCAGCCTTGCTTAAACGAAGAATTTGGGAGCGAGCTTTTAAAATCGAAGTCGCACTCATTGAAAATTCATCTAAACCAAGACCTAATAGAAGTGGAATCGCCGTTTCGTCACCGGCCATTTCTCCACACATACCTGTCCATTTTCCTTCTTTATGGGCAGCGTCAATTACCATTTTTACTAATCGTAAAATCGAAGGACTATATGGTTGATACAGATAAGAAACTCTCTCGTTCATGCGATCTGCAGCCATCGTGTACTGAATGAGATCATTCGTACCGATACTAAAGAAATCAACTTCTTTTGCAAATTGATCAGCAAGAACAGCAGTAGAAGGAATTTCAACCATAATTCCTACTTCTATTTTGTCTGAAACAGAAACGCCTTCGCTCTGAAGCTTCGCTTTCTCTTCTTCAAGCATGGCTTTAGCTTGTCTGAACTCATCTAAAGTCGCAATCATTGGGAACATAATCTTTAGATTTCCATACGTACTTGCTCGGAGTAAGGCTCTTAATTGAGTCTTAAAGATCTCTTTTTCTTCTAAGCATAAACGAATAGCACGGAAGCCGAGGAAAGGATTCATTTCTTTCGGTAATTTTAAGTATGGTAATTCTTTATCTCCACCTATGTCTAACGTACGAACGACAACTGGTTTTCCTTCTAAACCTTCGAGAACTGCTTTGTAAGATTCAAATTGTTCATCTTCTGTAGGAAGTTCATCTCTTCCCATGTAAAGGAATTCAGTCCTATATAGGCCTACCCCTTCACCACCATTATTGATCACACCTTCAAGATCATTAGGCGTTCCGATGTTAGCCACTAATTCGACTTGATGTCCATCAGCTGAGTAAGTTTGTTCATTCTTTAACTTCGCCCACTCTGCTTTTTGTGCTTCAAAGTCTTCATTTGCTTGTTTATACTGTTCAACTAACTCTGGTGTAGGATTAATATGAACCTCACCCTTTAACCCATCCACAATGACTAAATCACCATTCTCAATATCCTTCGTTGCCGTCTTTGTACCAACAACAGCCGGAATCTCTAAAGAACGTGCCATAATCGCAGAATGGGATGTTCTACCGCCAATATCTGTTGTAAAACCTTTAACAAACTGACGATTTAATTGAGCCGTATCTGAAGGCGTTAAATCCTCTGCAACCACTACAACTTCTTCTGTAATCATGCTCGGATTAACAATTTTTACTCCAAGTAAATGGGAAAGAACACGTTTTGTGACATCACGTATATCAGCTGCTCTTTCTCTCATATATTCATTATCCATGGATTCAAACATGGAAACGAACATATCTGCTGTCTCTTTTAAAGCAACCTCAGCATTTACCTTTTCAGACATCACTATATCCTTTATTGGATTTAGTAATTCTGGATCGCTTAGAACAAGTAGGTGCGCTTCAAAGATTGCAGCCTTATCTTCACCTAAATTTTCTTTCGCATTATCGCGAATCGCTTCTAATTCTTTTTTCGATTGGGCAATTGCAGCCTCAAAACGTTCAACTTCTGAATCAACATCATCAATCGTCTTCTTTTCAAAGGATAAATCAGGCTCAACTAGACGATAAGCCTTTGCAATTGCTATTCCACTTGATGCAGCAATACCATGTAAAAAGCTCATTATGCAGTTAACCCTTCTTTTTTCATAAGTTCTTCAAGGCTTTGGATGGCATTTTGTTCATCTCCACCTTCTGCGCTAATCGTAATTTCAGCTCCTTGACCAATTCCTAAAGACATTACACCCATGATGGACTTTAAGTTTACTTTTTTGCCTTTATATTCAAGTTGAATATCAGATTCAAATTTGCTTGCAGTCTGTACTAGTACTGTAGCTGGGCGTGCGTGGATTCCTGTTTCAGCGATTACCTTAAATTGTTTTTCTACCATAATTCATCAAACCCCTTATCAATTTTAATAATGTTACATGTTTACTTTATAGTTTATATTACCATTTTTATAAAAGGTTTTACTACCTCCATTATTGTTTTACAAATAAACATGTTTCATGTACCCTCATGGAGCTTTTCTGTTTTATTCGACAAAAAAAGCACCCAGAGAAAGAATATCAAAAACGAGACTATTATACAAAAATATCGCATTGATAAATGTGACAAATTTGTGAACAATGATACAAAAATTCACCGTTTTTGCATTGATTTGTCCTTTAATTATCTGTATGATGCTAATAAATATATCAATAAAGGGAGAGCTTAGTATGCTTTACAGGAGAGATGAGCCCTTTCGTTTTACTTTTGGTAATCCAATTGAGGCAACTTTCAAAATTCTGAAAGTGAATCAAATTATAGGAGATTCAAAAGAAGGACGAGCCCTACTAATGGATTTAAGCCCCAACGGTTTAAGAATGTCTTCCCCTTTAGATCTGCCGATTAATGAAAAGAACCTATTATTAGAGATATCGTTCGTATTAAATAAACAAACCATTTCCATTATGGCTGAACCAAAGTGGAAGAAACGGACATCTGCTCAATCTTTTTCCTATGGTCTTGTAGGGCTTGATGACGAAGAGTCTAAGAAAATAATTGTTAGTGAGTTAAAGGAGTATGCAAAGAAAAATCAATAATGATGATGTTTAGATAGAATATTTTGATATAACGTTGTACATTGTCATTTTTTGTAACTCCTTAAATAGCTGAATTTTCTATTAATTAATAAAAAAATGAGGTTCTCTAAGGGATTTTTATATCTTTTTCTTTACGAATGATAGAATTTAGTGCAAACTGTTACATATAATCATTCGACATTTGGGAGAAAAAGGAGAGAGGACAGTTGAAAAAAGCAGAAGTTGGGAATATCATAGAATTTCGGGACGGCCTACAGGGCGTTGTTGAAAAAGTAAACGAAAACTCTGTTATCGTGGACTTAACCTATATGGATAATTATCGCGACCTCGAACTGGAACAAAGAACCGTTGTCAATCATAAGAACTATAAAGTAGTTAAGGAATCTATTTTGTAATAAGATAAACACAAAACCCTAATGGTACTCCAATAGGGTTTTTGTTTGCAACTCAAGGTATCACTCTGATGGATTCTTATTATCAGCTAATTCCTTAAATGATTTGACTTTACCGTGTGGATGCTGTTCACTTTTCCTCACATTCCATGCTCTCTCTTTCTCTTTTTTCGATTTAGTCAAATAATTGTCCTCCTTTCAGTTAACCTTTATAATGAACTAATGGATTTACTTCTATTCAAATCACACACCTAAATACACTCTTGATAAACTTAATTTTAACCATATATAGTTCGATCCGATAGAAAGGAGCGCTTTCACATGGCCATACCAAATTGGATTAAAGATCATAGACTAATTCTTGGGTTTTTTCTTGCGCATCTTTTGATCTTTTTTACCTTCCAAGATAAGAATATATTTTGGTATATTTTCACAGCCACGATGCTTTTTTTAATAAGCTATTCCATTATGCACGAAGAAATTGAAGACCAAGTTCCACTATTTACATACTTATCTCTCGGCAGTTTATCTGGGGTCATTCTATTTGCTTGTTTTTTGCTAGGTAGTCTTCTAATCGATTTAGTCAATCTTCCTTTTGCAAAAGAAATCACAAGGCTTTACAATCGCCTATCCCCTACTGTTCTCTGGCATTATATCGTATTGATACTCGTCATCATTCCCGGTGAGGAGATATTTTGGAGAGGCTTTATCCAAAAAAGAATCCAAAAGGCGGCAAATGTGACAACTGCTGTATTTGCCTCATCTATATTGTATGCATCCGTTCATTTCTATTCTGGGTCGATTATGCTCCCATTCGCAGCACTTGTCACAGGAATTTTTTGGGGATATTTATATGCATGGAAAAAAAGTTTACCACTTGTCATCGTTTCTCATCTCATTTTTGACTTATTTTTATTTGTGATTTACCCACTAAATTAAGAGACATTGAATCTTTCAATGTCTCTTTTCAATTTTATCCAACGGTTTCATCCACAATAAAATGATAAAAATAATGCTGATATAGCCAAAGATCGGATATAGATAGGATAACAACGTACCATATTCAACTTGACTGATCACAAAGGCAATCGCAAGTATTCCTCCCACAATAACTAGAGTTGGCCAACGGAGAAAAGTCTTGATCTGTCTTTCTAATCCAAACACATTCCCAATTACAGAAGTAAATATCTCACCATAAATAATTAAAATATACAATCCATGAAGTCCAGCCGCTAAGTTTTTCATAACTACGGCCATCGGTATCTCAAACGCCTCAACATTTGGAAGCATCACCAATGTAAAATGACTTGATAATAGAATGAGAGTTAAGGCAATTCCCCCAATAATCCCTCCCCATTTTACCGTTTCTTCGTTTTTTATTTCCGCTGCTACAGGTACTAATACAGCCTGTGCAAGGCCTAAATTTAAGGCTGTATAGGAAAATGGAGAAACGACTGACTTCCAACCATCGTCAACATATGGAATAAAAAGAAGTTGATCTAAAAAGTTTGGAAGCTGAAATGATATAAACATTAAAATGAAACTAAAGCTAATCATCAGTGGAACAACGATTGTATTGGCTGCAAACAACCCTTTAATTCCCACAATCATGACGATAACTGAAAGTGAAAGAGTAAGTATCAAACCGAAACTTCTCGATAACCCTAGTTGCTCACTAAACACCGCTCCTGCTCCAGATAACATAACTCCACAAACTCCTAATAGCATTAAAAGCATAATTATATTTATGATGGAGCCAAAGACCCTTCCGAACAAAAAAGTATTAAATTCTTGGTACGAGGTTGCTCCAATTTTGGCTGAAATTCTCATTAATTTTGAACCTAAGGTGATAAAAATATAGCCGCTCATTAAGATTCCTATTAATCCTATAAAGCCGAATCTCGTAAAGAACTCAACAATTTCCCGTCCAGTAGCAAATCCAGCTCCCACGATCGTACCCACATACACTGCTGCTATTTGGAAGGCAGCTCCCCAATTTGTCTTCATAAATTATCCTCCCTCCATTTCAATATATGAAGAGAAGGACAAACAATGACGAGCATTTTTTCAGTGTATAATAACATTCAACTATTTCATCAATCCCACTGGATAAATTTCCAATATTTCACCAAAAAAATCTTCAAGCAAAATGCTTGAAAGTCAAAAAAGGTCAAATTATAATTAATGTATAAAAGTCAAAGAAAGTCAAAGTCAAATTAATAGGAGGAATGTGAAATGCTTTGTCAAATTTGTCAGCAAGCAGATGTACAGGTTCATTTAAAAATGAATGTAAATGGTGTAGAGAAGCAGCTCCACCTATGTCAAAATTGTTATAAGACTGAGAAAGCTAAATTAGCTTCATCTTTTGGTCCAAGCATGTCAAGTTTCTCTTCTTTCAATTATAACCCGATGGAAGAACTCTTTAAAAACTACACATCACAAAACAGTCAACAAAAGATGAACTCAAATTCTAATCATCATGGAAAAACAAGTGGATTTATCGAACAATTTGGTCGTAATCTCAACCAGATGGCCCGAGCTGGACTCATCGATCCAGTTATCGGTCGTGATGAAGAAGTTAACAGAGTAATTGAAATATTGAATAGAAGAAATAAGAATAACCCTGTACTTATTGGGGAACCTGGCGTAGGAAAAACTGCCATAGCAGAAGAATTGGCAGCAAGAATTGTAGTGGGGAAGGTTCCCAATAAATTAAAAAATAGAGAAGTCTTTTTATTAGATGTAGCTTCTTTAGTTGCTAATACAGGTATTCGCGGCCAATTTGAAGAGAGAATGAAAAAAATCATTGCTGAATTACAAGAAAGAAAGAATATTATCCTTTTTATTGATGAAATTCATCTATTAGTTGGTGCCGGTTCAGCTGAAGGCTCTATGGACGCTGGAAATATATTAAAACCAGCTTTAGCACGTGGTGAACTACAGCTTGTTGGAGCTACTACTTTAAAAGAATACCGCCAAATCGAAAAAGATGCAGCACTAGAACGGAGATTTCAACCTGTTCAAGTACATGAACCAACCACCGAGCACGCAATTGAGATCTTGAAAGGTTTAAAAGACAAGTATGAGAATTTTCATGAAATTACTTTCTCAGATGAAGCTCTCGAAGCTTGTGTAACATTGTCCCACCGCTATATTCAAGACCATTTCCTTCCAGACAAGGCGATTGATTTAATGGATGAAGCAGGCTCTAAACTTAACCTAATTTCGGATTACAGCTCAGTTGAAAAGACCGAAAAAAGACTAGAGGAAATTGCAAAAGAGAAAGATAGAGCACTAGAAACTGAAAATTACGAATTAGCAGCCAAGCTTCGTCAAGAAGAAAAAGAACTTGAACAAAAGTTAAACTCAAATCGCAACCAAGTTCGACCAATCGTTGACGTTAAACAAATTCAAGCATTGATCGAGCAAAAAACAGGGATTCCTGTCGGTAAGCTTCAAGAAGATGAACAAACAAAAATGAAGAATCTTCATAAAGCACTATCTGAAAAGGTAATCGGTCAGGCAGAGGCCGTTGAAAGAGTAACAAAAGCAATAAAAAGAAGCCGTGCAGGTTTGAGATCAAAAAATCGACCAATTGGTTCCTTCCTTTTCGTTGGTCCAACTGGGGTTGGCAAAACTGAACTCTCTAAGACTTTAGCACTTGAGCTGTTTGGTTCCAAAGATGCGATGATTCGTCTTGATATGAGTGAATACATGGAGAAGCATAGTGTATCAAAATTAATCGGTTCGCCTCCAGGATATGTTGGACATGAAGAAGCTGGGCAATTAACGGAAAAAGTACGCCGAAATCCTTACAGCATCATTTTGCTAGATGAGATTGAAAAGGCACATCCTGATGTTCAGCATATGTTCCTACAAATTCTTGATGATGGGCGCTTGACCGATAGTCAAGGTAGAGTTGTGAGCTTTAAAGATACGGTCATTATTATGACTAGTAATGCTGGGGTTGGTCATCGACGAGTAAAAGTTGGCTTTGGACAAGACCATACAACGAAAGAGCTGAACATATTGGATTCGCTCGGAAGCTTCTTTAAACCAGAATTTTTAAACCGTTTTGATAATATTATTGAGTTCGCACCTTTAGAAAAAAATTCTTTATTAAAAATTGTCGATTTAATGTTACTCGAATTAAATGACATCCTTAAAGAACAGGATATAACTCTTACGGTAACTAATGAAGTAAAAGAGTTTCTTGTAGAAAAGGGCTATAACCCAACCTTTGGTGCCAGACCTTTACGTCGAGTGATACAAGAGCTATTAGAGGATAAAATAACGGATTTAATCATCGATGAACCTAATAGTAAGAACTTTAAAGCCATTATGGAAAATGAACAGATAGTAATTCAACCTAACTAAACCAAAAAAATCATGGGTCCCTTTCCCATGATTTTTTCATTATAAATTATACAGTCGTTGATTTTTTGGTAATCTCTACTTGAGTCAATTTATTGTCCTCAATTTCTTTTATTAGAAAATGCAAATGATGATATTCTAATGTATCCCCCACTTTCGGGAAGTGACCAAATTCTTTAAATAAGAAACCAGCTAAAATGTCTTCATCCTCAGGAATCTTTGTTTTAAATACTTCATTTAAACGACGGATGCCGAGTTTTCCATGGCAAACGATGTGAGAGTCCGTCAGTTCATCTATTAGTACTTCTTCATTTAAATCTGTTTCATCTTCAATTTCCTGGCCAAGCATCGCCTCGATAATATCCTCGTGACTAATGATCCCCTTTGTGCCTCCATATTCATCCAAAACGATCGCTATATGTTTCTTTTCCTTTAGCATCATCTTGAATAATTTTTCAATGGAAAGGGCTTCAATGACGAATAGAGGTCTAGTATCAATATACTCTTGTAAATCCTTATTTTCTTCCAATGACCATGCTAATAATTGCTTGGAATGAAAAACACCCACAATATTATCCATATCCTCTTTATAGACAGGATATCTCGTATAGTTATTGTTAATAACAATATCTCGTACTGATTCGTATGTAGAATTTAAAGGAATACCCACAATATCCATTCTCGGTGTCTTTAAGGCATCTCGTACATCCATATCATAAAAATCGATGACGCCCTTAATTCTTTTCGTTTCTTCGTTTTTAAACGTTCCTTCTGTTGTGGCTATATCCACCATAGTCATGAGCTCTTCCTTTGAAAACGAAACTTCATCAGCATTTTCCTTTGCCAACAATTTAATAATAAGTCTTGTAAATTTCGAGAGCAAAAAGGTGAGTGGTTTTAATAAGATCAATAACCCAGAAATAACGGGGAAAACTAAATAAGATATTTTTTCAGAAAAAGTTGCTGCAATCGACTTTGGTAAAACCTCAGCAAATATAATCAGGACAACTGTAAGAACTCCCGTTGCAATTCCAACATTGACTCCATATTCAATCGCCATGATAGTCACTAGTGTCGGAAGCATAATATTGGAAATATTATTTCCTATTAATATCGCTGTGATTAATTCATCAGGCTTTGAAACGAGCTTTAACAATTTTTGCGATTTCACATCTTGTTGGTCGGCTCTTGTTTTAATTTTCATTTTATTAACAGCCGTCAAAGCGGTTTCGCTTCCTGATAAGAAAAAAGACATTAACATAAAAAACAGAATTGCTAGATACAATTTATTTCCCTCCGTGATGTACGCAATGGCCACGCTCTTTTTTCAAATGTAACCATTAAAATATTGAATTTCCCTTTATAATAACCAATCCTTATAAGAATAGCACGCAATAAGCAGAAAATGAATTGTTCAACAAAATCGGACAATATGAAAATTTAAATAAAAAACCGACCAATTTCTGGTCGGTAGAAAGGATAAACAAAATAAGAAATTCCTAAAAACGCAGATCACTCAAATTATAGACTCTTATCATCAACTGCATTTAACCAATTTTCAATTTCACCAACAACCGATTGCACACAACCCTCTTCAAACGGTGAAATTAAATTCGCTTCTTCCACAAGCCCAGTAAATGGAAGGCTACCGCCTAGCTTACAAAGCTTTAAATAATCGCTCCATGCTTCATCATGGTTTTCTCTTGATTTTTTCCAAAATTGAAATGCACAGATTTGAGCCAACGTATAATCAATATAATAAAAAGGTGAATTATATATATGACCTTGACGCTGCCAAAATCCCCCGTTCTCCAAATACTCATTACCATCATAATCTCGATGTGGCAAATACGTTTTCTCAATCTCCCTCCATGCTGCTTTTCTTTCCTTCGGTGTTGCCTCTGGATGCTCATAAACCCAATGCTGAAATTCATCAACAGAAACACCATATGGAAGGAATAACAAGCTTGAACTTAGATGGGAGAACTTATATTTTTCGGTATCGTCTTGAAAGAACAAATCCATCCACGGCCAAGTGAAAAACTCCATGCTCATAGAATGAATCTCTGCTGCTTCATAAGTTGGCCAGTAATACTCTGGAATATCATAATGACGACTTGAATAGATTTGGAAAGCATGTCCAGCCTCATGTGTCAGTACGTCAATATCACCAGAGGTTCCATTGAAATTGGAAAAAATAAATGGCGCCTTGTAATTTTCAATGAAAGTACAATAACCTCCACCCGCTTTTCCCTTTTTCGCAACAAGGTCCATTAACCCTTCATCCCTCATATATTGAAAGAATTCGCCCGTTTCTTGAGAAAGCTCATTATACATTTTCTGCCCATTATCAATAATCCATTCTGGACTACCTTTAGGGACGGCATTACCAGAGACGAAATTAAAACCTTCATCATAATACTTTAGAGAATCTACCCCAATTCTCTCTTGCTGTCGCTTTCTTAATTTTGTCGCAATCGGCACAATAAATTCTTTCACTTGATTGCGGAAATTGGCAACCATTTCTGCATTATAATCTGTTCGGTACATGCGGTAGTATGCAAGTTCTACAAAATTGTTATAGCCAAGTTTATGAGCAATTTCTGTACGCACCTTTACCAATTCATCGTAAATACGGTCTAACTCTTCCTCCTGCTTGGCTAAAAATCCAAAGCGAGCTTCACTTGCTCTCTTTCTCATCTCTCTATCTTTCGATTCAGTAAATGGCTCCATTTGGGCAAGTGTTCGTTCTTCCCCTTCAAACATAATTTTCGCAGAAGCAATAAGCTTTGTATACTCGCTTGAAAGCTTATTTTCCGTCTGCATAAGAGGAACCACTTCAGGTGAAAAAACTTTCAATTGCGCTTCTGCAAGAGCAAATAACTGTTTCCCCCACTTATTTTCGAGCTCTTGGCGAAACTTTGAGTTTACTAATGCTTCATAATATTTTGTTACAAGTCCATCGACTTGCGGCTCTAAATCATCCATCGCATCCTGTTCTTGTTTATAAAATTCATCATTTGTATCGATGGAATGGCGAATATACACTAAATTGAACATCGTTCCTAATTGATCACGAATTTCATTAATCTCATTCATTACTTCATTTTGCTCATCAGCAGATTGTGCCTCTTTGAACTGAGTAATCAGTTCTTCCAAACTCTTTTCAACCACTTCAAAATTAGGTCTGGTATATGTATATTGATCAAAACTCACTTATTAGCCCCCTATTCAAAAAATTTAGAAATTACAAAGTAATTATACAAGAAATGCTCAAATAAAACAAAAGCGATCCTCGTAGAAATCGGATCGCTTTTGTCTTATTTAGGATACAGATAGTCCAAGCTTCTTTAAAAGTTCAATCGCTTCTTCTTTTTCTTCATTAGAAAGTTCAGACATCAATTCATGAATTCGTTGTTCATGCCCAGGAAAGACATTCTCTATGAACTTCTTTCCATTATCAGTTATTTGGGCAAATGTCACTCTTCGATCACTCGGGCAGGCTACTCGAACTAAGTATCCTTTTTCCTCTAATTTGTCCACTACATAAGTAATACTCCCACTCGCTAGTAGGATCTTCCCGCCAATCTGTTGAAGTGGTTGGTCTCCCTTATGATACAGAAGTTCCAGCACAGCAAACTCAGTAGGATTTAACCCATACGTATGAATCAATTTATTGACATCTTCATTGACTGCTCGATAGGCACGAGACAAGACAATAAATAGCTTAAGAGATTGTTTTATTTCTTCTGAGTTCATATTCTCAAATCCTTTAGAAAGATGTATTTTATTTGCATCCCTCCACAAAGAGGTGCATTTTGGTTTCAATTAGGAATTATGTCCTAAAATATCTTGATTTAAGACTATTATAGAAAAGACTACTATTCGATGTCAATTTCAATTGACACTTATCTCTTGTCTTGACCACAAAATTCATTGATATGTATACATCAAGTTAGAAAAATTCATGTTCCAAATATAATTAATGCTATAATGATAGGGATATATTTTTTTATCAAGTTAATATGTTGAAAAATATTCCATTATTTTTTGCAATTTTATGGCTCAATCTGTTAAAGTTTGTTTAATAATTTGTCTGCTAATAAAATATGAATAAAGCTTTGGAGCGCATTCATGAAAATAAATCGTAAATTAATGTTTATCTATATAATTGTCGTATTGGTCCCTACCCTTGTCGGGAGTACTTATTTTATTCAAGTTCGCTCAATCAATCATTTCAACGAACGAGTTAATGAAGCTAAATGGATTGCGTCAATACATGAATCACATTGGGACAGGTTTATCACTGGTACGGTAACTTCTCTCGAGATGATCTCCATGACAGCAAAAACATTATTCGATCATTTAGAGCAAATGGAACCATTACTTGAAAGAGCCCATCAATCAGACCCCCGTTATGGTGGAATTTATTTGGTTGGGGAAAATGGTGACATTATCGCAGGTTCAAACGAACACTTGCACGAACGTAATGATATTGAAGAAGATTTGGTGAATGAAGTAATGAAAACTAAGGATGTCATTATCTCCAATAAATCATTCACATTAGAGAATGGACAAATTGTTATTGCACTTGCTCATCCAATACTAGGGGATGATAACGAGCTAATGGCGGTGTCTTTGGCCCTACTTCGCATCGATTATGTTAAGAACCTAATGAAAATCCTCACACCTGATTCTAAAATCGTTGTCTTAACAGCCGATGAAAATATATTAATGTCCTTCAATACGAAAGAAGATGAACAAATGGCATCTCTTTCAGATGAAAAGCAATGGGTCACATACCCGATAGAACGTCTGCCTTGGAAATTAAAAGTGAAGATAAACGGTACAAAAAATACGATTTTTGACTCTATGATGGTGATTGGTACTTTTCTCATTCTTACACATATTTTATTTCTCTTACTAAATTTTCTTATGCTTAAACGTCAAGCTGCGATTGAAAGAAAGGAAAATGAAGCTCAAAAGCTTGAATTGGTTGGCACACTCGCTGCTAGCACTGCCCATGAAATTCGCAATCCGTTAACAGGTATTAAAGGGCTCGTTCAGCTTCTTGGTGAAAAATACGATGATCCAGATGATCGGATGTACTTTTCTGTTATAGATAAGGAAATTGAAAGAATTAATGAAATTGTAAGTGAGTTTCTTATTCTCGGAAAACCTACTGTACAGAAAATGGAAATCGTAGATATTTGTGGTGTGCTAAGGGAACTATATCCCCTTATCCTTTCAGAAGCTACATTCAACAGAGTTCATCTCCATTATGAGGTAGGAACTGATCCGGTCCTTGTCACATGTACAAAAGATCAAATGAAGCAAGTTGTATTGAATATTACAAGAAATGCTTTTGAGGCAATGAAGGGCGAAGGAACACTTACTCTAGAAATGCGGAAAAAGGAACATACTTGTGAGATTATCATTACAGATACTGGTATCGGAATCAATGAGAAGGTAATTGAGCAAATCTTTACTCCATTTTACACTTCCAAAGAAACAGGAACCGGACTTGGTCTAGTGGTTTGTAGACGGATTCTACAATCATTTAATGGAGAAATCTCGATTAAAAGTGAGGAGCATAAAGGAACATCTGTCACGATTATGCTTCCTTTAGTACACGAAATTCAATAATAAGAAGCTGTGCCAAAAGTTGTACTAGACAACTTCTTGACACAGCTTTTTTATTTTCACTCCCACACTAGTTTAATTTCCTTCATTGTTCGAAACTTTTTTTGAAAAATCACCCAATTTCCTCACAATTTCTTGTAAGATATCATTATCACATTTCGAAAGAAGGGTTTAAACTTGAGTCAAGCAGTATTAACTTCTCAGCTATATAAAAAAGAATTAGAGAAGACGAATTACAAAATCCTAATCATTATGGGGATCTGCCATTTATTAAACGACTCGATTCAAGCAGTTGTTCCGGCCATGTTTCCGATCCTTGAAAAATCGATGGGATTGACCTTTACTCAATTGGGAATTATCGCTTTTTCATTAAATATGGTTGCCTCGGTCATGCAGCCAGTCGTTGGGATTATGACGGATAAAAAACCAATGCCCTTTGCTCTCCCTATTGGCTTAACGTCAACATTATTAGGAGTATTAGGATTGTCATTTGCTCCTTCATTTGGTTGGATTGTCATTTCTGTCCTTTTCATCGGTTTAGGATCAGCCGTTTTTCATCCAGAAGGCTCCCGTGTCGCCTATATGGCTGCCGGAAAAAAAAGAGGTCTCGCTCAATCTATTTACCAAGTTGGAGGGAACTCCGGTCAAGCACTAGCTCCTCTTATTACTGCTCTTATTCTGGTTCCACTCGGGCAAAGGGGCGCAGCCTGGTTTACCTTCGTTGCAGCGATCGCCGTTTTACTTTTAGTGTATATTGCTACATGGTATACAAAGAAGCTACGCTTTGATCTAGAAGTCTTAAAGCAAAAAGGGAAGGAAGCTATTTCTACAGCTCAACCTCATGCAGACAAACTCGTTCTCTACCTTACTTTGCTTTTATTTTTAATTTTTGCTCGTTCATGGTATGTATCAGGAATGACCAATTACTTTGCATTTTTCGCGATTGAAAATTACGGTTTTTCGATTCAAAAAGCACAATATTATTTATTCGCATTTTTAGTATCAGGTGCAGTAGGTACCTTTTTCGGCGGGCCATTGGCTGACCGGTTCGGAAAAAGAAATATCATTTTGATATCACTTGTTGGTACAGCCCCACTGTCCATTTTACTGCCATTTGCTCCACCAGCCTTTGCTTTTATTATTTTGGCTTTAACAGGATTTATTCTAATGTCTAGTTTCTCTGTTACGGTTGTCTATGCCCAGGAGCTTGTCCCTGGAAAAATAGGTCTTATGTCTGGGCTAACAGTTGGTCTTGCATTTGGTATGGGCGCTATCGGTTCAGTTGTTTTAGGATATTTGGCCGATCAAATCGGCATCATTTTAACGATTATTTTGACAGGATTCCTTCCACTACTTGGAATTTTGACGTTGTTTCTACCTCAAGATAAAAAATAAGCAATTTGGAATAAGGACATTTTGTTAATTGCCCTTATTTCATTTCTAATTTTATGAAAGCGTTTTATTTTTTCGAAAAATAGTAACAAATTAGAGCTACAATTGTTAGAATCGCCATATATAATAAGATAAGAGGTGTAAAATGTTAGAAGGGAGGAAATTCTTATGCACTTCCCAAATCACCGGGAGTTTTATCAAAGAAAACTAATTCCGATCATTTCTAGTGAAGATATCCCATTACCAGATCCTTCCCACTGGCTTATCGCATTAGAAGGACATAATCCATCTCCAGATACAGAGTTCTATCATTGGAATATCGTCCTTTATCAAACGAATTCGAATGGATACTTTTACAAGAAAAAGCCTTTTTATATTTCCACGAGTTTCAACAACTTTCATCAAGCGTGTCAAGCAGCAACTGAATTAGAGAAAAGGATTCAAAACCACGATTTTAGTTTTATCCCTACAGAGAGTATCATCTGACCTGACCTCACCCCACTTCTAAAGCGTTACCCTTTCTTTTTAAAAATCCTTGTGAAAAACTATACAGACAGTAATAAAACGAATCATAAAAATGAAAAAGTGAGACAAACTAACTTTAACAGGTGATGTAGAGAGAACTGAGCAAACATTTTCCAGCCCCTTTACATTTCACTTGTTAAAATCTTTTCAATAAATGAAAGGTGGTTAGTATGGAACATTTTAAAGCATTAGCGATTAAATTCATTGCATCATTGGCACTTTTGTATATTATCTTAGGCCTCTACTATGGAATGACTTTTGGAACTGTATTTCTAATCACACTCATATTAGGAATCATTTCTTATATTGTAGGTGATTTAGGGATTCTCCCAAGGACAGGAAACGCCATCGCAACATTAGCTGATTTCGGACTTGCTTTAGCAGTCATTTGGGTTATGATATCGCTACTCACATCTGCTATGAATGCATTTACAATGTCTCTTTTTTCAGCAATTGCTGTAACCATTTTCGAATTCTTCTTCCATAGCTATATGAGCAATATGAGAAGAAACCCAGAAGAGCGAGAAGATACAACACGAAGAAAAAACCTTCAATACCAAACAGAGGCATCTGAAGAATTCACCCCAGAGGCCAACAAAGATTACGAAAACAGAAGATAAAAGAAGAGGAAGCACTAAAACATTGTGCTTCCTCTTCTTTAATTTAGGCCAGTCTGAAGACGATCCCATGTCCACCTTTTGGATATTCCCACTTTATATTTTGTTGTGGGCATCCAATTCGGCAACTGCCACACTCATGGCACCCTTCATAGCCAACTTGCATTCTCGTTCCTTCCCATTTATACACTTCAGCAGGACAGAAAATGGTGCAGATCTTATCCGGACAAGTTTCACGACAGATTTCATGGTCAAGAATTGTTAAATGAGACTTTGTGTCTGCTTTAAAGCGCGTTAAATACTGTTTTTCTTCAATTGTTTTTGTTGACATTATTTCACCGCCTTCCACGCACGGTAAAGATCTTTCATGACGTTAAATGTACCCTTTTCACCAGTAAACCCTTTTATAATTTGTTTCTGTTTTTCTCTCTTAGGAGTCCCATCAACTGTAAAGAACTTGCTCATCGCTTGATTCATCATAGGGACATAGTCATTAAAGTATTGTGGATGATGCTCAAATGTATGGGCTGCATCCTTATATTTTTCTAAATCTTTTATGATAAAACTTTCATACAATGCTTCACGATAGCTATTTAAACTAGCTTCACTGTAGTCTTCTTCCTCTTTTGCCTTGATAACTGCCTCTGCAGCCATTTTTCCTGAAGCCATCGCCATATTTGAACCTTCGCGATGAATCGCATTAACGAGTTGGGCTGCATCACCAATGACTAGCACTCCATTGCCTGCCACCTTAGGAACTGAATGAAAACCACCCTCTGGAATTAAATGAGCTAAATATTCTGCAGATTCTCCTCCAGCAAGAAGTGGTGCGACCATCGGATGATTTTTCAAGTAATCCAATAAATCATAAGGTTTTAATTTCGCCTTCATCATACTGGATAATGTCGTTCCAACTCCGATATTCAAGCTATTTTTATTCGTATAAAGAAAGGCAGTACCAAGATTCCCTTTCGTTGAATCTCCGAATATTTCAATCGTACACCCTTGATTTTCTTCTAAGTTGAATCGATCATTAATCTTTTCCTTTGGTAAATTAATGACCTCCATCGCTGTTAGGGCCACTTCATCAGGTTTTAATTCCTTATGGAAGCCTAATTCTTTAGCAAGCAATGAGTTTACTCCATCTGCGAGAACGACCACATCAGCAAAAATATCCCCATCTGGACGATCTGTTCTAACTCCAATTACCTTTCCATTTTCAACGATACACTCTGTTACAACTGTTTCGTTTATTAAAAGAACCCCTTGTTCTACTCCCTTTTTGGCAAACCATTGGTCAAAAGGAGCACGAAAAACAGTAAAATTATTATAGGGCTCCTCCCCCCACTCTAATCCCTTATAGCCAAATGTGACGGTTGATTCTTTATCCATCATCCAGAAGCGTTGCTCAATAATCGGTCTTTCCAAAGGTGCTTCCTTCCAAAATTCTGGAATAATCTCTTCTGTTTGTTTTCGGTATAATACGCCTCCCATGACGTTCTTACTACCTGGATATTCTCCCCTTTCAATTTGCAATACCTTTAAGCCATTTTTTGCACATGTATAAGCACAGGCTGTTCCGGCTGGTCCTGCCCCTACAACGATCACATCAAATTTCTCAGACATAGCTTACTTCACCGCCTTGTTCCACTCGTATTTGCTTCAATTGCTCAATTAGCTTCGGAACAATTTCATAGGCATCACCAACGATTCCATATGTAGCCACTTCAAAGATAGGTGCATTTGGATCGCTATTAATGGCAATAATTAGTTCAGAATTCTTCATTCCGACTACATGTTGGATAGCTCCAGATACTCCAATAGCAAAATAAATTTTAGGCGTAACCGTTTCACCTGTTTGACCTATTTGTAATTCGTGTGGAAGAAGGCCTGCCTCAATTACATCTCGTGTACCTCCAACACTCGCTCCAATCGCACCTGCAAGTTCATGAATTAATTGAAATCCTTCCGCATCTCCAAGTCCTTTTCCGCCACAGACAATGACATGAGCATCAGCTAAGTTCGCTTTTTTTGTTATATCCTTCACAATATCAATGACTTTTGTCCTCATATCTTCTTCTCTTAGAGAAATCTCCTCTTCAATGATTCTTCCTTGCCGAGTTTCATCAAAGGATAGCGCCTTCATGACTTTCGGTCTCACAGTTGCCATTTGTGGACGATTCTTCTTACATAAAATCGTGGCCATAATATTCCCGCCAAATGCCGGTCGACTTGCCTCTAACAGTCTCTTTTCCACGTCAACATCTAACATCGTTGTATCTGCAGTTAAACCTGTACTTAAATCCGTTGCAACAGCACTTGCTAAGTCCTTACCGTTAGGTGTAGCACCATATAAGAATATTTCTGGCTTATATTTTTCAGCTAAATAATTTACACCTTTCATATAAGATTCAGTCCGATAATCCTTTAAAACAGGATGATCGATTACATAAACAATGTCTGCACCGTAACCAATTACTTCTGATGAAAGTTCCCTTACTCCATCACCTAATATAATGCCTGACAACGGCACGTCGAGTTTATCAGCAAGTTGTCTCCCTGCACCCAATAACTCCATTGAGACACCGGCAATCTCCCCATCACTTTGTTCAATGAACACCCATACTCCTCGATATTCTTCTAGCATCTTAAGTCCCCCCAATCAGCTTGCTTCATTGTGTTGTTCATCACTTCACATTTATGAGCTCTTTTTTCTCAAGCAACACTTCCATCAGTTGCTTTATTTGTTCATCTGATGTGCCCTCAAGCAGTTTTCCCCCATCAAGTTTCGGAGGAGTAAACATTTTACCTACGACCGTTGGCGAACCTTTCAATCCTAGCTGGGTTTTATCCACCTCTCCTAAGTCTCCGACAGACCAAATAATGGACTTATATCTAGCCGCTTTTATCATATTTGGTAGTGGCGAATATTCAAGGTGGTTAATCTCTTTTTCTACTGTCAATAAACAGGGCATTTGTACTTCAATGACTTCATAACCATTCGTGAGTTTTCTTTTTAAAAGGACCTTGTTATTTTCTTTATCCACTTCAGTCACTTCGATCACATTTGTAACTGGAGGAATATCCAATCTTCTAGCAATACCAGGACCAACTTGCCCAGTATCCCCATCTATGGCATGCTTCCCACAAATCACCATGTCAATTCGTTGCTCTTGTGATATTTTCTCAAGCGCTTTTGATAAGGCATAACTTGTTGCTAAAGTGTCTGCCCCTGCAAATGCACGATCTGAAATTAAATATCCTTCATCTGCACCTATTTCGATACTTTTTTTGATTATTTCAGTTGCTTGAGGCGGTCCCATGGATAATACCGAAACCTTCCCATTACTTACAGAGCGCTTTAGTCGAACTGCTTCTTGTACGGCATGGGCATCATATGGATTTAAAATGGCAGGAGCACTACGTCGATCAAGCGTATTCGTCTTTGGATTGATCTTAATAATTTTTGTGTCTGGGACCTGCTTGACACAGACGACAATATGCATATAAAAAAACCCCCTTCTTAGTTTGCCAATATTTATTTTGCAATGACTTCAATAACGAAGGCATAGTACAAACAACTAGGACATGATGGCGATTGTAAACAATGATGATAGTGCGTTCTTGTTGTTGGAATTTTACTGCATCTGAAGTTTTCGATGCATGTTGAAGGACTAAGTTGGAGTGAAGAAGATTAGACTGTTGAAATTCTCGTTCATCAAGGCTCTTTTCGCAAACATTGCTGCTTTTGGAAAGTAATAAGCTCATAAAATGCTTATATCTCCTCTTAGGGATTCAAAAGAGGAAGCGAAAAGTGCCGTCGCACCTTTAATGTACAGCAGTAACAGAGACATATGGGTAAAAACCGGCTTCTGGGTTTTTACGAAAAACCACAACCTATACGAAAACAGCGTTCATCAATTAAGAGAGTTGAAATCGTTTACACTAATCATATATGAATTAATCACCATGAAACTATGATTTTTATCACATGATATTTGAAAATTTACCCAAAAAAAGAAGACCTCCCTTGAGACCTCCATGCCAATTACAAAGATTGAATTTTTAAGCGAGCATGTACCTGTGGTAGAATGAGCATCACTTGCCGAAAATTTACTTTCAACTCATCCTCTTTTTTTCGAACATTGCTAGATTGACATTGATATTCGAAAATAAGCTGGTCTAGTTCTTGACTATGACGAATTGTATCATCACTGGTGAATCCTTTTCGTTTTGCCGTTTCAATCATTTTCTCTCTCTTTTTTTGTATTTCATCTAGCATTACCCTATTATCATATTGCACCTCATATCCCCCTAATCATAATCCCATAATCCGTCTTTACAGGTTCTATTTTATCGTCTCTCTATTTTTAGAAAATACACCTTACTTAGTTAATGCCAAATTTCATAGGAAACATATCTTTAATAGTATCCTTGATGAATTATTACAAGAATTAATAGAAAAGTAAATAGAATCGCAATATTAGACAAAAAATTCCCCAAACTTAACAATTTGTTCAAATCTCTATTGGATTTGTCTATTTCATTCGACATTTTTCTAATTCGTTATTTATTTTTTATATGTAGCACCTTCAAGTAAAAGAAGCTGTTCTTTTACATTCGTCCGTTTTCCAGCATAACCTGTTAGAGCTTTATCCTTCCCGATTACTCGATGACAAGGGATAAAAATAGGAAGCTTATTCGCTTTGTTAGCTTGGCCAATCGCTCTTACTGCTTTTTCATTTCCGATAGCAATCGCCACATCTTGATAACTTTGTGTTTTTCCATATGGGATCATTTTTAATACATCCCATACTTTCATTTGAAAAAGAGTACCTACACCGTGCAAAGGTAGTTCAAAAATCTCTCTTTCACCTGCAAAATACTCATGTAATTGTGTAACGGCCTTTTCTAATAATGAATGTTCTTCGTTATAAGTAATTGTTTTTATTCTCTCAGCTTCAAGGAAATCTTCCTCACGAAGGTAAAGCGCCGTGATTTGATCATTTTCTGCCACAACATAAAGCTTCCCGATGATTGAGTCATAGGTAGCATAATATCTCATTTCATCAACCGTCCTTCATTATATCCTTACTACTTTATCGGCAATTTAATATGAAACGTCGTTCCTTTTCCTTTTTCACTTTCTACTTCAATTTTCCCTTTATGTTCATCAATGATTCGATAGGAAACCATCAATCCCAAACCAGTTCCTTTTTCCTTCGTAGTATAAAAAGGCTCTCCTAGCTTTTGTAACAACTCAGGGCTAATTCCTTCTCCCTCATCTTGAATAGAAATATAGATATACCCTTCCTCTTCCTTCATGGAAATATGAATATACCCACCACTGCTCATAACTTCAATCGCATTTTTAATGATGTTTATAAATACTTTTTTCAATTGATTTGGTTCACAATAAATGGATGGAATATTATTCTTCAAATCTAACTGAAATTGAACATTATGTAGCACTGCTTGTGGACATAATAATTCGATCGTTTCCCTCATTATTTGGACTATGTCTTTTTCCAAATATTTCATCGCCTGTGGCTTTGCTAATACGAGAAACTCATTAATGATCGAATCAATTCGATTCAATTCCGTTTTTATCACCCCGAAATACATAGAATGATCATCGGCAATCGGATCCTCTAATAATTGGATAAATCCTTTTAGGGCAGTCATCGGGTTACGAATTTCATGGGCAATTCCTGCTGCCAGTTGCCCCACCACACTTAATGTATCTGATTTGCGCAAATGTTCTTCTATTTGAAGCTTATCCGTGATATCTCTGAAAGTGCTCAAATTAAGATTAGAAAATACATTCTGCTTTGTTGAATACTCGACATTTAAGGGTACGCCATTGTCAAGAGTAATCGCTAATATACCCGTTGCATGTCCATGTAAATCAAGCTGCTTAATATGCTCTTCTATCTCTTCTCGATTCACTTGTTTTTTTTCTAATATTTCAAGCAAGGAATGACCTACTAAATCTTCTTTAAGCCCTCTAAATAGCTTTTTGCCAGCCGGATTTACATCGACAATTTCAAATTCATCATTCCATAGCAATAATCCTTCTAATGTCTCTTCAAAGATACTTCGAAATTTTCTTTCCCTTTCTCGTAACTCCTGTTCCATCTCATAACGCTCGGTCACATTCCGAAAGATGGTCATGTGATGATCATTTATAGAATGGAGCTTTGTTGTAAATTCTAGAATTTTCTTTTGCCCATTCGGCATCAGGAAGACGAGTTCATCACGAATAGAATCCTTATTGTACATTTCATTTAGCACTCTAATCGATTTACTTGATTTACTATAAATAAAATCTTCTATTTTTTTATTTTTTAACTCTTCTTCACTGCTTTCAAAAATTCTACATGCAGATTGATTAGCCTCCACAATTCCCTTTTCACTACTCCAAAATATTATTCCATCTAATGCTTCTACAAATAAATCCCGATATAATTCTCCCTGTTTTTGCACTTTTTCATTAAGTTTTGGCAATATGTCATCCTTTTTCACGGCTACTGATTGTAATTCAACCCTTTCTGACTGACTTTCCTTCACCGTTTTCCCCCCTTTGTGCAAAGTAAATGCATCCTTTGACTACAAAACAATAGATCTCACTTCATCTATTAAAAGAACTGAAGTTTGAAACCTCTGATCCTTTCATCTTTATGAGTATCGGGTAGACTGATATGCAATAATATTTCTAAATATAGTTTCTATTCTACAAAAAGGGGAAAAAACCTCCCTAATTATGTAGAAAAATAGGGGAGAAATGCTAACATGAAAAGACCGTCTCAACTGAAACGGTCTTTTCCGAAGTACGATTATAGGAATGGATTCTCATTCTGTGCTTTTAATCGATTCCATCTTCTTTCAATTTCTTGCTCAAAGTTTTCAAGTATATCTTTATTTTCTTCCTTCAACAGGTGTTTCGTTTTCCCCATAAATTTTAGCCAATCCGTTAGAGCAATTTTCTTTTTCTTTGCTTCAGGATTATACGTGATCGTTGTTTCCCCTTGCTCCACTTCGTAAAGGGGGAAGAAATTACAGTTTACTGCCGCTTCCATAATTGTGTTTCCATAACGATCTTCGGATTTCCAATTTAACGGACAAGTGATTAAGATTTTCCCATAGACAGTTCCGACATTTTGCGCATACCATTGTGCCTTCGCTGCCTTTTTCACAAGATCCTGAGGGAATGCCTCTGTTCCGGTAAAGACATAAGGAATATTCGTAGAGGCCATAATTTGCGCTGTATCCTTATGATGGAATGCTTTCCCTTGTTGTGCCTTACCTACATTAGTCGTACTTGTCATATTACCAATGGGTGTTGAGTAAGACATTTGAGAACCCGTATTCATATAGCCTTCATTATCATACTCTAAAATGATCAACTTATGATTTCGAAGAGCAGTTCCAATCGCTGAACCCATTCCAATATCCATACCTCCGTCACCTGTAATCATGACGAATGTGACATCATCAGATACTTCAATCTCTCCTCTTTCTTTTAACTCTACGAAAGCTTCTAATGTACCAGATAACGTAGCAGCACCATTTTGGAATAAATTGTGAATGGTCGTTTGCTTATGGGATGTATGTGGATAAGCCGTTGTTGTTACATAAGCACATCCGGTTTGGAATAAAACAACGACATCTCCTTCTATCCCTTTAAAGAACAATTCCAATCCACCAAAAATCCCACAGCCTGGGCATGCACCATGACCTGAAGCAATTCGTTTTGGTTTCGATGTTAAAGCCCTTAATGGTGGAATTTTCACCTTTAATTTATTTGTTTCTTCATCTTTTGTTACTTGAATAAGTCCTGATTTATAAACATCTCCATGCTGTGGTTCGATCACTGGTTTTAATGCATTTTCAATCTTACCTGGAACATGACCATAATAATCAAAGGATTTTTCGGCATAGCCTTTTTCCATAGCGTCTAACGCCATTTCAAAGAAATGCTCCGCATCATCTGCATAAAAATCTTTTCCTCCAAGACCAAAAATTCTACTTAAAACAATCGTTTTATTGTCTTTATCGTCCTGAAGTGCAGATTTAATCTCATGGGTTAAGTTAGGACCATTTGCTCCATAAGAGTCCGCTCTTTCCCCAACGAGCAGGGCCTTCACGTTTTTCAATGCATTCCGAATCGCTTCAGCAGGGAAAGGTCTAATAATATTTGGACTAATGACTCCCGCTTTTACCCCTTGTTTTCGAAGTTTATCTACAACATCTTTAGCTGACTCTGCCGCAGAATTCAAAAGAAATAAGGCTACCTCTGCATCCTCCATTTTATAAAGGTCAAGGACTGGATAGTCACGACCTGAAAGCTTAGCATACTCTGCTACCACTTCTTGATACACTTCACCAGCTGCATACATCGCTTCTGATTGTTGAAAATGGTTGTTTGTTAAATCTTCCCCATTCATATGAGCACCAATCGTGACAGGCTTTTTCGGATCCCTTGCAAAATGATAATCAGTTGGACATTCTCCAACAAATTCTTGTACCACTTTCCGATCCTTGAAATAAGCAACCTTGCGCTTTTGATGGGAGGTAAAAAAGCCATCATAAGCGACGATGACAGGCAGGCGTACTTTGGAATGCTCAGCGATTTTTAATGCCATAATATTCATATCATATACAGCTTGCGGTGTTCTTGCTGTTAAAATGACCCAGCCTGTATTTAAAGCATAATAAAGGTCAGAATGATCTCCTCGAATATCCAGTGGTCCACTAATGGAACGAGTCACTAGATTCATAACCATCGGAAAACGAGTTCCAGACTGTACAGGAAGCTGTTCTAGCATATACATAAAGCCGTTTGCACTCGTCGCATTGAATACCCGTGCTCCGGTTGCAGCTGCTCCATAACAAATTCCTGCAGAACCATGCTCTCCATCTGCAGCAATTAATTTGATATCATGTTCCCCTCGTGACTTCATTTGATCTAAATATTGCGCCACTTCTGTAGAAGGTGTGATTGGAAAATAACCCATAATATGATAGTTGATTTGAGCAGCAGCCATTGCCGCCATTTCATTACCTGACTCAAACGTCATAATTTGCTCTGCTTTGATTTCTTCTAGTTCTCTTTCTAAAATTGACATTAGGAAATCCCCCCTAATACATATGGAAAGTCATGCTTTACTTGATTCTCTTCTGCAAAGCCTATTTTTTCCCGAATTTCTTTGAGTGCTGTAGTAGGACAAGCTTCCACACACTTCAGGCAACCTTTACAAAATTGATAATCGATTCCCTTCAGAAACATTTGCTTTCGGCCTCGCTTGTCTTCGCCTTCTTCCCAAACAAAACAATAATCTGGACAGACATTATCACAAGCTGCACAATGAATGCACTCGTCTTGATTTAACTCTGGTAAAAAGCCTTGCCTTGATCCACTTAAGTCTTTTAATATACTATTCCCTTGAGCTGTAAGGACTCCACCAATCACTTGAGTTTCATAACCTAATAGAGGCTCTGGTCTACTAAACGTTTTACCGACTGCATCTGCAGGCGTTTCATATGTGCGAAATTGAACCTCGTGATACCCCCGATCAAATGTGCGAATATTGGGTTCTACTAAATGGGGATATTTTTTTTCAAATGTTTTTCGAATAACAGATCGCATTGCATCTGGATCAAGGAAATCACATATACGGAAAAGCGCACCTAACATTGCTGTGTTCACCTTTGTCCGTTCTTCAACGGCAATACCTAGTGCATCCACGATTGCTAGCGTGCCATATTGAATTTGTAAGTCATCTTTGATTGCGGAAAAATCCCTCGTTGAGTTGACAAGAACAATTCCATCTGAGTTAAGTCCACTCACGACATCTACTGTTTTGTATAGGGCTTCATGAAACACACCGATAACATGTGGTTGTTCAATTGGACTATGATCGCGTATTTCCACCTCTTCATCACAAAAACGGATGAAGCTCTTTACTGGTGAACCTTTCTTTTCTGACCCGTAGGATGAAAAGTTTGACCCATTAAGCCCAAGTCCTAACACACCTGCTTCAGCTAACATTTTCCCTGCTAAATTTGCTCCTAATCCACCGATTGATTCTAGACGTATTTCGAAAAATCCCAATGAATTTTTCTTCGGTAAAATAGACATAATCTCCCTCCCTATATGTACTGTATGAATAGTAATTTGAGCTTTTTAATGCTCTCATAAATCCCCAACTATTAGTTTAGATTAATTCTTTTCTGCTAGCTGTGATAAATATCAAACATAACCAAAAAAAATTTGAAACAGATCAAAAAACATGGAATATGACAACAAAAAAGTTATATAACAGATTTTAATTTGTTATATAACAGACAGAGGTTTGTTAATAAATTACAGAACCATTTCATGAAAAGTTCCGTTTTAAAGTATTACTCTTGCTATCAAAACAGCCTTTTAAATAAAATGGTTGGCCTTAAATCAAGTAACTAATATATGGGGTTCATTTTTCGGGAATATAAGTGATTGGTGTACTGTTTGATGCACTCTTTACAGTTTGCTTCGTGGAAAGTTTTTTTGATGATAATAAGCGGAGATTTTCTACTTATAGGCTTTGCTCGGGTTCAGTGTCGGGGAATAACGGAAGATTTTCCGCTTATAGACCTTGCTCGGGTTCATTGTCGGGGAAATAACGGAAGATTTTCCGGTTATAGACCTTGCTCGAGTTCAGCGTCAGGGAATAACGGAAGATTTTCCGCTTATAGACCTTGCTCGAGTTCAGTGTCGGGGAAATAACGGAAATTTTTCCGCTTATGCAGAGCAAAACCACCTATTTTCACGTTTTTGAAGTCAATAGGCGGAATTTATACGAAAATTGATGCTGGTTGCTCAAAAAAAGCAAAAAAAGACCCCCTAAGGTCTAAAATTGTACTTTTTAAAAATGGGTTATAGGCAGCTAGCTGGTTTGTACTTGCTCTAACTGTATCGCATAACCCATTTTTTCTATTTGTTTTTTTAATTGTTCTAACGTTCTTTCTTTCTTATTTGGTAAATAATGCGTGCCTAATTCACTGTACTCTACTTTATCTGATAAGATGTGATAAATGATGCGAAGGTAGAGATGAGCGGTTGCGATAGCTGCTTTCTTTTCCCCTTGTCGTCGCTTTACTCGATGAAAGAACGCTGTGATTCTACAATCTTTTTTTCTATTTATTGCCCAAACGGATTGACAAAGCATCGCTTTTAAATGCTTGTTCCCTTTACGGGACTTCGATTTTTTTTTTACACCTGCACTTTCGTTATTTCCTGGACATATTCCAGCCCATGAAGCTAGATGGGCTTCTGTTTCAAATAGCTCCATGTTGGTTCCGATTTCTGCAATGATGCACGCCGCGACATCAGTATTAATGCCAGGAATCGTATCCAGGAGTTCAACTTCTTCTTCGTATGGTTTCAGTAGTTCTTGAATGGATTTCTCAAGATGTGTCACTTGTTCTTCTAAAAAAATGATGGTGTTCATGTGCATACGGATCATTTCTCGATGATGCAATCGTACCTTTCCATTTAAAGCATCTAGTAATTGAGGAACCTTTTTCTTCAGTTTTGTTTTAACCAAGGATCGTACTTGTTCTTCGTCTAGCACTTCGCCATTCATTAGTTTTTCTAGAAGAGCCCGTCCAGAAACGCCAAACAAATCAGAAACGAACGTAGTTAGTTTGATGTTGGCATCTTGTAATAACTTGTGAATACGATTCTTTTCGGATGTAATCATATGGACAAGTTTTTGACGATAGCGCGTTCGGTCTCGTAAATCTCGAATCTCCTGAGTTGGTACCATGCTCGCTTGAACGAGACCACATCGATGCAGTTGAGCGATCCATTGAGCATCCTTGATATCAGTCTTACGCCCTGGCATATTTTTAATGTGAGCTGGATTGGCAAGCGTGAGTTGACAAGATGATTCAAGAATGTTCCATACCGATTTCCAATAAACACCGGTACTTTCCATAGCTACCTCCGTACATTTGTGTTCTGCTAACCAATCTTGCAGTTGAAGTAACTCAGGAGTTGTGGTTCCAAAATTCTTGATTAACGGCTTAGGTTTTCGATCTAATGGACTGTTCAAAATACAAGCCGTAATCGATTCTTGATGAACATCTAAACCAGCACAACATTTTCGAATAGCATCCATGAAGATTCCTCTTTTCATTAATAGACTCACAGATTATACACTTTTAAGTAGTTGTAGTTTTATACACGTGCTCGAGGCAACAATCGGCGGTACTCGTAAGTGCAATAGGCCGGATTTTTCCTCGGGTTTAAAAACTCCAATATTCCGACGGCCTTTAATCTGTTACTAATAGTCTAGACAAAAAAATGGAAATATAATTCATTCGTGTGCTGTACACCATACCAATTTTCATATCTCGCGGTGACCATTAGGTCATGTTTGATTTTTCCTGTTATTTAAGCCTTTTTTAACGATGTTTACTAATTAACCGAAATTTTTCCTGTTATTTATTAGAGCCGACGCTTAATTTGAGCGCTTAATCGATATGAACCAATTCTCTTGATCCCAGATGCCGGAATCAGCATATTTTTATCGACTAGTTGAGATAGTATTTTTCTAACTGTCTTGTCACTTTGACTCAAATATTTTTCGATTTCTCTTGGAGATATTGCTTCTCCTTTTCGGATCGCAAACCGAAGCACTTCTTTTTCAACAAAGGATAAAGATGTCTGGTCGATTTCATCCCCTAACCATTGACCAATCACTTGCTGAACAATCCGTTGACATCGACGTGGTTCATCTTTCACTTGATCATAAGAAAAGCGGATTAAGGTCCATCCATCAATCACCAACTGATTTTGACGATCCAGGTTGTCTGAAAATTGCCATCTGCTTATGTTTTTTAGGTGAGGTCCATACCCGTCAACTTCAAAACAAATCCGTATACCAGGACGAATATAAGCAAAATCCAAATACCTTTTGCCATCCTTGAAATCATCGACTTCATATTCTGGATGAAGATACTTGAAGTGATAAAATATTGGCCACCATATTTGCTTCAAAAACAGCATTTCAGCCTGTTTGTGGCCTTCTTGCAATCTCCGTAACCGTTCACCATTTCTTACCTGTAAGTGTGCATTTAAAAAGGAATGATATTCTTCTTCAAATCTCATAGGATTATCCCTCCAATCTTATGTTCATGCCTCGTATTCTTCTACAAATAGATGCAACGAATCAATCATTTTAATACTTATTCATTTGAACTTCGGAAAGATTTTTAAAATAATGAGTGTAAATGCGAGAGAAAAAAGAGGTTAAAATTTACTTAGGGAAACTTTCAAGAAGAATATGAGGATAGAACTATCTTTATTTTATTAAAATTCTTACATTTGTCAATCCGTCTCCTCTCTTTAAATTATCTCTTTTTATCTATTCAAATTCCTATAAAAAAAGTTTCTTCTCAATGTAAAAGAATAATATTTTCTTTAATATCATATTTCAATTCATATTCCTCCTCGTAATTTACATTGAATCGATTTGTGAAAAAAACTGCTTTATCTGTAATCGAGAAACACGGAAAATATAATAAGCGGAGAATTTCCGCTTACAGGCTTTGCTCGGGTTCAGTGTCAGGGAATAACGGAAGATTTTCCGGTTATAGACCTTGCTCGGGCTCATTGTCGGGGAAATAACGGAAATTTTTCCGGTTATGCAGAGCAAAACCACCTATTTTCACGTTTTTGAAGTCAATAGGCGGAATTTTTCCTGTTATTTAAGCCTTTTTTAACGATGTTTGCTAATTAACCGGATTTTTTCCTGTTATATTTCGCAACAGTCTGAAGTCAGCAGCCCAGCTCATCCTCAAGCCCTTAACTTTTCCCCTTACCAATGCAAAGTTATAACTTCAAAAAAAGAAAAAGACGTATGCCACAATTCATACGTCCATTCTTGTGTCTATTAAAAACTCGGAAGGCTATGCAAATTCAAACAGTCACTTATAGATCTTCAATCACAATATAAGTCGCCTTAATCGGTCCATGAACCCCAACGACTAAGATCATTTCAATATCTGCTGAGTTACTTGGTCCGGTGATGAAATTTACACATGAGGCAACCTGTTCACCACTTTTTACCTTTTCACGAATGATTTTAGCAGCTTGCGTCATACGTGGTACAATACTGCTCTTTGGAACAAGAATAATCGATGTAGCTGGGAGGAAACTAACGGTTCTACCTCTATCCTTGCTACTAAAAAGAACAGCAGTTCCAGATTCAGCTAATGTAATATCGCTAATCGTAATCCCAACATTCGCTTGATTGGCTTTCTCGATATTTTCTTCGCCCTTTGAATAGTCCCATTCATGAAGAGAGATTCCTTTTTCTGCCCATTCTTCCTTCATTAGGGAAGATAGACCGAATTGCTCGAAACGCTCGTCTTTCCACGATACAATTGGGCCACCACCATAGGTTTCCACAACTTCGTTCAAAGCAGAAGGCAAATGGCTCGTATCTGTCATGACAAAATTTGTATGAATATTTTTACATTGCTCTCTTAAAACCTCAACTAACTCGTCTTGGGAAGCACCCTTAAGAACTTCTTCTTGAGGATTGTATTTCCATTCTGGGCTTACGACTTCTGTTCTTCTTTCACGCCCTAGACGGTTTGCTAATCTTGTTAAAAATGCATCTCGGTTTTGGATCGTTCCAATCATTATTGTTCCCCTCCTTTAGGACGATTCTTGAACCAATCACGGAATCGTTCTTTATTTGGTGTTGGGAAGTCACGCACCTCTGTCCATGCCTTTAATGGACCAGGTCCCTTCGAAATTTTATCTCCATCTGAAAATGGGTTCATCGCAGCAGGGGCCATTTTCGAACCTATTTTATAAAGAGCAGGAGATGAAGCACCAATCCCAAATGCTTTCATAAGAAGCTTTTCAGAAATTGGAGCTCTTCCTTCTTTTTCAACGATGACCTGTCTATGTTTATGAAGAAGATCATGTAATGGAATCTTTACTGGACACGCCTCCGTACAAGCTCCGCAAAGGGTTGAAGCATATGGTAATTCCTTGTAGTCATCATAGCCACCTAATAATGGAGAAAGAACCGCTCCGATTGGACCTGAATAAATCGAACCATAGCTATGTCCACCAACATGACGATAGACTGGACAAACGTTGACACATGCTGCACAGCGAATACACTGCAGGATCGATTGGAACTCTCCACCTAGAATATCCGAGCGACCATTGTCGACAATGACAAGATGAAACTCCTCAGGCCCGTCGACATCTCCCTCATCCTTCGGTCCTGTTAGAGTAGTAATATAACTCGTAAGTTTTTGTCCTACTGCACTTCTTGTTAAAAGACTAACGAGAACTTCCATTTCTTCAAACGTAGGAACTAATCTTTCCATTCCCATCACAGTGATCTGTGTTTTCGGTAATGCCGCAACTAAATCAGCATTCCCTTCATTCGTAACCAATGTGACAGAGCCTGTTTCAGCAATAGCAAAGTTACAGCCTGTAATGCCGACATCCGCCGATAAATATTCTTGACGTAGTTTTTCACGGGCATGTAACGCTAATTCTTCTGGTTCATCAGAATGTTGATATCCATGCTTTTCTTTAAATACATCTCGTATTTGTTGTCTGTTTTTATGAAGAGCCGGTACAACAATATGAGATGGAGGTTCATGGTCATCGACCTGTAGAATGTATTCTCCAAGGTCAGTTTCGATGACATCACAGCCTATCTTTTCAAGACTAGCATTCAAGTTAATTTCTTCTGTCACCATCGATTTCGACTTAACTACTTTTTTAGCATTCTTTTTTTCAATTACTTTTTCAATATACTCGCTTGCCTCTTCCGCTGTTTCAGCGAAAAAAACATGGCCTCCACGTTTTGAAACACTCTCACTTAATTCGTATAAATAGTAATCTATATTATCCAACACATGCTGGCGAATTTCTTCCCCATGTGAACGCCATTCTTCCCAGTTCCCTAATTCTTCTGCAGCATTAAGCCGACGCGTTTGAAAACGCTCCTGGGCACTAGAAACGGCTCCTCGCATAAATGCATCTTGTATATTTTTATCGACTCTTTCTCCAAATTTCTCGTTACTGGTTTTCATTGCCATATGCAATTCCTCCTTTTGTCGATGCTATTTTTAAACATAAGTCAAATTTCATCGACTATTAAGAACCTCAGCTATATGCATAACTCGAATTGGTTTTCCTTTTCAATCAATTCTTCCACCAATATTAATTAGACAACCAGCATCGGCACCAATTAATATATCTGCTTCTGTTTCTTCTACACACTGAACCTTCTCGTCGACCATTTGTTCTGAAATATGAGACATTTTCACAGAGAATGTGCCTCCGAAACCACAGCACTTGTCCTTACCAGGCAGTTCCGTAAATTCAAGACCTTTTACATTTTTTAATAATTCCATTGGTGCTTCCTTCACACCTAATAATCGAGTCATATGGCAAGATGTATGGTAAGTTGCTGTCCCTTCTAAGCTTGCCCCTACATCCTTTACTCCTAATACTTCTACAATAAATTGAGTTAATCCATATGTTTTGTCTGCTAGTGCTTGTGCTTTTGACTCCCAAACTGGATCCCCTTTGAAAATATGTGGGTATTCCTTGAAAAAGTAAGCACATGAGCCAGATGGAGAAACAACATATTCTGCATGTTCAAACGTTTCAATCATCTTTTTCATGGCTGGTTTTGTATCCTCAACGTAACCGCTATTATAGGCAGGCTGCCCACAACAAATTTGCGATTCAGGAAAATCGATCTCACACCCAAGTCTTTCTAATAGTTCAACAGTTGCCTTTCCCACATCACCTTGAAACATATCTACTAAACAAGTAGCAAAAAGGGTTACTTTCATTTGCCCCGCTCCCTTAAATACAATTTTTGAAATTCTACCTTTAGTCAACTGGTCATCTGATGACTAAATACTGGAAGATTCAATTTCCGTTATTTTTATACTACTACAAACAATTATCATTATGAAAGAGTTTTCATAAAAAAATTGATAAAAGAAAAAATAACCAAAAAAAGTCTTCTCGTTATAAAAGAGAACCTATCCCTATATGGAATAAGTCCTCCAAATCATTAAATTTCCTTTTCTTTAAAGTACTTCTTAAGGATATCCTCAACATTATCGAGATGTGAAAACATCGCATTTCTCGCATTCTCTTCGTTTTGTTCCAGGATGGCTTCGTAAATCGCAACATGTTGCTCATAAAGTTTTTCAATTGTCGTTTGTTTTGAAAACAACCACAATCTACGTGTCTCTTTTTGTGTCTCAAACATAAGCTCTGAAACCTGTGACATTAATCCAGATAAAATCGGATTATGAGCAGCTTCAGATAAGGCCAAATGAAACTTGAAGTCAGCCTGCTCCCCTAATTCACTATCCCCTTTTACATTTTTCATTTCTTCTAAAACTAGTTTTAAAGCTTCTAAATCGTGATCCGTACGTTTTCTCGCTGCAGCAGCAGAAATTCCCGTCTCTATCACTTTTCGAAACTCCAACAGATTAGCAATATCTTCCTTATTCATAAGGATCGCTGTTGATAAAGGAAATGTAATTTGTTTTGCTTCAAAGCTTTTTATAAATGTTCCTTCTCCTTGCCTCATTTCAACAAGTCCCATTGCTTTTAGAGCAGAAAGTGCCTCACGTATCGCAGAACGCCCAACTTGAAAGTTTTCAGCAAGTTGCTGGACGGAATCAAGTCTATCCCCTGGATTGAGCTCTCCTGTTCGAATCATTTCATGAAGAGCCTCCGCTACCTCTTCATAGATTTTCTTTGGCTTTATTTGTTTGTATTTCATGTGTTTCACCCCATCTAATCCCTTGAACCCTTTTACCATCATAAGACATAGCTTTATTATACTTAATGCTCTCCAAACTTAATAGTACCTTAAATATCTACTAACAAAATAATTAAAATAATTTTGATAAAACTGTTGAAATATGTCGACGTAGCAAATATAATTTGAAACATCTAGTCATCAGATGACCATATCATCTTGTTATAAGAGGTTTTGAAAACGATTACTATTTTGACAAAATGATATCTATGAATTTTACAGATGAAGACTAGAAGGGGAATGTTTAAACGAACTAAACTCACCTTATCGCTATAAATGATAGCGTTCACATGGTGAAATTCGAAATGACTTAGGAATGGGGAGATTGGGGATGTTACTACTTGTTGCACTAAGTGCGATTATCGCACCGTTTATTTTTTTAGTTTTATTTAAAATGCCTGCCATTAAGGGAATGTCAATTAGTGCTATTATCGTTATTTTGTTAGCGCTTACTACTTGGGGTATGGATTCAAAAGTCATTCTTTCATCGATTTTCCAAGGTACGCATAAAACTTTCACCATACTTTGGATTCTTTTTGGAGCATTAGTACTATTAAATACATTACGTAATACTGGAGCCATCACAAGAATTAATCAAGGATTTCAATTTATTTCAGCGGACATGCGTGTCCAAGCAATAATTGTCGCATTCTTATTCGGTGCTCTTATAGAAGGTGCAGCAGGATTTGGTACTCCAGCAATGGTTACTGGACCTCTCATGATCGCCTTAGGTTTTAGACCGATCGCAGCTGCAACCATCGCTTTAATTGCAGATAGCTCATCTGTTATGTTTGGTGCAGTTGGTACTCCAGTTGCTGTCGGTTTAAGTAATATTCCAGGTGCTGATACAGCATTTTTTAATGAAATTGGTCGAACTATTACTCTCTTAGATCTTGGTGCTGGAACTTTCATTCCACTTATTCTCGTAAGTATCCTAACTAGCTTTTTCGGAGAAAGAAAGAGCATAAAAGATGCTCTTCCAATGATTCCATGGACATTGTTAATTGGAATCGTCTATACAAGTTCAGCCTATTTATACTCCGTATTATTCGGTCAAGAATTCGTTTCTATTTTAGCTGCTCTAACTGGCTTAGTGGTTGCAGCATTAACCGCTAAAAAAGGCTTCCTGCTACCAAAAACAGAATGGAAAGAAGCGATGAAAGAAGGCTTCAAGGTTGATACGTCAAAATCAAGCATGGGACTTGTAACGGCGTGGTCTCCTTATTTAATCGTCGTTCTACTATTACTTGGAACTCGTATTCTACCATGGTTAAAGGAATTCACGACCACAACTATAGACCTTTCATGGGTTGGAATATTAGGTATTGACTCAATCAATTCAGATTGGAAGTTTCTTTATTCGCCAGGAACGATTTTAACAATTGCAGCGATTTTAGCGTTTATCATTCAACGTAAATCAACAAAAACCTTTACAAAAGCAGCAAAGGATTCATTGTCTTCTATGAAGACAACGTCTATCTCACTTATTGCAACTCTAGCAATGGTTCAGGTTTTCAGTAATTCCGGTTTGAATTCAAATGATCTTTTAAGTATGCCACAATACATCGCAACAAGCTTTGCAGATAACCTTGGATTTATTTGGATTTTCGTTGCTCCTTTCCTCGGTGAACTTGGTGCTTTTATTACTGGGAGTGCAACGGTATCTACTCTAACGTTCTCACCTATTCAGTACAATGTTGCAAACCAAATAGGTCTTGATGCAAATATTGTGTTAGCTGTTCAATTAATTGGTGCAGCTGCAGGTAATATGATTTGTGTTCATAACGTTGTAGCTGCTAGTGCGGTTGTAGGTCTAGCTGGTAAAGAAGGAGAAATTATTCGTAAAACGTTAATCCCTTGTATTATTTACGGATTATTAGCGGGATTAGCAGGATTCATTGCTCTATCCCTAATATAATAGAAGAAAGATGATGCCTGTCGAAGTTTATTCGACAGGTATTTTCTTTTTAATGTATACTAGTAAAGTTAATTATCTTCGAAAATATCTCAAGGAGTTAGTGTATAAAAATGAAGATTATCTGTACTACTTTAAACGCTAAATATATTCATACCAATATCGCGATTCGTTACCTCAAGGCATATGTCATGCCTGAATTTGATGTTGATATCGTTGAGTTCACGATTAAAGATCCGACTATTAATATTGTGACCGACCTTATTCAAAGAAAGCCTGACTTGATAGGCTTTAGCTGTTACATTTGGAATATTGAAGAAACCATAAAAGTGATCAAAATGATTAAAAAAATAGATTCCTCTATTCGCATTGTCTTCGGAGGGCCGGAAGTCACCTATGATGTAGTTGAATGGATGAAAAAAGTTCCCGAGGTCGACTTTATTGTCATCGGTGAAGGGGAAGAAACGTTTAAACAGCTTCTTCAACAACTATATAATGAAGAAAAAAATTATACAGAAGTTAAGGGAATTGCTTATCGTGAGGACGAAAAAATTCGTATTACGCCACAAAGCAATAAAATTGAATTACGTGACCTCCCTTCTCCCTTCAGGTTTGAAGAAGATATTCCCCATTTAGCGAAAAGAGTCACTTATATTGAAACAAGCCGTGGCTGTCCGTTCAGTTGTCAATTTTGTCTATCCTCGATCGAGGTCGGTGTTCGATATTTTGACAGGGAAAAAATAAAGGATGATATCCGTTATTTAATGAAAAATGGAGCAAAGACGATTAAATTTGTTGACCGTACTTTCAACATTAGCCGAAGCTATGCACTAGAAATGTTTCGTTTCTTAATTGATGAACATGTAACAGGAACCGTTTTTCAATTTGAAATTACCGCTGATATTATGCGACCAGAAGTGATAGAATTTCTCAATCAAGAGGCTCCAAAAGGGCTATTCCGATTTGAAATTGGTGTTCAATCAACGAATGATTTCACCAATGAGCTCGTGATGAGAAAACAAAACTTCGAGAAACTAACCCGTACGGTTACAATGGTAAAAGAAGGCGGGAAAATAGATCAACATTTAGACTTGATCGCTGGCCTGCCTGAGGAAGATTATTTTTCATTTCGTAAAACCTTTAATGATGTCTTTGCCTTGAGACCAGAAGAACTTCAATTAGGGTTTTTGAAAATGCTTCGCGGTACGGGGCTAAGAATTCGTGCTGATGAACATCAATATATTTATATGGATCATTCTCCATATGAAATTCTTGGAAACAATGTTCTATCCTTTCAAGATATCATTAAAATTAAGCAAGTTGAGGATGTGTTGGAGAAATACTGGAATGATCACCGGATGGACCATACGATAGAATACCTCGTAAAGCACTTCCCTACTCCATTCGATTTCTTTCAAGAATTCGGGGCGTATTGGGAAAGTCAAGGATGGGCGAAAATTGGTCATCAATTAGAAGATTTATTTAAGAGACTACATCAATTCCTACAATTTATCGAGTTCGAGAATCTCGAAACAGTCGTTGGATTAATGAAAGTTGACTATTTATCAAAGGCCAAATATAAGCCAAGAAAACCATGGTGGGAGCCAACGTTGGATAAAAAAGAAAGAGCTGAAATTTATCAGGCCATTCTTCAGAACCCATCCATCATAGGACAAAGCTTTGAGGACTTAGGTTTAAATGAAAGAGAGCTCTATAAACATACCCTTGTTGAGGAGTTGCCATTTGATTTAGACGGATACTTAAAATCAGAAAAAATTGAAACAACCAACACCGTCATGCTTGTTCATTTTGATCCAGTTCAAGAAAAATCGAGCTTCTTCAATTTGAAAAGTGAAATTAAATCTTCTTAAAGTGAAAATGAACACCCGGACTGTAACCGGGTGTTCATTTTATTGTTTCTTCTTACTCCCAACATCTTTCTTCTCTCTACTTGCGAAAGGAACTTCATAGTTTTTAGCAGCGTTTACCTCTCCAAACTCATTTCCAAATTCCACACGACTAGCGTCTTTCGCCCTTTTCTTGCCCATTTATTTTTTCCCCTTTCGTCCTTTTTTAGAATTACGATTAAAGCCTTTCATATCGTTTTCGCCATTAGCAAATTCTGCAGAGAATTCTGTTTCTTCTATATTTTTCTTTGGTGTTCTACTATGCTTTTCTACAGCATCAAACTCAGCTTTTCTTTTAGCCATCATGACTCCTCCTCTTTCGATTTCATACAAGCTTATTATTTTCATTATTGGAGAACCTTACACTTCCTAATATTTCATCCATATTCCAATGTAATTAGGAAAAATTATAAATAAATAGCCTACAAAGGAGTGAACGTACGTGAAGAAAAAGCTCAAAAAGATATCCATTGATGAAACGATGCCCCATCAAATCAGTTCGCCAAACTTTAAAGATACAAATATAGAGATGGAGCCACCATTTATTAATGATTACGGTGTAGTCATTGGAGATAGTCAATATTCATCTGAGCAATCTCCCCTTGAACAATGGAGTGATGAGATAGATCCAGCGATTATGTCTGGCGAAGAATGGATTCACCCAACGAATGATATTGGTTGGAATACTCGAGAAAACAGAGAGTTAATTGAAAGCCAAAAAAAGCCTAATGCTTCCCCGTTTATGCACCCATCAAAGGATGTCAGCTACGGGAAAGATTAGGTTTAAATGAGTTAGCCAATAATGACTCTTTCTTTTGGATAATGGTAATTAGTTTTTTCTTCTTTCCCACCAATCATAAAGAGAAAAGAAAGAAGTCCAATTCTACCGATAAACATCAATATCATAATGACAATTTTTCCAAATGAGGACAGGTCTGAAGTAATTCCCATCGACAGACCTGTCGTACCGAAAGCGGAGCATATTTCAAACAATAGCTCAATTAAGGAATGTTCCTCCGAGATCGATAAAACGACAAGGGAGGTACCGCAAAGTGCGAATGCAAGCATGGTTACTGCTAATGACTTTCGAATATCGTCCTCATGCAGTTCTCTACGGAATATTTTGATATGTCGATTCCCTTTGGCAAAATGCCATAGGTAAAGAATATTTAACGCAAATGTCGTGGTTCTGATTCCCCCTCCAACGGAGCTTGGAGACGCTCCTATAAACATTAAACCACTCATCACGATTAAGGTCGCTTCTGAGAACGTACTTACATCGATCGTCGATAGTCCGCCACTTCTAGTCGATGCGGACTGGAAAAAGGCATAGAAAAAGGATTTGTGCCACGTTTCACCCGCAAAGGCATACTTCCACTCCAATAATAGAATGATGACTGTTCCAAAAATAAGCAATACGAGAAACGTTAAAGACGTCAATTTAGCAAATAAAGAAAAGCGAAATGCTCGTTGATGTTCCTTTCTTACTAAAAACTGTTTTACTTCTATCAGTACAGGAAAGCCAATAGCACCTAGTGTAATCAAAATAATATTGATAAGTTGTACAAAATAATCTCCGGCATAGGGCTCTAGTGATTGTCCTGTAATGTCAAACCCACCATTTGTCGTTGAACTTATAGAAGCAAATAGACCATGGAAAAAAGCTTCTTGCCAGGTTGAAAAATAATTTAGGAAATACACACCTAAAATGATCGTTCCAATCAACTCAATTAAGAGAATGATTTTTAAAATATCTTTTATTAAGTTGACCAGTCCTGCTAGACTGGTTTGGTTTTGGTCTACCATAATCAAACGTCGTTCTTTTAGTCCAATCTTGCGTCCAAGTAACAGCCAAAAGAAGGTCCCTAACGTCATAACTCCTATTCCTCCGAATTGAAGGATAGCCATTAAAACGACCATACCAAACGTACTATAGGTCTCTGAGACATTAATTACCGTTAAACCGGTAACACTTACAGCACTTACTGCTGTAAATACGGAATCAATGAAGGGAATTTCAATCCCTTCCTTATGTACAGTAGGAATCCGTAGTAACAGGACGGAGATCGTAATCGCTAAAGCGTAATAGCCGACAATGACCTGTGCTGGGGTTAGTTTTTTTAGAAAATACTTAATATTCGTCCACATTTTTGTTCCTCTTTATCTAATTTAATCGATTAAATTAGGTAATCGACCTATCTATTCCCCTATCATAAAGAAATTTGTCCTATATTTAAAGCATTTACGAAAAATTTCCCAATATAACTTATTAAATATCTTTGTTCTGTCACCATAATAGAAATCGATTATACTTAAGTTAGGGGGAATGAGAACATGCTATACATAGAACTTGCAGAAAAGATCGTATCTGAAGTAAGAAGATTATTAGATGAAGACATTATTGTCGTTGATACAAACGGAATCATAATCGCCAGTACAGACCATAAAAGGGTTGATACTTTTCATGAAGGGGCACTCCTTGCCTCTCAAAGAAAGGAAAAGCTCATTATATCGGAAGAAGATCAAGTCGTCTTAAAAGGTGTGAAAGCAGGTATTAATCTACCGATTTTCTTTCAAGGAAATGTTGTGGGAGTAATAGGAATTACCGGAAACCCTGAAGCCATCTCCCCTTTTGGAGAAATTATCCGCAAAATGACAGAGCTCCTTATTAGTGAAAGCTACTACACGGAACAGTTTGATTGGCAATCACGTTCAGTCGAAGCCTTTCTTTTAGACTGGTTCTATTTAAAAGAATGGAATGAAAGTTTTATCGATCGTGCTCATCTATTGAATATCGACATGAGCATCAATCGCCAGGTGATGATTGCAGAAGTGACGCAAAACTCCGCTTTCTTACATCGCGATGTGTGGTTATCCATTTTATCTTGGCATGAGAAAGGAAAGTCTGAAGTCATTTCCAGATGGGGAAATAATCGTATTATCTACCTCCTTTGTCCGCAAAAACAAAAATCAAATTATAGTCGCAATAAAGCAAAACGTTTTCAGCAATTTTTAACAGAAATTTTGAAAACCGGTGTTTCTCTTGGAGTAGGATTAACTATCTCACCGACTGAAATTAATCAATCGTATCATCAAGCGATAAGAGCACTTAACGCATGTAAAACAAATCGCAATCTTGTTTTTGATGAAGATCTTGCCTTGGACATGATCCTAGATGAAATAAGTCAGCAAACAAGAGATGATTTTGTTCAAAGGACGATTGAACCATTGCGATCAGATGAGGAATTAGTGCTTACGTTAATAACATTAATTGAAAATCATTTTTCACTAAAAAATACTGCTCACGCGTTACATATTCACATTAATACCCTTCATTACCGCCTAAAAAGAATTACGGAGATTACAAGTTTAAATCCTCGTAATCTGGATGACTTATTTGTTCTTTATTTAGCCATCCAGTTTTTAGATAACTGAGCCGTTCAAATTAGAGCACTCAATCCATATGGATAAATAAATAAATAGATATTTCTAGTTATTTTTTGTAGAAATATACATAGAAGATTCCCCCTCTATTTTTTATACTTATAGTGAGTATATAGCTTTACATTAAATTGTAAGCGTTTCACAAACTAATATAGTGATGGGGGAAACACTTTTATGATTAACGAAGATATTAAGGGTAGGATCATCTCCATTGTCGGGGCTGAAAACTTCGACGATAGCAAGGTTGGCCGACTTACTTATTCTTATGATGCTACGCCAAATTTCCAAGCTCTTCCCGACGGCGTCGTAAGCCCTAGAAATACAGAGGAAGTTGCTGAGCTTGTGAAAATTTGTAATGAGCAACATATTCCAATTGTTCCTCGAGGTTCAGGCACTAATCTATGCGGTGGTACTTGCCCTACAGAGGGTGGAATTGTATTTCTTTTTAAACATATGAATCAAATTTTGGAGATTGATGAAGAAAATTTAACGGCTACCGTTCAACCTGGGGTTATTACCCTTGACTTAATAAAGGCTGTTGAAGAAAAAGCATTGTTCTTCCCTCCTGATCCTGGTTCCATGAAATCCTCTACACTCGGTGGCAATATCAATGAAAATTCTGGTGGATTGCGCGGGTTAAAATACGGTGTTACACGGGATTATGTGATTGCACTAGAAATTGTTCTAGCTAATGGCAGTATCATCCGTACTGGTGGAAAGCTTGCTAAGGATGTAGCAGGATATGATTTCACAAGACTGTATGTAGGTTCAGAAGGAACGCTTGGCATCATTACAGAGGCTACTTTAAAGCTTGTACCAATTCCCGAGACGAAGAAAACGATGTTGGCCCTCTACGAAGATTTAGAATCAGCTGCAAAAACTGTTTCTAAAATCATTGCTAATAAAATCATTCCAGCTACTCTTGAATTTTTAGATCAAGCAACTTTAAGAGTAGTGGAAGATTACGCAAAAATTGGTCTTCCAACGGACGCAAAGGCAGTTCTTTTAATCGAGCAAGACGGTGCACCTGAAGTTGTAGACAGAGATATTAAGAAAATTGCTGACATTTGTACAAAAGAGAATGCCGTATCTGTCCAAATCGCAAAGACAGTAGCTGAAGCTGAAAGCTTAACAACCGCTCGTAGAACAGCCCTTTCTGCTTTGGCCCGCTTAAAACCAACGACCATTCTTGAGGATGCAACGGTTCCTCGTTCCCAGGTTGCCAATATGGTAAAAGCGATCAATGAAATTGCCGTCAAATATGAATTAAATATTTGTACATTCGGACATGCCGGAGACGGAAATCTTCATCCAACTGTCCCAACAGATGCTCGAAATAAAGAAGAAATGGAACGAGTTGAGAAAGCGTTCGAGGAAATATTTGAAAAAGCAGTAGAGCTTGGGGGCACGATTACTGGTGAACATGGAGTAGGAATTATGAAGGCTCCATATTTAGAGCTAAAGCTTGGTTCAGACGGAATTGCTGCGATGAAAGCAGTGAAAGCAGCTCTAGATCCGAATAATATTATGAATCCTGGAAAAATTTTTGCCAAGGATAGCAGAAAACGCGTGGTGATTGGACAATGACAACAGGGCAAGAACAACAAGTGATCCAAGATCAATTTAAGAATCGCATGGACGAAGATGAATTATTAAATTGTATGCGCTGTGGCTTTTGCCTACCTAGCTGTCCAACCTATATTACTTCTGGCTACAAAGAATCTCACTCTCCTAGAGGAAGAATTGCCTTAATGAAGGCAGTCGTAGATGGTTTAATTGAACCTGATGAGGATTTTGAAAAATCCCTCAACCAATGCCTTGGCTGCAGAGCGTGTGAGCCTGTTTGCCCTTCCGGGGTTAATTATGGTCATTTGCTTGAAGAAGCTCGTGATATTATTAATCAAAATAAGCGCCACTCGTTACCTGTACGTACAGTAAGGAAAGTCGTTTTCGAAGGATTATTTCCACATCAGAATCGGATGAGAAACTTCACTGGTTTATTAGGATTCTACCAGCGTTCAGGCCTTCAAAAGGTAGCTAGAGCGACTGGTGTTATGAAGCTTTTCCCTGAAAGCCTTGCATCGATGGAACGTGTACTACCAAAGGTTCCAACGATGAAAGAAATGAAAAATCGGCCTCAATTTTTAGCTGCTGAGGCTCCTAAAACAGCAAAAGTTGCTTTTTTTACAGGCTGTTTAATGGATACAATGTTTCTTGAAACCAATAATGCAACGATGAAGCTACTACAGCTTGCTGGTTGCGAAATTGTCATTCCACAGGACCAAAATTGCTGTGGTGCCCTACATGGACATAGTGGAGAAAAAGATGGTTCCAAGGAACTTGCGAAAAGAAACATTCAAGCATTCGAAGATCTAGATGTTGATTATATTATTACGAATGCAGGTGGCTGTGGTGCATTTCTAGTCGATTATGATCATCTCTTAAAAGATGATCCCATATGGAAAGACCGTGCTCTTGCTTTCAAAAACAAAATTAAAGATATTTCGCAAATTCTATTTGAAGTAGGTTTCCACGAAAAGGTTAAATTAAAACTTCCATATCAAATTGTAACCTATCAAGATTCCTGTCACTTACGCAATGTGATGAAGACTGCATCAGCTCCGAGATCGCTTTTAGAAGCTATCGATGGTATCGATTTTAAAGAAATGAAAGATGCCGATAGATGCTGTGGCTCAGCTGGTATATATAATATTGTTGAATCGGAAATGTCAATGCAAATTCTCGACTATAAAATGGAGCAAACAAAAGCAACACATGCCACAACAGTCGTAACAGCCAATCCTGGATGCTTATTGCAAATGAAGCTAGGCATTGAAAGAGAAGGCTTAAATGAAAAAATGCGCGCCGTTCATATTGTTGATTTACTAATGGAGGCTGTACAATAAGTATTTTGCCCAAAAAGAACTGATTTTTTTCAGTTCTTTTTTTATAGTTTCATTTCGAGTTTCTTGACAAATTTACCACTCATGGATTTGATTCCATTTCAAATACTATTTTTACAGGGATTTATTATCCCTTATTTTAAAAAACATTAAAAAGGAGTTGAGAAGAATGGCAAGAAGTAGTAACAAGCTTTTAGTCCCTGGAATTGAACAATATATGGACCAAGTTAAATATGAAATCGCTCAAGAATTTGGTGTGAATCTAGGTTCCGATACTGTTTCAAGAGCGAACGGATCTGTAGGTGGAGAAATTACAAAACGACTTGTAAAACAAGCACAGTCTCAACTTTCTGGTCAGCAAAAGTAACAGAAAAATTTCATATAAATGGAAATGAGTCCGACACAGATTGTCGGACTCACTTTACATTTAGCGTTCATTCTTTCCATTGTGGGGATTCTGGCTATTCCCCTTTTTCCAGTTATTGTTTCTATCATTGTTTTTGAAATGGTTATGACCCTGACCATTATTCTTATAATTGCCTTTATTTTGCTTATGACTATTATTGTTTTTATTATTCCATTTTTCTGCGTTGTTATGGTTTTTATCCCAACCACTATTTTTACCATTGTTAGACTTATCCGTACTTTTATCTTTGTTGTTCTGATTTTTTACTTTGTTTTGATGCTTTTCCTGAACATGTTTAGGAGGACCTTGCTCATTATTTTTTTTCTTGTTTTGGCTTCTTTCATTCCATTTACCAGGATTATTTGGTACTCGGGATTTTGAAGGGTTTTCCGTCAATTCTTTCTTTACTTCTTGTTTAGGTTCCTGCTTTTGATTCTGAGTCTGACTTTTCTCTTCAGCAGAAGGTTTTTGTTCTTTTTTCTGTTCTGAAATTAACTTTCCAGTCGTAACCCCATTTTCGATGGCGATTTCTCGCTCTTCTGAAGTCGCTTCATAAGAAGTTACTTTCGCTTGTTCTTCTGAAATTGTTTTTTCTAATTCATGAATCGTTTTTTTTATTTCTTCTTCTGTTTTTTGTTTTGATTCGCCTAAATGAACAGTACCGATCACAATTTCTTGCTCTTTTTCGATATACCCTTTTTCTTTAATACTGTTTAAAATATTGGCAGTTACTTCATGTATGTCCTTATGTTTCCAATTTCCCATTTCTTCAACAATTTCTCTTCCTTCTTCATTATAAGGAATGAGTTCAATTACCTTTAGAGCATCATTAAAGCCAAGTTCAATACTTGGATTAATATCAATGCTCATATAGGCATATACTTCATTCTGATTCAGTGGGATAAATGTAAAGATGGCAAACAAACAAGCCACTGCAAGGGCTACTATTGATTTTCCTTTTAACGTCTGAAAAAAAGTAAAAGGTACGCCTTTTCTTTTCTCAAAGATAGGAATAGGAATTTCCTCACCTATATCATGTTGCTTTCCATCGCTTGAAATCTTTAAAAACTCACCATCAGGGGTTAATAATGTTAAAAAACGTCCATTCTTTTCCATTATGATACCTGTTCTCACGTTTCCAACACCCCTTTTATATAGTCTTTTAAATATAAATAATCGCCGATCAATATTAAAGAAATAGCCATGATATATTTGCGGTTTCTTTCAATCGTTTTTCTACTCACTTGTACCGCTTCTTCAAGCTGTTTAATGGGCAACTTCTTTTTTTCAAGTAAAAATTGTTTTAACTCCTCTTGTTCCACTAAAGTTTGTGCGACCTTCATGGCATTTTTCCTTGCATCCGCATGTTTAGGAGAATTTTTAACGAGTTCATCAAAAGAAAGCTCATATTGTTGTAAAATCCCCGCAAACTGGATAATTTCATTTTTTCGATTGGTTGCTTCAGTTTTTCTTTGATAATCATCGATGGAAAGCTGAGCTTCAACAGAGGAATGTTGGCTATCCTCTTCTTGTTCATCATTTATTTGCAAACTTATATTTTTATATTTTGATTGTGAACGAATATAGTCAATAACCTTTCGCTTGATCAGTACGTCAGCAAAGCTCAATAGAGAGCTTCCTTTGGAAGGGTTATATTTTTGTAAAGCTTCATTGAACGCGATTAAGCCAATACTAAATTCATCATCCGTTTCTGTAATGTATCGCTTACAGATGGATGAAACTGATTTTGCAATAAAAGGTTTATAGGTTTCGATCAGTTCGTTTTGTAAAGTTTGGTCGCCCTGCTGTATGGATTGTACCTTTTCTTCTAATGATTGTTTTTTCTTTTTTGCCAAAAATAATAAACCAAACAACAGTCTCACCCCTTATAGATCACATATAATATAATACGATACATATGTCCATTTTTTAAGGGTTAGGATTTGGAAATATTTACCGCGAATCAATCGGGTATGATTTATTGTTATTGGCTGGTGAATCCAAACAGGGACTAATCGTTATCTGTTTTATCACCTCATAATTGTTCAGTGGCCACTGTTAATATAGAAGTACGATTATCCGGATAATATTTATGGGGGCTGTAATTTCTATTTGAAAAAAAAGATGACCTCATATGGTCATCTTTAAATACATGCAGATTAGACATCTTCCTCTTTATCTTTTTTCTGCTCATCTTTATCACTATCGTTCACAAGCTTTAAAAGCTCTTCCAGCATGGAAGCCATATCTGCTTTGCTATATTTTGCCGAATCTGTACTTGGCAGCTGTTCTTCCATTTCTTCAAATTCGTCTTCCTCTTCTGCTTTTTCAACTCTTTCCTCTAATAAATAAGCAGGAATTAAATGTCCTTCAGGCGTTGCATACATTTTATTTAATTTTCTCGTTTCCTTATCAAAAAAGCTATAGACAATTGGAATTATAAATAGAGTTAGCAGCGTACTGCTAATAAGGCCCCCGATAACAGCAATTCCCATTGGTTGCATGATTTCGGCCCCTTCCCCGATTCCGATGGCCAATGGAATTAAACCTAAAATTGTGGTCACTGCTGTCATCAGAATCGGCCTTACTCTATCCTTTACCGAAACAACGATCGCGTCATAGGTTTTTAAGCCACTTTCCTTTTTCTGATTTATATAATCAACAATCACGATCGCATTATTAACAACAATTCCAGCTAAGACGATTATGCCAATCATCGCCGTTAACCCTATCGGTGTTCTTGTTAAAGATAAGGCAATCGCTACACCAATGACCATTAACGGAACGGTAAACAATATGACAAGAGGATATTTCAACGATTCGAACTGAGCAGCCATCACAATGTAAATTAATACAATCGCTAAAGCTAAGGCCATAATTAAATCATCCATCGTTGATTCTAGTAAGTCTCGATCACCGCTATAAACAATTTCCGTTTCTTCATCCAAATCAAGATCAGCTATTTTCTTATCAACCTCTTTAGACATATCCCCTAAATTGGTCGTGTTTTTGTATTTTACAGTAAATTGAACGGCATTTTGTTGGTTGATTCTTTGAATATGGACAGGACCTTTTCCTCTTTCAATGGTAACCACTTGGTCCAATGTAATATAGTTCCCATCTGGTTTTTTGATTAAAAGACCTTCTAATTGTTCTAAATCTTGGGTAACCGCTGGATCATATTCTACAAATACCCCGTAAATATTCCCTGATTCATCTACCATTTGGGTCGCCTGGCTACCTCGAGTTACATCATTCACTACCATGGCAATTTGAGCTGGTAGGAGCCCTTCATCAAAAGCCTTTTCACGATCAATGGTCATCTTAATTTCTTCTAGTTCGTCCATTAAATCAGTCGTTAATTCAGTGACATCATCTAATCCAACAAGAGCTTCATAAATGTGATCGACCGATTCGTTTAGACGGCCTTCATCTAAATCTCTGACACTGAAAGTTAATGTATTAGGACTAGACCCTGTAGAAGACTGTAGATTAAAAGAAACTTCTGCTGTGTCATTGACAGAATGAGCTGCCCTTTCCACGTCTCGTTTAATTTCATCAACAAAGTCAAAGGTCGAAGTCTCTCTTTCCTCAAGAGTTTTCATTTTTACATAAAGTTCGGCAATATTGGCATTTTTTGTTCCTCTAAAGGAGCCCTCTTGTGTCGTTCCAACTAGACTGACATAAGTTTCAACGTCATCATGACCCTGAAATTTCTCTTCTATCGCATCTATCACTTTTTCTGTTTCCGTTAATGCAGTCCCATTCTCCAATTCAACTCTGACCGTGAAGTAGCCTTCATCTGTACTTGGAATAAATTGTGTTCCTACAGTTGTCAGCCCATAGCCTCCAACTCCCAAAAGTAAAAGAACAATAAGCAGAACAGCAGCCCGATGACGAAGTGACCACTTAATCGACTGTTCTAACCATTTCATGGAAGAAGAAGTTTGTCTTTTTTCTTCATAATTATTTTTAGGTTCCTTTAACCATCTGCTAGCCAACATCGGCACTACCGTTAACGCAACAACTAATGATGCAAACAAGCTAAATGAGATCGTTAAAGCAAACTCGGTAAATAGCTCACCAATAATTCCGGTAATAAAGACAACTGGCAAAAACACCGAAATCGTCGTTAAGGTGGAAGCGATGATCGCCGGTCCTACTTCCTTTGAGCCATCTCTAGCAGCTTCTTTCGGGTCCTTTCCCATTGATAAATGGCGATATATATTTTCAATGACAACTATGGCATTATCTACAAGCATCCCAATCCCTAATGCAAGACCACCTAAAGTCAGGATATTTAAGGTGAAATCCGAAAAATACATCAGAACAAATGTGACAATGACCGAGTAAGGAATGGCAACTCCAATAATAAGTGGACTCTTCACACTTCTCAAAAAGAAAAAGAGCACGATCATTGCGAGTAAGCCACCCATGATCAAGGTTGTCGTAATATTACTTATCGCTAATTGAATATAGTCCCCTTGGTCAAAAAGAACATCAGATTTAATCTCCTCATATTTTTCCCTTTCGAGAAGCTTGTCCAATTCTTCAGTAAAACTCTTTGATACAGCTGCTGTATTGGCATCTGACTGCTGCATCACACTTAACAACACTGATGGCTTTTCATTCGTTCTCGTAATCGTGCGATCATCAGCGTTCACAAGCTCAACGCTACTTACTTGAGAAAGAGCAACCTTCTCTCCATTTTGTGGATTCACCGCTACAGTCAGATTTTTCAAAATATCAATCGAATCAATTGTACTGATAATTCTAGTGGTCAACTCTTTCCCTTCCGTTAAAATGGTGTCCCCTGGCATGGAAATATCATTTGAGCGAATCACATCGACGATATCACCTTGACTTAGACCATACTCCTGTAATTTTTCCTGATTTATTTCAACTCGAACTTCTTTAATCGTTGTCCCTGAAAGATTGACACTGGCCACACCTTCAACCTTGGAAAGTTCTAATTGCAACTGATCAGCCAATTCTCTCAAACTTTCTTTATCTGTATCTGAGCTAAGGGAAAGTTGAATAACAGGAAGCTGTGAAGGGTCGAATTTCATAAATCTGGGCTTCCCGACATCATCTGGAAGCATCACCCGATCCAATCTTTCTATGACATCACTTTGAATATCATCAATATTTGATGTCCAAGAAAATTCCATCAATATTAAATTGGCCCCTTCCTGTGAGGTGGACGTCATCGTCTTAATCCCAGGAAGTGTTGCTAATGTACTTTCAAGAGGTTTCGTTACTTTCTCCATCACCTCTTCAGGGCTAGCTCCTTCATATGAAGTGACAACCACACCAATCGGAGGATTAATATCTGGAATGAGCTTCAACGGAATATTCAATAATGAAACGGCTCCTAGAATAATAACAAGTAGCATCGTTACAAGTGTAAAAACTGGACGCTTAATCGAAAAATTACTAATTTTCAATGACAAAACCCCTCTCTCGTGCAGACCATAATATAATGATTTCAAAAAAATTTTTTCAATTCAATAGACTTATGTAAATAGTTGGTATTATAAGGTTTCATATAGAATCTACTTATAACTATATAGAAGTCATTTTTTCAATGCAAGCAAGGAGAAACGCATGAATTTCACAATCCTGTGACACTGAATTACCATAATAAAAAACAGCCAACCATGAGGGGGTGGTTCAATCCACTTCATAGTTGGCTGCTTTACTATCATGATTTCTTTACAATCGTTAAGCCCGTAAAGCCGTAGAATAATGTGATCAAAGGACATAGTAGGCAGAAGAAAGTAAATGGTAAATAGTCGATAGTAGAAACACCAAGTACTCCTGTTAAATAGATCCCACAGACACCCCATGGAACAAGTGGGTTAATCACCGTACCTGCATCTTCTAATACCCTTGATAAATTCTTCAAATGTAAGCCTGCTTTCCTAAAGGGCTTTTCGAATGTATTACCCGTTAAAAGGATCGATAAGTACTGCTCGCCTACTAAAAAATTTGTTCCGATCGCCGTTGCTACCGTTGTTGCAAAAAGAGCTGGAACTTTGTAAAAAAGCTTTGACATCCCGTCTAATAACGCTGGAATGACGCCTAATTTAAAGAGGAGACCTCCAAGCGCTAAGGCAAGTAGTACTAATGAAATAGAGAATAGCATACTTTCGATCCCACCTCTGCCTAATAGCTGATCGATTTCCTCGATACCACTATCCATTTTATAGCCTGAAAAAAGGAGTTCCATCATCCCGTTGATACTTAAATTTTTCTGAACGACAAAGGCGACAATCAAAGACGAAATAATTCCAAATGATAAGGTAATAATGGCTGAAACGCGCTTGATTGCTAAAATCGCTAAAATCACAAATGGTACTAATGAGTAATAATGGACAAGGTTTAGTTGCTGTAACGTCTCTTTTAAACTTGTAATTTTTTCAAAGCTTGCCGGTATTTCCTGAGGCGATAACATCGTAAAGAGAACAAGTGAAATTATAAAAGCTGGAATGGTAGTCCACAGCATGTTTTTTATATGTTCGAATAGATCAACCTTCACAACCGTGGATGCAAGATTCGTAGTATCAGATAATGGGGACATTTTATCTCCAAAGAACGCACCAGATATAATCGCCCCTGCTGTTATAGGAAGTGAAAGTTCTAAAGCACTGCTTACCCCGATAAAAGCTACACCAAGGGTTGCCGCTGTCGTTAATGAGCTCCCAATACTTATTCCAACAACGGCCGTTACAACAAACACGACACTATAGAAAAAATCTCCGTTTACTAACTCTAGCGCAAGATAAATAAAGGTTGGGATTGTCCCGCTAGCCATCCAGCTACTGATTAACATTCCAATAAAGAAAAATAGCATAACCGCCCCTAATCCTGATTTCGCCCCTTCGATCATGCCATTTTCTAATTCCTTAAGGCTCACACGCTTGAGCATGCCGAAGAGAAGCAAAAGAAAAATGGCTAGAATAATAGGAATATGAGGAACAGCTTCGTATCGAATGATGGAAACACTTATCCCTCCTAAAATAATGAGCGTCATCATACACGCTTCTATCGTTGTCAATTTAATAACAGGTTTGTCTTGATTCATGAGTCTGTTTCCTCCGAGTTTTACAATTACATATATTTTCGCACTTAAACGCTTTTTAGCGTTAAAGTAAATATTGCTATTTTAATATAAGTTTTATCCTTCTTCTTGTCAATAAAAAAAAACGACTCCACAAAATGAGTCGTTTAAGAGCTATTATTGATAATCATCCATCGGGTTATATAATTGGATATCAGGATTTTTATCTTGGAACCATCGTAAGGCGAATTCATTTTCAAATAGGAATGCCTTTTTATCATAGCGGTCTTTTACGAGAATACTTCTCGCAGCAGATAGGCTTTCATTCACTTCTTCATTTTCCACCCAACGGGTAATTTTTGAGCCTAGTCGTTCCATGATGACTTCAACATTGTATTCATTTTTCATACGATGCTCAAATACTTCAAATTGAAGCTGACCGACTGCACCTAATAAATACTCTTCAGTTCTTACATTACGGAATAACTGAATCGCGCCTTCCTGTACGAGTTGCTCAATCCCTTTATGAAAATGCTTCTGTTTCATGACGTTTTTAGCTGTTACTCTAACAAATAATTCTGGTGTAAACTGAGGCAATCTTTCATACTGAAATTGATTTTTTCCAATCGTTAACGTATCACCAATTTGATAGGTGCCTGAATCATATAACCCGATAATGTCTCCACTAACGGCTTCATCCACTGTGCTTCGATCATCCGCCATAAATTGGGTAGACTGAGCTAGCTTCATTTGCTTTCCGATTCTTGGGATATTAACCGTCATTCCTCTTTCGAATTTTCCGGAACAAATGCGTAAGAACGCGATTCTGTCTCGATGCGCAGGATTCATATTCGCTTGGATCTTAAAGATAAATCCAGAAAAATCTTCAGACAACGGCTCAATTTCTCCTTCTGATGAATTTCTTGGTTGTGGTGCAGGTGCAAATTGCAAATATGTTTCTAAAAAGGTTTGCACACCGAAATTAGTTAAAGCACTCCCGAAAAATACAGGAGTCAATTCTCCATTTTCAATTCTTTCGCGGGAAAATTCATTACCCGCTTCGTTCAGTAGCATAATTTCTTCAAGCGTTTGATCGTATAAACCAGAATCTTTAAGCGGATGCTCTCCTTCAATTTCTCCCTCTTCGTTTAGAGTGACATATCGTTTATCCTCATCTACTCGAAATTGCTCAATTCGTTTATAAAAACGGTCATAAATCCCAAGGAATTCTTTCCCCATACCGATCGGCCAGTTCATCGGATAAGATTCAATTCCCATCACTTCTTCAAGTTCTGCAAGAAGCTCAAGTGGTGCTCTTCCTTCCCGATCAAGCTTGTTTATAAAAGTGAAAATAGGAATTCCTCTCATACGACAAACTTTAAAGAGCTTCAAAGTCTGCTCCTCAATCCCTTTTGCCGAATCGATAATCATCACGGCACTATCGACAGCAGTTAATGTACGATACGTATCCTCACTAAAATCTTGGTGTCCAGGTGTATCCAATATATTGACGCGACGATTTTGATATTCAAACTGCATCACACTGGAGGTTACGGAAATTCCACGTTGCTTTTCAATCTCCATCCAGTCACTGGTTGCGAATTTCCCTGTTTTCTTTCCTTTTACCGTACCAGCATCACGAATTGCGCCACCAAATAGTAATAACTTTTCTGTTAACGTCGTTTTCCCTGCGTCTGGGTGGGAGATAATCGCAAAGGTACGCCGGGATAAAACCTCTTCTTTAAAATCTTTAGCCATAAGTGTTTGAGTCCTTTCCAATCGAATAACATTTCATATTTTGGCTTTGGTTAACTGTTGATTTTTAGCTCTTGTCTGTTGTCATGAAAACTAAAGTGAACCAAAAATCGTGTTTTCATCCATCATATTGTTTAACGTAGCCAATAATTTAAAACAAAGCATTTATTTCATTGTATTTATTAAATTCCTGCAACGATATATTATATCAAATAGTTGCTTTTTTACATAGTGTTATCCAATATAATAAGTACAAACATCAAATAAGTAGGTGAATACATGGATACGATTACGCATACTTTGTTTGGACTTGCATTGTACGGGACGATTGACAAGTCTAAATTTGATTCTAGAACGAAGAAAGCCTATTTAACGACCACCGTTGGTGCCAGTTTAATTCCTGATATCGATGTGATCTCACAAGCTTGGGATACAGAAGGTCTTTATCAAATGTGGCATAGAGGGATTACCCACTCCATCTTTTTAACACCTTTTTGGGCTCTTTTTTTCTATTTAATAGCGATTCTCTTATTTAAAGTCAAAGATATACGGATATTTTTCCTCGGTTGGTTAGCAGTAATTATACATAACACAAGTGACTTATTTAATGCTTGGGGAACCGGATATTTAGAACCTTTTTCATCATTTAGAATTACCTTTGGTACGATTCCAATTGTCGATGTTGTTTTTTGGATCATACTAGCAATTGCATTTTTCTTATCTAGAAAAAATAAGCACCGCTCCCCTTTTTATTTTCGAGCGGCTTGGGGATTTATTGTTCTCCACCTTATCATCCAAACGACTCAAGGTTACATCATACATAAAGATTACAAAGACGATTATGAGCAGATCGCGTTATCAGCTGACTTTATCCCATGGAACTTCACTGTCATTACAAAGTCAGAGGACGAGGTTATTCTTTTTCACGATAATCTATTTAAAGAAAAAGAACAACTTTACACGCTAACATCATCAGAGGATGCAGATTTAGAGCAATTATTCGCTGAGAAACCAGCGGCAAAAACGCTTGTTGAATGGTCCCCATTTGTCGTCATCGTGGCCGATGAAGAGCGGATTGGCGTTTACGATCCCCGTTTCTATCGCAATGGTCAATCGTTTTTGTTTGAGTTTATTGAATCGAGATAATAATGGAATAAGAGGATCAGATGTTATCAAATATTTCCGATGCCTCAAAAATAAGGAGTTACAAAATGCCATTTTCAAAGTTTTTAGGGGGAAGAATTTTAAAAACAGGAATTGCTGTCTTCATTACAGCTTTTATCTGTCTAGCACTAGAATGGCCAGCCATATTTGCTGTCATTACGGCGATCGTGACGATTGAACCTACTGCATCTGATTCAATCAAAAAGGGGATCATTCGATTACCAGCTTCTGTCATCGGCGCTGCCTATTCCATGCTCATCACCGCTTGGTTCGGGAATACGGCACTTACCTACTCCCTTTCTGCAATGCTGACCATTATTACTTGTCATAAACTGAAGTTGGACGCAGGAATCCTTGTTGCAACCTTAACAGCCGTGAATATGATTCCATTCACACACGACCATTTTTTTGATAGTTTTCTTGTCAGATTAGGGACAACTACGATTGGTTTAGCGGTCTCAACCGTTATCAATTTGATTATATTTCCCCCACATTACTCAAAAATGATTGTTCATTCGACAAGTGATTTGATAAAAAATACAGGAGAACTGCTACGACAGGTATTTGTAGAGGTTCCAAAGGTTAAAAAGAAACGTGATACATTAAATCTCTTTCAGCGCATTTTAAAGGACCTTGATAAAGCTGAACAACTCTGTCAATTTCAACGGCAGGAATGGAAGTATCATAAGCATTCAGAGGATGATATGAGGAAGGTTCATTATGAACATAAAAAGCTTCTCGTGTTAAGACAAATTCTCTTTCATATCGGGAATATCATTCATGCTCCCATCGACAATAGTAGTCATAAAATTAATGAAAACAAAGACATTACAGATGCAGTGGTCTCGATTTCATTGATGTTAATTAAACGAGAAAACGAAGAACATCAAGAGCATGAGGCATTAATGAACAAACTTTTGAACTATTTTTGGGAATTGAAAAATGAGCATACAGATGTATCTTCCAAAGCGAGCCATTTTACAGCTGAAACGATGATTCTATTTGAAGTTGTTGCAATTAATGATCTTGCTGAAGAACTTCACCTTATTGAACAAACCGAAAGAAAAAAACACCATCGAACGCTTGGGACGAAATCGTTAGACCAATAAAAAGAAGGCAAGCTCACGCCTGCCTTCTTTCTTCACTTACCACTTAAAACATGCTGCTCCAACGATAATCAATAGAATGAATAAAACTACAATTAAAGCGAAGCCGCCACCATAGCCGGCACCAAATCCGCCGTAACCGTAGCCACCGTAACCACCATATCCGTATGGCATTATATCTCCTCCTTTAATTTTTTTTATTCATTAATAAAATCCGCCGTAACCCCAAGAAGCACCGATGATAATCAATAAAATAAACAGTACTACCAATAGGGCAAAACCGCCGCCATACCCGTATTCAGCTGACATATTTTAGACCTCCTTATTATGAGTCAATATATCCTATTCATTTTCATGAAAGATGGGAATAGACGAACGCACATTTTTTAGGTGTTATCATCACAAGACAAATCTTACCAAACAATCGAGTAGACGGGGGTGACTGACTCCATCCCTCTCATACAACCGTACGTTCTGTTCGATATACGGCGGTTCGAATGTTTTATGAAATTACATTTGATAATGATTGTTAACGTTTGTACTCCACATCTTTTAGAAGTGGAACTACTAGGTCGTCCCCCTTCCTTTCATAGATGGTATAGTCCATTTATTACTTCCGTCTATGAGGACGGCTTAAAAAAGGATTGCCCATAATGAGGACAACCCTTTCTTATATAATTACTATTAAAAGCTCGTTTACTTCCCTGATCCAGAACGTGCTTTGTTTAAAGCTATATTGATGAAGCGTTCGATATTCTTCCATGTTGGAGCATCACCTTTTAAGATTTGCTCCTGCCCTCCAGGATTAGTTCGATACGTAGTGTATTCGCTAGCACTTACGATTTCTTCGACACTATGTCCTGCACTTGGGACAAATGTGAATAAAACCTCATTACCAGCCTCAGCCATTGCATCGTATAGAATTTCACTTTGCCCGTATGGAAGAAGAATGTCACTACCTCCGTGAAAGATGTGCATAGCAGGCATATTGTTGTCAATATAAGTAATCGGATTTGCCTTCATTGTCAACTCTGGAACCGATTGTATAGGTTGCCCAATAAGTGAAGACTCTGGAGAATTAGGTGCATCATGTTCAATAATAAAAAGTCCTCCCTGTTCTCGTTGTTGCTCATCCATCATCAGAAAGTTTGTTGGGGGGAAGAATGGGACCGATGCTTGGACCGCACTAGATGTTTGTATATTTGTCTCGCCTTCAATCTCCCATATGTTGCTCGTAGTTGCCGCTATGGCCGCGACCCAACCACCTGAGGAGTTACCAGATATAGCAAAGCGATTGGGGTCAAAATTATACTCTTCAGCATGTTCACGTAGCCAACGTATAGCTGCTCGGATGTCATGGAGTTGACCAGGGTACTGCACTTGTGAACTTGATCGTACACTTACACCGGCAACTGCGTATCCTTTTTCAGTGAAGTAAGTTACCAATTCACTCGGAACACCTTCCTTTCCGGCGTCACTAAACCACGCTGAGCCTCCTGACCAGATTAAAAGAGGCAACTTGCTTTTCCCTGGTTTTTCGGGGATATAGAGATCTAGCAAATTACCTTTAGTATTTGCTGGTACTGGGTCAGTATATGAAATGTCTTTCATCATACTATAACCCCTTACCGGAGAAGCATCTGCAGAAAAACTTGGAATCGACGCAAGCATAAGAATAATTGAGAAACCAATTAATAAAATAGACTTTAATTTTTTCTTTAACATGTTTTCATCCTTCCTAAGAAGATTTATTTTTAAGCCTACATCCATTAACAAACTGAAGAAACACCCTATTAATAGGGAAATTAAGTAATTTTCCTGTATTACACAAAAGTAAAAATGTAAATAAGTTTTACTCGTTAACTAATGGGATTGCTTTAACATGTCAAGTCTCATAATTGGTATGAGCATTAATTCAGAAAATATTATTATTTAAGTAAGGTAGATTCCAAAAGAACAACAAGTTTCTTAGATGATGTTTTCTAGGTATCTAATGCTCGACTATATTTATCCATAAACAGTCTAAAGCAACCTTTCTATATATTACTTTATTAAATCACCGCTTCCAATTTAACATTAATAAATCTTTATTTGCAGCATCTCCTTTCTATGAATATAGTAGTTTTCGCTAAAAAATCTACCTAATTTTGTTAACGCTTACATAATGTCGCACGATAATCCACTCCTTCCTGAATAACATGTATTTAATATAAAATTAAGTATTTTTGAAAACAATATGGTTTTTGTTATATATGAAACAACTACTTTTTTTACTATTAGGATCATACCAAGTTATCTGTAATTATCATCTTGGAAAAAAGGGTTAATCATCATCAAAGAGATGCGAAGTGCTTATGTCTTTGTTTCCTTGTCAGTGACTCTTGTGGTCGCTCCGGACACCATTGCTCGGCGCACTGCCCCCGGAAAGCAAGCGCCTGGAGCGAAAATCAACGATTTTAGCCACAATTCTATCCAGAAATGACAAAAGACATCGTGAGAGAGTCCCCTCGATGCCTTTTGTCGACAATCTGACACAGACTATAATTTCAGTCTGTGTTTCCCTTTTTCAAAGGAATATATTCGAATATTTCCTTCGTCTCAAAGCTATTGACTAAGCGTTGGAGCCAATCGTAATATTCTAGAGCATAATCCAATTTGGTCATCATTTTTTCTGCTTCTAGCCTTGTAGCATCCTCGATATCTTCTTTGCTTAATAGCTCCAATAATTCTTTCTTGGACTTTTCAATCGCATTGATGTTGGCCGCTACGCCTGCACGCCATTTTATTGTAAAAAGATCGCTAAAACTTTGATACCAATCCATTTCGGCACGATATAAATCTTTGCGCTCTCCTTTTTTCCAAACCTTTTCAACCATCTTTAATTCCATTAGACCTCTAACTGATGTACTCATGCTTGTTTTACTCATTCCAAGCTCATCCTTCATGGCGTCCAATGTCATTGGTTCCTCCTGAAAATAGAGAGAACCATAAAGTCTACCTACAGAATCGGTAACCCCGTACAAATTAATATTTTGGGCGATCGCATCGATTACTCTTTCCCGAGCTCTTTCCAGTTGTTCATTCCCACTCAATTATATTCACATCCATCTGAATCGTTTTCACAATGTACCAAGGAAAATTTAAAAACGAACAATTACGAAAGTTCTTTCACAAATGCATTGGAAAAACGATCATATTTAGTATGTTAAATTCATTAACATTCGTTTTTTAACTTTAAGTGCACCATTAAAAATTGATTAATCTATTACGTTAATGATAGACTATCATGTTTAAATTAAAAGTTAAAGGATTTGCTTATATTATATTCTATATATGGTGAATCTCTATGTAGAGCCTGAAATAGCCTCATTGGCCATTCCTCAGACTCGTTCCTTATGGTTTTCTAATTAGTAATAGAATCCACCGTAATAAGGGTATGGCGGGTAATATGGGTAGTATGGTGGTCTAATGAGGGCACCTGCAGCTAAACCACCTAAAAAACCTAGCGGAAATCCATAACCAAACCCAAACGGTCTAAATCCAAATCCAAATGGTCTTCTAATAATACGAAGGTCTTGATTAGACATATGAATCATATTAGGCACTTGATACACGTCATATTCCTCCTCATTAAAAAATTGTGTTCCTATTCATAGAATATGCAAATAGGTAGCGAACAACTGGGTATTCGACCAATTTACAATAAAACTCCCCAAATATATCCATTGTTGTTCATTAGTTAGCAAATTGAGATAAGTAATGGAAATCAAGGCGACTATACTGAGATAACAAATAGGCTGACTTCTTCGCATCTGGCTTTCTCAGGGAATTTAAAGCTTTAATCATCTCGTCCTTTGTCTTGATCCCAATTCCATGGCCAAAATATTGTTCACGTCCAAGAAAAACAGCATTTTCACCAATCCATACGGAATATAAATAATCTGGATTATGAAAATACAATACATCCCCAGGAATAAAATCAGTTCCCACTTTTGTGATAATCCGTAAATCTTCATCATAACTCCAATCCCAAACCAATAGATTCGGAAAGATTCGATTAAAGAATTCAACATTTATCGACTTCAACACGGCGTAATAATAAATAATCACAATCGCCGTTGAGCATTCAAAAGCATATTCATGTCCATTTACAAAAACGTCCTCAATTGCTTGAGACGGCAGGACATTGGGTTTTAGCAAATATCCACCACGCGTTTTTGTCCAATAACGGGGATTAAACTTTGAATCTTGGAAAACCTTGAACTCAACTGGACTGTAGGCTAACTTACTAGCTGCTTCAATAATATTTTTCCTTAGCAGAAGTTCAAAATGAAGTTGTCTCCAAGACGGATAATGATGTGAAAGGTCACTCTTCTGCAATTCTTCATATATATTTTTTTCTAGATCACTTAGATTTGTCGGTGGCTGGCTTTTTAATTCAGCCCCCATCATGATAATCATCTAACGTAACACTCCAATCTTCTCTCATTAGAAAATTTGAGCACATGATAAAACAACCCTTCTCTCCCTTTTATAATCACCATCATGACTCAAACAAGGAAATTCTACTATAGAGTATGCGACCTAAAGTAAAGAGTTTTAGGCACTAGACACGAATCCCAGCTTAAGTCCATGAAATGTCTAAATTCACAGCAAAAGGATGAAAAAAAACTTGTCCTTCTCTTCGATGTTCTTGCATACAGTTATAAAGGAGGGGATGTCATCATGTTTCAATTTTTAGAAAAAGCCATTATTGGAATGGCACTTTTAAGAATGGTATCAGGTAGTATTGAAATTTTTGCCGCACTGTTGATTTTAAAAGTGAACCAGGTTGAAAAAGCTTTGGTGATCAATAGCTCTCTTGCTTTAATTGGTCCCATTATTTTAATTCTGACTACGACAATCGGCCTAATTGGAATCGCAGAGAAGATCTCTTTGACAAAAATGCTATGGATTTTTTGCGGAGTTGGATTAATTCTTTATGGGGTGAAAAGCTCCTAAGCGCTTGTCTCCCCCTTCTCATTAAATGGGCAAAAAAAATAAGACTCTATCCATGTGAGAGTCTTATAGTCTTGCAAGTCGCTCATAAACATCGTTTAAAGTTCTGCACCCTAATTTTTTGAGTTTATCAATATAGGAACACCATAATTTTGCAGCTAGCTTCGCATCTCCTAAAGCATTATGCCGATCCATAACCGGAATTCCATTATGCTCACATAAATCCTCTAATCTTGACATATTGTGCTCAAGTTCTGCTACTCGATAGAGAAAGGATGTATCAACAATTCGATGCTTAAATGGAGTTCGAAATAGCTTCCAGCTAGCATTTTGCAAAAAACTCTTCTCATGCTTGGCATGATGAGCCACTAGCGTATCATTTTTCACAAACTCAAAAAAACGAATCATCACTTCAGATAAAGGCTTTGCTTCCTTTAGCTCTGCGGACGAAATACCAGTCAATTTTTCAATTTCCTCTGGAAGATCCTGTTCATATCTGACAAGAGAATAGAAAATCTTCTCGTCACATACTACTCCATTCTGAACCCTTATTGCCCCGATCGAAATGATTTCATCTCCAAGCTCTGGATAAAAGCCCGTTGTCTCAATATCAAAGACGACAACATTTAATTCATCAAATTGGGTATATAATGCACTCTCTTGCTTTAGTTCTTTTTGCATTTGCCTGACAAAAGCAATTTGCTGAGAGCTCTGAAGATTCCCCTCAGAAATCGATAACCGCCCTTGAATCCCCCTCATTAATTGTCGAAATGATTCTAATGGCACTCCTTTTCACTCCTTTCTCTGACAGAAATTTAATGTAATATTAAATTCGAAACATAGTGATGGAGTCGTTTACCATCCTTCAAAATTCTCTTTATTTCTTTTTTTTCTTCTTTACTTAACGTTTTGACACTTAAATAATGAGTGTCATCATAGGTTTCTGCTTTATATAAGGAATTTCGATATTTTAATAATGTCATAAAATGCTTTCGACTTTCCCGCAATACCGCACTATATCCACTCATTCTCACCATACTATTCATCCGGTCGATCGTTGAAGTCTCATATAACCCTTCTTTTATTGCTAATAGGCGAATGGCATTGACATAGGGTAGAAATGCCGTATATTTCAAGTTAATGGACCCACCCTTAGTTCCGTGTTCCTCAACGATTATTTGCCCGAGTGGACCAATACCATTTTTGATGTGCATGACGTTTTCCATAAATCTCTTTAACAAAGCTGGATGCTTCTTTTGATATTCATAGAAAACATCCTTTAATTCTCGCACGAGATATTCGTTCCCTTGTAATGTTCTCGCGTCATAAAATATTTGTAAATTGCGAACTGTTTCCCAAGTAGCCTCTTCCATCCATGTTAGAAGCTGCTTCTTCCATTTATCCATGGACCTACACCAAAGAGGATTGGAACTCATCACATTGCCCTGACAATAAGGATATCCGACAATATTTAAACCAAAGGAAATTTCTTTCCCTAACTCTGCAAAATAGTGGTCAATTTCCTGATTTGAATCAGCGTATACAATGCCATGATCCTGATCACTGATTGGTCCCTGCTCAAAACGACCACCACTCCCGGTAATAAACCAGGAATACTCACATGGAGGCTCCCCTAGTTCGATACGTTGGATTGCTAATTCAAATACCTTCCCCATCGCTTCATCATGAATCTCATTCAAACGAAACGGATCGGAAAAATGTAAAGCAATCATTTTCTCCTTCCAATCTTTGATTAACTCATATGATGGAGTTGCTATCGTCACCCGGGCACCCCCTTTTTCATGTATTATCGTAAAATACGAAAAGCCTCTATAAAAGAGGCCTTCGATTGTTCAATCGTTCATTAACATTTAAGTCTATTTTATCACAGTTTAGCTTAAATTCGCTTGAGTTGAATCACCTTTACCTGTTTTAGATGCTTCAAATTGCTCTGGATATCCATAGCTTCCATGTTCACTGATATCAAGACCCATAATTTCTTCTTCTTCAGAGACACGAAGTCCACCCATAACTTTATCCATAATTTTAAGAAGGACGAAAGCAACAACAAATGCATAAAGACCAGAAGCGACGACACCTAATGCTTGAACTCCTAATTGTGTGAAGCCACCACCATAGAATAATCCTGCTTGTCCCCATCCAATATCAGTAGATAATGCTGGGACTGCGAATAATCCGTTTGAAAGTGTACCCCAAACACCGACAGTTCCGTGAACGGATAATGCAGCAATTGGGTCATCAATTTTTGCCTTATCAAAGAACTTCATACTGAAGACAACCATAATTCCACCAATTAGACCAATTACTACAGCTGCCCAAGGTTCAACGAAACCACATGATGCTGTAATGGCAACTAGACCAGCAAGTGCTCCATTTAAAGTTGTTGGAACATCCGCTTTACCTGTTAACACCCAAGCTGTAAACATCGCTGCAATCGCACCAGACGCTGCGGCTAATTGAGTATTAAGAATAACGAAACCTAAAAATCCATCAGCTACACCAAAAGTACTTGCTCCATTAAATCCAAACCAACCAACCCACAGAATAAGTACACCTAAAGCTGTAAACACTTGGTTGTGACCAGCAATATTATTAGAAGAACCATTCTTATTGTATTTACCAATACGCGGCTTTAATATCATGGTTGCAGCTAATGCAGCCATCGCACCCGTTAAATGAACGACGGTAGAACCAGCAAAATCTTGCTTACCATGTTCAGCTAACCAGCCACCGCCCCAAATCCAGTGTGCAACAACTGGATATACTAGAGCTGAAAACAATACAGCGAAAATGACATAAACAGATAGTTTAGCACGCTCTGCAAATCCACCAAATGCAATGGTTAAAGATACAATTGCAAACATTACTTGGAAAGAAAAGTCTACTGCAGGTGTTAAACCTTCTTCTACTGTTGATGCATCTCCGTAAAAGAAATTAGATAATCCAATAAATGCGTTCCCATCACCATAAATAAATCCGTAACCTACTGCCCAGAAAACTAAAGTACCAATTCCAGCGGTAAAAATGGTTTTACCAGCAATATGGCCTGCGTTCTTCATTCTTGTCGAACCTGCTTCGAGTAATATGAATCCACCAATCATAAAAAATACTAAAATTGCTCCAACAGCTACCCACAGGTTATCCATCAGTACGACAGCATCCAAAAATATTTCCCCCTTTTTTGTTGTTATATCTTCTAACGTATTAATGTTAGGAAATATAACATCCTGTAATTAATACTAATTTTACCCTATAAAACACATATGTCAATATGCTTTTTAGATTTTTTTGAATTTTATGTTATGAAACCTCACACAGGTATTTTTAGTGATTATCTCCTGTTGACTAACTATCATAATATATGTATTATTTTAAGTAGTATTAATAACTACATAATGAAATCTGGAGGTATTTGTATTGAAATATATTCGTGAACCTATTAACGGACTAACTCATTTAAGCGGTGCCATATTATCCTTTGTAGCCTTACTGGCAATGGTGATTAAAGCTGCCTTAACAACAGAAACGGCTCTTTCGATTGCTGCGGTTATCATTTTTGGCAGCAGTATGATCCTCCTTTATTCAGCTTCGGCCACTTATCATATGGTCATGGCAAAAGATAAAGTAATCGCCTTTCTACGGAAAATTGATCATTCGATGATTTTTATTTTAATCGCTGGAACGTATGCACCATTTTGCCTAATTAGTTTAAATGGCGTAACTGGATGGGTACTCTTTTCAATCATTACCTTTGCCGCTTTATGTGGTGTGTTATTTAAAATGATTTGGTTTAATTGTCCTCGATGGTTATCAACGCTTATTTATATTGTGATGGGGTGGATGGTTATTTTCGTAGCTCCTCCATTAGCAAAGGTATTAAGTAATACGGGACTATTTCTTTTAGTTCTCGGAGGTATTTTTTATACAATTGGTGGAATTATTTATGGAGCAAAGCCAAAATTTCTAGAATCCGAGTATTTAGGATTTCATGAAATCTTCCATATTTTTATTATGCTTGGCAGTACTGCACATTTTCTATCTGTTTACATGTATGTATTATAAGACTCTTTACGAAAACAGCCCTTTATAAAGTAGAAAAAGGAAGATGCTCGACTCATTAAGAGTTAAGCATCTTCCTTTTTACTGCCGGAATCATTTTTAATTTTCTTTCATCATCAACAGTTTTTGCTTCAAATTATTTTCCATTGTCGCCAATTCATATTCAGCCTGACGCCGCTTATTTCTTCCTTCTTCTTGAATCCGCATCGTCTCCTCAAGAGTAGAAATTAAGTTTTCCTGCGTTTTCTTTAATGTTTCAATATCAACAAAGCCCCGCTCATTCTCCCTTGCCGTTTCAATTGTATTCGCCTTTAACATTTCGGCATTTCGTAACAACAGCTCATTGGTCGTCTTTGCCACTTGTTTTTGAGCTTCAACAGCACTTCGTTGTCTAATTAACGTTAAAGCAATAGCCACTTGATTCTTCCATAATGGGATGGCAGTTAGAATGGAAGATTGGATCTTCTCCACTAGAGCTTGATTGGTATTTTGAATAAGTCGTATTTGCGGAGCACTTTGGATCGTTATTTCACGACTTAGTTTTAAATCGTACAAACGTTTATCCAAGCGGTCAGCAAACTGAATCATATCATTCGCTTCTTGATACTTCATTTGATCTTGAGAGGCTTCTGCCTTTTTCTGTAATTCAGGAATGGTCTTTTCCCTGAGATCTTCTAGCTTAAGCTCACCAGCTGCAATATACACATTTAATGCATTGAAGTAGTCCTTATTGTTTTCATAAAGCTTCTCCAAATAATGAATATCACTTAATAACGTGTTCTTGCTCCGTTCCAGCTGTACACCAATTCGATCAATTTGAGCACCTGTTTTTTGATATTTCGATAGTATCTCTTGAATGGAACTGGAAATTCGCCCAAACATTTTTGAAAAAAAAGATGGCTTCTCTGGCTTTAAATCATCGGGATTGACACTGCCTAATTTTTGCATCAAATTATGGATGATATCCCCTATTTCCCCTATATCTTGCTTTTGTACATGTTCAAGCATCGAATGGGAAAAAGATAGGAGTTTTCCTTGTGCCTGTGAACCGTAAAAAATCATCGCTTCATGATTTTTCGGATCGATTTGTTCGGCAAGCTGATATGCCTTCACTCGATTCTCTTCAGGGATAACATCAATTAACTTCACTGGCTTTTTTACGTGAGAAGAAGAGGCTTCCGCTTGTTTTTGTTCTTCAGCGAATGGATTCGCCAACAAATCATCAAATACAGGACTCGTATTTCCAAATAGAGAATCGTTTTTTTCGGTCATTTCAGTTTCCTACTTTCATCAAGAAATCGCGATTCTTTCAACGTATTCATATTATGTTTTGCTACATCAAGTTCGAGATGAAGCGTATTGAGATCATTCGCTAAAATTTGTTCGAGATCCTTATCCAATGAATACCTCATTTCATCCATCGTTCTCCGTGTTTCTTTTAACGCTAGATTGATCTCGATATTTTTCGTTGGCTGTGAAGACAAGAAGGAATATTTCTCTGCTAACTCCACATATGAATCTAAATGATAAAAATAGAACTTCTCAGCAAGATAGAATCGTTTCGGCTCTTTCTTTGTAATGCGATAAATTTTTCTAGTGACACGAGCAATCTCCATATTCTGCTTTAACATGCTCACTTGTCTAGCAGAAAACAATGCCTTAGTAAGACGATTTATTTTTCTTTTCGCTTCGTCTAAATTTTTCTCAATATATTTATATTCACGCCTTGTAAGACCTTGGCTTTTAATAAAACGGTGTTTCATAATCCCTTTTATAAGGAAATACACGAGAAAACCACCAACAATTGATAATCCTGTGGAGGCTAAAAGGGTTTGTTCAAAACCGAAATAACTAATTAGCCAAACGAATCCAGCCGTTGGCAGTGCAATAAACGACCGTAATATAAACGATATAAATGGATTCACTTTTTTATCGACTCCTAACATATAATCCTCTATTGTATTACGATTGGATCGGATAAAAGGTTTCGAATTCCCTCTGATCCCATTTTCGCACTCAATTCTTCTTACTGTTATCATACCAAAAGATTGAGGATTTTCTATAGACTGAGTAAGTAAATGAATCTAAGCCTTAAGACGTATTTATCGGGATATTAATGATTATGTGGATGAAACGGAGGATAGTTCTATTTTGAAAAAGAGGGACTGGCTGAAAATTTAAAAGTCTAATTCTATTAGTGAATTAGACTTTTTGAGATCCTTATAAGAACATACTCATATTCATCGTGGTGATGACGGATTGGTCTGGGTAGACTACTCGTGTGGCGATCCTCCATTGATTTTGCTCCAATCTGATCGTATCATGTCTTTCTCCAAACATTTCTTCAATATCGGTTGTTGAACCTCTGCTTCTTTTAAAAAGAAAATAACTTCTTACTTTATATTTATTTTCGTCATCGGTACCTTCAATAAAAATATTGGTGATAAAATGTCTTTGTCTTGTTGCTGGATTTTCAACCCAAGCTGATTTCGTGTATAAGCGATTGACCCTTGTTCTTAAAGAAATTTTTGTTTCCTCGAAAAAGGATGAATCAACGGCAATATCATCGACTCCAACGCCTTCAACTGTTTCTCGAAGTGGCATTCGATATTTAATGTCATCTGTTAACAGCTCAAGCCATTCTTTATATTTTCGATTATCAAGGTAATAAGCTTCTTGATAATAGAAGTTCATAATTTCTGATTGTACTTCTGGAGAAACTTTGTTTTGTAGTTGACTCATGTTCTCTCCTCCTTTACCAGCAGATCCTTTGAAAGTAACTCTAGCCATCTTTCATGCATTCTCCTTGACATCGCATCGATATAAGTTGTTGGATAGGCTGTTCCTGGACCAGGAAAATTCTCATCGGGCTCAACATGGCTATAACCCATTAAATAGTTGCTCACACTATTATAATTTAATTCCTTGTCCTTCATCATTATCCCCTTACTCACTTCTACAATCCGCGCCCAAGTTTCAGTATCATCTTGTTCAAGCGTTCCAGAGGGTCCAAAGGAACCTAAATATCCTTTATATGCATCTTTTTTATATTCTTCAGGCATCGATTTATCAATTAAGAACCAACACCAAACTTCTACCTTTTCCGGTGATAATGGTCGCCACATTCTAAAATTTAAATAATTATGCAGATGACCTTCTGTTCCATGAATCGGACTAACAAAGGAGAGATTCGGGTAAACACCGCCTACGAAAACGGTTACTTTTGATTGTATGTCTAACTGCTCTGGCGTTAAGTGCTGTTCAAACAAAGGCCACATCGATTCAGGTGTTCCCTGAAAAGGTACCCTCGCCTTTCCAGTTTTCGATGTAATCACATTGATCCCATGAGCGTTATCTAGGACAACTTGGTGACCATAGCCTGCATATAATGGATCTTCTGGGCTGATCCCCATTTCTACCGTAGAACGATGAGTCGTTTGCACATGATACGGGTCAGCAGCAAAATTCTCCGTCGTCGCTTTCCAATTTGCTTTTGCGACCCATCTTTGTGGTAAACCAATCACTTCCATGCCACCACTTCTACCTAGTAGAATATCAAGATACCATTTCATATCTCCTAAATAATCTTCAAGCGATTCTGCATTTGGATCAAGATTACCAAAAATCATCCCTTGATAGGACTCCACTTTCGGAATTGGTCGCAGTCCCCATTCTGACTTATCCATCTCTTCCCCATACACTTTATTTCCTGCGACAATTCCAATCAATTCTCCATCCGTATTGTAACTCCAGCCATGATACGGGCATGTGAACGTTTTCTTATTGCCACGATCAGCGGTACATAATTGCGTTCCCCGGTGAGTACAAGAATTTAAAAACGCTTTGATTTCACCATTGCGATTTCTTAAAAGAATCACGGGATCATGAACCATCCAACGGGTAACATAGCTACCAGGTTCTTTAATTTCCGTTTCATGCCCTAAGAATTGCCAAGTATGACCAAAAATATGTTCTATTTCTAAATCATAAATATCCGGATCTGTTAGAACCCACTGCGGCAACAAACCTTCATCCATCTTTTCTTTTAAGTGTTTTATTGCTTTCTCTTCAAGAGTCTTCTTAATCATACCGGAACCCCCTCTATTCTAAATTTATAGCCCTTTAAGTGGGCTCACTTAATCATGCTAGGTAAAAAGGTAACGATTTCTGGAAATATAACGAGAATAATCGTGAACACAACCATTGTTATAACAGCAGGAATGACCCCTTTGAATATCTTCTCTATTGGTACATTCTTCACTACACCACTGATAATATAGACACTCAGGCCCAGAGGCGGTGTCAATACGCCAATATTCAACACCATGACCATAATGATGCCAAACCAAAGGCCGTCAAATCCAAGCTGTGTAATAAGTGGATATACGATCGGCAAGGTAAGCACCATAATCGCAATCCCTTCCATAAACATCCCAAGAATAAAATAAACAACTAGAATCATTGCCAAGATTACATATGGCGAGACATCCAATGTCCCTACTGTTCGTGTTAAATACATCGGAATTTGGCTTAACGCGAGAAACTTCCCGAAAAGTGAAGCACCGATTAAAATGAGAAAAAGCATCACCGTTAAACGTATCGATTCATCTAATGAAGCCACTAATTTCGACCAATTCAAGCGTTTCGTTATTAACGTTAAAAAGAAAGCACCGATCGCTCCAATACCACCTGCCTCACTTGGTGTAAAAACGCCAAAATAGATCCCACCAATACTGACAATAAAAATAATGAGAAATGGCCAAATACTTTTCAGAGAGATAAATTTTTCCTTTAATGGAACGACAATGTTTTTTCTTGGAGCTATTGATGGATTTAAGCGAACTTGAATATTAATCATCGCCATAAATAATAGAGTTAAGATGATTCCAGGTATTAAACCACCAATCAACAGTGGACCAATTGGTTCATTCGTGAGCGCTCCATAAAGTATCAAAATGACACTAGGTGGAATTAAGATTCCTAGTGTTCCCCCTGCTGCAACAGCTGCTGTAGAAAAGGTTGTTTTATAGTTGTATTCGTTCATTTCAGGTATCGTAATTTTTGCTAATGTGGCCGTCGTTGCATTAGCAGAACCGGAAATGGCAGCAAAAATGGAAGAAGCGCCTACTGTCGCGATTGCTAAACCACCGCGAAAATGTCCAATCCATTTGTCGACAGCCTGAAAAAGGTCTTTTCCCAACCCTGTATTCGACATAAACATGCCCATTAAAATAAATAATGGAATGACACTTAAGCTATAATTCTTTGCTGTTCCAAAGGCAGAAGAACCTAGCTGGGAAAGACCAACATTCCAATCAGATAACCATGCAACACCAAGAAATCCAACTAAAAACAACGATAATCCTACCGAAACCCTCAATAGGATAAGCACCAATAATAATCCAATACCAATTAAACCAATTACCTCAGGACTCATCTTTCTTCACCACCTTAACTATCCCTTTTACCGTATCCAAAAGGTATGTGAGCATAAAACAAAATGCCCCCACCATTGCTAGACTAGAAAATATATATAATGGAAGTCCTAGATCACCACTCGTCTCATTTCCTGCCCAAATTCTCTTCATGTACTCAAATAATTGCCATGTGGTTAAAGCGAGTAACACTGTTAAAATAAATGAACTCAAAACAAAGAGAATTTGCTGAAATTTAATGGGCATTTTATTTGTTAGAAAATCAATTTCGATATGATCTTTTTTAATTTGTGCAGAACCTAAACTAAAGAAAATCATGATGGCAACGATTAATCCAGTCAGTTCATACGTTCCAGTTATCGGCTTATTAAAGAAATAACGACCAATCACATCTGCTGTTGTTAAAAACATCAACAGAAACAGAAGAATGCTTGAAATCTTATGCAAAACATTATTCAAAAACAAAACGATCGCTTCAAATCTGCCAGTCTGCTCTTTTGGCAGAAGAGAGGCTTCGTTGAGAGCGGATGCTCCCAACGATTGACCTTCATTCACTTCTGGTTTCATACAATCACCTCGTAGTGTGAAACTATTGACCTTGAATTAATTTCACTGTCTCGTCATAGATTTTTTGTCCGTCGATTCCTTTTGCCTCCATATCAGATAACCATTTCTCGGTAACCCCTGTGGCAGCTTCTTTAAATTTATTTAATTCATCATCTGGCAACGTAATAAACTCAACTCCAGCTGCTTCAGCATCTTGTTCTGCTCGTTCTTTCTGTTCGTCGAACGCTTTACCTGCACGTTCAGCCATCGGGAGACCTATTAATTCATCCTCGATAAGCTTTTGATCTTCTGAAGAGATTTTGTTCCAGCTGTCCTTATTCATTACCACATAAAATAAACTTGTATTAAAGTTACCAAGAGTCACATAATCTACAAGATCAGCTAAGTTAAAATCTCTAATCGCTGCTACAGGAAGGACTCCACCATCAATGACTCCCTTTTGTAGCGCATCATAAATTTCAGGTGCCGGTAAAGAAACTGGAGTAGCACCCCAAGATTCAATCATGCTTCCCGCCTCAACCGATGGAGTTCTAAGCTTTAATCCTTTTACATCTTCAAAGCTCCTTACAGCCTTCCCTTTTGTAATAATCGCATATGGGTCAGCCGCATGAATCCAAAGAGGCTTCACATCTGAATATTCTTCCTGTATTTCTGGAAAAGTATCATATAACTTTTGTGCCACTACACTTAATTCTGCCCCTGTTCCATCCGCTAGAAACGGCAATTGCAAAACGGAGTGAACCGTAAATTTACCCGCATTGTAACCTTGTAATCCCCAACCTGCATCCATAATGCCGGTTACAATATTATCAAACGTGTCTGTTGGTCCACCTAAAGCACCTCCGGGATAAACTTGAAAATTAATTCGCCCATCCGTAAGTTCTGTAACATCCTCGCTGAATGGAGTCATCGCCCCAGTGTCCTGCACATGTTCAGGTGAGTTCATATGTCCCATTTTAAATTCAACTTCTTCTCCACTGGCTTCTCCCCCTGAATTTCCTGTCCCTTCAGAGGTGCTGTTTCCTCCACTGGAATTTGAACAAGCAGTGAAAATAAGCAATATCAAAATAACTAAACTGACCAATGACAATTTAAAGCTTTTCATCGATTTTTACCCCCTATTTAAATTTAAAAACGCTTACATTTACGAAAAATTTTTGAATCATCGGTTTTATTTTTAATAATTCTTAATTTTTCGTTTTTTTTAAATTATCCTTATCATATAGAGATATAATGCCTCGAGCAAGACATATGTTTCTATATATGCAACAACATAAATTTTTTTCTCATTACCATTCTAGTGGCAAACCAACATAGTTTTCAGCCAAATAAGCCGAACCAGCAATTGATGTCGTTACAGAATCTAGCTCTGCTAATTGAAGACCGTATTCAAATGGTGTGTGTTCAAAATTTCGATGTAACATTTGTGTCATCCATGCAGAAAAACGCTGTGCTTTCCATACACGTCTTGTACATATTTCAGAATACTGTTCTAATAGGTTTATTTCATTTTGGCGATAAAATTGTTCAACACCTTTTGCTAAAACTTGAACATCAGCGATAGCTAGATTCAATCCCTTTGCACCTGTTGGAGGGACAATATGTGCAGCATCACCTGCAATGAACAGACGACCATATTGCATCGTCTCACAAATAAAGCTGCGCATAGAGACAATGCTTTTCTGGATAATCGGACCATCATTTAAGCGCCAGCCATCCATATCAACTCTCTGATGTAGCTCAGTCCAAATGCGATCATCGGACCATTGATCAAGTTTATCGTTTGGATTTACCTGTAGGTAGTAACGCTGAATTTCCGGTGAACGAGTACTAATCAAGGCGAAACCGGTTTCATGATTACTATATATCAATTCAGGATTTGAAGGAGAGGTTTCGCTTAATATTCCTAGCCAACTAAATGGATAGATGTGTTTTATTTCCTTCCTTTGTTTTTCTGGAATTGCTTTACGACTCGGACCATGGTAGCCATCACAGCCCGCAATAAAATCACATTTCACTTCTTCGTCGATTCCATCCTTTTGAAACCTGATTTTCGGTGAGTTAGAATCAATATCAATGAGGGATACATTACGAACATTAAATAAGATTTTTCCACCTGTCTCAATTCGAGCAGCTACTAAGTCTTTAATAATTTCGTGCTGAGCATATACAGTAATACTTTTGCCACTTAGCTCATTCATATTTATTCGATGTCTATTTCCATTAAACTGTAATTCAATTCCGTCGTGTAACTGACCTTCCTTCAACATTCGTTCGCCAACGCCCGTATTATTTAACAAATCTACCGTACCTTGTTCTAATACACCTGCCCTTATTGTTTCCTCTATCTCTTCCCTCGAACGATTTTCTAAAATGATTGAATCAATTCCTTGAAGATGTAAAAGATGTGACAACATAAGTCCAGCTGGTCCTGCTCCAATAATTCCAACCTGAGTGCGCATTCTATCACTCCCCCTAGTTAACATTATCATTTTCCAATATATTTCTTATGTGAGAATAAGCGGAGAAAAAAAGGAATTTCCCCTCTCCGCTACTAATTGAAGCGTTTTCAATTATTGCTTCACGATCTCCGCTTCGGCTTCTGCCACGAAACGCACCTTTTCTTTTTCTCCGAATGCAATTAAAGCATTCCAACTGCCTGATGATTGCCCATCAGCAAAATAGGTTGGCTCCCAATCATCCTCAATCATGCTTAAAAGCATCGCTAAATGCCTACCACCAGATTCAACCCTTGCTAGTCTTGCATATTGAGGGAGCATGTCATAGGCTCCCTTGTAATCCTTATTCATGATAAAATCAATAAATTGTTTATCTAGTGCATGCTCGGATACGGTTGGTTTATTATGTCTTCCTCTTACAAGATTATGAGAAAGGGCTCCACTAGAAACAAAGACTACTTTTTTATCACTTTCTCTTAAAACATTGGCAATTTCTTTGCCCCATTGATACGTTTCTTCAAGACTTGCCGCTAAAGTAACAGATAGATTAATGACAGGAATATCTTCATTTGGGACAAGATATCGCAAAGGCACAACCGTTCCATAATCCCATACGTAATAAGGGTCATTTACCCCTTGAACTTGTAGACCCGCAGATTGACCTGCTTGGACAAGTTCATTTGCTAAATCAGCATCCCCAGGGTAATGATAAGGGACATCTTTAATTAAATCAGGTGCTTCAAAAGCGGTAAGTATCCCTTTATGTTCTTTCGTACAATCAACATAATGAAAGAAAGTAGATGGCCAATGACATGAAACTAATACGACGACATCTGGCTTAATTTCATAAATTTTTCTGGATACTCCTTTCATGTACGCAACCATATCCTTTTGAAATTCTGGAACTTGGTCCTCATGACAAATACTTGGCACATGTGGAGCGAGCAAACTGAGCTCTATTGTCATTATAATTCCTCCTTTTCTATTATCATTATTTTTCCGACATCGGTTTTCCGGCTTTGCCCCAATGGGTTTTCGGAACCTCTGTCACGATCACTCTTATTGTTTCTTTCGGTGCATCTAGCGTTTCAGAAACGGTGTGGGTGATATTCTGAATGACCTCAGCAATCTTTTTTTCTTCTCGGCCTTCTATTAGCTGAACATTTATAATTGGCATTGGACTTTTGACTCCTTTCTTTCACATAATCATACTTAATCAGTGACTTTAAAGGTCACTTCACCAATCCCATCAAACTTAGCACTAACAAAGTCTCCGCTTTTTAACATGACAGCCCCAGTAATTCCACCAGTGAGAATAATATCTCCTTTTTTTACCTTCTCCCCTTTTCTTGAGAGCATGTTCGCAAGCATTGCAATCGAATTAGCTGGATGACCTAGGACAGCTGCTCCAGCTCCTAATTCTTTAATTTCACCGTTAATTGTTAAGACGCCACCTACTAAATCAAGCTCAAATTGCTCTGCTTTTTTAAGAGATGCCCCAAACACAACGCGGGAGGTAGAGGCGTTGTCAGCAATCACATCAGGTAAAGTGAAATTAAAATTTTCATAACGGCTATCGATGATTTCAAGAGCTGGGAGGACATATTCCGTTTTCGTTAGTACTTGTGCCCCAGTCACTCCAGGTCCTTCAATATCTTCACCAATCACAAAAGCAATTTCAGCTTCCACCTTTGGATGAATGAGGTCTTGCAAAGAAACCTTTCCTCCGTCCTCAATCAACATATAGTCGAATACATAACCATAAATCGGTTCATTGACATTCATTTGTTGCATTTTCGCAAGACTTGTGAGCCCCATTTTCGGGCCGATAATTCTCTTTCCCTCTTCTAGCTTGATTTTGACAATTTCCTCTTGGACCAAATATCCTTCATCAACTGTCAGATCGGATTTGAAGGTGGAAGTTACCTTTTTTACCTCACGCTTTTCAACTTCTGCTGCTACTAAATGTGCGGCAATCTCCTTATATATGGTGCTACTCATGATTATCCTCCTTTATGTTACGAACGAGACTTAAAGAATCACACTCTATTTAAATCTTTTGTTTTCTTTCCGGCAAGCTCCGCTGCTACATCGACGATCATATCTTCCTGTCCACCAACAACATTTCTTTTTCCAAGTTCAATCAGAATATCTCGAGAGTCAATTCCGAATCTCGCAGAAGCCTTTTGAGCATGTAAGAGAAAGCTAGAATAGACACCTGCATACCCTAAAACGAGGCTATCTTTTGTAATTTCCTGTGGTTTTTCAAGAATAGGAGCGACAATATTTTCTGCGATATCCATCATTTTATAAATGTCTACTCCTGTTTGAATACCCAGCTTATCTAGTACTGACACAAGGACTTCTGTTTGTGTATTTCCAGCTCCAGCACCAAGACAACGAATACTACCGTCAATTCGTGTTGCTCCTTCTTCAATTGCTGCAAGCGTATTAGCCATTGCCAAAGATAAATTGTTGTGTGCATGAAAACCGACATTTACCGTTAGACTATCTTTTAGTGCTCTTATTTTTTCCTTTACCTGATGGGGCAAAAGTGCTCCTGCCGAGTCGACAACATAGACTGTATCAGCTCCATAGCTTTCCATTAATTTTGCTTGTTCTACTATTTTTGCTGTAGGAGCCATATGAGACATCATGAGGAACCCAACTGTTTCTAGTCCAAGGTCCTTCGCAAGAGAAATATGTTGTGGTGAAACATCTGCTTCCGTTACATGGGTGGCAATTCTAGCCATTTTCGCACCTAAATTTGCTGCTTCCTTTAGCTCAGGCATCGTCCCGATTCCTGGTAATAATAAAACCGCAATCTTCGCATTTTTTACCGTCGCTGCAGCCGCCTCGATGAGTTCCATTTCATTTGTTTTTGATAAGCCGTATTGTAAGGAAGATCCTCCTAATCCATCGCCATGTGATACTTCAATATAAGGGACATTTGCTTCATCTAAACCTTTTGCTACTGCCACTACTTGTTCCACGGTGAATTGATGACGGATTGCGTGACTTCCATCTCTTAATGCTACTTCTGTAATTAGTACATCTCTATTTGCTACCATATCCATGCTCCACTCCCTTCCACCTGATTAGACACTCGCTACTTTCGCAATTTTATGCTTCGCCCATTCTTCTGCTACTTTTACAGCTGCAGCCGTCATAATATCTAAATTCCCGGAGTATTTTGGGAGATAGTCTCCTGCTCCTTCGACTTCAATAAATACCGTTACCCGATTGCCATCAAAAAACGCCTCTTGTCTTAAACGGTAACCTGGAACATAGGACTGTACCTGCTGTGCCATTTCATTTACGGAAGCAATAATCCCCTCTTCATCGACCTGATTACCTTCGAGCAGAACATGAATCGTATCCCTCATAAGAATTGGCGGTTCCGCTGGATTTAAGATGATAATCGCTTTCCCCATTTTTGCTCCACCAACTTTTTCAATTCCACTTGCGGTCGTTTGTGTAAATTCATCAATATTCGCTCGCGTACCCGGCCCTGCACTCCTGCTTGAAATCGTCGCTACGATCTCGGCATACTCGACTGCTTGAACACGATTAATCGCGTGAACGATTGGAATGGTTGCTTGACCACCACATGTAATTAAATTGATATTATCGGCATCTAAATGTTCATTGATATTGACTGAAGGTACAACAAATGGTCCAACAGCAGCTGGGGTTAAATCTAAAACCTGCTTCCCAGCATCTCGTAGAAGTTTCGCATGTCTAATATGTGCCTTAGCAGAAGTAGCATCAAAGACGATATCCGCAAGTTCTGGTCTTTCTAAGAAACCTTTAATCCCTGTATCGATTGTCTCGAAACCAAATTCTCTTGCCATTCGCAATCCTTCTGATTCTGGGTCTATCCCAATTACGGTCGTTAAGGATAGAATCTCAGATCTCCTCAGTTTCAACATTAGATCAGTTCCAATATTTCCAGAGCCAAGTATGGCCACTTTTACCTTATTCATGTGTCTCCCCCTTCAACATTTATTAAAAATGAATACTAACCTGACCAAGATGGGTGAATCTAGCTGTAAATGAATCTCCTTGCTTTGCCTCGACTGCTGCAGAAAGGGCACCTGATAAAATGATTTCACCCGCCCGTAATGGAATATCAAATTCTGATAGTTTGTTAGCAAGCCATGCGACGCAGCTTGCTGGATTTCCTAAAGCTGCGGCTCCTACCCCCGTATTGACGATCTCCCCATTTTTCGTTAATACCATTCCCACCATCTTCAAATCTACTTCATCAACCTTTAATGGTTTGCCTCCGAGAACAAAGAAGCCAGAAGACGCATTGTCTGCAACCGTATCAGCAAGTTTGATTTTCCAATCTTGCACTCGACTATCAACGATCTCAAGCGCAGGTACGACATACTCAGTTGCTTGCAGTACGTCCAATGTGGTTACATTTGGACCTCTAAGTTCCTTATTTAAAACAAAGGCAATTTCTCCTTCAACCTTTGGTTGTAAAACTTTATCAGCTGGTACACGCCCGCCATTTTCGACGACCATACGATCGAGAAGATGACCATAATCTGGTTCATCGACTCCTAATAGATTTTGCATCGCTAATGAGGTGAGTCCAATTTTTTTTCCGACTATTTTTTGCCCCTGTGTTAGTTTTCTCTGAATGTTCTCGAGTTGAATCGAATATGCCTCTTTAATTGTTAGTTCTGATTCGATAGACGTAATTGGTGCAATCCCGATTTTCGTTTCTTCTGCTTCTGCTAACCTGCGAGCAAATTGCGTAATTTTATCAGACACGAGATCTACTTCCCTTCTAAAAACTTATAATTTGATTGTGATATTTGAAAGTTCTGAGTAGAAATCAAGACTATGCATACCACCTGTGCGTCCAATTCCACTATGCTTCATTCCACCGAACGGAGTTCTCAAATCACGTAAGAACCACGTGTTTACCCAAATGATTCCTGCTTCAATTTGGTGAGCAACGCGGTGAGCTTTCTTTAAGTCTGTCGTCCAAATCGTCGCACTTAATCCATAATGTGTATCATTCGCTTGCATAATGACTTCCTCTTCCATATCAAATGGAGTAATCGTGACAACTGGTCCAAAAATCTCTTCGCTCACACAACGAGAATTTCAATCCAATCCAGTGATAATCGTTGGCTCAAGGAAATACCCTTTTTCGAAGCCTTCAGGACGTTTTCCGCCAATATGGATTGTCCCGCCATCATTTTGCGCTATTTCCACATAGCTCATCACTCTGTCGTAATGTTCCTTACTGACAAGAGCTCCAACATTGGTATCCTTTTCAAGTGGATCTCCTACCTTCAATTCCTTTGCCACCTCTACAAATCGTTGCACAAATTCGTCAAAAATTGGACGTTCTACATAAATCCGAGAGCCACAGAGACAAACTTCGCCTTGGTTAATGAAGCTAGAACGAATCGTTGTCTCAATTACATCGTCTAAATCACTATCTGCAAAAATAATGTTTGGATTTTTCCCACCTAGCTCATAAGAAAGTTTTTTAAGAGAATCAGCTGCCGATTTCATAATTGCCGATCCTGTTCCTGGTTCACCAATGAATGAAATCGCATCAATATCTGGATGCTCTGAAATAGCTCCACCAGCAGAATTTGGACCAAATCCATGGACTAAATTGACAACCCCATCTGGAACGCCCGCTTCTTTACAAATTTCCATCAGAACTGTCGCAGTCATTGGTGTCCACTCTGCCGGCTTTATGACTGCCGTATTGCCCATGGCTAAACACGGAGCAAGCTTCCAAGTTAAAAGTAGCAGTGGTAGATTCCAAGGTTTAATGATTCCAACTACCCCAACTGGTCGACGGTATGCGTAATGAATCGCTTGGTCATCTTGTTGATAAGCATCTGTCCCTACTGAAATCATGTAATCTGCGAAAAAGTGGAAGTTGTAAGCTGCTCGTGGAATATCGATTTTATTCGCTAATGCAAATGGCTTGCCCGTATCCAATGATTCTAGTCTTGCAAGCTCTTCCTGTCTTTCTAGGATTAAGTCTCCAATTCTACGAATAATTTTGGACCGTTCTGTTAGTGTGATATTTTTCCATGGACCATCTAAAGCTCTTCTAGCTGCTCTTACAGCAAAGTCAACTTCTTCCTTACCACCTTCAGCTACAGTTCCAAGCACTTCTTCTGTGGCTGGATTAATATTCTCGAATGTTTTTTTATTCTGGGATTCTACAAACTGTCCATTAATGAAGTGCAAACAATTAATTGCCTTTACTTTAGTTTCTACTTGCATGATGTGAGTCCTCCCTAATATTATGTTTTTTCTATATTTTCTAAAAATTATGTTAACGCTTACCTTTTACGAATACAATGTACAAATTGCTCTATATGCAACACGGGATATTTTTTATAAAACTTTTTTATCCACGATAAATCGGCCTTCTAGTTATATTGACCGAAAAGTTAAATTTTTAGAAAAATCTCTTTATTTTTATTTTCGATTTTGTTATGATTTCCACTATAGATTCTATGTTTACCATAGAGAAACAATAAAGGAGGAATGTAAATGGCAATGGTTGAACGTGATGATAACCATCTTTCATCCGTTAAAAATGCTCTTCGTATCCTTAAAAGTTTTACAATGGATGAACCTGAGAAAAAAATTACTGACCTATCCACTTCGCTTGGCCTTAATAAAAGTACAGTAAGTAGAACGATGAGTACACTTGCTAGTGAGGGCTTTGTATTCAAGGATCCTGAATCGAAAAAATATCGTTTAGGACTCTCCCTTCTTTCTTTGAGCGGCATCGTTAATAATCATATGGATGTCTATAGAGAATCCCAGCCTGTATTAATCAAACTAGTCGAAAATATCGGTGAAACTGCTCATATTTCTGTACTAGATAATCTCGAAGTCATTTACTTAAATAAAGTGGAATGTAACCATCCTGTCCGTTTCTTAACACATATTGGAAAAAGAAACCCTGCTTATTGCACAAGTTCAGGGAAAGTCCTACTTGCTTTTTCTGATCAGGAGATAATTGAAAGCGTTATCAATAAAGGTCTACAGAAATTTAATAAAAACACAGTAGCAGATCCCGAGCAACTTCGAACTTACCTAAAAAAAGTGAGAAAAGATGGCTTTGCCTATAGTGTCGAAGAATTTCTTGAAGGAGTTAATTCTGTTGCTGCTCCGATCTATGACTACAAAGGTAAGGTGATTGCTGCTCTCACAATAGTCGGACCTAAACAAAGAATCCAAACTCATAAAATTCCCACTCTGTCCAAAAAAGTCATTCAAGCAGCAAAAGAAATATCCGAGCGAATGGGTTATCGAGGACACTAAAAATAGTAAGGAGTGATTTAGATGTACGATTTCCATACACATTTTATCCCAGCAGAAGTCTTATCTTGGTTAAAAGATCATCAACAAAAAGTCGATGCTAGATGGGTAAAAAAAGAAGAAAATAAAGATGAATTTTTAGTCGTCAACGAAAAATGGGGCTTTGAATTGAAGAAGGCCTTTATAAATAGTGAGTTATTTTTACAGGAACAAAAAGAAATCGGTGTCACTCATTCCGTTATTTCTCCAATCCCACAGCTGTTTATGTATGATTTCTCCGATGATATTTCAACAGAAGTTTCAAGAGTGTACAACCAAGCATTAGCAAATCTAGTAAATTCCCATACTAACGAACTATCAGCACTTGGGACGGTTCCATTAACCAATTCCGTTAAAGCAGCGAATGTTTTAGGTGAAGCCATGCAACTTGGCTTAAAAGGAGTAATTATCGGTCCAGGGACCGATGACCATATGCTATCTGACCACTTTTTCACGCCTTTTTTCGAGGAAGCGAACCGGCTAGAAGCCATTGTCTTTATACATCCTCTCCTCTGTGAGGATCCTCGACTAAAAAGGAGAATGATGCCTAATTTAATTGGAGTTCCGTGGGAAACAACGGTGTGTGCAACCGATTTATTATTGAGTGGTCTGATTGACAAATACCCAAAAGTAAAGATTCTTTTTGCTCATGGCGGCGGCTTCCTCCCCTACCAAATCGGTAGACTAGATAAAGGCTTTGAACAATGGGACTTAGTTTCACGTAATTTACAAGCTCGCCCATCCGAATACTTAAGCCGTTTCTGGTATGATACAGTCCTTTGGAATGAGGATAGCATTGATTTTCTAGTTAAAACAGTTGGAGAAGCCTCGGTCGTACCTGGCTCAGACTATCCATTTGATTTATCTGTTTGGCCACCCAAAAACAGGACTGATAAAGGAATTCTTTCGCTTTTAAATAAAGAGAATCCTATAAATATTTCTTAATTGTTTCACATACAACAACAAGGACATTTACGTCCTTGTTGTTCATTTATATAATTTTACTATTCAGACATTTATCCCCATCATCGAACGCTATTTTTGGAAGCGTTATCAATTTGATTCAGGAGGGAGTTTTGTTATGCAAGCAGTAGGTGTGATGGATAAGAGCTATATTAATGGAGTTTGGGTGGAAGGTGAAAGTGAACGGAGCTATGATATTTTGAATCCGTATGATCGCTCCACTCTCGCAACGGTACGTCTAGCAACGAAGGAACAGCTTGAACACGCTTTCAAAGTAGCTGAAGAAGCGCAAAAACAATGGGCGAAATCAACAGTGGAAGAAAGAAGAGATGTTCTCGAAAAAGTGATTCAATATTTTAATGAAAATAAAGAGGAAATCGTTCAGACGTTAGTACGTGATACAGGTGGAAGCGTGTTAAAGTGCAATGTTGAGCATCATCTCGCTCTTGAATTTTTAGAAGAAGCGCTCAAATATGCAGACGAAGTTAATAAAGTGCGTGAAGTAGCCGCTTCTGGAGATAAGCTAAACCATATCTATCGTCTACCACTAGGGGTTATCTCATCCATTTCACCCTTTAATTTCCCACTAAACTTATCGATGAGAACGATCGCACCAGCCATCGCGCTCGGAAATAGTGTCGTTCATAAGCCAGACATTCAAGTCGCTCTTTCTGGTGGATCCATTATTGCAAAAGCCTTTGAATATGCAGGATTACCAAAAGGTATCTTGAACGTCATTCTAACGGACATTGAGGAAATTGGTGATGGCATGCTGACAAATCCAATTCCAAAGCTTATTAGCTTCACAGGCTCCTCTGCGGTCGGACGCCATATTGGTGGAATTGCAGGTCAAAATTTAAAACGGGTTGCACTTGAACTCGGTGGAAATAGTCCGTTTGTCGTACTATCTGATGCTGATGTCGACCAGGCAGTCAATGCCGCGATCTTCGGGAAATTCATTCATCAGGGACAAATTTGCATGATCATTAACCGCATCATTGTTCATCAAGATAAATACGACCAATTTGTGGAGAAGTTTGTGGAAAGAGCTAAAGCAATCCAATACGGAGATCCGAGCGATCCAACGAATATTATCGGACCACTAATTAACGAACGTCAGCTTGAAAAGGCTTTTTCATATGTGGAAGAGGCAAAGCGCGAAGGAGCAACCGTTGCCTTGGAAGGAAAACGAGTCGGCAATATTATGTCTCCTTTTGTGATTACGAATGTTGATAATTCAAGTAAACTTGCACAAACTGAGCTTTTCGCCCCAATTGCTCCAATTATTAAAGCTGCTTCGGATGAGGAAGCCATCGCCCTAGCAAATGATACAGATTATGGATTAAGTTCATCCATTTTCACAAGCGACTTACAAAAGGGAGAAGAACTCGCTCTTCAAATTGATGCTGGTATGACGCATATTAACGATCAAACCGTAAATGATGCACCACATATTCCTTTTGGCGGCAATAAAGCAAGCGGATTAGGACGCTTCGGAAATCCATGGGTTGTCGAAGAATTCACCGTAACAAAATGGGTATCTGTTCAAACGAAAGACCGTCAATATCCGTTTTAAATAAAGATTGTAATCCCCTTCGAAACAATTGAATGGCAAATGGAAAGGAAAGTTTGCACGTACAAGCAAGCTTTCCTTATTTTTTAATGTTCAAATGTGTACATCATCCAGAATCCTATATCTTCAAAACCAATTCGTTTATAAATCGCGCCAGCTTCAGGGTTATCGTAAAATAGACAAAGTTCTTTTCCCTCTTGCAAAAGCTCGCTACAAAGTCTAACCATACATGCTGTTGCATAGCCTTTTTTCTTATAGCCTTCCAAAGTCGCTACCCCTACGACCATTGCTGACATTGAATTTTCAGCAGCTGTAGAAGTGGTAGAGACCATTTTTCCATCTTCTTCTACATAAAAAGAACGGGATGAACCATCCTCTAGCCCTCTACGCTTTCTTTCTACTGTAATAATTGAATCAGTAAACTCAGGAATGCTATTAAGTAAATCAACCAATGGTTCAGCGTCACTTGGCTGTGCTTGCTTCACATTAGAAACTTCGCCTTTTTTGGATAGGAGATTTGTACATTTTGCATAATACATTTCTCTTTTTCTTAAAAGCGTTTTTCGGAGAAAAGGCTCAATCTTCACTGTGATCTCCTTTAACCCTGACATCATATAAAAATCAGGGTCTTTATCCATGATTTGCGCAAAACCATAAGCATCAAATTCCTCAATAGCAAATGGGATATAGTTATTTTCATATTTTAATAAGACCGCAATTAATTCTCCATCTATATTAAATTCTCCCCAAACCTTCTGAAAATCTTTATCATATCCATAGGCCTCAATATCACCAATGATAAAAAGATTTTCTGCCGGTGCTGTTTTTAAAAGCGCAAAGCAAGGTTCATGATCGTCTATCGTTAATCTTCTAATCATCTTCGTTTCCCCCTTTAATTTTTTCTATTTTACCTTAAATCATGGGGAATAAGGAAGAATTTTCCGAAAAAATATTATATAAAAATAAGCTCTTGCCGAAGCAAGAGCTTTCTAATTAATGGTGATGATGTCCATGACCTTCCTTTGAAGGATTGGTAATTTCAAATTGCGGTTCCGGTACAAAGAAATATTTAATCCAAACGCCATCTAAAAATTCTTCACGTTTATCAAGGAGAATATCGATTCCTTTGTCTGTTTGGACAATTTCATCATGTTCAGTAGGTGTATCATACTTTAAATCATAGTGAGCATGATCGCCGTGCATATGTGTAATAAAAACTCGAATCATCTTTCCTTCAGCTTCTTCACGATCTAGCATCTCTTTTAGAACCTTTGCCGCATTTTTGTTGATTTTACACTTCATATATATTCCTCCACTTAAATAAGTTAGAAAGCACCTTTTCATTATACAAGGAAAGTATCAGCATAGGTAATGACAAGCATTGATGATTTCTCAAACAAGATAGAGAAAAACACAGAAGAAATGAGCAACACTTCCTCCAATCACGAAAACATGCCAAAGAGTATGATGGTATTTAAACCCTCTCCATACATAAAATACAGAACCGAGCGTATACAATAAACCACCAATCACGAGAAGAAGAATAGCATTCTGCGGGAGGTTATTCATCAAAGGTTTCCACGCAAATACAATTAACCATCCCATCAGTACATATAATAACGTGGAATATAGTACAAATTTTTTCGCAAAAAAGGATTTAAAAACCGTTCCACCAATGGCAAGACCCCAAACAATACCGAAAATCGTCCATCCTAGCCAACCTTTAATAACAAGAAATAAAAATGGTGTGTACGTTCCAGCGATAAAAAAGTAGATGGCCGAATGATCAAATATTTCAAAAATATCCTTCGCTTTCCCTGATGGTAAACTGTGTAGCATCGTTGAACACAAATACATGAGAAGCATCGTGCTACCAAATAACGTAAAACTTACGATATGCCATGCATTGCCATGAATGGCAGATTGGATAATCAAAAAAACTAGAGCAACTATACTTAATAATGCTCCGACCCCGTGGGTAATAGCATTCGCAATTTCTTCACTTTTCGTAAACGTATGGGTTTCGTTCATTTTGTTACCTTCTTTCCTTCTTGTTCTTCCATAATCTCATCAACGAGTTTTTCTGCTGCTCTTCGATATAAGTTACTGATATGAGCAAGCGAGGTAATCAGCATCACTTTCTGCAAATAATCTGGTTTATCAGACTCAAGTTTAGCAATCTCCTTATCGACTTCCTCTCTTCTCTCCTGAATGTCCCTTTTAAAATTCTCCTTATTTCCTTTGCTTAATTGTAAATAGCCATCATAAAATAAATCTAATTTAAAGCTTTCCTCTTCACTCATCATTTTATTAATACCCTGAAAGGTCTCTTTAATGTCATTGATCGATAACGACCCTTTTAATTGATAAATCAGGCTGATTAATAATAAATGTTCTTTCGAGTACTTTTTATTTTTTATCGGGAAAAACAATTTTGCTTTCGCATAATTATTGATCATCGTTTTCGTGAGTATTTTTTCATCTTCATTTCTTTTCGTATCCTTAAAATGATTCTCAAACAATTGAATCACTTGATCCATATATAAATCAATCTCAGGAATATCTGTAAGGGATATCTCATTTATAGGGTCGAGTCCTTCAATAAATTCATCAAGTTTTCCCATTTTCGGACCTCATTTCGTTTAATATCTTCTTATTTTACCCTAAAAACCGCTTGGTGTAAACTTAATACCCTATGACAAAATTAATAACTTTCACTATGTAGTATTTAAAACTACATATTACTTTTCTCAGCAAAAGGACTAAAGGAAAACTCTGTCCAATTTCTTTGAATAATGATAAAATATTAAAAAGTTAAAATATTTATTGAAGTGTTTATTTGAAAGCGAGGGAATTGTGTTGGCAGAAATGCGAAGTAATATGATTAAGAGTGGATTTGACCGTGCACCCCATCGAAGCTTACTACGGGCTGCAGGTGTGAAAGAAGAAGATTTTGATAAACCTTTTATTGCCGTCGTAAATTCATATATTGATATTGTTCCAGGACATGTACATTTACAAGAGTTTGGAAAAATTGTAAAGGACGCTATTCGTGAAGCAGGTGGTGTCCCATTTGAAATGAATACCATTGGTGTCGATGATGGAATTGCAATGGGACATATCGGGATGCGCTATTCATTACCGAGCCGTGAAATCATTGCAGATTCCGTTGAAACTGTCGTAGCTGCACACTGGTTTGATGGTATGGTTTGTATTCCAAACTGTGACAAAATTACACCTGGGATGCTAATGGCCGCACTACGTGTGAACATTCCTACAATTGTTGTCAGTGGTGGACCAATGAAAGCAGGTGTAGATAGCGAGGGGAATGCCCTTGACTTAACCTCCGTATTCGAAGGGGTTGGAGCCTTCCAATCTGGTAAAATTGATGAAGCTAGATTAACAGAAATTGAGCAAGTAGCTTGTCCTTCATGTGGGTCATGTTCTGGAATGTTTACAGCAAATTCCATGAACTGTTTAGCTGAAGGTCTTGGTCTAGCTCTACCAGGAAACGGAACAATTTTAGCTGTTGCTGAAGAACGTAAAGAATTTGTCAAAAAGTCAGCGAAACAATTGATGACCTTAATCGAAAAAGATATTAAGCCACGTGACATTGTGACGATTGATGCAATCGATAATGCATTCGCATTAGATATGGCGATGGGCGGTTCCACGAACACTGTTTTACACACATTAGCTTTAGCTCACGAGGCTGAAATTGAGTACTCTCTAGAGCGCATTAATGAAATTGCTGCCCGTGTTCCTCATTTAGCGAAAATTGCTCCTGCATCCAGCTATCATATTGAGGATGTTCATAATGCTGGTGGTGTAAGTGCGATTATCAATGAAGTGTTAAAAAAACCAGGTGCCATGAACGGAGACTGCTTAACGGTAACAGGAAAATCACTAAGAGAAAATGTTTCTGGCTGCGACATTCTCGATAAAGATGTTATTCGACCTTTAGATAATCCACATTCAGAAAAGGGTGGTCTTGCTGTTCTTTTTGGAAACCTTGCACCAGAAGGATCCGTAATTAAGGTTGGTGCCGTTGATAAAGAGGTTGGTGGCTACCACAGAGGACCTGCCATCTGCTTTAATTCACAAGAAGATGCTTTGTCTGGAATCATTACTGGAAAAGTCAAAGAAGGCGATGTAGTCGTGATCCGCTATGAAGGTCCAAAAGGTGGACCAGGAATGCCAGAGATGCTTGCACCTACCTCCCAAATTGTTGGTCGTGGACTCGGGGCAAAGGTTGGACTGATCACAGACGGTAGATTCTCTGGTGCCTCTCGTGGAATTTCCATCGGTCATATCTCACCTGAAGCAGCAGAAGGTGGACCAATTGCTTTCGTAGAGAATGGAGATATGATCGAACTCGATTTGAACAATCGGAAAATCACCTTAGAAATTTCAGATGAAGAATTTGATAAACGAAAAGCAAATTGGAAGGGTTTCGAATCAAAGGTGAAAAAAGGCTATCTTGCCCGCTATTCTAAACTCGTTACGAATGCGAGTACTGGTGGAGTTTTGAAAGTTTAATAGATCAATAGTAAAAAATCCCAAGAACTTACCTCTTGGGATTTTCTCATTCATCATAAATGTATCTTATAGTTTAAATTCTGCGACTGTTTCTTGAAGATGTTCAGCAATTGAATTTAATGAATTGGCTGATGCAAGTATTTGCTGCATAGATGCTAGTTGCTCCTCTGTTGAGGCTGACACAGTCTGAGTATGTTGCATCGATTGCTGCGCTATATCCGAAATTCCACTTGCTGTTGCAGAAACCTCTTCGGCACTAGCTGACATCTGTTCGGCAGTTGCCGCTGCTTCTGTAATTTGAATTTCCATCGTTTCCATCGCCTTCATAATCTCTTTAAAACTTCCCTCAGTTTTCTCGACAATCGATAACCCTTTCGAAACATCAGTGTTAACTTGTTCCATCGATTTGTAGGTTTGCATCATGTCATTGTTGATCGAATAGATAAGCTCAGAAATTTGTGTAGAAGATTGCTGAGCTTGGACAGCAAGCTTTTGGACTTCCTCAGCTACAACCGCGAACCCTTTGCCATGCTCCCCTGCCCTCGCAGCCTCTATTGCAGCATTTAGAGCTAATAAATTCGTTTGGTTTGCAATGTCAGAAATCGTATTGGTAATGACTCCTATTTGTTTGGAACGTTCATCTAAGAGTTTAACTGCTAAACTACTTGCATTGACAGACTGATGAATCGTCTCCATCTGCTCAACCGTCTCGTTAATTAACGCGCCACCATTCTCTGCATGTTCCCTTGTCTTTTGAGTAGATTCAGAGATAAGAGACGAATTTTCAGCAAGATTATTTAAACCGATGGTCACTTCATCCATCGCACGTGCACTTTCTTCCACACTTGTTGCTTGTTTTTCAGCACCATCAACAACTTCTTGAATAATTTGCGTGATATGTTCTGTTGCAGCTGTCGTTTGCTGAGCACCTGCTGTTAATTCCTGAGATGAAGCGGCAATCTTTTCCGAATTCTCGATGACTTTTTGAATCATTTCTCGTAAATTATCTTTCATTGAATTATAGTTTTCTGCCAGTATGCTTAATTCGTCACCTTTATCATCTTTAATAATTTTTGTAAAATCACCATGCTTTGCTGCCTCTAATGCAGTCGATATAGTGGACAATCTTTTCGTTAAACCCCTCGTAAAAATATAAACAACTACGACAGATAATCCTACCATTACTACAAGAACTATAATGAATATTTTCATAAATGAGGCGAGTGTTTCATTAATAATTTGCTGTGGTGCTCCCACATAAAAAATCCCTATCGTTTCACCATTTTTATCATGAATAGGTGTGTATCCGGTTACATAATTATTGCCAACAACATTTGCCTCACCAAAAAAATCCCCATGCTCTTCTAACACTGCTTTGGCTACTTCTTCAGAAACCTGTGTTCCAACAGCACGTTCACCATCAATCATGACATTCGTCGCAACACGGGTATCTCCTAGAAAAATAGTGACCGTATCACCTGTATGTTCTCCTATTTCATCGACAATTTCAAAATTCCCACTAATCTGAGTAACTCCCTTGTAAAGGTTTCCGTCTTTTATTTCCCAATCTCCTGGAAATTTAGCTTCAAGATACTTTTTACCGAGATTTAAATCCCCTCTAGCTTTTTCCAATGCGAAATCTTTGATTCCTTTTGTTATCTGATGTACGACAACCCCACCAACAGCAACAGCTAAAAACAGCATCATAATTAAAACAACCACATTAATTTTTGGACCAAGTTTCAATTTTAATCTCATCTGCCTATCTCCCTTATGACTCATTGTCTTATCCAAATAGTATATATTTAGATAGGAGATCCATCTATGACAAATTTCACACATTAAAACTAATAATGAAAAAACACTTGGACGTTTATCCAAGTGTCTCGGTTATTCTCTTATGCTGCGTATGCCTCCGCACTGCTGAGAAGGTCTCAACGAATAAATATAATAAGAAAAATGGCCACGCTAGTAGGAGAGGTTGTGTCAGAATTTGAAATGACTTTTCAACCAGTGGATGAATCACATACACACATACTAATGATAGTAAGAGCCAATAGAATGAAAACTTCAAACAAATATGCCCCTGAAAATTCCATTTATCTCCCGAATAATCCCACCATTTTTGGTGGAAAAAGAAATCTAACATCAGTCCACTTATATATTCTACTGCTGTTGGAATAACAAAACATAAGAGAAGAACCATTATCCACTGGGTGTCCGGTGATATAAAAGTCACCAACAATGACGGAGCGAATCCATACATTGGTTTAAATGGTCCCAAGTAGAAATTCTTTTTAAAAAATACCCCTTTTGTAAAATAGCTATGGATATTCTCAATCAACCATCCAAAAAGCGAATAAATGGTAAAGAAATAGATAACTGGTGCTACTAATTTTGAAATAGAAGTCCATTCCAACGATGATACCATTGTGCACCCACCTTAAATTAACATTTATTTCCTTTAGGTTTTGCACAATTAACCGAACTTATTCCCCCTTAAACTGAGGAGGCCGACCTTCGCTGAAAGCACGCAGAGCCTCGATGCGATCCTTAGTTGGAATAATGACCTCATACGCCTTTGATTCAATCGCAAGTCCAGTCTTTAAATCAACAGTACTTCCATAATTAATGGCATATTTTGCTTGGGCAACAGCAAGTGGTCCATTTTTCAATATTTCTTCAGCTAATTCAATGGAACTACTTTTTAATTCATCATGCTCTACTACTCTATTTAAAATTCCGAGGTCATACGCCGTACTCGCATCAATCTTTCGAGCCGTTAAAATTAACTCCTTTGCTTTCGCAACTCCAATTAATCTTGACAGTCTTTGCGTTCCTCCAGCTCCAGGGATGATGGCCCAACTAACCTCAGTTAATCCTAATTGCGCACTCTTTACGGCATAACGGAAATCACTGGCAAGCGCCAATTCAAGTCCTCCGCCTAAAGCATAGCCATTAATCGCGGCAATCGATGGTTGTGGAAGCTCTTCTATTTTTGTAAAGACATCTCGAATCTTTTGCACATTTCTCCGTACTTGTTGTTCATTTAAATATTTTCTCTCTTTCAAATCGGCTCCTACGCTAAAAGCTTTCTCTCCAGCTCCAGTAATAATGACTACACGAATATCTTGATTAAATTTAATTTCGTCTACAATTTCTTCTAATTTATGTAAAGTCTCATAATCAAAGCAATTTAATTGATTTGGTCGATTAATAGTAATAAAAGCGATTTTATTATTTGTCTCAAATTTAATTTTCTCCATCTTAATCTCCTCCCTTTATCACCATCATACTGAGGTGATTTCGAAAACATTCGCAGTAACTCATTTTGTTGAAATAATCCGAAAAATCAATTAATATTCTTGTATTAGATTCCAACTATTGCTACGTTAAAAATCTCGAGAATGGAGAAACGGAATGAATAAATGGCTCTACTCAGGTTTAATTTTATTAGCTACTAGTTTAATGGGTTCCTCCTTTGCGATTGGAAAGATGGGCCTCGCCTATTCGTCTCCTATTCTATTAGTCGCCTGTCGTTTTACCTTTGCCGGGCTTGTTATGGGGCTTTTGGTTAAGCTATTCCATCGAGTGCACCCGAAGTCACTTAAATCATGGGGGAAAATAATAGTCGTTGGATTATTCCAAACGGCTGGGGTAATGGGTTGTATTTTCCTCAGTTTAAAGACGATTAATGCTGGTGAGTCCTCAATCTTGACGTTTACAAACCCCTTTTTAGTCGTTTTGTTTGGAACCGTTTTCGTCAAAGCCAAGTATCGAGCTTTACAATGGATTGGTGTAAGCGTTGGATTTATCGGTGTCTTTATTACTCTTGGAATGAGTCTTCAATATGAAATTGGTACGATCCTTGGACTTGCATCTGCAGTAAGTTGGGCGATCGCAACACTCCTGATCAAAGCATGGGAAAGTGAATTCGACAATTGGGTTTTAACAGCCTATCAAATGTTATTCGGTGGAATTATACTGGTTATTATTAGTTTTCTATTTGAAAAGCCCTATTTCATTGTTACCGGTAAATCGATCAGTATTTTATTATGGTTAGCGATTATGGCATCCGTCGTTCAATTCGGAAGTTGGTTTACTGTACTTAGACTTGGGGACCCTGGTAAAACAAGTGCGTTTCTCTTTTTGGCTCCTTTTTTCGGAGTGTTATCAGGATGGATAGTATTAAATGAACAATTAACTTTTAACCTTCTGATTGGTGGTTTCTTTATCTTTTTAGGAATTTTCCTCGTTAACTGGAATCCTGCTGCCAAGAGAGAATTGCAGTTAAAGAGAGCTTACAATTTAAAAGAACATGAAATGTAAAAAGGCAGGAACCCATGTATCCAGCCTTTTTCCTTTTATGCTCTCAGTAAAGTTTCCGCCAACACTTCGGCTCCTTGGCTTAATGCCGATTTATCAAAATTCATTTTGGGATGATGAAGTCCTGGCTTCAGGTTTGCTCCTACTCCAATCATCGAAGCTTTTATGTGAGGTTTTTTAATCGTATAATAATGAAAATCGTCTCCTCCAGGTGTAATGACAGATGGAGCAAATGCTTCTTCTCCTAATAGCGCCTTAATCGCACCTTCGGCAATTTCTTCTGCTTCTCGTGAGACCTCTGCAGCTGGTGTAAAACTTGTCCATTCCCAATCTATTTTTATTCCAAATAAAGCTTCTAATTTATCCAATATATGTTCCACTTGTATACGAATCGCTGAAAGCACGTCATTTTTTTGAGCCCGAACGTCAACTGCAAATTCCGCTGCACCTGGAATGATATTGATGCTTTCTCCACCTGCAATGACCTTTGTTAATTTAACAGAACAGGCTTCAGAAGGATCCATATAAATCGTTTTTAATAATTGATGAAGAGTTACGATGACGTCAAGAGCATTCTGACCTTGATGTGGGCGAGCGGCATGAGCGTCGACTCCTACCACTTTTCCGATAAGGGAGACATGTGCACCGTGCTGAATCGAAGCGGACACCTTTCCTAATGGCAGCTCTTCAATGGGTCGAAGATGGATACCAAAAAGATGAGTAACATCCTCCATTATCCCTTCATCAAGCAACGCTAAAGCCCCTTCTCCGATCTCTTCCGCAGGTTGAAAAATGTAGCGAATTGTCTTCTTTAAAGATTTGTCTTTTAAAAATAAAATGGACCCTAACACCATCGCGATATTGGCGTCATGACCACAAGAATGGTTCCCTTGCCAAACTCCATCTACCTCTTGCCACAGGGCATCGATATCTGCTCGAACGGCAATGACTTCTTCACCTTCTCCGATTTCGGCGACAATCCCGGTCATATTCGGCAATCTTTTGTAACTAACACCATGTTCGTCCAAAATACTAGCAATTTTATCCGTTGTCTTAAATTCCTTCCAGCCAACCTCCGGAATCTTATGAAACTCCTCATACCATTTCAAAATTTCTTCCATCTTTTTTTCATCTCCATTCTGCGCTTTAACTCGGTTATCTATTGATCTTATAGATTTTTTCTAAACATTTCAACTATTCATTTTGTTCAACCAAAAAAGAACGCTCTCCTATATGGAGTTTTGCGTTCAACTTTAGAGAATATCAATTTATTAAATAGGAACCAGATATTCTAATATAGGCATGATGACCTGTGCAAGTTCATAGTGAAGTAATTTCTCTAATTACCTAATTTGCATAAACCTCCTCTTTCGTATGAAAACCATCTGCGATGACCGTTTCATCAATATTAAGCTTATCAACTGGGATTGGTGGGAGTAGTATGGAAGGTACTTCTATTTTGCCATTATTTATTTTGCTATCCGTTTCAACGCTATCCCCATTTGCTAATCGGACAGCAACCTTTGCTGCAGTTGAGGCTAGAGCCTTAATAGGCTTATAAACCGTCATCGTTTGTGTACCATCTACAATTCTTTTGATGGCTGCTAATTCTGCATCCTGACCAGCTACTGGAACTTTTCCTGCAAGTCCAAATCGTGAAAGAACTTTAATCGCCTCTTCTGCCGTTGCATCGTTTCCAGCAAATACAGCATCAATATCGTGGTTATTGGCCTTAAGTGCTGCTTCCATGTTCGTATATGCATTAACTGGGATCCAATTTTCTGTCCATTGATCATATACGACCTTAATATCCCCTTTATCGATCAACGGCTTTAAAACACTAAACACTCCTCTTTTTAAAAGATGAGCATTATAATCAGTATCAGCTCCACCAATATAGACATAGTTCCCTACTGGAGCAAGTTCAGTAATAACTTTAGCCTGTAATTCACCGACTTTTTCATTATCAAAAGAAATATATAAATCGATCTCAGCATTTTTCACTAGGCGATCGTATGAAATGACTTTAATTCCGGCGAGATGTGCTTTCTGGACTATCGCCCCTGCTGCTTCTGCATTATAGGGGACCATTACTAAAACATCTACACCCTGTTTGATCAGTGTTTCTGCTTGAGTAATTTGTAGAACTTCATCACCATTTGCCTCCATGATTTCCACTTCGGCTCCAATTTGTTCTACTGCTTCTTTAAACAACTTTTTATCCTTTAACCAACGTTCTTCCTCCAACGTATCCATCAAAAAGCCAACTTTAATTTCTTCCACATCATGATTAACATCGTTTTGCGAAAGTGATTCTGTTGGAATAGCTTTTTGTACAGGAGTATTCTCGCAAGCAGATAATAGAATTACTAAGATAACTAGGATAAGGAAGAATATTGGTCTAACAGTTTGCTGTTTCATCACATTCCTCCTTAATGATTTGCATGAAGTAAGCTTTTTCTATATTCCTTAGGTGATATGAGACAAACTTTCTTAAATACTTTACTGAAATAATTTGGCTCATGATAGCCAACTTCATATGAAATTTCTTTAATACTTTTCTCTGGATCACACATTAAGCTCTTTGCCTTTTCAATTCTACATTCGGTTAAAAAGTCGATATAATTAATCCCCATTTTTTCTTTAAACATTTTACTTATATAGATCGGACTTAGCCCGACCTTCTTCCCTAATGATTCAAGGGAAATATCTTCATGTGAGTGGTCCATGATAAATTGTTTGATTTGCCTGATCGTAGCTGCTTCAAACCGCTCGTAATATTCTGCATGAGTTTGTTTCATTTTCTCAAGAAGGAGAGTAACCTCTGTTCGTAACTGACGATAATCTTGGATTTTAAAGGAATATAAAGGGGTAATCGTTTGAATACCGATTTCACTCATAATTCTTGATATAAGCCATAGTACTTCCACAATTCTTTGTTGCGTCTGGACAATACTAACCCCTTCTTTTTCATATGCTTGAATAAATTCCATAACGTTTCCGTGAATCTCCCGCCATTCTCCAAGTCTAATCTGATCGGAAAAGTCTTTTTCACGGAACGCTAATAGGTTCTTTACGTCTTCCACAACTGGAACATCTGAGTAAAAGCGATATTTATGAGGAATTTTTGTTTCAATCGTCGCCATTAATGAATCATGATAGGATTGTTTTATCTGTTCCAATGAATGCACGACTCTTCCTATGCCAATAAACCATTGCTCTTGATTTGATTTCCCAATAGAAAGGATTTCTCGGGCGAGAAAAATTGCTTGGGATCGAAATGTTTTGGCTGGATCTCTAAAAACGATGATCGGAAGCTGGCTTCCATATAAAGCACCTACCCAGCAGCTTCCTACTTTCCTTGCCTTTTCTTTTATATGGGAGTAAATATTCTCTTTTTCCTGCGTGATTAACACACTTATAACGAACATTTCATTCGTGGACTTAATTTCCAACATTTCAACAAGCATATCTAGATGAACCTCGTGTACGTGATCGAACAACAACTGTGTTACAATATCCGTTTCCACGAGCGCTAAAGCCTTTTGATATTCTTTTTGTTTCAAATCATTTTTCTCTTCTAATTCCTTTTCCACTTCGATTTGATGTAATACTTTTCCAACTGTTTGCAATATATCACTGGCTTTACTTGGTTTTAATATATAGTCCTTTACACCGAGCTTTATAGCTGCTCTCATATATTCAAACATGTCGTATGCAGTAACCATAATAAATTTGATATTCGGATATTTCCGTCCTATCATTTCTACTGCTTCTATCCCACTCATTCCAGGCATTTTTATATCCATTAGAATAAGGTCAGGAGAAAATTCTCCTGCCATTTGTACGGCCATATTCCCATTTTTCGCTTGCTCGATCACGATTTCTGGATATGCTTTTTGCAAAATCACTTTCATCCCATCTCTTTCAATCTGTTCATCATCCACTATTAGGAGCTTCATCATGTTCTATCACTCCCTTATATATTTTTAACGTAACGGTTGTGCCTTGTTTTTCGCTACTGTCAATTGAGATAACATTCTCATACCCATAGAAAAGTCTTAGACGTTTGACTACATTACTAAACCCAATTCCCGTTGAATGGCTTTCAGATTGAATCTGTTGTTCATTCAAGATTTGTTCGATTTTTGCTCGTGACATCCCCATCCCGTCATCTGCAATGTCAACTTTTACCCACTCCCCCACATCCGCAATTTTCAGCAAAATCCTGCCACCCTCTTCTCTTGGTTCGACTGCGTGAATCACAGCATTTTCAATAATAGGCTGCAACGTTAAAGCAGGGATCCGAACATGAAGACATGCCTCATTTATTTCAGTCTGAAAAATTAAGCGATCCGTGAATCTTGCTTTTTGAATATCCATGTATTGCTTTAACACTCCCACTTCCTCAAAAAGCGTAACAGAGCGATCTAACTGTTTTAAGTTATAACGAAGTAATCCTGCAACACTTACAAGTAAATCACTCGTTTCCTCTGACCCTTCTAAATAAGCCTTTTTAGATAAGGTGTTAAGTGTGTTAAATAAAAAATGGGGGTTAATTTGACTTTGTAGACTCCGAAACTGACTTTCTTGCAAAAGTAATTTATTTTGCTGAAGTTCATGTTCAAGCTGTGCCTTTTGTTTCATTTCTAAAATGAGATTATTAATATTGATTCGCATCCGATCAAACGTTTTAGCTAGAAATGAAATTTCGTCATTGGCCTCAACATGAATTTTCATGTCAAACCGCCCATGTGACAATTCGTTTGCCGCCTCTGTCAATTTTTGTATCGGTTTAGTGATACTTAATGATAACCAGTACGTTATGATTAGTAGTGCTATTGTAATTAACAGGATTAGCCAAATACCAAGCTTAATTAATTCCTCTGATTGTTCAATGATACTGCGATAGAAACGGTCATATGTTGTGAGTTCTGTATCTAACAAAGTTAACTTCATTTCTGAAATATAATTTGAAATTCGGTTTGCCTCTGAAAACTCTTTTGTCACAGATTCTGGATCATTGCCATTATTGAATAAAATCAGTCGATCCGTAGTCTCAACTAAACTATCAACAAGATTAATATAATTTGTTAAAGCAAATTGGTTCTCTTCATTCCTTAAAGGAAATACCTCGTACTTTGCTTGCTGGATCTTTTCTTTACTATTATCTAACTGTTTCAAATTATCATCCGATGGTAAGATCATATAGTTATTTAGGTGAGTAATCATTTCTTGACTGGCTCTTGTCACTTCATTCATATTTAAATATCTTTGTAATATTTCGTTATAGTGATGCTGTGTTTTGTAATTGTAATATGTAAGGGCAATCCATATACTTGCCATTATAAAAAGGACAAAAGTGGTCAGCATTAATATTTTCTTTTGAATACTAATCATCGTAGTCCGTCGCTTTCACAATTCGAATATCAGTAAAATAGCCATCAATATGAAGTGGCATAGTCTTTCCTGTCAGCCATTCCATAATCAATTGCACACTTTTTCTCCCCATCATTTCAGGGGATTGCCCGATTAATCCATCAATTTTTTCTTCTTGGAGAAGTGTAATAGAATCTTGCCCATCATCAAAGGAGTAAATGAAATAAGGTTCAACTTGAGAACGCTTACTTATTTCTTGCACTAAAGCTGATACAATATCTGAGTTTACCGCAATAATAGCATCAACATCCGGCCATTTATTCAATACATCCTGTGTAGTAGCGATTACTTCTTCCCTTGAACTAGAAGTTTCCGCATCAACCAGCTGGATATTAGGATGATTTTCTAATATCTCTTTCATCCCTGCTAACCTCTGTAATTGATAGAATTCTTTATCACTATTATAGGTAAGTAGTACTTTTCCCTTCGTTCCCATATCGTGTAATAATTGTCTAGCAAGCATCTTTCCTGCTCTATATTGATCTGATCCAACATAGGTTCTTCTTAAGCTTTCTTGTACAGGAACATCATTCGCCACTGTAATAACGGGAATTCCATAAAAAGAGGCTTTCACCTTTGTTAAATATTTGAATTCATCAGAATCAAGCCCTTGTGCAATAATTCCATCCACTTTTGAATGAATGGCTATTTCTAGTTTTTTGAGAAACTCCTCATGATTGTTTCCGTAGCTTCCCCAAATTTCAAGTGAAGCACCTTCCTTTCGAGCTTGTTCCATCGCGCCGTTCCCCACCTTATTCCAAAATGGAGTTTCTGTATCCTGTGAGATCAGAACAAGTCTTTGCTGCATTTCTTTCTGTTCTACAAACTTTGGCATTTGTCTATCTGACCGAAAGACAATCTCAGCTGAAACAAATGTTAGATAGATTAGGAAGGAGAATACTATAAACAGTAAAATAAATCCTATTTTTCTCAATGGAGGTATCTCCCTTCAGCCTTGAATGCAAATGTGGAAACGCTTTCGTTACAGTGTTTAATGTTCATCACATACCTAACTTAATTGCAAATGCACTTTTATTCTCATCATACCACTAAATGGTCATTGTTCAACAGACGTTATAAGTACCTTCCTATTTCACATATCTTCAAAAAATGTTAGAATGCAGGAAAAGAGCATCCTCTTTTGGATCCCCTTTTCTGCCTTAGCCAAGAGTTTTCTTAGCGTCAATAATTCTCTACTATCGCTTTTTCCTTGTCATCACATCAAAGATTACCGCCCCTGCTAGTACGCCACCTCTTATCATGTATTGATAGGAAATACCGACCCCTAATAGGTTCATTCCATTTGTAAGGGAGGCCATAACAATCGCTCCAATAATGGCTCCAGTTACTTTACCAACACCTCCTGCTGATGATACACCACCAACGTAGGCTGCAGCGATAGCATCTAGCTCAAATAGCGTACCAGCAGTAGTAGTTGCTGATTGTAAACGTGAGGTAAAAAGTATTCCCGACAAAGCTGAGAGCATTCCCATTGAACCGAACACGATATAAGTGATTTTCTTAACATTAATCCCACTTAAATGGGCAGCTTCTGGATTACTTCCAACTGCATATACATGCCTACCAAGCACAGTCTTTGTAGACAGAAAATGATAGATAATCACCACTAATAGCATAACGATAATGGTCCATGAAAAGCCATTGTAACCTGCTAAAATCCAAGTGATATAGGCAATAATAGCAGAAATAAAGACCATTTTTAGAATAAAGATATTTTTCGATACAACCTCAAATTGATACTTAATTTTGTTTTTACGATTCGAGATTTCACTATAAATGTAAAGAACAATTCCCAATAGACCAACCATTAAGGATAGGAAATGCAAACCATTAATTTGAAGGAGGGAAGGAATATATCCATTTCCGATCGCATTGAACTTATCATCCTGGACGATAATCGTTCCAGTTTTTTCTGTTACCTGTAATAATGCACCTCTAAAAATCAACATTCCCGCTAATGTCGCTACAAAAGATGGGATTCCAATGCTAGCAACGAGTATTCCATTAAATAATCCAACAACTACTCCTAGTACGAGAATAATAGGAATGGTAATAAACACCGAAACACCAGCTTGTGTCAGAAGAATGGCAGCAATAGCCCCTAAGAATCCCGCTGCATAGCCAACCGATAAATCGATGTGACGAATAACAATAACAAGTGTCATCCCTACAGCAAGTACGGCAATATACCCAGCAGAATCAAGTAGATTACTAATGTTTCGCGAAGACATAAATAGACCATTCGTCATAATCGTAAATGTAAGAATAATAACAACTAAGGCAATATACATTCCGTAATCACGTATATTATCCTTAATCAAGTTTTTTGCTTCATTAATCGTATTCATTGCTCTTATCCCTCCTATTGCGTAGCAAGCTGCATAATCTTTTCCTGAGTGGCTTCCTCACTTGACAGCTCTCCTTTTATTTCAGCCTGTGCCATAACATAAATTCGGTCACTCATGCCCAACACTTCCCCTAGCTCTGAGGAAATCATGATGATACTCATCCCCTCACTAATTAATTTGTTCATGACCGAATAGATTTCAAATTTTGCCCCTACATCGATACCACGGGTCGGTTCATCTAATATTAAAAGCTTCGGATTGACAAATAACCATTTTCCTAGGGAGACTTTTTGTTGATTACCACCACTTAGATTTCCAACACTTTGTTCAACAGAAGAAGCTTTAATATAGAGCGACTTCTTATATTCATCCGCGACTTTGATTTCTTCGTTTTGATTGATTAGACCCCTTGGGGAAATTTCATTTAAATTGGCAGCAGAGATATTATTTTTAATATCCTGACTTAGGAATAGACCATCCCCTTTTCGATCCTCAGTCACGTAAGCGATTCCTGCATGAATCGCTTCACTAGGATGTTTGAAAGAATGAGGAGAATCATTAAATAAAAAATCTCCTTGAAGCCTATAACCTTTCGCATTTCCAAAAATGCTCAGCGCAAGCTCTGTTCTTCCTGATCCCATTAATCCTGATATCCCAACAATTTCTCCTTCATTCACATGCATTTGAACATTCTTCACGACGTGGCGCCCTAACTGTGGATCATAAGCGGACCAATTGTTTAACTCTAATATTTTCTTGCCAATTTTGTTATCTGGTCTTTTTGGATATATATCATTTATTTCTCGACCTACCATATTTTTTATAATAACGCTTTCAGTAATCTCACCTTTTGCACCATCGAGCGTACAAATGGTTCGTCCATCACGTAAAACGGTAGCTCTATCGGCAATATGAATGACTTCCTTTAGCTTGTGTGAAATCATAATGCAGGTGATTCCCTGTAATTTCAATTCTTTTAATAATTTTAGTAGATTCTCACTATCATCCTCATTAAGGGCCGCAGTCGGTTCGTCTAAAATGAGAAGCTTAACATCTTTACTTAATGCTTTAGCAATTTCGATTAGCTGCCTTTTTCCAACGCCCAAGTCCTTCACAAGTGTATCTGGATTCACATCCAATTTAACTTTATTCAACATTTCCTTTGCACGAACAATGGTTTGATTCCAGTCAATGACTCCCCCACGTTTTACTTCATTACCCGCAAATATATTTTCATAGACTGTGAGATCTGGAAATAGCGCCAGTTCTTGATAAATAATCGCAATCCCAGCTTTGACACTATCACTAATTTTATTGAAGGATTGAATACTTCCTTCGAAGACAATATCACCATCATATGTTCCATAAGGGTGTACACCACTAAGTACTTTCATCAGTGTAGATTTTCCTGCACCATTCTCACCGATTAAGCAGTGAATTTCTCCTTTTTCTACTTTGAAATTGACATCACTCAGTGCTTTAACCCCACTAAAATCCTTGGAAATCTGATTCATCTCTAAAATATACTTCTGCAACTTTATCCCCCCTCAACACCATATAAATAGGAAAAGTGATAGACGAATCTATCACTATCCCTCATTCCTATACGCTCTTTTTAATTCTTAAAGTCCTGTAAACTCACTTGCTTCATAATACTCAGAATCAATTAATTCCATTTTCACATTTTCTTGATTTACGACGATAACATCCGTTTGTTTTGCTTTTACTTCAATTTCACCATTATCATAGGTTCCTGTTGTTTCAGGCGTATTTCCATCAAGAATATCTACCGCCATACCCATTGCATCTTTAACTAAAGTTCGAACATCCTTAAAGACAGTCATCGATTGCTTGCCATCAATAATGTATTGAATAGAAGCTTTCTCCGCATCCTGGCCTGTGATGATATAGCTTGAAATCTCTGAATCTGAAGCAAATGTGTCAGCAATTGAACGTGAAGTGCCGTCATTTGGAGCAAGAACCGCTACATCCCCTTTCATGTCTGCACCAGCAGCTGTGAGATGGGTTTGTGCTTTATTTATCGCTTCATTTGGATCCCAGTTTGTCGTTACCTGACCAAGGATTTTACTCATTTCATCACGAGTAAGTTCTCCTTTATCTTGTAAAGCAATCGCTTCACTTGAATTGGCAATTTTGAATGTACCATCAGCAATTTTCGGTTGAAGAACACTCCAAGCACCTTCAAAGAATAAAAAGGCGTTGTTGTCAGATGCAGCACCAGCATATAGATAGAGAGGCACTCCTGAACCATCTGTATTGTCCACTAAATATTGTGCTTGCGCTGCTCCAACAGCAATACTATCAAACGTAACGTAATAATCGACTGCATCAGTATTCGTAATTAAACGGTCATAAGCAATGACCGTCACGCCATCTTTTTTGGCTGCTTCAACAGCAGCTCCTGCAGCTTCACCATCATGCGGGCTAATGATTAGTACATCTATTCCTTTGTTTAATAATGTTTCAACATTCTCTTTTTCCTTTGCAGAAGAGCCTTGGCTAAATAAAATTTCTGTTGTATATTCGGAATCTGCAAGGGCATCCTTAAAACGCTGTTCATCTTGAACCCATCTTGGTTCATCCTTCGTTGGCAAAACAATTCCTACACTTACTCCCTTACTGCTTCCACCACTGCTACTACTGTTACAAGCTGCTAAAAATGCCACCAGCATAAACGCAACGAATAATAATGAAATGACTTTAAACCCCTTTTTCATTTTGAAACCCCTTTCAATTGAAAGTATTTTTTATTCACAAGTTGATTATATATTGGAAAGGACTGTTTGAAAGCGTTAACAAATGGTAATATTTTGATTACTTCCTATACTTTTTTATCCTTTTATTTAGCAACTGAACTTAAAAAGAGGTAATATATTATGTGAAAGCAAAGGAAAGGAAGAGGAATATGGAACAATTAATGTTTATCGAAACAGGGATGGGAATTGATGTACATGGTCAAGACATCACTACAGCGGCAGTCCGTGCTATTAAAAATGCCATTCACTTTAACTCAATGCCAGGCATCCGTACAGTCCTACCAGATAACAACCTAGATAATATGAAAGTAAATGTAAAGCTCGCCTTACCATGTGATAAAGACAAATTAGACATTGAAACGATAAAAGCCACTTTACCATATGGACAGGTAACGGTAGAAGTAATGGATGGTGGTATGCTTACAACAAGTGGAATTGTCCTTGAGGAAAAGGGCGACAAAAATGACTTAATGTACATAGTTGTAGCTTCAGTTGAGGTTGGATACTAAGAAAAAAACTACCACAGAATCATCTGTGGTAGTTTTTGATCACATCTTCTTTTTAGGATAGGCTAATACGAGCCTTACAATGCTAAAGAAGGTTAACACTAGTACAAATACATTTACAACTGTATGGTTTCCAATTAGAACATAGGCGAACACAAAAACGAGTACAGGTTTTGTTAGCGTAAAAGCAATCATTTTCCATAGGAATTGGAACTTCAGCTTCCGCTTTAGCGCTTTTCCAATTAGCACAGTAATGAATGTCAACATGGAAATCCCAATTAATGCGTAGAAAATCATAAAAAAAGGATATAAGATAAGAACTTGGGTGATATAAAAGTCATTTGACCCTGTGGCATTTTCCTGCAGTACCGTGATTTCCAACGGAACAATTAAAATAATTAATAAAACAAAATAGTATAAAAAAGTATTTTTCATCTGGAGCCGATTTAAACGTAACATTGCATCTTTTTGCGGCAACAATAAGCAATCTTTAAATATCATAAATAACTTCAAATATCCCCTACCACCATTTCTTCACAACGGAAATTAATTCGTATCCATTTCTAATATTCTTTTCGCTTCTAATTTATCTAAATTCATTTGTTCGATTAGTGGATCCAAGCCATCAAACTTAATTTCTTCACGTAAATAGTGTAAGAAGGAAACAGAAATTGTTCGATCATACAGATCTCCGCTAAAATCTAAAAAATGGACTTCTATTAAATAGTCCTTTCCTTTTACGGTTGGACGGTAGCCGGCACTAATGAGAACATTCCATTGGCTTTCATTTGATGATTCTTCCTGAATAACAGCCTTCCCGACATAGATTCCTGCCTTCGGAAGCACATACGTTTCATTCAGTTGCATATTCGCTGTAGGAAAACCCAGTTCACGACCCAATGCCTGTCCATGAACAACTAGACCAGTAATTGTATATCGATGATTTAACAGTGAATTAGCTTCCTCTATTTCACCATTTTGTATCAGGTGACGGATATTACTACTTATTTTACTGTCTTCATTCTTCATAAAAAAATCCCCTCAATTATATATCATACTTTTTATATAAATTAGTATAAAAATAGCGCAAACACTAATATGGTTACCAATTAATTAGACCATATTCATGTTTTGAACGCAAATGATGTTGGAAAAATTACTCAAAAAAAACCTGGACTCTTCTAATAAGTATTCCAGGCCCTATTACTATTATTTCAAATTCTCTGTGTGTATTTTAAGTCCTTTCCTCAAGGTATTCCCGATTGTACAAGCACGTTCTGCAGAGACAATCAACTTCTTTTTATATTCTTCCGAAAAGTTATCAGGTAATGAAATTCCCACTTCACATTGTTCAAAGCGAGACGGACTATCACTAGCCTTAATCGCATTCACTTCAATCAAGATATCATCATCTTTTACTTCTATACCATCTCTTTCTAGCAATCTATTTAGAACAATCGTAATACACAAACCTAATGACGCCTCAAATAATTCCTTTGGGTTGAGCCCTTCCATATTCGCTGAAAAACTTCCTTCTACTTGAAGCCCAACATTATTATAAATTCCTACCTTACCTTGTTCCCTCTTAATAACTGCCAATCTTCTCACTCCTTCTATTAAACCTACAAGATTTCATAAGAGACTAACTACTCGTATAAATGACAAGATACAAAATGCCCAAGATTCATCTCTTTTCGTTGTGGAGCCACTACTTTACATTTTTCCATAGCAAAAGGACATCTAGTATGAAACATACAGCCTGATGGAGGATTTAATGGTGAAGGGATCTCCCCCTTTAATATGACCCTTTCTCTTTTGTTTTGAGAGTTTGTTCTTGGAACAGCAGAAAACAATGCTTGTGTATAAGGATGTAGAGGTGAAGAAAAAATACTTTCATTATGCGCCTCTTCAACAATATTACCTAGGTACATGACACCAATTCGGTCTGATATATGACGAACAACACTTATGTCATGCGTGATGAAAAGATACGTTAGTTTTAATTCACTCTGCATTTTCCGCATTAGATTAATAACTTGAGATTGTATCGATACATCCAGAGCAGATACCGGCTCGTCGCAGATCACTATTTTCGGATTCACAACCAACGCTCTAGCTAGGCCGATTCGTTGACGTTGGCCACCAGAAAACTCATGAGGAAAACGATAATAATGCTCGGCACTTAAACCTACTTTCTCTAACATATCAAAAACCCGTTCTCTTCGCTCGTTCTTATTTCCGAGCGAATGGATAATTAAAGGTTCTTCTAAAGTCTGACCAATTCGTTTTCTTGGATTCAATGAGGAGAAGGGATCCTGAAAAACCATTTGTAAATCTTTACGTATTTTACTTATGTCTTTCTTAGATGCCAAGAAAATATCTTGATCTCGATAAATAGCTTTTCCCTCGGTTGGTTCCGTTAATCTTAGAATTGCTCGTCCTGTAGTGCTTTTTCCAGATCCTGATTCACCTACCAATCCATATGTTTCCCCTTCATATAATTGGAAAGTAACATCGTTCACCGCTTTTACATAGTCCTTTACTCCCCCTAAACGTCCAAAGGGGCCTGTAACTGGAAAATATTTTTTTAAATTTTGCACTTCAAGAAGTGGGGTAATGACCTTATTCGTTTGAACAGTCATACTCAACCTCCTTTACCAGTATCTTCTTATAGTGCCAGCATCTAACTTTTTGATTGGCACTATGTGTTTCTAGTTCTGGCTCTTGTTCCCGACATATATCGTCTGCATACGGACATCGAGAGGCAAAGCGACACCCTTTCGAAATGACATTTAAAGGAGGAACTGTCCCCTCGATCGTATAGAGTTCCTGCAAACGTTCACCATCTAATTGTGGAATTGATTTAATTAACCCTTTTGAATATGGATGGAGAGGTTCAGAAAAAAGACTAGCTGTATCTGTTTCTTCCACTATTTGTCCAAGATACATTACCATTACTCGGGTACATATTTCTGCAACAACCCCTAAATCGTGTGTTATAAAAATAACACCCATATCAAATTCTCTATTTAACTCAACAATTAAGTCGAGGATCTGTGCTTGAATTGTAACATCAAGTGCCGTTGTAGGTTCATCTGCAATCAATAACTTAGGTTGACATGAAAGAGCTATCGCAATCATAACTCGTTGTTGCATTCCACCTGACAACTGATGTGGATACTCATTTACCCTTTTCTCTGGTGCTGGTATACCAGTAAGTCTGAGCAGTTCAATTGCTTTTTCGCGAGCCTCTTTCTTCGTTATTTTCTGATGAATCCTTAATGACTCCCGAATTTGATCACCAATCGTGTATACCGGATTTAAAGAACTGAGAGGATCTTGAAAGATCATGGATATATCATTACCTCGTACTTTTTGCATTTTCGATTTTGACAGACTTAATACATCTTCACCATTAAATAGAATTTCACCACTATACGAAGCTGTGTATTTTTCATCGTAAAGTCTCATAATTGACTGAGACATAACACTTTTCCCACACCCTGATTCCCCTACGACACCAACTATTTCTCCTTCATTAATCTCAAATGTAATACCATCAACCGCCGTTACAGTACCACGATCTGTTTGAAAGCGAGTACTTAAATTATTCACTTTTAAAAGAGGTTGCTTTACCATGTTTGACCTCCTCCCTAAATAGAAGATTCGATACTAGAATATATTATTTTTTTCTCGAGTTATGAGGATCAATAAAATCTCTCAACCCGTCTCCAAGGAAATTTAAGCCTAAGACGGATAAAATAATCGCCAATCCAGGGAAAACAACCATCCACCACGCCTTATAGATGACTAGCTTACCAGCCTGCAATATATTTCCCCAGCTTGGGTCAGGTGTTGGAATTCCTGCGCCTAAAAAACTGAGTGCCGCTTCTGAAATAATGGCTTCTGCAAAGACGAAAGTAGCTTGGACTACAAGTGGTGAAACAGTATTAGGTGCGATATGTTTCCAAATAATCCTAGTAGCAGAAGCACCTTGTGCATGCATTGCCTCTATAAAAGTTTGTTCCCTTATCACCAATGCAGAAGATCGAACAATTCTTGCAATATTTGGCGTAAACACAATCGTTAAAGCTATTATGACGTTAGTAGGTGATGGACCAAGAGCTGCCATTAAAGCAATAGCTAGTAAAATTCCCGGAATTGCCATTAATCCATCACAGATTCTCATCAAAATATGATCAAGAATGGTATAATAGCTTGCATATAGTCCGATAATCAACCCTAATAAAGATGAAATTAAGGTAACGGCTAAGCCAACCCCCATCGAAACTTGTGCACCATACACAATTCTAGTTAAAAGATCCCGACCAAATTCATCTGTTCCTAACAAATGTTCTTCACTAGGTGCATGTAATCTCTCTGCGACTTTCATCTCATATGGGTCATATGACAATAAAGAAGGACCAATTAAAGCAATAATTGTGAGGGTAATGAAAATAACGCATCCAATTACCATTAATTTATTTGAAAAGAATCTTCGCCACATTAACTGCCGTTGCTGTTTTTTAAGACTGGCTTTTATATTCCGAGTCCTTTCTAATTCTTCTAAGCTAGACATTTTAAACCTCCCCTCTACTTTCGCTCGAGCCTAACCCTAGGATCAATAACGCCATATAGTAGATCAACGATCAAATTAATGAAGACATAGATTAAAGTAACAAAGAGCACAACACCTTGGATAACAGCAAAATCCCTTCGTTCTATCGAATTAATAATTAATTGACCTAAGCCAGGTAAGTTAAAGATAGTTTCTACAACCACAGCTCCCGTCACCAAAGTACCAAAGGATTGACCAATAACTGTTAAAATAGGAAGAAATGCATTCCGAAGAGCGTGCTTAGTAACTACTTTATGTTCTTTAACACCCTTCGCTCTAGCTGTCTTCACATAATTTTTATTAAGAACCTCAAGCATTGAAGAACGTGTCATCCTAGCTACTAAGGCTGCTTGAATCGTTCCTAACGAAATAGCCGGTAAGATTAAATATCTGAGGTGAGTCCACAAACCTTCAGTTAATGGTTTATAACCTGCAATCGGAAGCCACTGGAAGTAGACTCCAAAGGAAAGCATAAGTAATAAGCCTAATAGAAAACTAGGAACTGCCATACCTAACAAGGAGACTATCATAAGAGTATGATCTGTCAATGTTCCCCTTCGGTATGCCGCAAAAATCCCAATCGGAATCGCAAGAATTAAAGCGAAAATCTCAGCTAAAATGGCTAAGGAAACTGTTGGACCTAGATGATTTAATATTGAATCTAAAACTGATTCCTTCATAAAATACGATTGCCCAAAATCACCTTTAAGTACACCACCCACCCACACTAAATATTGCTTATAGACCGGTTCATTAAGACCTAGTTCTGCATTCAAATTTTCAATTTGTTCTTCGGTCGCTTCCATTCCTAAAATAATTGCAGCTGGGTCACCTGGTGTAATATGTACAATTAAAAAAATCGCCACTGAAACGACAAAAAGTACAGGGATAAGTGAAAATATACGCTTTAAAAGATAGCTTAACAAATGACAATTCCCCCTTATACCGAATAATTCCATCTCAATAATATATTTAATCCTCCACCGCACAATAGCAATGGAGGATTCATATTATTCGATGACTTTTGTATTCCAAATTACAGGAGCTTCGAATACTTCTAAGCCTTCAAGCTTATCAGTGGTTGCAAGAATGCTCTTATATTGGCCAAGTACTGTGGAAGATAATGTTTCATATAAATACGCTTGAAGCTCATCCCACTTCGCTTTTGCTTCCTCTGGGGTTGTCGCTTCTCTTATTTGTGTCAATAACCCTGATACATTTGAATCATTCAATCCTGCCCATTCAGGATTAACAGCTAACAACTGTGGTGGTGTTAATTGATACCCATTACTTGTAATAAAGATATCCCATTTTGTTAAATCATTTTTTGTTTCCAAAAATGTTGGAAAATCATAGTTGTCAATTTTTACATTTAATCCTAATTGTCTTAGTTGTTCCTGTACAACAGTAGTTGCTGTGTACATTTCAGCATAATCTTGAGTAGTTAACAGTGTAATTTCTTCACCATTATAGCCTGCTTCTTCAATTAAGGATTTAGCTTTTTCAATATCTGCTTGATTATAGACTTCTTCACCAGCTACACTTGCCCACTGTACTTGATTTGGATTCATATAACCAGGGTCTAACGTGTAAAGATCCTCGTTCACAAAGCTTGCCATCATGATTTCATCCATATTAAATGCAGTATTAATCGCTTTCCTCACATTTACATCAGCTAGAACACCTTCATTTGTGTTAAAGAACATGGTCAATGTGCCACCGACAAATGTATATACATTGATGTTGTCCATACTGCTTAATTGTTCATAACTTTCCGTCGGAATGCTATCAGCAATATCATACTCACCAGTTTGAATTCCAGCAATTCTTGTTGAATGATCCGTTACGAAATGGTAATACACATCTTGAAGGAAAGCTTCCTTCTTTCCAGCAAAGCCACTCGCTTCCTGCTCTACCGCTTGGTAATCTTCATATTTAACAAGTTTAATATATTGATCTTGCTTCCATTCGTCGAATTGATATGGACCTGTACCAATATACTCCGTTACTCCTTCAGCTGGTGCAGAATCAATAATATCCTTTGGCATTATAGCAGGGAAATTCGCCTGTGATGCCATGATTATAAGAACATCCGAAGCAGGTGTCTCTAGATTAAGTACAACTGTGTAGGTATCCTCTGCCTCGAACTTCGCATTCACTAGTAACGATTTTGCACGTGAAGACTTTTCTAACCAACGATTCATGGAAGCTACTACGTCTTCAGAAGTCATTTCTTTTCCATTATGAAACTGAACACCTTCTCTTAACTTAAACGTATACTTTTTCCCATCTTCACTAATATCAGCCGATTCGGCCAACATTGGAGTTGGTTCATAATCTTCATTCAATGTATAAAGAGTTTCAAAAATATTTCCTGCAATATCTAAAGCCACTTGAGACACAGTCATTGCTGAATCTAGTGTTGGTGGTTGAGCAGTAACTGCAATATTAATTTCATCCTTGTAGTTTTTACTTGCGCCCTCTTCTGAGCCTTCAGTTTCTTTTTCATTATTACTGCATCCACTGGCTATAAAAGCAATCAATGCTAGGAACATCAAAATTCCCAAAAACTTTTTATTCATATGTATTACCTCCAATTGAAACTAATAGATAACTTCTCTTATAATTCTTACCTATTTAATAGGCTTTATAGACTAGAAGAATCATAACCTATTACCTATGTGTTGTCAATGTATGAAAATGGATAAATTAAATAATTGAAAGAAAAAAATCGAGTCATTTAACAATGTACAAGACGAATTAAAAAACGAACAATTACCACACTTCTCTTTATAAAATTTCGGTCAAGACTTATATATCACGAATGCTCATCGTAAACATCCGTTTTTAGCTTGAAATGCGCTATTAAATTAATTGAATCTACAAGAAAAAAACTGAAACCCACAATAACCTAGGATTCCAGTTTTTGACTATAGTCTTTTTCCGACACTTTGGAATTTATTCAATCAACCCTTTTTCTTTATAAAATTTTTCTGCACCAGGGTGAAGAGGTACACTCGTATTAGGAGCTATTTCTAATGTTGAATCTTTCATACTTGCATGGGAAGCAACAAAATCATCATATTTTGTTTCATAGAGTATTTTTGTAATTTCATAAACAAAATCCTCGTCTAAATCAGGGTCCACATTAATTTCATTTGGTGCACTTATGACATTTACATCTTCATCAATTCCTTTATATGTGCCAGCTGGTATCGTAGTCTCTGTGAAATACGGATACTCTTCTCTTATTTGATCAATTTTCTCTGTTTCAAATCCGATTAATTTAATCTCATGTGAAGTAGCAAGCTCCTGAACATTTCCTGAAGGTAAGCCCACAGAAATAATGACCGCATCGACATTTCCATCAATCAAAGCGTCAGAACCCTCAGCAAAATCAAGATACTCTGCTTTCATATTTTCATCAAAAATCAAGCCATACGCTTCTAGAATTAACTTAGCCTTACCAGATGTTCCTGAACCAGGTGCGCCAACTGCAACCTTTTTCCCTTCTAAATCAGCAATTGACTCTATTCCACTATTTTTTAATGTAACTACATGAAATGGGTTGGAGTAAATTTGCGCTAATCCTGCTAATTTTATAGGTTTATCGGTAAAAGCTTCTAAACCATGGTAAGCATTATAACTAGTATCTGCTCCAAAAAAGCCAATTTGTGCTTGTTCTGAATCGATTAAGCGAGCATTTTCTTGAGATCCCCCACTTGCTTCCGCAGTAAAATTATATCCATCCATTTGACTTAAAATGGATGCCATCACACCACCTACCGGGTAATAGGCACCCGTTGTTGTTGCTGTCACAATTTTATATTGTTTAGTGTTTCCAGAATTCGAAGATGACTGGCCAGAACAAGCTGCTAAAATACTACTAAATAAGAAAGCTACGATAAAAATGAAGGCTATTTTTCTATTTAAAATATTCTTCCCCAAATTATTCCCTTCTCTCTTCGTTTTTTATTTCCTTCTCCCTTGGCAACGCTTTCATTCTAAATATAAAAATACTAAACTTAAATATTTGGATATTCTAAATTAAGATTTTCAAATGAAATCCCCTTTTTCTTGAGCTGACTTTCAATGATATTACTCATAATCGACTTCGAAACAATACAATCGAGGCAAGTCTCATCTTGTATGACTAATTCCATCGTAATATTTTCTGAATCAACATTACGAACTTGAAGATCAGCTCCGTCTGCTTGAAGCGTTTTTCTAAACATATCTAATGCTTCTAAAATTTCTTCCTTCATTCATACCCCTCCTAAATATTTATACAGTAATATCATAGCAAGTTTGATGCCAACTTTTATCTCTTTGGAAATTCATTAAAAATTCATAATTATCAATTATATAATGAAACAAGGAATAGTCGAAAATATCCTCCCTGTTTAGAAACTTAACAAAATACCGTTTCTACTGTTATTTTTATTAACAATCTTTTCTTCTATGAGATATTTTTCTCATTAACCTTTTCAGCCTCTTCACCACTCATTTTTGTAAAAAACATGCCTGTAAAGATGACTGAACCAATGAGATAGAAAATTGCTCCAACTCCAGCTAACATTCCAATTCCTCCAAAGGCAAACGGAGCTGTAAATTGAGATATTCGATTAATTGTTAGCCTCAGTCCTAATACCTCTCCATGTCGCTCCGTTTTACTAACATTAAGTGCAAAGACGAGACTTAATGGCTGTCCTAATCCAAGACCCATTCCTAACATGGCACTAACGAGTAATAAAATATAAATTTGTGAGAATAGTGGAATTAAAATGAAACAAATAGCACTGATAAGTAAGGTTGCTGTAAGTACCCTCCCTCTGCCGAAACGATGGACTAAAGGAAATTGAAAGATTCTTACAAACATTGCCGCTGCAGCGCTGACTGAAATAATAATCCCAATCGTACTCGGTCTGAAGCCAATATCAGTAGCATATACGGGGAAATAGGCAACAAAAAGATCTTTTGAACTTAATACTAAACCTGAAGTAATCATTGCTTTTCTCAGATTACTATTTGCCAGAAGGGAAAAGGTGCTGTGTTTGTTTGGAGCAGCCGATTCTAACTTTTTCCAAGAGGTTTTTGGTAAAGCAGTTACAATAACAATAACAACAATAAGGAAGATAATACTGACCGAAAAGGTTTCTTTAATCCCAAAATGCTCATATATAAAACTCATTTGTATGGGTCCTATGAATTCTCCAACAGCTCCCATTAAACTAAAAAGAGCAATGAGTTTATCACGACTTCCTGATAAATTCCCAATTGTTTTCTGCATCGAAATGAGACAGCAAATAACAGAACAACCGATAATCAGTTGGGTAAAAAGTAGTGCATAATAATTAGGAAACAAAATGGGGGCACTGACAGCTACCAACATACCTATTGCACCAAATAGAGTTAATTTTTTCGCACCGATACGATCAAGTATTTTTCCAATTTTAATAGCAAATAACATCGGTAGAAAAGCATATGCAGATACTAGAATTCCAATTTGAACAGATGATGCTCCTAAGGAATCGGCATACAAAGAGACAATTGGCTTCGTTCCTTGTAAAACGATTGATACGATCAGTTGGATTCCTAGAAACATCCATAATTGCACTGTTAAGGACCCCTTTTTTAGTTTAATATCACATTCAACTTCATTTTCTTCTTATTAAATTGATAAATTTACCTTCCTGAACAATTACTCCATGTTCATTCTTGACTTGAATCGAACGTACGAGGATCCCTCTATCCTTTTTTGAAGTCTCGATTTTATTTTCTACCCGAGCTTCAAACTGAATGCTGTCTCCAATAAAAACAGGTTTTTTAAATTTCCATTGAATTTCTACGACCCCCAACGATGTTCCCTTGAAAACTCCTAGTCCATAATGAAGCCCAGTCACTTTGGAAAGAACCAACATTCCATGAACAATTCGCTTTCCATATGGTGTTGCTTTCGCAAATTCATCATCAAGATGTAAAGGATTCATATCTTCTGAGATCTCCGCAAAGCGCTCCACATCTTCTTCCAAAACCATTCTCTTCTCACTTGTATACGTTTCTCCTACAAGGAAATCATCCCAATACTTAGCCATCTTCATCCCTTTTCCTTGATGATGAAAGTAGCCACGCCCATAGCAATCAATTTTCCTTCATCATTGAAAACTTTTGTTTCACCTACTGCTATCGTTTTTCCTCGTTGAACGACCTCTGCTTTACCAATTAATTTCCCCGTTATTGCTGGTCTTATATAATTTGTTTTCAACTCGACAGTCGCAGAAATTTCTCCGTCTTTAAGTAGGGAGCGTACAGCACAACCAATTGATGCATCGACAAGTGTAGCAATGACTCCACCATGCACATGCCCCCTACGCTGCAATAGCTGAGGAGATATATTAATTTCCACTTCACCATACCCATTATTTGAAACAACTTCCTGCATCTTTATGTAATCCCAAAAAGGACTTTGCTGTTTGATCGATTTAGCCATGTATTGCCCCCCTTATTACCTGACCGGGTCAAGAGTAACTCCCAGTTCTGAACCAATTTCACTTAGTTCTTGGTACATTGATTTTGACAGTGGAATTCCTTCTTCTCTTCTAATGGCTTCTTTCTCCAATTCAATTTCACCAGGTAAATAAATTCTTTCAATTCCTTTCATCTTTTGAACCTGACGTATTTGAGTTATATAGTTATCTACTTTTTTCTGATATTCTTCAAGTGATTGGAATAGATCAGGCCTCATGACGATAAAACAATGTCCCACCCCTTGTTTCTTTGACTCAAACATTGAAGATATATAAGGTCCATAATTCGCTCCCGTAAAAATACCAGACAAAAAGTCATTTAACAACACGATTCCATATCCCTTCGGTCCTGCCATCGGAAGGACTAACCCTTGTAATGCTTCGCTCGGATCTGTTGTTCTTCGACCATCATGCGTAATCGCCCAATCCTCTGGAATGTTCTCTTGCTTTTTCTCGGCAATCCTTATTTTCCCTTTAGCTACTACGCTCGTTGCCATATCTAAAATGATGTCATCTTCCTCTCCAGCAGGGAGACCATAACAGAAAGGGTTTGTTCCAAAGAACTTTTCTTGCCCACCCCAAGGTGCCATGGATGGAGAGGCATTTGAAGTTAATAAGGCAATCATATTCTCCTTAACTGCATATTTTGCATAAGCTGCTAACATCCCACAATGATTTGAATGCTTAACTCCCACTATCGCAATTCCAGTATTTTTTGCCTTTTCAACCGCAAGTTCTATAGACGCCTGAGCTACTAAAATACCCGGCAGATTATTTCCATTGACAAGTGCTGCCGCTGCTCCCTTTTCATTTACTTCGATCTTTCCATGAATACTAACAAGTCCCTCTCGCATCCTCTTTGCATATATGGGAATTCTACTTAATCCGTGTGAATCTACACCTCTTAAACTTGCCCCCACTAGATGATCAGCAATTGTTTTTGCATCTTCAGAGCGCAATCCAACTTGCAAAAATATTTGATGCGTAAATTTATTTAATATTTCATAGGAAAACACTTTATCTTCATTCATGGACTATCCTCCACATGAAAGACCTGTTTATAAAATAAAAACAATTCATCTTTTGTATTGTTTAATACCGTGTTTTCGATCTTTTTCTTATTTTCAGAGATTAGCTGTAACAATTCTTTTGTTGTTTTTGTCATGACTGGCTCCATTCCTAATTGAGACACATATGAAATTGCCTCTTCCATTTCAATCATTCTTCTCTCCGCATGTTGTTGAGTTCCTGTTAAGAAACGCTCTAACAGTCGATCGAATGACATTGTATTCATCGTTTCTTTTAGCGATTCCATAACATTTTCATAACCATCTCCAGAAAGTTTTGCTGCAACATAAGTTTCAATTAATAACGCTGCAAATCCCTTCATAAAAAGGCTACGAATCATTTTAATGCTTGATGCAGTGCCAGGACTCCCCTTTAAAACTTCAATATTCATTCCTAATGGATGTAACACATCTACTAATCTTCCTGCATTCTTTCCAGAAACGAGGATAGGAACTTGGTGTTTAGTTAGTGGAAGCGGTGCCATTAAGACACCATCAATAAATGATTTCCCCTTTTTATCAAAGATTTCTCCCATTTCTTGCATGACGATAGGACTAGCACTATTTAAATCGACATAGAGGTGATTCTCTGTTAAATATGGCAACATCCTTGTCGCTGATTCTATCGCTACATCTGCTCTAGTCACATTAAAAATGACATCACATTCATTCGCAAACTGCTCTTGTGATTCCATGAACACAACGCCTAGTTTATCTGCTACTTGCAACATGGTTGGCGAAACATTACGTCCTTTATAATGGTAGGCAAATAATTTCTTATGCCCTTGCCCACTCAATCCCTCTGAAATCGATCGCGCCACTTCCCCAAAACCTATGAAACCTATTTTCAAGTCATTTTTCATCGTTTTTGTTCATTCCTTTATCAAGATCCAGAAGTTCAGTAGGATTTTTCTTAATCATTTGTTCAATTTCTTCTAATTTAAATCCTTCTTTTAGGAGCGCTTGAACCATATGTCGAAATCCTTCAAGAGGTGTTGGATTATGAATTTGACCAAAGTCTGTAGACATAATACACTTATTCACTCCAACCTCCCGAATAGCTGTAACATACTCCGTTATTGGGAGCTGGGAGTGCTTAGGCATCGTCGCTACCCAACAATGATCCATATAGGCTCCGATTTTAGAAAGCTCGATTTGGTCTGAAAGAGTAAGTCTCGTTCCTACTGATGGGGTCAATGGATGATTAACGACCAGGTTTTTTATGCCAATTTCAATCGCTTTATCAAATAATGTAAAAATTTCATCTCGAGAAATATGCCCTGTTGCCAAAATCATATTATTCTCTTTAATAATCTCTAAAATTTCGATTATCTCTGGTACTAGCTTGCCGTTATTGTCAATGACCATTAGACCGTTTCTAATCTTTTGTTTCTCTGTGTCCATATGATGCGGATCATTTTTAGAAGAGTATGTTGGCATCCAAACGATTTCCGACCCCATTGCCGCTTCAATCGCAACGGCTTCGGGATTTATTCCTCCAACACTTGAATCTAGCGTAATACCTCCAATCGCCATCGCACCATCACAGTATTTATTTGCCAGCTGAGCGATTGCCCCTGTCCCAAAGCTTTTATTTTTAAGTACCACCGCTTTCATTCCAACTGCTTTTGCTTCCATTAGAAGTTCAAAGGCGTCATTCTTTCTTTTCGTTAATCCATCTGGAGCAAAATGAACATGAAATTCCACTGCTTGAAATAATAAACGTTTAATCGTTTCGTTATATTCACTCATTCCATAACCTCTTTTACTTGGTTATTGTTATTGACATTTGCTACCTCAGTCTTTCTAATCTGGATTAAGATGAAAGCAGCCACAAGCATAACGCCCCCTATTAAATCAGACCATAAGCCTGGAATCACCAAAATAATTCCACCTAAAAGCAACATTATTCTTTCAATAATTACCAGCTTCTTTCTAAACCATCCCGTTGATGCCGCACCCATGGCAATAACTCCAATAGAGGCAGTTATCACACTGTATATAATGGATGGCAATGTCCCTTGCCCCATTAATTCCGGTCCATAAATAAACAAGAATGGAATGATAAACGCTGGAAGTGCAAACAAAAATGCTATCCATCCTGTCTTAAATGGTTTGGAATCTGCTATCCCTGAGGCTGTAAAGGCTGCTAATGCTACAGGTGGTGTAATTGGAGCGAAACAAGAATAATAGAATACAAACAAATGGGCAGCAAGTAACGGAACTCCTAATTGGACTAACGCTGGTGTAGCTAAAACCGAGAATACGATATATGCAGGGGTTGGCGGGAGACCCATTCCTATGATGATAGCCCCAATCATTGTCAGTAATAGAGTGAAAAATAAGGAATTTTCACCAACCGCAAGGAGGACTCCAGATAACTTTAACCCTAAACCTGAAAGTGTAATAATCCCTACAACGATACCTGCTGTACCACATGCAATTGAGACGACCATCATGCTTTTGGCTGCTGTTACAAGGGTCTCAATCAATGTTTTCAAGCCCATTTTCTTATCTTTCGTAAAGAAACTAACGATAATCACGGCCAAAATTGAATATAGTGCCGATCTCGTCACAGACATTTTGGCGAACACCAAAAAGAAAATAAGGACAAATAATGGGAGTAGAAGTAAAAATCCTTTTTTTAGCGTTTCTTTCAAGTCTGGCGTTTCTTCTTTTGACAAACCTTCTAGCTTATTTTTGGCAGCTTCAAAATCAACAACCATATAAATAGATAAGTAGTACAACAAAGCAGGAATAATTGCTGCTGTTACAATGGCGGAGTATGGTAATCCAGCCATTTCTGCCATGATGAAGGCCCCTGCTCCCATAACTGGTGGGAGAATCGATCCCCCTGTTGACGCAACCGCTTCGACAGCCCCTGCCACTTCTTTTTTATAACCAATTTTTTTCATTAATGGGATCGTAAATACTCCAGTAGTTGTCACATTGGCAACTGGACTTCCATTGACAGATCCCATTAAAGCACTTGCAAATATCGCAACTTTGGCTGGACCTCCTCTTCTTCGGCCACCAATCGCCATAGCTAAATCGATAAATACTTGACCTGCCCCTCCCTTTTCAAGGAAGGTTCCAAAAATGATAAACATCGCTACAAACGTAGCCGCTGCCGCAAGGGCTGAACCAAAAACTCCCTCAGTCGTTAAGAACATCGTTGACATAAGACGAGCTAATGTGTAGCCTTCATGACCAAAAAACCCAGGAACTAAATATCCAAAAAAACCATAAGCCAAAAAGATTCCAGCAATAATTGTTAAAGCCCAACCTGTCACACGTCTACATGCTTCTAACAGGAGAACGACCAAAATAAGGCCAAAAATGGTATCAGCATGATTCACATACCCAATTCTACTTTCGATCGTTGGATACGAAATATATAAATAAGTAATGGAAGAAATCACTCCTACAATCGCAATAGCATCGATGATTCGGAGTATTTTTTTATTTTTGCTAGTTGGATATAGTAAAAATACAAGAAGCAACATCAATCCTATGAAAATTCCACGTTGAAGTACAGGTGTAAATTGTCCAAAGGTTGCTGTATAAATTGTGAATAACGAAGTCGCCAATGCAACAATGAAAACGATCTTTTTCACCATTTAGTTCCCTCACTTTCTACAGTTAATCAATTCCTAACATTTCACGCACAATGTATAGAAACGCTTACTCTATTAACTTTGTAACTGTTCTACTCGATGCTCCAAATGATGGCATAAAAGTTGTGTGAGCCCCATCTCCTCCAGCAATTAGTATTTTGATGTCTTCTGAATAATCGACCACTGGAACTGAATAATATTCAGGAACATTCGCGAACCACTTTTCTCTTCTCTTAAAGAGCTGCTGCTTTCTCGTTTCCTCAGGGAACATACTGATTGGAACTCGTGCATAATCATATAGAAATTTTTGGACATCCTTTTTGGAGAACCCACATTTTTCAATAAGTTTTGCATGCTCTGGAGAAAATACTAATAAGACCTCTCCACCAATCGTCATATTATTGATTCCTAACGGTGTCATCGAACCTGCAATCATAATCAGTAAATTTTGGGCATTTGTACTTGTTTGCTCAAGAATATTATGGGTGCCAGCTACACCGAATACACTCACCGTACTTTGTTCAGAAGTGTAGCCTAAATCAATATGATGGGCATTCCAAGGATTATCCTCTTCATTTTCTGCTATACAGAAACTTATTTTTCCAGGTTGACCTTGGGTTGCCCTATCCATCTCACCTGGCAATGCTCCGCCAATATTTAGCATACAAAGACGAATCGCTCTTCCAATTGTGAGATTAGCCGTATTTCCTTGCCCAAATACATTTGCCTTACTATTCATCTTTAATTGTTTAGCAATTGGACCATTTACAACAATTAGTGGTGTAACGGGATTCGTAGTTGCCTGGATCGCATATAAATTAAATTTTTTATCTAACAAAGCCTTTACAGCTGTTAAAATAACTGGAAAATATTCTGGTTTGCAGCCTGCCATTACCGCATTAACTGCCACTTTTTCCACTGTCGTTGTTGCCCATGAAGGTGGAAATTCACCAAGTGATCCATTTGGATTAAGTGTAGTCTGTTCAAGCATTGTTTTGACTCGCTCTGGTATAGGAGGAATAATTGGCAAACCATCTGACCAATTTTGCTCGTAAAAATAATCGTTAACGTGATCGAAGAAATCAAGCGGGCCCGCGTTTATTTCAAATGATATCGGTTCAAAGTCCTTAACATGAGACATTTCATCTATTTTCATTGAAGATTCTGTCAAAGAACGAGCCACTTCATCGGCAATATTAAGCCCATACTGATATGCTTGCTCATCTGAGGAACTACCAAGTGGGTGTGGAACTTCTTTAATGACCAGATCTGGAAAACCTTTCGCTTCCGCTTCCATCGATGCTAACGGTTGGAACACTTCCGAGCATATGGTCACAGTAGGAATTCCTAGTGTTTCAAATGTAATCGAATCATGGACACTCCATGATGTGCAAGATCCTCAGTCACCGACTCCAGTAATAACTGCATGATATTTATCTTGAACCTCTTGTACCACTATATCTGGTACTGCTGTGGGTGTATCAATTTTCTTAAATACTTTTGTTCGAATACCTTTCTCTTCAAAATAATCACGAATTCCATTCAGTACTTTATCGGACTGGGGTTTTAAATTATCTAGAAAAGCTACATATTTCCCTTCAAGCTGTTCAAGCTTGGAAACTTCATTTTTATCTTTTTTGACTGTCACAGCAACAGGGTTTAGCACATCTATTCTTTCCATTTGCTCACTCCCTTTGATTTTTTGAATCCACTTTTGTAATCGGTTGCAATATCGTTGTTATGAAACTATCTATAAAGAAAATCAATCTCCTTTTCTATATTGAAAATATTTGCGATCATTTCTTCTGTCTTTTCTTCTCCAATAATCGCTTGACAATTCCGATAGAATTTTTCTGCTAATTGAGCATCATCTAAAGGTTGTGACGGTTCACCTAACGGATTGTGAACCAATTCCATTAAATTGGTTCCGTTAGCAAAATTTATTTCTACTTTTGCCGCTCTTTCATTTGGATACACTGTTTCTGCGTATTCATCGATATAAACTTCTACTTTACTAGCCAAATTTCTGCATTGCTCTGTAGAATGCTCAGGAGCAAAGTGACGAATTTCCAGTGTCGGGTACAGCAGAGCAAGTGCTACTGTATACGGAAGGCTCATTTGTGCATCAAGAAGCGACTGACATTCATGATGTCGATGTTTATAAGCAATACTATTAACCCCTACTCGAATACTTACAATATCCTCTACCCTTAGTTCGTTCTTTTCTTTTAACTTGTAGACTGCATCTACTGAAGAATGAATATGTCTGCAACATGGATATGGTTTAAAGTAAATGTTCGAAATCTCAAATGTTTTTCCTAAGTCCTGTAATAATCTTTCACTTGAAATATCTGCACCAGCAAAGGCTTGAAAAAGGCCATTTTCAGATTCTAATACCGACTTTGGACCCGTCAACCCTTTAACCGAGAGTTCCACTGCCAATATTGCATCACGAGCAGCCTGGCCAGGATGAATTCGTTTTACCTCTGCACCCGTTCCTAGGAAAGCAAATATTCCCCCAGCAAAGCTGGCTGCAATTCCAAAGGCATTTTGTACTTCTTCTTTTTTAAGTTCATTCAGGACACATAGTCCCGCAACAGCACCGAATATGCCTGCCACAGGTGTATTATGAAACCCTCGTTTCCGTGACGAAGGGTGAATAGCTGAGGAAATTCTCAAACAAACATCGTATCCAATGACAATCGCTCTAGCTAATAAATCAAAGTTCGGTTTTCTTTTCTCTGCTTCTGCAAGGATAGGTGGTAAGACCACTGTACCAGGATGAATTGAGCCTTTCGTATGTCCATCATCTAAATCTAGGCTGTGAGCACTCGTTCCGTTTATAAAAGCCGCATTTGTTTTTGATAGTTTTTTCTTATGGCCAATGACGCTATAGTCCCCTTCTCCTTCTAATTCCAGTAATGTTTGAAAGACCTGTTTACTAACAACTGTTTGCGAACCTGTGATAGCACAACAGAAATAATCTAGTAAAACCCTTTTCACCTGCTGGAGAATATCTTCTGTCAAAGTCATATTTTTATAGTTAGCTACATGGTTCGCTAACTCTTCTGTCATCGCTCTCATTTTCATACAACTCCTCATACGCTTTAAAGAAAACTCTTTGAAAACGCTTTATCTACTTTTTTGAAAAAAATGCTCTAACAGCATCCTTATGTTCACTACCACCCTTGATAATCGTTTGAGTATCGATTTCTTTTTCTAATATTTCAGTCAAACTTGCATTTTGATAACGATTGATAAGCAATTTTGACAAAATAAAGGATTGAATTGGCCCATTCATTAACTCATTTGCTATCTCATTAGCCTTTTTAATTAACGAACCTTCAGTCACCACTTCATGAACAAAACCAATTTCATACGCTTCTTGAGCAGTCAATTTCTTCCCCGACCAAATCCACTCTTTCGCTTTCCATTCACCGACCATTCTCGGGAGATGATAATGAAGTCCCAAATCAGGGATTAAGCCTACATTTTTAAAGGATAGAACGAACTTGGCATTTTCTTCTGCAACAACGATATCAGAAGCAATCGCTAAACTCATTCCAGCTCCTGCTGCATATCCTTGTACTGCCGAAACGGTTATTTTACGTAAATTACGAATTCTCTCAATAATATTTGAAGATATTTCCATCCCTTTTTTTACTTCCATCGGATCATATTCTGACTGCATCGTCTTGACGTCTCCACCTGCACAAAACGCTCTTCCTTTCCCTGCAAAAATAACCACTTTAACACTTGGTTCATGTTCAATAAGATCTAATGCGTCCTTTAATTCATCTTTTAATTTCTTACTTAATGCATTTAAAGAATTCGGTTCATTTAAGAAAATGCTGGCTACTCCGTTTTCAAGAGTCATTTCGACGCTTTTCTCCATTGATTTCACCATCCTTGCACAATGGAATATTTTAGATTATATTGCGAATATTCGTAAAATTATTCTTAATACTTTATAGCAAGAAGTGTGCCAATTCATCAGTCATATTTAAATACGATTAATTTAACACATTTTACAAAGTGAAATTAAATAATAGTTCAATTTTTAAACATATTTAAAAATGCCGTTCATTATCTGAACATCTTGTTCCCATCTTATCCATTCAATTTTTTCCATAATGTCGTCCTACTGATCCCAAGCTTCTCGGCTACTAATGTTCGATTTTGATTGTATCTTTCTAACATATTCTGAATGACCTGTTGCTCAATTTCTTCCATTGTTCCTAAATTAACAACGAGTCCATCCTTCGTTTGTTGCTTATCAGATTCTGTTTCCATAAATATTTCATGAATAAATTCTTTGCCTGAAAAGTTTAAGCTTTGTTGTCTTAAGTACAGTCTTTCAATAATATTTTCTAACTGTCTAATATTCCCTGGCCAATGATAGGAAGTAAAAAAGTTACGTAGCTGCTCCGGAAGCTCTTCAAACATAAAAGTAGCTCCCTGTTTTTTTAAAAATTCATTCACTAATAAAGGGATATCCTCTCTTCGTTGAAATAATGGAGGAATTTCAAGATGGAGGACGCTCAATCTAAAATATAGATCAAGTCGAAACTTCTCTTCTTTTACTAAATCCCATAACTTTCGATTTGTTGCCGCAACAATTCTTATATCAACGGGGGTCACCCGATCTCCTCCGATTCTCATGACCACTTTTTCTTGTAACACTCTTAATAATCTCGTTTGAATATGGGAAGGGATTTCACCAATTTCATCTAGAAAAATCGTTCCTCCGTGAGCCAGTTCAAATAAACCTTGTCTACCACCTTTACTAGCACCTGTAAAAGCTCCCTCCGCATACCCAAATAATTCGCTTTCTAAGATAGATTCAGGTAATGCAGCACAGTTCACAGCAACAAATGGTCCGTCTTTTCTTTTACTAGCATTATGTATGCTTTGTGCAAATAGCTCTTTCCCAGTACCACTTTCTCCTATTATGAGGACAGTTGAATCCGTTCCAGAATACTCTGATGCCAACTGAATAATATCTTTCATCTTTTTACTCTGATGGACAATATCAGAAAAAGAGTATTTAGCAACCAATCCTTTTAAATGAAGTTCTCTTCTTATTTTATTCTCCAATTTTTGTATTTTGCTAACTTCACGGAATGTGATAACGGTTCCAATTCTCTTATCCTCAACTAAAACTGGTTCAAAAGTGATATTCATGTTTTTCCGAGTGAAATTCCCGCTACTTAAATAAATGTCTTTTTCACGGAGAAAACTTGGTAAATGAATATCGGAAATTTGCTCCATATTCTTCCCAACTACATTCTCTGCCTTTACATTTAGGATTTGTTCTGCAGCAGGATTACATGATTCAATTTCCCCATTTCGGTTTATAAAAAGAATTCCCTCTTCAGATGCATTAATTACCGCATTATGACGTACAACCTTTTCTTTCAGTAGAATGCGGTCCTGGGCTACTTTATTGGCTAGAATCAGGGACCTTTTTATCGTTCTTTCACTTGCGGTCAAATACATACTCTTCATTCCATACTTTTTAGCAATTTGAGCTGAACGAATTCCTCCTCCTAAGACCACATCAATTCCCATTTCTTTTGCAACTTTTATCTGCTCCTCTAGTTCTTGAGCTGAATTATAGGGTAAAATCGTTACCTCAAAACCAATCACCTTCATCATCTCGTCAAAATCAAACAGAAAGCCTTCTTCCGGATACGTAATAAAACAAACCCTCTTACCCAATTGTCTAGCGCGAATAAAACCTTGCAAAATATCAAATTGATCTGAATCATGGTTCACAACCGGTAAATCTACCATACTCTTTACAGCCCGTGCCGTTCCCGCTCTACTAATCACTACTTCATAATTTCCGCAATCGACCATTTCTTTTACTTTTTGAGCCGCTTCAGTCAAAATACCTTCTATGACCGTCACCTCAATTTGAAGATCAGAGGAAACCTTTTGGATCATTTCAACTAATTCTGGATAACCAGCTGTCATAATAAGCCTTGGATTCATCAAAAATCTCCTTTCTTTTTTCAGTTCTCTGAACGAATGTTCATATAAAAATTGTTGTAAATCTAGGTTGGTGTTAGAATTTAAAACACAACGTCCATTTTTCTAACTAGATACTTGTACATATTATCATATTATTAGAAAATTTAATATTTTAAATTATGATTCAAATTAAAAACCTTGTACATGAATTTTCACATACAAGGTTTCATCATTAAACATATAAATTTTCCACTATCGTACTTATTCCCAAACCACCCGCAATACATAAGGTAACAAGTCCATATTTTTCACCTCGGCGCTCCATTTCATGTAGAAGCTTAGTCATAAGGATTGCCCCAGAAGCACCAATTGGGTGTCCTAATGCAATTGCACCACCATTGACATTTACTTTTTCCACACCTATATTCCATTCCTTTAAGACTGCAAGTGATTGAGCTGAGAACGCTTCGTTTAATTCAATTAATCCAATATCATCTAACATGAGTCCTGCCATCTGTAATGCTTTTAATGTGGCAGGAACAGGACCGATTCCCATTTGATCTGGCGCAACTCCAGCTACCGCCTGAGCAACGACTTTTGCTTTCGGCTTCATCCCAGCCCTTTTTGCAGACTCACTAGACATAAGTAAAAGTGCAGCTGCACCATCGTTTCTTCCACTGCTATTTCCTGCCGTTACCGTTCCGTTTTTCTTAAATACGGGTGCAAGTTTTGAAAGCTTCTCTAGTGATGTATTTCTCGGGTGTTCATCTGTATTAAAGATCTTCTGTTCTTTTTTTCTAATAATCTTGTAATCAACTATTTCCTTTTGAAAAATGCCTTTCTCAATCGCTCGAAGGGCAAGTTGTTGACTTCTTAATGCAAATTCATCTTGTTCTTCTCGTGAAATATCGTATATTTCAGCCAGATTTTCTGCTGTATATCCCATGGTTAAATGCCCGTACTGTTCTATCGGTTGAGAGCGGGGCTGACTTTCTGTATTTGGATCCAAAATTTCTCCATTCCCTGATTTAAAACCAAAACGTCCATGGCGGATATAATAAGGAGCTGTACTCATACTTTCCGCCCCTCCAGCAATAATACAATCAGAAAGTCCACATTGTATTTGCTGAACTGAATTATTAATCGCTTGGAGACCTGAACCACATTGTCTATGAACCGTGTAAGCAGGAATTTCAACCGGAAGCCCTGCCCTTAGCGATGCTACTCTTGCTAAGTTGGGTGTATCCGTACTTTGCTTCCCTTGACCCAAAATGACTTCTTCAATGCTTTCCTTTTCAATACCTGTTCGGTCAATAACCCCATTGATTACTTTTGCAGCTAAAACGTCCACTTCAACATCTTGTAGACTTCCGCCTATTTTTCCGATAGCGGTACGAACGGAATCGACGATGACAACATCTCTCACTTAACTCCCCCCTTTTCATCTTCATACGTATAAAAACCTCTTCCTGATTTTCTCCCCAGTCTTCCAGCCTTAACATATTTTATTAGCAGTGGGCAAGGCCGATATTTTTCACCAAGTGTTTGATAAAGGTATTCCATATTACGAAGACGAGAATCAAGTCCAACCAAATCAGCCAATTCTAAAGGACCCATTGGATGATTTAATCCTAACTTCAGAGCTTTATCGATGTCCTCAACTGAAGCGACACCCTCCATTAACATATTCATTGCTTCATTTCCAATTAAGCAATTCATTCGACTCGTCACAAAACCAGGAAATTCGTTGACTTCAACTACTTCTTTTTTCATTCCTACTGCAATGTTTTTAACTTTTTCATACGTTTCATCGGTTGTATCTAATCCCCTCACAATTTCTACGAGCTTCATTTTATGAGCAGGGTTAAAAAAATGCATTGCCACACATTTTTCTGGCCGAGAGGTTTGTGCACCAATTTCTGTAGGGCTCATGGTTGAAGTGTTGGTTGCTAAAATGGTATGGGGTGGACAAATTCGATCAAGTTCCTTAAAAACATTAATTTTCACATCCATTTTTTCGATCACTGCTTCAATAACGAGATCTGCATCAGATGCTGCCGATTCTATATTTGTGGCAAAAAACAATCGTCGCAGAGTTTCATCTGCCATTTCTTGGTTCACATATCCTCTTCCTACCGATTTTTCCAGCTCTTTTTGGATATAGGCTTGCGCATCGTCTAGCACGTTTGCATGCAGATCTAGTAAATAAACATTATTCCCTGCTAATGCAGCTGTGTAGGCAATGCCACGCCCCATTACGCCTGCTCCAATTACAGCAATATTTGACATCTTTGTCCCCCCCTTGTCGATGTTATATCGATCATTTCATTTTTTGATAAGATATAATTTGCTCCCTTTGTTTAGAACAATTTTGAAGAAGCACGGTGAGTCTTTAAAATCTCACTATATTTAACAAGATAGTCCATTACACTTACAACTCTTTCCGGAGTAGAGTAAACGGGAAAATTTTCTTTGCTATATAAAGCCATCGCCTGTGGAGCAATCATATCTGCCCCTAGTCGGCCGACTACTAATGGTTTATCATGATTTTTAAATACGTCGATTAAGGCATTAGCGATAATCGTTGCCCCTGGGTCAGCATTCGTCGTGAGCATGACGATCACACCATCAATATCTTCATCTTCTATGAGAGTTTCGACTACTTTTTTGAACATTTCTGGTTTCGCAATCACTTCTGCAGTAACATCGACAGGATTTTGTGCTGAGCCAAAGGGGGGGATTAATTCTATGATTTTGTCAGCCGTATTGGTTAGTTCAGGTACGTCTAAACCGCGTTCTGAACATAAATCGGCAATAATGCTACATGCTCCTCCAGATGCTGTAATCACACCTATCCTTTTTCCCTTCGGTAATGGCTGTACAGTAAATGCACGGGAGACATCGATAATCTCATCTGAGCGCTGAATTCTCAAGGCACCGAATTTTTTGAATGCTGCAGAATAGACTGCGTCATCACCTGCAATAGACCCTGTATGAGATTGAACAGCCCGCTTTCCAATGCTTGATCTCCCCGTTTTATAAACTAAAACAGGTTTTTCAGCTTTTAATGCTTTGGTCATTGCTTTTTTGAATGCCTTTGGATTTTTTAGCCCTTCCATAAATACGGTAATGACTTTTGTTAATTCATCTGCTGCTAATACTTCTACAAAATCTGCTGTTGATAAATCTGCTTCATTGGCTACACTTATCCAACGACTAAATCCCGCTCCTTGCTCCCATGCTCTGCTTAACAATGCACTTCCCATGGCACCACTTTGAGAGACAAATCCAATATTCCCTGGAATCTTTACATTTGATTCAAGTGCCGCTCCAAACGCTGTATAAATATTTTGACTTGGGCTGGCAATTCCAATTGAATTGGGACCGAGGACACGAATATTGCCCTTCTTAGCAATAGATAGAATCTTTTCTTGGAGAACTTTCCCATCTTCTCCGATCTCAGCAAAACCGGATGAATAAATAATCGCTGCTTTAACACCTTTTGCAACACATTCCTCCATGACACTCGGAACATGATTCGCCCCAACGATAATACAAGCTAGTTCCACTTCACCAGGTATATCTAATAGACTTGAAAAGGCTTTGTAACCCATAATTTGATCAGCTCTAGGATTAATCGGATATAATTTCCCTTTATATCCATTTTCGATAATATATCTTAAAAGCCTTCCACCATTTTTCTTCTCATTCGTAGATGCACCTATGACAGCAATGGAAGTAGGATTAATCATATGTTCTACATAGGATAAATCCCTCTCTTTCGGATCCCCTGCTGATGGCGCACCCATTAAGATCCGCACATCACAAATAGCAGCATGATTCCCATTAAAAATAACAGGATTTAAATCTAATTCTTCAATTTCAGGCTTTGATTCTACGAGGTCGTTAAGAGATAAACAAATGGAATACAGTAATTGCTTATTAATTCCTTTTTTTCCTCTGTAACCATCCAAAATCGGATACCCTTTAAGTTCCTTCAACATATCTTTTATATCTTGAACGGTTACGGGCATCATTCTCATTGAGAAATCCTTCATGATCTCTACAAGAGTTCCACCAAGTCCAACAATAAGTTGATGACCAAAAGTTGGATCTTTTTTTATTCCAAGAAGTAATTCAATCCCCTTAGCTGCTAACTCTTGTACCAGAATCCCAGTTAATTTGGCTTCTCGATTATACTTTAAAGCGTTTTCAATTATTTCATCATATGCTTTTATTAATTCTTGCTCATTTTGTATAGGTATTTTAACGATTCCTGCTTCTGTTTTATGAATGATGTCTGTTGACATTCCTTTTAGAACTACTGGATAACCTATTGCTTCTGCAAATTCTTTTGCTTCTGCCTGGGTGGTTGCTAATTTTGATTTGGCTACAGGTAGCTCAAATTTTCTTAGCAGGTCCGCCCCTTCAAACTCCATTAAAAATTTACTAGCAGGAGATTGAGTATCAGCAACTGTCGATTGAATAATTGTATTATTTTCAGCCAATTCGTTTCCTCCTACTCTTGATTATTTTCTTTGACTAAATCTCATTCCGAATACTTCTTCAGCTATTTTATTCTTCATCATTTCAGGTGTCCCACCTGCAATCATCCATCCTCTTACTCTTCTAAAAATGTATTCTAGTGGATAATCTGTCGAATACCCATAACCACCGAAGATTTGAACGGCTTCATTGGCGACTTCAAATGCTGTCGTATTGATATATGCCTTTGCCATCGATGATTCAAGTGGACTCGGAGCCCCTTTATCCGCATTTGTGGCCGCACGATAGAGCAATAGTCTTCCAGCATCCAATTTCATTTTCATTTCCGCTACTTTCCACTGGATTCCTTGAAATTCAGCCAATGGTTTACCAAATTGCTTTCTTTCTTTCGCATGTTCTACTGCTAAATCAAAAGCAGATTGGGCAAGTGCTAATGATCTAGCCGTGTTCCCCATTCTTTCAATATTGAACATCGTAAACAATCTTCTAAAGCCATCCTCTGGCACGAGGATATTTCCAACTGGAACCTCACAATCTTCGAAATATAGGGCACAATGTTCTTCCCCACTCATGTGGGTTTCTGTTTTTCCAACTGTAAATCCTGGTGAGTCTCTTTCAACTAAAATGGCACCAGATGTTTTAACTCCTTCTCCGAAACGCACCCAGACAACATAGTAGGAATTATGAGGACCGTGAGTATTAAAGACTTTTGTCCCGTTTATGATGACCTTATCTCCCTCTATATTTGCTCTAGTACTTAAATCCGTTACCGCCGAACCTGCATTAGGCTCAGACATTGCAACAGATATTAATTTATCTCCTTTGAGAATTTGTGGTAATACTCTTTGCTTTAATTCTTTGCTTCCATAAGCAGCTAACTGCCTAATCGCACCAAAATTCCCCACCTGAAACATATCTGCCGTGTTTGGACATACCTTCGCAATTTCTTCCATGACAATAATGGCATCGATTAACGGTAAACCTTGCCCTCCATCCTCTTCAGATAGAGTCATTCCCATTAGTCCATACTCCGAAAGAATTCTTGCATTTTCCCATGGAACTTCTCCGTTTTTCACCCATGTATATGCTTTTTCAGAGAATTTTTCTTTTGCGAAATTTCTCGCCCATTTCCGCAATTCCTGTTGTTCTTGAGTAAGATTAAAGTCCATTTTTATTTCTCCTCCCATTAATACATTTTATATCTTGGAAACACTTTCATTTCTTGCATAAAGTGTGCCAATATTCAAATTGGCTAAATCAGGATTTTCTCATTCAATATATTTCCCCTGTTTATTATTTGAACAGTAGCGTTCTGATATTTTACATTTTATTCCCCTTTAAAATTTGCTTCTCTTTTTTCCAGAAATGCATTTATACCTTCGAGTTTGTCTTCCGTGCTAAACAAAATGGATTGGGCAAACTTCTCCAGCATTAGAGCTGTTTTCAAATCGGCATCAAATCCTTGATTAATCACCAATTTAGCTAATTTTAATGCAAGTGGTCCCTTCTTTACGATCTTTGAAGTTAATTCCTGTACAGCATTCCACAAATCTTCTTTTGGGACAACAGTTGAAACAAGACCGATTCGTTCCGCCTTCTGGGCAGAAATAATATCACCAGTTAAAATCATTTCCACGGCCCTGCCTTTCCCAATAATTCTAGCTAATCTTTGTGTTCCCCCTGCTCCAGGAATAATCGATAAGTTCAGTTCCGGAAGTCCAATTTTCGCATGCTCCACTGCTATTCGTATGTCACAAGCCAGGGCTAACTCGCATCCTCCTCCCAGGGCATATCCGTTTATTGCGGCAATCGTTACTTTGCTGCTATTTTCAATTTGTTGAGCAAGGCCTTGATTTCCTGGAAGTAAGGCATCTTTTGACTTCCTCTCTTTTAGTTGCTTTATATCGGCACCTGCTGCAAAAGATTTATCTCCTTCTCCAGTAAAGACGATCACTTGCACAGACTCCTCATTTTCCCAAAGTTCTAGTACATGCCCAATTTCTTGCAAGGTTGTTGCATCGAGCGCATTTCTCACTTCAGGTCGATTGATTTTAATAACGCCTATTTTCCCATCAATATCCGTCATTATATTTTGGTACATTCTAATTACCCCTCTCTCTTCTTCATCACATACCCCAATATGCAAATTTTGTACCAACACGAAAAAACGGAACCCTTTTTAGTTCCGTTTTGGTCATATAATCATTAAGTTTATTTCGCACTATGCTGAGTTACCACTAGATTGTTCTTTTTATAAAAATAATAAACAAACCACCGCAAAATAGGAGGTACAACAAAAAAGATAAAGAACAAGCGAAATAATTGATAGCCAGCAACAATAGAGAGATCAGCATGAATTTCGGCTGCTATAATTCCCATTTGGTCCATTCCACCTGGTGCAAGGCTAAGCGTACTTGTGGAAAATGGAATATTTTTTATATGGGAAAGGAGCCAACTCATCCCCCATGATCCGAGTAATAATAGAACGCCTGAACTGATCGCTACACTTATCATTTTCATTTTGTATTCAATTTCTTCAAGATGAATTAATAATCCTATATAAGCTCCAATCATCAATTGAGAAATATCCAACACGGTCGATGGAAGTGTTGGACCCAAATATCCAAATAAGCCAATAACCGCTGTTGCAAAAATGGGGCCTACCAAGAACGGGGTAGGCAACCTCAATTTTTTTGCGATAAAAATGGAGAGGATTAAGATCGGGATATACACTAGTATATCTGGGAATAAATCGCTCCAGCGTACCGTTGGTGAATGAATAATGGTTGTAGCAACAGTCCCTTCTTTTGCCACAAATGGACTAAATACAAACAGCGGGACAAAAATGATTATCAAGATTAGTCTAGACACTTGTAAAAATGTGACAATCGATAGATTAATATTCTTAATCTCTTCCCCTAAAAGGAGCATTTGCGAAAGTCCCCCGGGAATACTTCCGATCAAAACGGAAGGAAAATCTAATTTCGTTACTTTCGAAATAATAAATGCTAACCCTACGCAAAAGCTAATTACAACGATTGTGCTCAAAAATATCGATGGAAGCTGTGCAATAATTAACTTTATGGCCTCTTTCGTAAATGATAGACCAATAGAATAACCGACAATGATGATTCCGAAATCCCTGATTTTTTGAGGCCAATATAATTTGAGTCCAAGACTAGAAGCGATTAATACAGCGGCCATGGAACCAAGCAACCATGGAATTGGAAGATGAATTAAGTTGGCAATTGCCCCGCCAACGATGGCAATTGCAGACGTCTTTATAAGTAAAAATAGGATGGTGTGATCAATCATTTTCGTCAAAACATCATGCACCTCTTTAATGCTCAAAAGTGAACTACATTTCCTAGTATATGGCAAACAAACAAATGTTACCACCAAGAGATACTTTCTATAACTATTATCCTATTTTATATATGGAAGTCAGAAGCACATCTTAGGATATTTTGTTAGATTTTCAGAACCTTTGAAGGATTATATCTATTATTGTAGAAATTAAGAGATAAAAGAGATCATGTATGTTTTTTTTTTGGGGGGGGATTTTATATTTTGCTTGAGAACGTTGGTCACATACTATACCATGTATTAATTGTGATTTTTCCCATTCTGTTATACTACTTTTTGGCCATTCTCAAAAATATCTATACAATGCGAACACATAAAAGTAAGATACTAGCATTAATTGTGTTGATTCTCCTATTAACAATTTCGTTCCCTGTGTCTTATGCGAACGGGTTTGTTTATGATTTTCGTATTATACCGATCATAGTTGCTTTTTTATATCTAGGTCTTTGGCAAGGAATAGCGACCATCATTATTATGCTTTTATATTTGCAAATATTAGGTCACTCTCATATATTCATTACTCTTTTAAACTATGCCATCATGACAATTATTTTGTTTTATTTAAGCAAAAAATTTAAAACTCTTCCCTTAAAGAAAAGTCTGCTGGCTATCAGTATTATCTATTGGATTATTACACTTACTCGGAGTTATTCGTTAATTCATAATAAACAATTTGAACACCTTTTAACGATGTTCGTTTTTTCCTTTATTACATGGTTTACCTTAATGCTTGTTTTTGTTCTTATCGAAAATTTCAAACAGCAAATTAAATTACATCGGGAATTGCAACGTTCCGAAAAACTAAACATTATTAGCCAGCTTGCTGCATCTGTCGCGCATGAGGTTCGAAACCCGATGACTACTATTAATGGATTTTTACAGTTGATGCGGAAAGACCGAAATATCACTGAACAGCAACGTACATATATTGACATTTCTTTATCTGAACTAAATCGGGCCCAAGACATTATTAATGATTATCTTTCATTAGCGAAACCGAATGATAAAGGATCTCGACCCGTAAATATTAGTGAAGAATTATCAAAAACGATTGAATTGATGACCTCCTATACAAACATACAAAACATTGAAGTCAACTCTGTTATAGAGCCTGCACTCTTTATAAAAGGGAATGCTGACGAGATCAAACAAGTATTTATCAATATCATTAAAAACGGAATTGAAGCCACGAAACAAAGTGGTAGACTTATCATTTCGGCTTTTTCAGATAATAGACATGTCATCATCAAGATTTCAGATAATGGTGAAGGGATGACAAAAGAACAGCTTTCACGAGTTGGTACCCCTTTTTATTCAACGAAAGATAAAGGAACTGGAATCGGCTTAACCATTTCCTTTCAAATCATTGAACAATTAAAAGGTACTATTTCGGTCGAAAGTGAGCTTGGTCTAGGTACAACTTTTATCATTATACTTCCTCTTAATAAAATGGAGAAGGCTGAGAAAATCGTAAGTATTCCGGTCTAAACATCTTAGTTAAAATGAGAGAGCCTCCGAATAGGAGACTCTCTTAATCTATTATCTTGAAGAAACGGTTTTAGCATAACCCTTCTTCGCTTTTAAATTCAACAGTTCCTTTACCATAAACAATGGTCCTCCAAGCACCAATAAATATCGAGCTTCAACCACTTGTTTCATAAAGGCAGCGAAACGGCCGGTTATTTTCACTCCAAAAACATTCCCGACAGCTGCACGGCTTCCAATTGACGCAACCGTTCCTTTATGGCTATACATGAATGGCTGTAGGGAATGACCGCGAATCGCAGCTGCTAGATTTGGTCCACACACTTGCGCTTGTTGGATCGCCACTTGAGCTGTTGCAGCAAGTGGTGCTTGATCTTCATTCTCATAGTAAGATGCGTCTCCTACACAAAAAACACCATCGAGTTCTTTTACACGTAAGTATTGGTCCACAGGAATTTTCCCTCTCACGAGATTAAGATTCCATTTTTCCAAGAGTCGATTAGCCCTTACTCCACCGGACCAGATTAGCGTCCTTGCGGGTACCTGATAACCATTGTCAAGCGTTACTGCATCACTTGTACACTCGACAATCTTTGTTGATGTTACCACTTCAACTCGATTCTTTTTCAAATAATAAGTTGTGAAGTCAATGAGTTTCTGATCAAAGAACGGTAATATTTTATCCGATGCTTCTACGTTTACAATTCTCGTATTCTCTAAAGGAATCCCATGCTTTTTACAAAGCTTAGGCAGTTGATCAATCAACTCCCCAACCATTTCAATTCCGGTAAAACCAGCTCCCGCCACGATAAATGTAAGATGAGATAAATCGTTATCCTCAGCATACTTCTCAAATTGATGCTGAATATGATGTTGAATAGCTTTAGAACTTCTAAAGCTACGAATCTTAAAGGCATTTTCTTCCACACCAGGGATACCAAATGTATCTACATCAAATCCAAGCGCAATCAATAGATAATCATATTCAAGTGTTTCATTATTTTCTAAAATCACTGTTTTGTTGGTGAAATCCACGTGATGGACAATTCCCTTTTTAAAATTCACGATATTTTTCTTCAGTAAATCAGGGATGTGTAGGGCAACTTTATCATCTAACGCTGTACCAGCACCTGTCTTATGCAACTGGGTAGATATATAATGATAATCATGTTTATTAATCAAAGTAACTTCTGCTTCACCATTGTTTAATGTATTTTCTAGCTCTCTGCTCGTAATAATACCACCATAGCCTGCTCCTAAAATAATTACCTTTGGCTTTTTCATCCGACTTCATTCCCTTTTTGTTTAATTCTGGTATTGTGAATTTTTTCACATAAATCCTCAAAAAATATATGTTTTAAATGTGAATATTTTCACATAAATTAAAACATAGTTAGATAATACTTCACATTTAAAAAAATTTCAAGGGATTTTTATGGATTTATTTCTTGAAACTATAAATCTTTTTAATCCTCACCAAGTTTTACTCAATCTAAATCTTGGGACAGTCGAATCATATCTCTACACCAAATACCATTCTCGATTATTTTTTCCTCATAATGTCTGCTAAAAAAATCTAGATCTACACCAACAATTCTGAAATTACATTTTTGGTATAAGGCTAATTGATCAATACTAGAATTCCCCGTACCAACTTCAATCGTTTTATACCCTTGTTCTTTCGCTCTGTTAATCGCATCCCGCACAAGTTGTTTTCCAATACCATTTCCCTGTTCACTTTCAGCAACAGCGATATTAACTAATTCTACTGTCTCTGGTCTTGTTGGAAGAAGGACATATGAACCGATTATTTCTTGCTCTTTTTCTGCTACAAAGCATTCGCCTCTTTTTACATATTCTTTTACTAATTCTGTCGATGGATCAGCAAGTAGTAACAGTTCCATCGGTGGTTCTTCTAAGGATTTTAATTTTCTAATTTGCATGATTTCCTCCATATTAAATGGCTTTGTCCTTGTTAACATGATTTTCAGGTTTCACATTCTCCTATGTACTTTTTTCAACAAACCTCGCTATAAATGCCCCTACAAGAAGTGAGATAACGGGTGCACTGATACTCATAATTGAAATATTAGAAAATGCGATAATAAAAGCAAATGCCGTACTCATTTTCATCGCCTCCTTAGAAAAACTTTGGTGCAAACTATTCCCGAAAACACCAATAAGGGAAAATCCGACGATAATGGCGATAAATTCTTTTGGTAATGCTTGAATGAAAGGTATGAGTTTCCAAGAACAAAGTCCGAAAATAAGAAGCAGCACTCCTGCCACAACTGCTCCCATATATCTTTTTTCCTTCGGTCCAGCTTCCTCCCCTGAACAAATAACCGTAGCCATTCCCGCTGTATTGGCTGACTGGCCACCAAAAAAACTGGTGATGATCGTGAAAATTCCACTTAAGGAAATGAGCTTATTGATGGGGATTTGATAGTTTTTTTCTTGTAGTCCACCAATTGAAACAGCTGCATCATTGCTTAATATTAGTAAAGCAAGCGGAATCGAGACTGAAAGAAAACTGACCACATTGAATTCAGGAATTTGGAATTGAGGGACTAAAAATCCGAATGAGCTACCAACTGTACTCATTGGATAAAATAAGAGCATGATGATGAATCCCATAACTATAGCTGCTATAACGGGCGGAATCCTTGTCTTCCATTTACTAAAAAGAAAGAAAGTCATAAAAGATACAATACCTACTAACCATAATTGATTGGAAGAGGTAATGAAGTTCACCATGTATTTCATGATCATCCCAGCCAGCATGGCCGAAATGATTTCTTTTGGAACTAACTGGATAAACTTAGAGAACACACCTAAAACTCCAATTAAAAACATCAATACTCCTGAAATTAAATAAGCCCCTATTAACTGATGGAAAGTAAACTGTGGTGTGACCGTTACAAGAAAAGCAACTCCTGTAAGACTATGTCCACCAACAATCGGAATCTTATAATATAGCGGTAAGACAATTCCGAAAAGTCCTCCAAATACATAAACAGAAAACATCCATAATGATGTTTGAAATTCAGTAAATCCTCCATTGGCTGCTGCTTCCAATATTAATATGGATGGTCCAGTGATGATAAAAATACCAGCAATCATGCCACTTGCTATATTTTGCGGATTTAGATCATTGATAGGAAACCAATTCCTCTTTAGTGTCTGATTCACGTCTTTTATTCTCCTTTTGATTATTGCCAGTTTGGTGATTTAGATAACTCTACTAAAGCCATCATCACATTGAGCATAAAGATAGCCAGAACAATTGGCACAGCAAGTAAAACATTTCTTCCTAATTTCATTCTGATTACAGCTGTATAGTATCCACAAATAAATAAAACGATGCTCGAAACAAGCAGCATAATCAATAACATGATAAACATCGGCTCACTCCTATACTTATGAATCATCGTAATCTATTTAGCTCTCAATCTTGCCATCTAATCCTCCCAATAAAAAATAGCATCCATAATGATATAATCTCCCGGTTCCTTGTATATGGTTGGAATTTCTGCTCGAAATGGCAATGGTGCGCTAATCAATTCAAAATCAAGAAGAGCGTACTCATACTCTTCTAATGCTAGTTTTAATTGTCTTCCAAGTTCATGAAATTCTTCTCTTAAATACAATTGATTTGAAGCACTAATGATCGACCCGTATCCACCGCTTAATACTTCATTTGATTCGATCCGTATCGTTTTTGAACGATCATCTTCTCCCATGATCGCAACAGGCGCTAACCGACAGATATCAATGATAATTCCTTCTGTCTTTTCCTTTCGAATTCCGTATTTTTCACTCTCAACTGTTACATTATTTTTCGTATAGCAAAAAAATTCAACAAAAGAAGCGTATCCACTTCCAAAATGATTCCACTCTGCTTCACAGATGATATGAGGAATTCGATTAATTCGATGGAATAACCTCCTGATATGCGCTTCAATTTCTTGCTCATTGCCAGTATCATAAGGAAATTTATCCCCAATCGCTTTCCCTGCAATTAAATCTTGCAATTGCTCATTCGTAAACATTTGATTATGTTCACCTCCATTGTTAAAGCAAGAGTTCATCTAAATTAATCCCATCATGATGAACAGGTAATGAATACGTTTTGACCCCTGCAGATTGAAAAATAGGCAGGTTATAATGATACGAAGGATCTTCAATAACCACTGCATCCCCAGGTTTTAGCAAGCATTGCACAACTAAATGCAGCGCCTGTTGCGCACCTGAAGTGATAAGTATACATGAGGGATCTGTATGTATATTTCGATAATCCAACACATGCTTTGTAATGGTAGAACGTAAGATCGTATTTCCCTGTGGATGATCATAACCAAGTCTTCCAACAAAGGAACGAGACGAAGTAATTTCATTTAATTGATTTCTAAGAAAAAGATCTTCCGATAATTCACCACTTGCAAAATTAATTAAATGCTGTTCTTCCATCTCCTTACGTATTCTTTGAGTGATAGGTAAATTAGGCAAAAATGGACCTGATTCAATATATCGATTCCAGCTAGGAATTCGTTTTTTGTGATTCCCCAAATATTTTTGCTTATCATCGTTCCACTTCCATGAATCCGGTGAACCAATCCAACTGATTGAAGTTCATCGTATGCTGCAACGACCGTACTTCTGTTCACTTTCAATTCTTTTGCCAAGGCTCTCTCTGATGGGAGAGCTTTATCGGAAGGAAAAACCCCATTTGCAATGCTATCTTCAATAAAATCAGCAATTTGTTTATAAATTGGTTTCTTAGAGGTTCGATCCAGTTCCCACTCCATATAACGTCATTCCTTTTTGCAGTGACTTGTTTTCATTGTAACTCTACCTGATAGAGAATTTATGAAGAAAGACTTATATACACTCCAAGGGCAATAAGTGAAAGCAGAATCACAACTCCATATATTAAGGTTAAGTTTTTCGTATTGTTCTTGGTTGCTCCCCGATAATCTTCATCACTCTTTTTCGTTAGCCACAACGTCCCTACTAGAGCGATCACTAATATTAATAGAACAGCAGCCATCAATATATTCATATTCTACCTCCATACGAACATCCTCATTTTTGATCCGTTCAAATATTCAGTATAGATGAGAAGAGTCAACTTTTCACCATCCACTTCCTGTTGAATTCAGCCATCCACTTGTAGGTATTGAGATAATTAAGGAAAGGTGCCTCAATCTATGGGAATGAAAATGGAGAGTGCCATAATCAAGAGGCTGGGTCAAAAAGTCGGTAGTAACGACTTTTTGATTCTAGTTTGGAGTGTATAAATTCCCTCGACTTGTGGATCGAGTGTTCGTATAAACAGTAAGAGTATCGGTATGAAAAAATAACAGGAAAAATCAAACATGACCTAATGGTCACCGCGAGATATGAAAATTGGTATGGTGTACAGCACACGAATGAATTATATTTCCATTTTTTTGTCTAGACTATTAGTAACAGATTAAAGGCCGTCGGAATATTGGAGTTTTTAAACCCGAGGAAAAATCCGGCCTATTGCACTTACGAGTACCGCCGATTGTTGCCTCGAGCACGTGTATAAAACTACAACTACTTAAAAGTGTATAATCTGTGAGTCTATTAATGAAAAGAGGAATCTTCATGGATGCTATTCGAAAATGTTGTGCTGGTTTAGATGTTCATCAAGAATCGATTACGGCTTGTATTTTGAACAGTCCATTAGATCGAAAACCTAAGCCGTTAATCAAGAATTTTGGAACCACAACTCCTGAGTTACTTCAACTGCAAGATTGGTTAGCAGAACACAAATGTACGGAGGTAGCTATGGAAAGTACCGGTGTTTATTGGAAATCGGTATGGAACATTCTTGAATCATCTTGTCAACTCACGCTTGCCAATCCAGCTCACATTAAAAATATGCCAGGGCGTAAGACTGATATCAAGGATGCTCAATGGATCGCTCAACTGCATCGATGTGGTCTCGTTCAAGCGAGCATGGTACCAACTCAGGAGATTCGAGATTTACGAGACCGAACGCGCTATCGTCAAAAACTTGTCCATATGATTACATCCGAAAAGAATCGTATTCACAAGTTATTACAAGATGCCAACATCAAACTAACTACGTTCGTTTCTGATTTGTTTGGCGTTTCTGGACGGGCTCTTCTAGAAAAACTAATGAATGGCGAAGTGCTAGACGAAGAACAAGTACGATCCTTGGTTAAAACAAAACTGAAGAAAAAGGTTCCTCAATTACTAGATGCTTTAAATGGAAAGGTACGATTGCATCATCGAGAAATGATCCGTATGCACATGAACACCATCATTTTTTTAGAAGAACAAGTGACACATCTTGAGAAATCCATTCAAGAACTACTGAAACCATACGAAGAAGAAGTTGAACTCCTGGATACGATTCCTGGCATTAATACTGATGTCGCGGCGTGCATCATTGCAGAAATCGGAACCAACATGGAGCTATTTGAAACAGAAGCCCATCTAGCTTCATGGGCTGGAATATGTCCAGGAAATAACGAAAGTGCAGGTGTAAAAAAAAAATCGAAGTCCCGTAAAGGGAACAAGCATTTAAAAGCGATGCTTTGTCAATCCGTTTGGGCAATAAATAGAAAAAAAGATTGTAGAATCACAGCGTTCTTTCATCGAGTAAAGCGACGACAAGGGGAAAAGAAAGCAGCTATCGCAACCGCTCATCTCTACCTTCGCATCATTTATCACATCTTATCAGATAAAGTAGAGTACAGTGAATTAGGCACGCATTATTTACCAAATAAGAAAGAAAGAACGTTAGAACAATTAAAAAAACAAATAGAAAAAATGGGTTATGCGATACAGTTAGAGCAAGTACAAACCAGCTAGCTGCCTATAACCCATTTTTAAAAAGTACAATTTTAGACCTTAGGGGGTCTTTTTTTGCTTTTTTTGAGCAACCAGCATCAATTTTCGTATAAATTCCGCTTAATGAGCAAGCATCATGAAACAGAGCCGAATTAACAGGAAAAATTCCTGCTATTCACTCAAAAAATGCCAAAATAAATGATTTTGCCCTCCATAAGCGGAAAATCTTCCGTTATTTCTCCTAAAAGGGACTCCATTGAGGAGATAACAGGAAAAATTCCGCTTAATAGTGAGAGGTGGTTGGAGTAAAATGGGTCTTCTAGTAGAAATTTAGATAAAGCGGAAATCGATGTGGCTTCTTGAAGGCTAATTTGCGTTGCACTCGATTTTTTGTACCAGGAAAATCGAAGGTCTTGTGTTAATGGCAAAATTAACAGACAAAAATAGAGAGAGGTGAATTTGAGTACCCTTAAATTCACCTTTCTCATGATTTGAAACTAGTTATGTCCCAGCCTCTTGTAAAGGCGATTAGATTACACATGTTCATGGTGATGATGATGTTCGTAACCATGTTCTTTCGCATATTGACGAAAATTTTCTAAATCCTCCATCCCTGATGAAGTACCATCTAACGCTTGATTCATTCGTTCTAACAATACCGTTCTTAACCTTGGATGATAACCAAAATACTCCGCAATCTCGATAGACACTTTCGGATATGTCGCTCGATACTGTTCAGCCATTTTATTCATTCTTTCCATTAATATTCCAGTAAATAAAAAATATGGAAGCATGATGATCTTTTTCGCACCTAATTTAACACAGCGATTGATCCCGTCATCTACACTTGGAGTTGTTACACCCATAAAGGCACTTTCTACGATCGGCACATTTAATTGTTCCCATAAAAGCCGACTAATTTTATAAAAATCCCCATTTGCATAAGGGTCACTTCCGCCTCGCCCAATTAATAGTATCGCTGTATCCTCATGCTTCTCCTTCACATCTAATCCAACTTCCTGGAGTCTTGTTTTTAAGATCTCAAACACTTCCTCATGAATCCCAATGGTTTGACCGTAAGTAAACTGAATATCTGAAAAATGTTCCTTTGCATGTTCAATTTCTGCAGGAATATGAAGTTTCGAGTGACCTGCATGTAAGAGGATAATCGGAATAACATGTATTTCATCCGCACCTTTTTCAACACATTTTTGTATCCCTTCTTCAATATTTGGTGAAGCAAATTCTAAAAAACACGTTTCTACAAGAAGAAATGGATCTATATCTGCTTTTATCAGTTCAACAAATTGTAGAACCTCTTCATTTCCTGCTTGTAATCTACTTCCATGTCCAACAAATAAGACTGCTTTTATCATAGAACCGTTTCCCTTCTTATATTTATTAATTCCTTTAATCCGATTTTCTCCACGCTTTCGTTCACCATTCTCCATTGAGTAAATAACGGCATCTGTGTTTGCAGATTCATGAACGATCGCACGTGCAACATCCTCATCCTGGACTGAATACCACGTCCCTTTCGGATAATCAATCACTACACATTTATCCTTACAGCGACCGTTACAGCGTGTTCTTGAAGTATGGATTTTCTCATCTAAACGATGGATGCGAATTTCGTCACGAATTTGTCCAGTGACATCTTCTGCACCTGCTCTCATACAAGTAGCTCCATTACAAATCATGATATGACGTTCCATTTGACTCAAATTCCAAGTGGTCATTCGATCCCTCCATTAAGTACATGTTCTTGATCTTCTTATTCAAATACCTCTGGATAAAACCTCTTTGCCAAAATGTCCAATGTCTCGGCAACAATTTCCTCTTTTGACGGATATTGCTCTGATAGGACTGGAACTTTAAGATACGCTTCTTTCAAGGGTTCATAAATCTCGTTATCTAAATATGCCGTTCCTACCATCGAGTCTTCTAACCCTAAGGTCAACATAATTTCTGTAACATGTTGATTTAAAGAAACGGCATGTTTCGGAATCTGATCATACTCGATTACAAAACCTTCATTATTTATGACGACCGGTTCTAATTTCTCCTTATCGGCTTCTATATCCACTTCTTCACTTGAGCATGCAACCAACATCATTACTACTGTGCGATGCTCCTCAGGTGTTTTCGTCCATGTAAAGCCAACTCCTAATTTTCTTAAAGCGATTTGCTCTCCATATGTACGTTCTGGTGATTTAATAAATTGATAGTATTTCACCTTCATTCCGCGACCAATTGCGCGAAGTGTAACCCCAAGTGAAGCAGTTGTTTTTCCTTTTCCATCACCGGTGTATACCAATACCATCCCCTGTCCCATCTAGTAAATCCCTCCTTAAAGCCACGTTGTTTTATCAGTAAAAGGGGTACGCTTTTTTGGGGAGGTTATTTCTTCGGCAGGATAACCAATGCATAACGTTCCAACTAATTGCTCTTTTTTTGTAGCACCAATGAAAGAGTGCAATGCTGTATCATGAACTAAACCAACCCCACGAGTACGCCAAACCATTCCTAATCCTACATGTTCAGCCATTAACCACATCGACATAATGGCACTACTTACAGCAAACGAATTATCCTTTGTCGCTCCTTCATCTCCATCCACAATTGCGGAAGTTACGACAATAATTATCGGGGTATTTGTTATCGCTGCCATTGAGCTCTCCACTAAGTGGGGTTTTGTTGGGAACCGCTTTTGAAGATAACTTAATGCCACTTCCCGATAATCTTTTAAACTATCACCTTGTAAAACATAAAAATGCCAAGGCTCCCGCATTCGATCATTTGGGGCATAAGTTGCGGCTTCTAATAGCATTTCAATTTTGGAACGTTCCACTTCTCGGTTTTCAAATTGACGAATGGCACGCCGTTTTTTTAATGCTTCTAACATAATTCCTGCTCCTTTTCTGTAAACCAGGCAATTTGCTCCCTTACACGGACAACATCACCAACTAAAATCATCGACGGATTTGAGATCCTATGTTGTTGTATATCTTCTGCAATCGTGGAAAGTGTCCCTGTAATTGTCCGTTGCTTTTCTGTAGTACCCCATTCAATCACAGCAACAGGAGTTTCCCTACTTTTCCCAAAATCCATTAAGTTTTTCGTAATATGAGCAATATTGCCAATGCTCATATAGAAGGCAACTGTATCCATTTGCGCAAGTGCGGACCAGTTAAGAAAATCTTGTCCCTTTTCTGCGCGTCCATGACCTGTTACAATGGCGTAGCTTGCACCATAATCACGATGTGTAACAGGAATTCCTGCATAGGCTGGGGCAGCAATTCCAGCGGTTATTCCAGGGACGATTTCAAAAGGAATATTCGCTGCTCGTAAAATTGCCGCTTCTTCTGCTCCACGTCCAAAAACAAAAGGGTCTCCACCTTTCAAGCGCACTACCTTCCTACCTAGATTGGCTTGTTCAATGAGAATCCGATGAATTTCTTCTTGAATGAGCTTATGCTTGCCTGGTTCTTTCCCACAATAAATAAATTCAGTGTTCTCCTTCGCATATGCCAATAACTCACTATTCACTAAGCGATCATATAAAATCACATCTGCTAATTGAATACACTCTAATCCCCGGATCGTTAATAATTTCGGGTCTCCAGGACCTGCACCTACAATATAGACATATCCGCTCACTGTCGTTCTCCTATCTTTTGTTGTAACCAGACCACACATTTTTCCTTATCCCCTTGTTCAATCCACTCCAATAGTTGCGGCTCTAGCAGTTCCCCAAGCAATTGCTTCTTTATATCTCCTGAAAACAATGAAAGTATCTGCTTACGAGCATCCTTTAGAAAAGCAATATATTCAGCATAATGTTGACCAAATTGCTCCTCTAATTCAGCCTTTACCTTACGTGTTAAGCCTGGACTTGCTCCAGATGTTGAAACAGCGATAACAAAATCACCTCTCCGCACAACAGCTGGATTTATGAAATCTACACGACCTTTTGCATCGGCACGGCTCAGAAGCTGCCAATGTTGGGTCGCTTCCTCGACCGCATTATTAACCTCCTCATCATCTGTAACAGCAAAAATGAGTGATGCACCATCTAAGTCCTCTCGTTCAAATGCTTTCTCTTTCCACATCACAAGTCCTTCTGTAACGTAGCGCTGAAGAGTCTCCGTTAGCTTTGGACTGATCACTGTTATATTTGCCTTTGTAGGAAGTAATGCTTCTACCTTTTGACGGGCAACATGTCCACCGCCAATAATGACCACCTTTTTAAAGTCAATATTCATGAGTAAAGGGAAATAGTTCATCTTTCTCACTCCCAACTTATAAATTTGATTCATTTCTTACATAAATTGAATACACCCATTGCAAAAATTTCTCTCCTATTAATCCACCATAGAAAGCGCCGCATTTAGCCAATTTTCAACTAACTTTGGATTTGAAGCGAAATGGAAATGGGTGTATCCAGCGACTAGATTTTTAAACAAATAGCCTTCTTGTTGAGCACGAAAGCGACTTTTATTGACATATGCAGGTGAACTGTATTCTCCTTCAAATTGGGAATAATGAAATTCATGTCCTTTCGCACTCTCCCCTTCTCCTATTAAGAAATTTCCGTCTACACCCGAGATTTCTCGATATCCAAGTGCCGCTAACTTCTCTTGCATCCGCACACGTCCACGTATCATCCTTACCATTGGATAAGTTTCTCCACTACGGTCGATAATTTCCTCTGTTAAATACATGAAACCACCGCATTCCGCTAGTGTCGGCAATCCTGATTCAATAGCCGAGCGAATGGACTGTTTTGACACTTCGTTCTCCGCTAAGCTCCCTGCAAATTCTTCTGGAAATCCGCCACCAATGTACAACCCTTGCGCTATTTTCGGAACCTCTTCATTTTGCAGTGGGGAAAAGAAATGCAATATTGCCCCATATGCACGGAGTAATTCGAAATTTTCCTCATAATAAAAATTAAAGGCTGAATCTTTCGCTACTGCAATATGGACTCCTTTCCTTTCTCGTTGGACATCAAAAATAGAAGAAGAAACTTCAAGTGACTGCGCATCGGTGATTTTTAGTAAAAGCTCGATATCAACTGTCTCTTCAATCGCCTCAGCAAGACGATCAAAATAGGAATCTAAATCACCCCGCTCAACTGCAGGAATTAATCCTAGATGACGGCTTGGCATTGGAGCAACGGCCCCTTTTTGCAAATAACCAATAACCGGGATCCCACATTCCTTTTCGATCGCTGTTTTAACAATTTCATAATGACTTTTACTGCCTAATTGGTTACAGAGAACACCTACAATATTAGATTTTTCATCTAACATTTGAAATCCTTTTACAACAGCAGCAACACTTCTTGCCATACTTGCACCATTAACGATTAAAATCACTGGACTTTCAGTTATTTCACTTATATGTGCTGCTGATCCTTCATTTGATAAAGGAGATTTCCCATCATATAACCCCATAACGCCTTCAATTATAGCTACATCCGCTTGCTGACTAGCTCTTGCGACAATGGAGCGAACAATATCTTTGGACATCATGAAACTATCAATATTTCGAGAAGGACGCTTTGTGACTGCTGTATGAAAGGTAGGATCAATATAATCAGGACCACATTTGAATCCTTGTACAGTTAAACCACGCTTCATCAAGGCACGCATAATTCCGATCGTATAGGTTGTTTTCCCCACGCCGCTTCCTGTACCAGCCAATACAAAACGATTCATGTTAGTCCTCCTCAAAATTTATTCGAGCAACAGAAATGGTCACATTTCCACTTTTCTTTTTTTCTAATAATAACGATTTCGCACGTGCATAGCGCATTGCTGCTGGATCACTAACCCCATACGCACCTGTGTATTTAAACACCGTTTCAGATGGGTTTTGCATCGGGATTTCATTGAGCTCAGTTGGAGTGTAAGTAATAAATGACCAATTATGCTTTGTCGTTAGCTCCAGCAACCCTTTTTCATCCTTCTTTAAGTCAATCGAAGCGATGGCCTTAACACTTTTTTTACTTACCTTTAATTCAGCTAAAGTTTCATCAATCACTTGTTCGAATTCCTCAAGTGTTGTCCCTCGATTGCAACCAATGCCTAAAACGAGCGATTTCGGTCGGTACACAATGCCATTTTCAAGCAATTCCTTCTCATTAGGCTCAATTAGACGATCGGTAATAAGTAACGTCGCCTCTGGCTTAGCCTGAATCGCATTTGTAGTTGACGGATAGACTTTTAGATGAGATGGCATCGGATGATCGTACGTCCACCAGTTTTTTTCACCTGTCTCTTGAACGATTGCGACATATTCTTCATTGACAACTGATGCACTAACAGGGGTTAATTTCTCATCGCTCTCCCATTCCCATCCAAACTGAGCTCCAAACAAATCGACTGGGATTGTTTTTTGAACATCTGAAGCAGTTGTAATAACAGGGGTTGCACCAATTGCATAGGCAAATTCGTAAGTTAAGGCATTTGCACCACCAATATGTCCCGATAATACGCTGATAACATACTGTCCTTTATCATCTACAACTAATACTGCAGGATCTTTCTTTTTATCTATTAAAATTGGAGCAATCATTCTTACTACTGCACCGAGTGAAATGATGCAGATAATTCCTTTATATTGTTGAAACAGCGCTGGTAATAATAAACGAACCGTACCATCAAACAGTTGAATTTGTCGTTCTTCTTCATCTCCGTAAGCAAATTTCTTCATATAATAGAGGTCTGCATACGGAAATATTTCTATATAGCTTCTCGCATGTTCTACGCCATGTTTCGTAATGGCGATGAGAGCAAATGGTTTGCGCTTTTCAACGCTAGGGTTCTCACCTTCACGCAAATTAATCATTGCTCTTCACACCTTTACGATAGCCATGTGTAAAGGTTTTATCATACAGCCTAGAACGGAAATCCTTTTCATGAATATTCGGATCTAACGCCCACCCTGCTAATATCATCGCATGTTTACGAATTCCATTAACACGCATCGCTTCATCTAATTCGATTAAGGTCGTACGAACGATTTTTTGGTCTGGCCATGAAGCACGTTGTACGACAGCAATTGGTGTATCGTCTGCCCAGCCTGCTTCCTGCAATTCTTTCATAATTTTTTTCGTTAAGGTAGCACTTAAAAACATCGCAATCGTGCAATGATGTGTTGCTAGTTCTTGTAGCTTTTCACGTTCTGGTACAGGGGTACGCCCCTCTGCCCTTGTTAAAATAAGGGTTTGCGTTAAATCAGGAATCGTTAGTTCAGTCCCAACTGCGGCAGCGGCAGCAAAAACAGAACTGACACCTGGCACAACTTCATATGTAATACCGTATTGCTTAAGTAAGGCTATTTGTTCCATTGTTGCTCCATACATGGCTGGATCACCTGTATGGAGCCGAACGACCATCTTTCCTGCTTGTACACGCTCGACGATACAATCAATCATTTCTTCAAGGTGCATTCCTGCAGTCCGGATAATTTCTGCCGAGGCTTTTGCTTCTTGCACTAATGTTTCACTAACAAGTGAATCCGTGTACATTACAACATCCGCTTCTTGGATGAGTTTGAACCCTTTTACTGTGATTAAATCCGGATCTCCTGGACCTGCTCCGATAATCCAAATTTTCTTCATTATTTGCGCACCACCATACATGATAAGTAATTTAATTCCGCACCTCGAAGCTCATTGACATTCCAAATAACTTCTTCTTCAGATGTAACTTTTGTTACGACATGAGTCTTATCTAATAGATTCATTTCCTCTAATAGATTCAACATATCATCCATGACTTTGGCTACTTTAATAAAGACAATAGAATCATGTGTTTCAATGACTCTTCTCATTTCCTCCATATCCTCTGTAGCAGGGATCATCGCAACATATTCATCGCCATCCGCTAATGGAATTCCTAAACGATTGGCCGTTCCATTAAACGAAGAAATTCCAGCGACTGTTTCAATCGATACTTCTGGATATTTGGATTTCATTAAATTCATAATATGAATAAATGTACTGAATAACATCGGATCTCCTTCTGTTACGAAGGCAACATCTTTCCCTTGAACTAAATAGCGATAAATGGCATCTACAGCCCTTGCCCATTCAATCCTTAGAGTTTCTTCATCTTTTGTCATCGGAAATACTAACCCGAGCATCTCCTTTTCATTTGGGTTAATATATACTTCCACGATACGATGGGCGTAAGATTTGCTTCCTTTTAATTTTTTTGGATAGGCAATGACTGGACTTTCCAGTAATTTACGAAATGCTTTAACCGTAATTAATTCTGGATCTCCTGGACCCACACCTAAACCATATAAAGTTCCTATCGACATCATTCTGTTCCTTTCCTTGCACTCACAATAAAAATGGGATTTAGTGGTTCAAAGCGAGTCAAATTTAGTATTGGCTTACTCCTAGAAATTTGCACCTGTGTAACCGACACTTCACAGCCTAATGTTTTCAAATGATGCATTGCTTCTGCCAGATTCTCGATTGTGGCAATATTCATGACAAGACGACCATTAGGCAGTAGACGAGAAATGCAAATTGCCAATAGTTCTTCCATCTTCCCGCCATTCCCCCCAATGAAAATGGCATTTGGGTCAGGAAACTCATCTAAACGTTCAGGTGCTTTGCCTAGCACTGCCACAAAATCAGCTCGGTGTTTCAACTGATTGTCCAAACAGTTTTTTAAATCATGTTCATTTTTTTCAATCGCATATACTTCGCCTTCACGGGCCATTTTTGCTGCCTCAATGGCAACGGATCCCGTACAAGTTCCGATATCCCAAACAATACTATTTTCTTTAATCTCTAATTCTTGCAAGCTAAGAATTCTAATTTCTCTTTTTGTGATAAGCCCTTTGTCAGGTTTTCGCTGTATAAAGGCATCATCACTTATTCCTAATGAAGCCCGCTCTACTACATAACGTTGCTTTAATATGACCACATTTAAAGGAGAAAAGGACGTCTGCTCCATTTCATCTAACGTCATATGTCGACAGCGTTCATATTCCCCTTGTAAATTTTCCGCCACGAAAGCATCATATTCACTCATGCCAAAACGTTTTAAGTATTTCGCAATCGTTTGCGGAGAATTTATTTCATCTGTTAAAATCGCTATCTTTTTCCTACCGTCAATTCTTTGGGCAAAACCTTTTATAGACCGTCCGTGTAAACTAACGATAAATGCATCGTGCCAGCTTTCCCGCATTTTTGAAAAAGCAAGTTGTACGGAGCTTGTATAGGGATAGATTTCTAACGAAAGTTTTTTTGCAAGCACACTGCCCAGTCCAAAAAACAATGGATCTCCAGAAGCTAATATGACTACATTCCGCTTTTCCTTCTGAAGTTCAGCTATCAGGGAAGATAATCCTCCCTTGACGGCTTTCTTCTCTTTTTTAAATGATGGAAAAAAATTCAAATGACGTTCTCCGCCAACGAGTACCTCGCATTCCTCGATCCATTCTAAATATTGAGGAAGCAATCCATCTGCTCCATTATCACCGATACCAATCATTTTCATCCAGTTCGTCAATATTCTCAGCCTTTCCTATGCATTCTCCGTCTAGTGTATACAATGTAGTCGAAACATTGATAGTAGTATTTATGTGATTCAATGTATGATAACAACAGTTCTTACAAAGCGCTTCAAAGAATGCGTGATTTTCTTTCAGTAAATCAGCAACCTGAGATGCCGTGTTCGCTTGTAGAATTTCTTTTTGAACAGCTTCTTCGATCCCTACTTTTTTTGCAACACCAGCTAAAAACTCAAAGCTAACAGGAGCACTTTTTGAATGGACCATCATGATACCTTGTGCGATCTTTGAAAATTTCCCAATCATTCCGACTAATGAAACATTAGGAATGTTCTTTTTAGCAATATGTTTTAACGTAAATCCAACAAAATCCCCCATTTCAATAAATGCTTCTTCTGGTAGATGGGGATACTGCTTCATCGCATATTTTTCACTTCGTCCACCTGTGGTAATGACTAAGTGATCACATCCGGCTTCCTTTGCCACACTAATTGCTTGTACAATGCTTGCCATATAAGCAGAACTTGAAAATGGCACAACAATTCCTCTTGTCCCTAAAATAGAAATTCCACCAATAATTCCTAAACGTCCATTTAATGTTTTCTTTGCAATCTCTTCACCATCTGGAACAGATATAATGACTTCAATTCCAATGTCTAACTTAAATTCTTCTATTGCTTCTTTTACTACTGCACGGATCATTTTACGCGGAACTGGATTGATCGCAGCTTCACCAATTGGTACTGGTAATCCTGCTTTTGTTACTCTTCCTACACCAATTCCTCCATCTAAGTGAAATCCTTTTCTTTTCGTAAAGCGAACCGTACTTTGAATTCTTGCTTGATGTGTAGCATCTGGATCATCTCCAGCATCTTTAATTGTTTCACACAACACTTCATTTTCTGACACTTCAAATCTAGTCACTTTAAATGATGCGTACTGACCAACCGGCAAATAAATCATGACTTCCTTCGGTACTTCCCCTGTAACAAGTGCTTGCAGCGCCGCCTTTGTCATTGCTGTAGCACAGGCTCCAGTTGTGTAGCCATGACGCATTTGTGAAGGTTCTTTCTTATTTCGTTTCGTTTGCGCGCTCATCAGCCATAATTGAAATGGCATTAAGTGCTGCTACAGTCACTGTACTGCCACCCTTTCTTCCTTTGTTCGTAATGAATGGAATTCCTTCAAGAACAGCTAATTCTGCTTTCGATTCTGCTGCTGATACAAATCCAACTGGCATTCCAATAATTAAGTCTGGTTTGGCTTTTCCTTCCTTTACTAATCGAATTAACTCCAACAATGCAGTCGGTGCATTTCCAATGGCATAAATACCTCCTTCATGCAAACGCACCGCTTTTTGCATCGAGATAATTGCTCGGGTAGTCCCTTGAGCCTTTGCTTCCTTTGCCACATCTTCATCGGCAATATAACAGTGTAAATCACCACCATGCTTTTGAAATCGTTTACGTCCTGAGCCACTTTCAATCATTTGCACATCGGCTACAACATGACGGCCAGCAAGAATGGATTGAATACCTGCTTCAATCGCATCAGGAGTAAAAATCATACTCCTTCCTAACTCAAAATCTGCTGAAGCATGGATCACACGCCTAACTACCAACCACTGCTCATCTGTAAAAGAATGCTCTCCCATCTCTTCCTTAATAATCGCGAAGCTGTGATCATAAATCTTATCTGGATTTACCGTAATTGGTGTAAAGCTTGTATTAAAGTTCATGTTTGCCATTAACAAAACCTCCTAATATATGGGTAACTTCATCGAAATGAGTACAATAGTTGTCATAATGAATGGATGGGCGCTTTATTAAAATGATCGGAACCCCTAATTTTATTGCCGCTGTCATCTTTTCATCAACGGAACCTACTTTGCCGCTTTCTTTCGTTATCATTAATGTCACATGATACTGCTCATATAGTGATTGATTTAGAGATTGTGAAAATGGCCCTTGAATAGCAACAATATCCTTTTGTTTAATCCCTAATTGGTCACACTTCTCCATATTTTCCTTATTCGGAAGCATTCTACATACAAGGCGAATATCATCCTTCATCAAATACTTTGTAAAGATGTCTAACGTTTTACTTCCCGTCGTTAACATAATCGTCCCTTTATGGTTTTGAGCCAACTTTGCAGCTTCCTCATAACTGTTAACTTCTGTAATGAGGGAAGAGTGATACTGTTCTTTTGGCCGCTCATAGCGTATATAGGGGATATTGCAAGCTTTTGCTGCAGCCATCGCTGTTTTCGAAGCTTCCTCTGCATACGGATGACTAGCATCAATCACAACATTTATTTCATGCTTCGAAATAAGCTCCTTCATATCATCCTCAGTTAAACGTCCTACCTGATAGAAAATATTGTTTTCTCTCAAACTATCAGCAGCAGATTCGGTCACAACAGTTGCTAAGAGGGGATACCCTTGATTTTGTAAATGAATCGCTAAAGCTCTAGCGTCACTTGTTCCTGCTAAAAATAAAATCATCGCTTCCTCCTAATCTCCACATGGTGCCGGTTCGACTTCAATTTTCGAGCTCATATCGTGATAATGAAAATGCTGAATTTTCTTCACTCGTTTAAAATATTTAAAAAGACGTTCGTTGGGGTGAGCATGTTCCTTATACTCATCGATTATTCTCTTAAGTAGCGGCAACAATTCATCTGGCTCTATCCCTTCCGCAACTGGTTGAGCAGCATGCGCCGTACGTCCCACTGGCTTTGAGCCAATAAATAGATCAAATTTCTTCTTTCGGTAGACGATTCCTATATCATCAAATACGGCACGATAACAAGCCATCCCACATCCGTTGAAACCTATATGCAATTCCTTTGGAAGTTTTAAACCACCTAGTTCAGAAGCTATTTCCTCAGCGTATGGGATAGACTCCGCTTTTTCGCCGTAGCAAAAGTCACATGCCTTTACAATTAAGACATCACCTATCGGCATTACGATTAAGCCGCTATGCTCTAGTTGGTCAACAATTGATTTGGGCTCTTCTGTCGGGAGCTTCACAATAAAACGATGATCCGGAGTGTACTCTAGTGTTCCTTTCTCCCCAATTATTTCTGCCAATAGACGCATTTGCTCAGGTGTGATAAATTTATTTGCTACTCCGGGAGTAACTGCAAATTCAAATATATTTTCAATCGGCTGTTGCACAAATAAAGGATTTTCAACTTCCGTTTTTGTCACCATTGATACGGCCATTAAGGCTAAGCTCAACGAATTCGTTTTTTTTTTACCTTTTTGCTCTGTAATCTTTGATCCTTCCTTTTTTTGCTCTAACGCCCAAGGTTCTGCCTCTTTTTTCAGGCGTTGATGCGGCTTTAAGCTTTGCTTTTCTTCACCTAATGTATATTTCCGTTGATACCCACGTGGAGTAATGATTTTGTTGTCGTAAAAAAAGGTGGATGAATTCCCAATGATCACGGTAGTCAACATGCCAATTTCATGCTCCAGCATTTCAGCTAAGTTAGTCAGAACGACATGCTGATTTTCACGATATGCACTTTTTACTAAACCAACTGGTGTATCCGGTGACCGATATTTCAATAAAATTCGTTGTGCCTCAACGATTTGACGTGTCCTCCGACCACTTTTCGGATTGTACAAAGCAATGACAAAATCTGCCATTCCAGCTGCTTCAATCCGCTTTTCGATAACCTGCCAAGGCGTCAAATGATCACTTAAACTAATTGTGCATGCATCATGCATAACTGGGGCACCAAGTAGACTGGCACAAGAATTAATCGCTGAGATCCCTGGAACTATTTCTACTCCAATCCCCTTTTCCTCGGTCCACCCCTTTTCAATTAGCACTTCATACACTAGTCCCGCCATCCCATAGACACCGGAGTCGCCACTAGAAATAACCGAAACTGTATGCCCAGCTTCTGCTTGCTTTACTGCTTCTTGCGCCCTCGTCACTTCTTCAGTCATTCCTGTACTTACAATGGATTGTGCCGTTACTAAATGTTCGATTAGGTCAACATACGTTTTATAACCAATAATGTAATCACTTTGCTGCAGAGCATAAATTGCTCGAGTCGTAATATGTTCTTCAGACCCTGGACCAAAGCCAACAACATAAATCTTTCCTAATTCCATTCGCTTACCTCCAATAAAATAAAAAATGCCTGCACTCCTTTTCAAAGGAATACAGGCAATTTAAGATACAATAGATTACTTATTATACTTAAACACAAAAACAATAGAAGTCTACTGTTCCGCCTATACTTCTCCCTCCGAAAAGTAAAGTGTCGTTCAAATAAGCAGGTTTCCTGACTCAAGCTTCTTCTTACTCTTACACCTTCCCGATTTCTCAGTGGTCATGTAATTTCATCAGCTCTTACAGTAGCGGGGGCTGTACTAGATTTTCACTAGTTTCCCTTTTACCTCACATTCGTGAGCACTTATTTAAATTGATCTATTAAATTGGTTTTAATATATCATACAATCTAAACCGTTGACATTCATTTTTTGAAAAAATTATTAATATTGTGTGAATAACTCACTTAATCTTTTTTGTAAAAGATCCGTCCAATCAAAAAAAGTAGGGAAGTTACAGTTCCCTACACTTCTATACTTATTTAATTCGCTCCTGGAGAAGATGCAGCTGCAGCTTGGTCAGCCTTCACACAATCAATCGCAATAACTAGGGCAATAACAATTGTCTCTGTCTCTTCATCCATTATTTGAATCTTGTAGCTATCTCCCCAAGTAAACCATTCCTTGCTTACTTTTCCAATGATCTCACCATTGCGACTGACTTCAAAATTCATATCCCACCAGTTTCCGATGACCTCAATGCCTGCTCCTTCTATTGTATATCGAGCTTTCAGAAAAGAAAATTCCTTCTTGATTGTTAATACCTCGTTACCATTGACCTCAACAAAAAACTTCGGTAAAAAACTTATCACTTTTTTCGTTATGAGGGCAACTTCCTCTCTTAAGGAATTCATAATAGAAAATGTCTTAGGAATTTTCATGAAACTCCCCTCTATGTAATAAACATCTTTTTCCTGCTCATCTTTTACGGTAAATTTTCCACTTAGACTAAATACCTTCTGCTTAATGTATAATTGCTTCATTATATCTATCCTTTTACTCTCTTATTATTTTATTCTTACTAGAAACATTTTCCCGTTGATAGATTATACGATTTAAAAATAAGTAAAGATTCATTTTCATCAGAAGTTCATTTCCACATAAAAATAAAAAGGAAAACAAAAATAGTTTGCGCATTTTTGTTTTCCAAAGCATTGAAATTCATATATCGCATGTAGTTTTCGTTATCCTCTCTCCTTAGGAAATGCTAATTGTTGCAGGATTTCAAACAAATCTTTTTTTGAGCGGGGACAGCTTGGCTCTTTGATTGCTCCTTTCATTTGTTCAAACACTTCAAGTATCCACGGCAATCGCAAATGGCTTTTAGCTAATAGTTGGGGATCTTGAAACACTTTACTTGGGACATTTTGAGCAATTAAGCTTCCATCAGACAATACCCAAATTTCATCAGCCCATTCGTAGGCAAAATCAACATCATGAGTAGAAACTAAAATCGTACGATTCTCACTCGCCACTAAATGAAGCATATTTACCATTTCTTTTGAATAATAGGGGTCTAATCCTGCTGTCGGTTCATCAAAAATCATTAACTCCGGATTCATTGCTAATATGCCTGCAATCGCCACACGTTTTTTTTGACCTACACTTAAAAAATGTGGAGGCTTCTCTTGTAAAGTAAAGGTATCAGTCAGTTCCATCGCATTCTGCACGACTGATTCAATCTCTTCTTTCGATAACCCCATATTCCGAGGACCGTATTGAATATCTTCATAAACACTAGAAGAAAAGAGCTGTGTATCGGGATCTTGAAAGACAATTCCAACATCTCCACGGAGCCTATTTTTTTCCTTTCGTTTATAAGAAAACGCCTTCCCTTTATAAAAGAGCTGCCCTTTTGTAGGTGTTAATATAGCATTTAAGTGAAGTAAGAGCGTTGATTTTCCTGCTCCATTATTTCCTAATAGAGCAATCTTCTTTCCTTTTTTTATTTGAAGAGAAATATTGTTTAGTGCCAGTGTTCCATCTGGATATTGATAAAATACATCCTTTAATTCTAGAAATGAATGTTCCATTCTTTCAGCTCCCATTGTTCCAGAATGATTGACACTTACAACTATTAGAAAACAAATGTAACGATACTGATGATGATAACGAAACAACCGATTCCAAACCAATTTCTTTTGTTATAAGTCTGTTGAACTTCAACTTCGTGGAAATCACCATTATTCCCTCGTGAATCAATCGCTCGTTGGACATCTTGTGCTGTTTTCAGAGATTTAATAAATATACTGATAATTAATTGTGTTAACGAAGTAAAGCTCTGTTTCATCCCCTGATAACCAAGTCTACTTGTTTGTGCAATCCGAACTTCATTCATATTATTCATTAAAACGAAAATGAAACGATATGTGACGACAAATAATTCAATAAATAAAGAAGGTAAACGCATTTTTTGCAGCAACCAAATCATTTGTTGAATCGGAGTCGTTAATATTAAAAAATACATACAACTAATCCCTGCCATTACCGATAAGAGCAGCTCAAGGACAAGTTTGGCATTACCTGAACTAATATAAATTCTCCAGTTCCCTATTTCCACTTGAGTAAGCACGTCCAACACGTTGAAATCTATTGGAGTAACTGAAAAAAGAATCAATAGAATACTTGTAAACAAAAAAAAGAACGGTAACAGCAGTAATTTCAAATAATAGTACAATGGAATTTTTGCACCTATTACCAAGACCGTACTCATGAGAATGAAAACAAAAATCGAACTCGCAGGATTTTTCAATAGCAATGAAAGGAAGAGAAGGGAACCAGCAAAAATCCCTTTCTCTAACGGGTGGACATGTCTAAGTGCATTACAATAAGCCATTTGGTCAATGGGCAACATCTTTACTTTTCACATTCTCCTTATACCTCGCTTTTGAGTAACCAAAAATATAACCAATGATTAACGAACCGATAATCGCTTGCAAGACAAATAATAGACTCTCGGTCTCACCCCCAGGCGGCTCCCATATCGAGCTAAACCAAGGTTCATAGTCCGGGGCAATCTCAACAATCTTCTCTTCCGCTTCTCCATCGGCTCCCCCAAACTCTGAGTCATTCACGATGTAGAGAGGAAATATTGCTAAAAGGACAACAAGTAGAAATAGAATCATATTCTTCATCAATGAACCTCCTTATGTAACACCTTTAAGAGCTTTAATTCATGGGCATTATATTTTCTAATCATGTTCATGACCATAACGGTTAATAACCCTTCACTAATGGCTAGAGGAACTTGAGTAAGAGCAAAGATACTAGCAAATTTATTGAAAGAAGCAACTAGTCCACCAACCTCACTTGGAAAAGCAAGAGCTAACTGCAAAGAAGTGATAACATAGGTCCCTAAATCGCCAAACATCGCTGCAAAGAAAACGATAAGAGAGAAGGACCACTTCCATTTTGTACCTAATTTAAAGATAGCATAGGCAATAATTGGACCTACAACAGCCATCGAAAAAGCATTTGCCCCTAATGTTGTAAGGCCACCATGGGCAAGTAATAAAGCCTGAAAAAGAAGAACAATGGTTCCGAGTACACTCATGACCAATGGACCAAATAGAATCGTTCCTAAACCAACCCCTGTTGGATGAGAGCTGCTCCCAGTGACAGAAGGAATTTTTAAAGCCGATAAGACAAAGGCAAACGCACCTGCTAAACCTAACATCATTTTCACTTCAGGATTCTCTTTCACGATTTTTTGGATTGACCTCATTCCAAGAACAAGGAATGGAATCGTCACAACCCACCAAAAAACAGCCCATCCCACTGGAAGGAATCCTTCCATAATATGCATGGCATAGGCAGGACGAGAAGAATTAAGCCAAAAATAACTGACAAAAAATAAAATAACGACAGCAGGAAACAAAATTGATTTTTTGTACATCATACTTCCTCCTTCTTCAAATTGCACAAAAAAAGAGCACTCAAACCATAGGTTCGAATGCCCAGAATATTTTTTTGTGTTACGCTCCTGTAAAAGTAGAAAACACACATCATTATGTATTCTTGCAAACACCTCCCTATTATCCCGTAGGTTTCATTGTGTTCATTGATTAGGCAGGTCTCCTGACTTAACTTCAACACTTCCTGCGCCTTCCCTTCTCTATTTAAAGAAAGTGGCAACATACAGGTCGCTTCGAATTACAGTGGCGGGTACCGCGTCGGAATCACACCGAACTTCCCTCTTCAATTGGATAAATATACATCCAATACCTATCAATGGAAACTATTAAATTATCTTCAGTATAAATTCACTTGAAAACGTTGTCTAGATCTATCCGGAACAATTTGTGACGAAAATTCAAATTAATAAATCACTTTTACTATTCTCATAAAAATTACTTTCAAATTGAAATACAATGTAAGGTATCCATATTCGTACTAAAACGATATCAGATTTGGATAGGCAAAAACCTTCCCCTGTTGAAAGGAAGGTCTCTAATTTCATGCAACTAATTTTTCAAACGTATTTGGTCCAGCAATTCCATCCTGAGCTAATCTACGATCCTTCTGAAAGGCAATAACCGCTAATCGAGTATTTTCACCAAATATGCCGTCAAGACCTTGAGGGCTATAGCCTAAGCAATAAAGCAACCCTTGAACGATATAGACAATATTTCCTCTGTCATCTTTACGAACAGAACGGAAAGCTGATTTTGTCCGTGGTCCCCAAATCCCATCTACGGTTAGCTTAGCATTATATTGTTTGTTGAGCTCCGTTTGAGTAGCTCTGATCGCAGCTGCCTTTGTATTCGGTCCATAGATCCCATCTACAGTTAAACCAGCCCGATAATTTTGATTTAACCATTGTTGGAATGTAGCGATTGGATGGCCACCAGTTCCTGATGGTCTAGGGGCTGGAGTTGGGGTTGGGGCTGGTGCCTGCGCTGATTTTTTTCTTAAACTAAACGCTTTAACCAATCCATTTACATGCCCTTGTGCAACCTTATCCAAAAAAGCATTCGATTTTAACTTATTTGCATCAGCTGTACTATCAATAAAGCCATTCTCCGTTAAAATTGCTGGCATTGTAGACTGTCTTAAAACAGCAAAATTGGCCCGCTTTTTCCCCCTGTCATTCATGTCAACCTGACTTAAAATCGCTGAATGGATCACATTTTGATGGGATATCGAGGCACTGCTTGGGTTGCTATGAATAAACGTTTCAAAACCAGTACCTCCTCCACTGTTAATGTGGATGGCCATAAAATAGTTGGCACCCCAAGAATTAGCCATATTTGCTCGTTCAGATAGTGACACAAATATATCTTTATCTCGACTCAATCTTACTTCAGTATTTTCATAATTTAAAAGTAAATTTCTTATCCTTAAGGCAATCGCCAAATTCAGGTCCTTTTCTCTAAGTCCATTTCCAACTGCACCCGAGTCTGACCCACCATGCCCAGGATCAATAAAGAATTTAACCATACTAATCACCTCTTATTCCATTGTATGCAGGAGATCGCCTAATGAACGGGCTTGTTATTTTTTACCAAGTTTTATAGTAATGTTGTTAAAAAATTGCCTGCAATAACTTCTCCGCTTAATTATATGAGCGATTATTCATTCAAAAAAGGACACTAAACAAACAGAATGATCTGTTTGTTTAGTGTCCTAGATACAGAGAACAGCCACCTGACCCCACTAACAATCAAGTTATTCGATCTCCAATAAAGCTCCTGTTTTCTTCGCTATATTTTCCATTATCTTTATCAAAATAGCTGCGATTCCAAACAATATGATTCCTATAAGAAATTCTTTGCCGACATATATCAGATTTTGGCTAAAGGTTTCCCCTTCTAATATGTTCCGAATTCCAATAATCGTGTTAGTCATTGGAAGCCAAGCACTAATTTGCTGAACTGCATTTGGAAATAAAGTTATCGGAAAATATACGCCACATAGAACCTGCATTAAACCGATAATGACATTTGTAAATAGATTTATATTTTTAAAGGCTAGGCTTATACTAGCAGCAACGAGTGATAATGCTCCAGTAGATAACAATAGCACCACAATAAACATAGCTAAGAACGGTACTATTGATAGATGAATTTTCACATCAAAGATTACATAAGCATATAAGAAGCTCACTACTATTACAAAAAGAGAGTCTATAAAAGGGATCATCAGTCTTCTAATAATCAGATTAAACGTAGAAGTAGGAGAACAAATATTTAACCCTAACGTACCAAGCCTGCGTTCAGATAAGAACATCCCAATCAAGCTTAATAAAAAAGTTCTTCCACAAATAAAGATAACATTTCCAACAATAATAAATTGGATATATTCTGGTCCTAATATCGCTGCCCCAAAAGTTGCGAAAAACAGATATAACATAAGTGGGTCTAATGCTCTAAATAACAAGTATGATTTTATATCCTGAAGAGAATAGACAGCTTTATATGTTAAGAAGGTAAAATTCCCTTGTAACCAATGCATTTAGAACACCCCCATTACACTTGTTTCTTTTATTTTCTGTGTCATTCGTTTAAGAATCAGATAAGACAATAAGAAATATATAATTGAAATGACTAAACTAATGATTGTAGGTATGATGGGAATAGTATTATTTTCTACTGTGTAGTATAGAGCGTCTATTGCCCAGCTCATCGGGATTACATTTGATATGAATTGAACAGCTTCTGGAAGCATATGAACTGGATAAAAAATCCCACTAACCAACATCATCGGAAACGCAATGAGATTTTGATGTGCATACACATTATTTGAAAAACTATATAATATCGAAAGCAACATTCCGATACTGATAAGTGAAAAAATTAATACAATCGTAGAAACGATAATTCCTAATAAGAAATCGAATGACAATTGAAAGCTGAAAATTAGTTTTGCATAGGCTAATGTAATGACAATCGTTAAAGCTCCTATAATAGAATTACTGATTGCTTTACTTAATAGAATTTGATATACAGACGTATTAGTATTTAAAATTATTTCGAATGTTCCAGACCAATGGAGGGATACAAGTGAAGAACCAGAAGAGTATAGTACATATGACCACATACTCATAATCCCAATTGCAAACAAGTACTTTTCCTCATTTACTCCATCACGCATCATTAGCATATATTTCACAATAAATAAGTACACGATGGGCTGTATAAATAGTAAAAATTGATACATTTTATTTCGGAAATTAGTGAAGTATAGACATTCATAAAATACTAATCTAATAAAGCTCATCTATTTATCCTACCTTCACAATATTGATATAGGCATCTTCTAATGTAATCTCTTTTTGTTCAAGCGAGATCAACTCAACTTTTTTTGAAAGTTCTAACCGTACATCCTCATACTTAAGTGAATTACTTGCCTCAAATCGAATAAAATACAAATCGTCATTAATGTGATTCACTTTAATATGCTTAAAGTACTGGTGAGATTCAAGAAGATTTTCCTTATCCATTTTACAAGTCGCTTCAAACACATGTAAAAAGGAGTAGCTTTCTTTTATTTCTTTTGGAGTTCCAATTGCTTTTATTTCACCTTGATTAATTATTCCGATTCGGTCACAAAGATCATCAGCTTCCTTCATATAATGTGTAGTTAAAATAACGGTAATGTTATTTTTCGATAAATTTTCAATGATTTTTCTAATATTTTCTGCAACTATTGGATCAAGCCCAATTGTGGGTTCATCTAGGAATAGTATTTGGGGATTATTTATTAAAGCACGTGCAATATGTATTCGCTGTATCATACCTTTAGAAAATGTATAAATTTTATGGTCTTTATTGTCCCCTAATTCCACAAGGTTTAATAATTCTTCAATTCTTCCATTTTGCTCAACTTGTGGGACCTTATATAGACAAGCAAAATATTTTAAATACTCCCAAGCGGTTAACCTGCCATAAACACCCTTTTCTCCACCGAACATAAAGTTAATTTGTGATCGAATGAAATCACCATCTGTTACAACATCACGGTTCATAATCTTAACATCTCCTGAAGTTGGAGTTAGTAATGTCGTAAGTACTTTAATAGCAGTTGTTTTACCTGCTCCATTAGGACCTAATAATCCAAAGATTTCTCCCTCTCGGACCACAAATGATACTCCTTTTAATGCCTGCTTAATCTCTTTTTTTCGCTTATGTTTGACTTTATAAACGCGTACTAAATTGTTAACTTCGATCATATTATTCATCCCATCACCCGTTTCCACTTTAAAAATAAGATTTTTTTGAATATTTATAAAATATCAATTATTATATTATAGATTTATATAATCGTCTATGGGATTGTCAAGTATATTTTTCTTAATACATTTCGAAATATATTACATATTCAAAATAATTATTTTCACAATATTGTTGAAATCTATTTTTCTGTACCGCAATATTTTAGTATGATAAAGATCAAAAAACTGAAATCCTTGTTCTTAAGAGATTTCAGTTTTTAATCATTATTGTCAAAATTATAACAACAATGATGAATGCAAATATAAAAACAGGCAATTTCTTTGAAGGACACTTTTAATTTCCCTTACAAAAGCACAACCTCATCACCAACATAAATTTCTCCTGTTTTTATAACCGAAGCATAAACCCCAAAGTTGTTTTTTCTTTCCTTTATAAGCGTTTTATGCAAACTCGGGTCTCGTTCTGAATTATCAGGATCCACCGTAATAATCATACACCTAGGACAATGGCTTACTAATTGAATTTCTACTGAACTACCTATTTTTATTCGTCTTCCAATCCATTCTTCTTCAATAAATGGTTTTTTTTCGTTTAATGAAATAAATAAATTTGGGCGAAAACGACGAAAATCAATATCGTCATTCCCCCATGTTTCTTTCAAATTTACTAGCGAAGCATCTGTTACAAGAAGAATATGTTCTACTGCAATTGGTCCAATTGGTACGTATGAGGGAGAATATTGAATAGTAGACAGTTCCCGTTTAGTTTTATTTTCCATCTCGCTAATTATTTCCGCATCTTCCCAATCTAAAACCTTACCCTCCGGTGTAGTCACTTCCACTTTGGGATATTCTTCTATGGATTCTTCTCCTACAAATTTTGCTTTATATCGAACCATTTCTGGGAAATGAGCTATCGTTAAGAATTTTCCGTTTCTTGTTTTATCTATGTAGGCATGACTGCGGTCTCCATATAAACCATAGGACATTATTTTAGATTTTTGCACCTTTTCCCCGTCAAAAGATTTGATAGGGTGCCGAACAATTTCCTGAATCTCACCGATTAACATGTTTATCACTCCTCTTTCAACAATGTATAAGACAAAGAAAAGATAGCTAATGATCATTATGCTATCTTTTCAAAAAATATTATTCTTTTAAATCCTCAATTGAGTCAATGTCCATATAAGTTGGTACGACTAGACCCTGCTTCGTGCCTTGAAGATTTGGACCTAAATCTTCAAACTGACCTTCATATTCAGCATAGTAATCAGCGTGTGTTGTCGGTAACCAAGCACCTACCATAGCATCACCGCTACCTTCTGCGACACCTGCCCACATCGGACCTGCGTCAACCTGAACTAAATCTACTTCATAACCAACACTTTCAAGAACGTTCTCTACCACATGTGAACTAGCGATTACATCATCCCATGCTACATAAAGAATCGTTAGCTTTTCACCATCTACATTACTAATGCCATCTGTCCAATCACTCACTATTTCCTCATTATCACTTACCCATTGTGAAGCAGCTTCATCTGCCTCAACTCCATCTTGAATTAGATTCATAACTTCTTCCATATGCTCTGGTTCCCAGTTGAAATTATCTAATAGTGAATAAGCATCAGGGTGATCCTCTTTTAAACCTAGACGTACAATTGTATTGATATCTTCAGCTCCACCATAAATCCCCTTTGGATCCTCCAAGTATTTTAAGTCAAAGGTCGCAAACTTCCAATGTGGGCTCCAACCAGTTACAATGATTGGTTCCTCTTTTTCATATGCTCTTTTCAATTCTGCTGTCATGGCAGCACCAGTACTCTCCTGTACTTCCCAGTTATCTAGACCGTATTCAGGTATAACATCATTAATCGTTAAGTTCATTAACCCAGCTCCTGGATCAATTCCTACGATTGTATAATCAAGTTGTTCACCTACAGAATCAGATGAACCTCCTGATTGCTCACCTCCATCACAGGCAGCTAGGCCCAAAGTGACTGCTAACACAGATGTTATTCCTGCTATCTTTTTTATCACGTCAAAATTCCTCCTTTTATTTATTCCCTTTTAACCTCTATACATAGTTGTTTTTATGTAATAACCTCATTATAAACAGAATATTCAACTATGAACAAACCACATATATCGTTATTATTGTTTATATAATACGAACAGAATTTACTGTACGTATTATATAATATAAATACCTAGAAATGCTCTCATATGCTCCGTTTAACACCCCGAGGGAGAACTTTACAATTCTTTCATGAATAGGTAATCTAGGTTTTAAAAGGAAATAAGCTTATAGGATGTGAGATTGTTGCAGAACAATGAGATATTAGAAAGATCCAAATCTATCGTTATAGATGCAATTGCTCAAAATATGAATCTTTATGGCATCTCCCCATCTACCGGAAGGGTTTACGGTCTTTTATTTTTTTCGGAAAAACCACTTACCTTGGATGAAATGAAAGAAGAACTCGGAATGAGTAAAACAAGTATGAGTAATTCAGTTAGAAGTTTACTTGATTTTAATATGGTCGAAAAAGTTTGGGTAAAGGGTGAAAGAAAGGATTTATATGCCGTTAAGAAAGATTGGTATCAGTTCTTTTTTGATTACTTCACAACCAAATGGAGATCAGCCATTACCATGAATGGCAATACAATGGAAAAATCTATTGAAGATTTAAAGAATCTTCTTGCAAACCAGGAAACTTCTGAAGATATTCGTGAGGAAGCCCAAATGGTCATAAAAAAGCTAGAAGATAGACTTGATTATTATGATTGGCTCAACAGACTCATCGACAGTTATGAAACGAAGGATATTTTAAACTTTATCCCAATTGAAAAGAAAAAAGAAGAGGAAAGTAATGAATAGAGAAAGGAGGGGCGTTTTCTGTCCCTCCTTTCTCTTTGCTTACCTGTTAGATTCTTGAACATTTTGTGAAAACCCCAAAATTATCATCTGCTTTTAGGACCAGGCATTATATTTGTCACTATTCATCATGTCGTAATCGTTCAATAATGAAGGAGAATCAAATTAACGAGAAATGGGGTTTTCTTTTGAATTTTCCACAATTAAAAATTGGACATATGATGCCGAAACTTCCGATCATACAAGGCGGAATGGGAGTAGGCATTTCATTAAGTGGTCTTGCATCAGCTGTTGCGAATGCTGGTGGAATTGGCATTATTTCTGGAACAGGAATTAGTATTGAGGAATTGAGATTGCATATCAGAAAGGCGAGAGAATCAATCAAGAATCAAGGCTATATTGGGGTCAACGTTCTTTTTGCGATGAATGATTTTGCTGAAAAAATGAAGGTTGCGATCGAGGAAAAAGTCGATTTCATTATTTCTGGAGCTGGTATCTCAAGAGACATGTATAGCTGGGGCAGAGAGTCCGGCATACCAGTCATCTCAATCGTTTCGACAGCAAGACTTGCAAAAATGTCAGAACGACTCGGTGCTTCTGCTGTTGTTGTAGAGGGACATGAAGCTGGTGGACATCTAGGAACTGAAAGACCATTATTCGATATTTTACCAGAGGTCGTTGCTGCTGTAAAAATCCCCGTCATTGCTGCTGGTGGAATCATGTCAGGAGAAGATATCGCCCGAGCGATTCAGATGGGAGCTTCTGGTGTTCAGATGGGGACTAGATTTGTAGCAAGTAATGAATGTGACGCCCCCTTATCCTTTAAAGAAAAGTATGTTCGTGCAAAACAAGAAGATATCGTCATGGTGAAAACAACTGTCGGACTAGAAGGTCGTGCAATTAAGAACCATTTTACCGAACAGATAGCTGGTGATAAAAAAGTTAAAATTAAGAAATGTATTGATTGCCTGAAGAATTGCTCGTATCGATTTTGTACAATGGATTCCTTAGTAACATCGATGAATGGAGATTGCGAAAATGGGCTCGTGTTTGCAGGAGCAAGAGTTTCAGAGATAAACGACATTCTCCCTGTGCAAACGATTATAGACAACATAATTGCTGAATATGAAGCTTGTTAGTTAACTTAAGAAAAAACTGGCAAAAAGACAAATAAGATACCTATCTTCTTTAGTTGGAAAAGGAGCTACCCTTGGGTCCCTTTTCCAACATAGTTTAATTCATCAACATTAACACTGTATGTACGTATAAAACCATATTCTACCTAATCATCTCCTCATATAAAGCCTTCCCAATTTCCTGCATCATTTGTGAACAGTTTTTTCCTTTAGGAATTTGGTCAATGAGGATTGCTATGTAAGCAGTCTTCTCATTACAGCTTACAATGGCACAATCATGTTCAACACCGGGTAATTCACCCGTCTTACTACCAACATAGATTTTTTCTGCATCCATTAACGCAGGAATTTTGCCTTTAAATTGTTGCTGCTGAAGAATGGATTTGGCCGTTTGGCAACTTTCTTGTGATAAAAAACCATTTCCGTCGATCCATTTTAAACACCGAACTATGTCTGATGCGCTTGTTGTATTATCTCTTCCCCGCTCAAGTGCATTCAAGTCCATCATTTTTCTTTGAAAATTAGTGTTTATTAACTGAAGAGACTCTATGCAGTTCTTTATTGAATCCTTTCCTAATAAGTCTATTAGATGATTGGTTGCGGTGTTATCCGAAACGATTATCATTAATGTTACTAGGTCTTTAATCGTCCATGTTGAATGATCTAGTGCTTGTAAAACACCTGAACCTCCGACAATCATATCCTTTTTAAAAGAAATAGTAGCGGCTAAATCAAATACTCCTCTTTCATATTGCCGAAACACATCTATTAGTATTGGGATTTTGATAAGGCTTGCAGACGAATAGATTCTATTGGCATTATGCTCATAAGTCCAATCTCCGATTTCAACCAAACAGCTTATACGTCCAGAACAAAACTCTATTTGTTCTCTAATAACAGCTTCTAAATGCTCCATTTTTTCTCCTTTTGATTTATTTTTCAAATTATCATCTGATGCTTAGAAAGAAAATAGTATTGCTTGAATTATTCTCTTCAAGCAATACTATTTTCTTTCAATTATTCTCCGAATCTACCAATAACGGCTTGCTGCACATAACTCCTTTTCATAAATTTTCCCTGTTATCTCAATAATTTCAATCGTTTTTCCTGTCTTTGGTGAATGGATCATTTTTCCATCATCATAATATATACCAACATGATGGATACTCCCCTTTCCTTCTTCATAAGCGAAGAAGATGAGGTCACCTGGCTGTATTTCAGTTAACTCTACCGATTTTCCAGATTTAGCTTGGTCATGGGCATCTCTTGGTATTTGATAACCGTTCGCTTTACACAAGTTGTAGCTAAACCCTGAGCAATCATAACCGAAACTACTCATTCCTCCCCAAAGATATGGCAGATTTAGAAATTGCTCTCCTGCAGCTACAAGTTCATGACCGTTTCCTTTTTTCCTTTCAGCAAAGGAAGGAGCGATCTCAACGTCTTCCTTCTTTAATTGACACTTCCCGATTGGAGTTTGAACATAAATCCATTCATTATTTTCACGAATAACTGGTAATACTGTTTGATAGCTTAATAGTAATGATGGCTGATGGTCTTCTCCAAAAAGTATCGCTTTTTTACTCTTTACTACCGCTATAGAAGCCGGTTTACTATCCCAACTCTCTACCATCGTTATTTGAGCTTTGGGAATCCAGCCTGGATATCCTCTGACATCCTTTGATGAAGGCTGGTCTACTAAAATTACATGTGCCCAACCATCTATTTCATCTATTACTAAAACCTCTTCACCAAACAAACCTTGTGTCTGAACTCGGTTCTCATCGCATAAATGTAATAATTGTTCATAATTTAACCCCTGAAGCCAGCCTTCAATGTCCATAGGGTTTGATATTGCTTTCAAGTCAATATCTCGTGGCGAATCAAAAGAAGTCCAAACCGTCGCAACAGGTACATTAATAACCCATCTGCTACCCATGAATGATTCCTCCTTGTAAGCTTAATAACACATGCTACAAAATATTTTGTCGTCATATCCTCACTCTCTAACAGAATTCTGTTCGCATAGCTAACTCAGTCATGACAAGCATTGCTTGGTATGCTTCTAAAATGTTTTTTGCTTGAAAACGAACAGTTGTAGTTCCTGGTTCAATTTCTGTCCCTGGCATTAAGTTCGCCCATTCAGTTTGCCCATAATTAGCAAACTCAATCCTCAATAATGGATGATCTGGTGGAGTAAGAGGTTTCACTAACTCTTTATTTTGAATGGCGATTTTCGTCTTCTCTTGTAAAAGTTTTCCTGCTTTCGCAGGTGTAAGAGATTTGATAGACGATCTTGTAATCGATTCTTTTACGATGGCAGTAGTTACATGCGGAATGAGCTCTTTAGCTTCCTTAGCAGCTTGATCATCACCAGCAACCATTATTACTGGGACCCCATAGTACCCAGCAACATACGCATTAAACCCTAATTCACCTACTATCACATCATTTATGTAAAAGTTACGTACTCCGAATATCATCGAATGACTCATAACACCAGGTTGAGAAGCTCTAGCATGATAGCCTAAGAAAAAAGCTCCAGTAAAGCTATCATCTAGACCCTGAACCATCGAAAAAGGTTTCACTCCTCCATTGATAAGCTGCGTTTCAGGATGTAACTTTTCAATTAATAGATTGTTCATCTTTGAATGACTATCATTAACGATTACTTCTTTACAATCCTGTTCAAAAGCTGTGTTAATAACATGATTAGCTTCTTCAGTCATAATGAGACGAGAGCGCTCATAATTATGTTTGGTTGAGTCAACATGCGTGTAATCTACTAATCCGGTGATTCCCTCCATGTCAACAGACATATAAAGTTTCATCAAATACCCCCAGAGTCATATATTCGTTTTTTATTCAAAAAGATTTTCCATCTAACAAATAACTAATTGTTTCCCTTACATTTCCTTTACACTTTTGAAGTGCTGTTAGTGCTTCTTGATAAGTAGAATCTGTTTGACTCATAACGATAGCTGGTTTTACTTCGTAGTTTGTTTGATTTAATATTTCTTCTGCTTTTTCATAAGGTTGGTTTGTTATCTCCATTACAATACTTTTAGCTCTTTCTTTTAGCTTATAATTACTTGCATTCACGTCTACCATTAAATTTTGATAAACTTTCCCTAATTTCACCATTACTGATGTACTAATCATGTTTAGAATCATCTTATGAGCTGTAGCTGCTTTCATTCTTGTTGAACCAGTTAGGACTTCTGGTCCCACAACCACTTCAATGCCTTCATCTGTATAAAGATTTATTAGTGAGTTTTTATTGCTCGAAAGTCCAACTGTAAACGCACCAATTTTATTTGCAAATTTAATGCCACCAATAGGATATGGTGTTCTCCCACTAGCAGTTATTCCGATGACAACGTCATTTTTAGTAAGATGCTTTAATTTCAAGTCTATTTCTCCCTGTTGCTCATCATCTTCTGCATTCTCAACTGCCTGAAAAAATGCATCATTTCCTCCTGCCATAACGGTTTGCACTGTTTCTGGTTCCGTCAAAAATGTCGGTGGGCATTCTGAAGCGTCCATCATTCCAATTCTTCCGCTTGTTCCAGAGCCAATGTAAAATAATCTTCCTCCATTATTTAATGAGTCCACAATTTTCTCTACAATTTCTTTTACAGTCGGCAGCACCGTTTCAACAGCATAAGCAACCGTTTTATCTTCATTATTTATTGTTTGTAATATTTCCATCGTATCCATTTGGTCCATCTTCGTACTAGCAGGATTTCTTTTCTCTGTTGTCAGTATTGATAGTTCCATATATAAACTCCTTTGCTTAAAAATGCTTCTTAAGTACATCCTTAAACCGCATCCCTATTATTGAAGATTTATTTCATCCCAAGAAAGCCTGACATTCTTTTTAAATTTCTCATTGATAGTAATTCCAGATTCTTTTATTCCTAACAAATAGGCACCAACTACTGCTGGAATTTCAGGCTGAACGATTTTTAGATTTCTACAAACTAATTTTAGTTTTTTTATAAATAAATTCTTGAAAAATATATCTGAAAAAAGTCCTCCGTGTAATACAAGCACGTTTTGATTGTTTTCAAATGGTTTTTGATTAGCTGCTTCCACCAATTTCATCAACTCATTAACAGCATCCTCCAAAATTTCTAATGCAACCGTATCCTTATTTTTTGCAGCATCAAAAACATATTTAGATAATGTTGCTATTTTAGGTACAATATTTTCATCTGAATAGATTCTGATAAGCTCTGGTGCCTGCTGAAATTGAAAGTGATTTAATATTAAAGAAGTTAATTCCGTATCGGGTCCTCTATTGTCATAAGATTTCAGGACTGCTTTTAAAGCACTCTTCCCAATGTAAAATCCACTTCCTTCATCTCCGAGAAGAAAGCCCCATCCTCCAACTCTCGTGCTTTTTCCAGATACAGACGAAATCCCATAAACAATGGAGCCGGTACCAGCAATCAATAAAAGTCCCGATCCCCCCCAAGTTCCTGACGCTAGGGCCGCTTGTGCGTCGTTTTTTATGTTGATTTTCTGCTCATAGAAGGTATTTTTAAAAAGTTTTTTTATCATTTGTTTATCGATATCTCTATCAGCCCCAGCTAAACAAAGATGAATACTTTCAATTTGTTTTAACGTTGACAGAGAATCCTCTAATACCTTATTAATTAAATCCGTTAAGGTGATAAATACCTTTTGATGTGGAATCGTATGGATATTACTTGTTGTACCAATTGCCTTTGCTAAAATATTCCCCTGAGCGTCACCAATAACACAGATCGTTTTCGTTCCTCCACCGTCAATCGCAATCCATCTTTCAGTTGTGATATTTTTTAAATGCATGACCGTTCCCTCATTTTTTAGTATGCTTCAGCCATTTCAAGTGCTATCAAGTTGTGAATAATTCTTCTCATTCGACTAATATTCGTATCACGACCAAAATGGACACGATTTGTTAGAAGAATAATAGAATAATTGTTCTTCTTAGAAAACCAGATAGATGTTCCAGTAAAACCTGTATGACCAAAACCATCCTGCAAAAATTGACCTGAAAATGATGGAGTGTCATACAACTCCCACCCTAAACCTCTGTTGAGATTTAATTTATTTGTATAATTGTCCGTACTCAAAGCAATGGATTGGGGTGAAATAATCCTTTTCTTATGCATCACACCATCATTTAAAATCATCCTTGCATATAAAGAGAGGTCGCCTAGAGTGGAAAATAAGCCAGCATGCCCGCTTACTCCTCCAAAATGTAGCGTATTTTCGTCGTGCACTTCTCCCCATCGGTAGTCATGGAGAGATTCTAAAAATTCTGTTGCCGCAATACGTTTTTTTTCAAATGGAGGTGGATTAAAATATGTATCTTTCATTTCTATCGGTCCAAAAAGAGAATTTATTGTGTAAGTAACTAATGAAACCCCAGCTATTTTTTCAATAATTTTACCAAGCAGGATATAATTCAAATCACTATAAATAACTTCTTCTCCAGGTCTTTTCTTTTCCTGTATTTGTGCGATAGTATCAATCGTTTCATTATCACTAATGTTTTGGAGAAAAAATTTAATTTCTGGTTGAAAACCACTACTATGTGTTAATAAGTGCTTTACGGTGATATCTTGATGATTCATTTTAAATGGTGGGAGATAGTGAGAAATAGGATCATCTAACTCTAGTTCTCCTTCTTCTAATAATTGTAGAATAGAAGGCAGTGTAGCTGTTACTTTGGTTAGAGAGGCTAAATCGAACATTGTCTCTTCCGTCATCTTTATTTTTTGCTCAAAATGGGCATAACCAAAAGCTTGTTTATAAATGGTTTCTTCAGCCGTTGTAACACCAATTACCACACCAGGAACATGTTCTGCCGATACCATTTTTTCGATAAATTGTGAAACCTTTTGAAAGTTTGCTTTTACCATGACTATCCTTCCTCTTTTCAAATCGTGTTATTTAATAGCACCCTCTGTCATCCCCTTAACAATATGACGTTGGAAGACCGTATAAAAGATGATAACAGGGATAACAGCAATACATAATCCTGCAAATAGCACTCCCCAGGCGCTTTGATACTGAGCATTCGTCTTTAACAAATCCATCGCTACTCCCAATGTGTTTTTACTTTCTTGTTGTAAAAGAATCAATGCCATAAAATATTCATTCCAGAAAGAAACGGCATTTAAAATAGAGGCAGTTATAATTCCTGATTTCACTAATGGGGTAACAATTTTCAATAGAATGCCATACGGGCTCATTCCATCAATGGCGGCCGCTTCTTCTAACTCCTTAGGGACTGTCCCCATAAAGCTAATTAATATGAAAATGGTAAATGGAATATGTGAGACGGCGTAGATTAAAGACAAAGCCCATAAATTATCCAACATATTAAGCTTTAAAAGTAAGAAGAATAACGGAATCCACCCTAACACGGAAGGGATCATCATTGAAGCAAGGTAGGTGTTTAATAAAATTTCGTTTCCTTTAAATCGCAATCTCTCGAGTGCATAAGAGGTTGGAATGGCAAAAACTAAACATAAGAATGTACCTAAAATCGTTACAAACAAACTATTCATAAAGGCTGTCCCAATATTGTAATTCGTCCAAGCCGAAACAAAGTTTAAGAAATTGAACTTTTCAGGCAGAGCCCATGGTGAAGCAAATATTTCAGCATTTGTTTTAAACGCACCAATAAACATCCAGACAAGAGGGAATATTACGATAATGGACCAAATCAATAAGGGAATTCTTACTGCTAATCCAGATAAAGTTCTAAGTTTATTCAATATAACCCTCCTAATACTCGACTTTTTCTTTTTTCAAGACAAATTGTAAAACAAGAACGGTTAATAATGACAAAATAAGGATTAATACACCAATGGCTGCTCCGTAACCAAACTTAAAATCTTCAAATGCTCTTTGGTATAAATATGAACCTAATACTTCGGTCGCCATTCCTGGTCCACCACCGGTCATTACTTGTACAAGTACGAAAGAACCATTTAAGGAAGTAATAACAATATAGATAATGGAGGTCTTAATTTGTGGCCAAATTAAAGGAACAGTGATTTTCCAAAACTGTTGCCATTCGCTTGCACCATCGATCTCAGCTGCCTCAAACAATGTCTTTGGAATACTTGTAATTCCTCCAATTAACAAAAGCATGAATAATCCAATCCCAGCCCAAATCGCAGGAACTGCAATACTTGGCAAGGCAAACTGGAAATCTCCTAACCATGGTCTCGCCCAATCCTCTAAGCCAATGGCTTTGAGAAATCCATTCACTATGCCGATATTTGGATCATATATAAATTGCCACAAAATACCGATGACAACGACCGACATGATATTTGGGAAAAAGAAAACAATTCGGTAAAAAGGAGCTTCTTTTATGCGAAGTTGTGTTAGTGCTACGGCAAAAAATAGGGATAAGATCATAATGCCAATGACTTTTACAAAGACGAAAAAATAGTCATTAAAAATTGCTTTCGAAATAACCGCGTCGCTAAATAATCTTTTATAGTTATTGAGACCGATAAATTCTTTGACTGAACTAATACCAGACCAGTCAAAGAATGAATAATAAAGGCCACCTATCATAGGGTAGACTGTAAAAATACAGAATACGGTAAAAGTAGGAAGTAAGCAGAATGTCAAAAAGAGATATTTTTGTTTTTTTGACTGGACCACTCCCATCACCTCTTTCTTTTGCGGAGTAAGATTAAGAAAAATGAAGAGAGAGGCATTATTTTTTCACGCTCTCTCTTTTCTATGAATATCAGATACTATTAATTGCCTCTTAATTGCTTCGCTGTATTGGTCATTTTTTCTACAAACTCTTCTGCCGTAATTCTTCCCATGAGAATTTCAACAATTTGGAGCTTGATTTCATTGGTGATCTCAACTGAAATCTCTTGTTCATCCCCTTCAGGTGTCTTTCTATTATGAATTTGGATCTGTCCTGGATTATTAATCATTTCATTAATTCCTTTTAAGAATTCTGGAACATTATTGTTTGCTGATAAATCTACATTCTTTAAGTTCATAATCGCACCAGTTGACTCAGCAAACTTTTGTGCGTACTCTTCAGTAAAGATGAATTCAAGGAATGCTTTGGCAGCTTCTGGATTACCAGCCTCTTGCGCGATAGCCACTGGACGGATATCTGGAATAAGTGCCATTGGTTCACCCGAATCATTCATTGGTGTAGGAACAAATCCATATTCCAATCCTTCAGGAGTATCATTCTTCATTTCGTTTGGAAGCCAGAAACCAACTGGAATGTATGCATTTTTATGAAGTAGGAAGTTCATTTGGGCTTGTGTATGACTATAAGCTGCAAATCCAGAATCGACTAAATCTTCATCTACGATTGCTTGAACTTTTTTCATTACTTCTAGTACTTCTTCTCCTTCCCAAGCCTCAATTACACCATTAGATAAATCATTTAGTAATTCTTCACCACCAGCAGCTGCAAATGCAGGATATAATACTCCTCGTTGGAAGTATTGTGCATATTGCCCAGTCGTATTAAATGGTGCAATTCCAGCATCGGCTTTAATTTGTTTCATTGATTCAAGCCAGCTTTCAAAGTCAGTAGGTGCCACCCAGCCTTGATCTCCAAACCAAGCGCTATCATACCAAACCCCCCAGGTATCAAACACAAGCGGCAAACTATATATTTTTCCACCATCCAATTCGTCTGGAGGAGAAATAAAACTATCTAATAATGACGTTCCATCCTTCATCGTAATTCCTTTGGCCCATTCGCTAATATCCATTAGCTGACCATCCTTGATCATTTGCGTTTGGTTTGAACCATTTCCATCGATGTAAACAACATCAGGTGGATCATTGGAAATCCAACGAGTGTTCATCTCTTCATTAATATTAGGTCCAGAATGTTCAATGATTTCTACATCAGGATAGGCGTCTTTAAAGTCCTCAATCACTGTTTTCCACCATGTATCCCCATAACCACCTACAAAATACTGAATTTCTAATTCTCCTGAAATACCTGTAGTATCATCTTCATTCGCAGTCTCTGGTTCATCGGCTTCTGGTTCTTCCGATGTAGTGTCATTAGAACACGCTGCTAATGCAAAAAGGAGAAGGGCGGTAATCAACAGCAACCAGCTTCGTTTGTAAAACATACTCTTCAAATTGAACACCTCTTTTTTATATTTGATTAAATCCCTTCATCACTACAAGAATAGTAGATAGATAGTAATTCAGGGTTAATACCAATGAAAAGTAGATACTACTGCAAAGAAAGTCATTTAGAAAACCTTGATATAACTTCTCTCGTTTTATCTAAATATTTAACCGATTCATCAAAATATATGGATGCTAGTCCAGTGAATATAATGTCAACAATAGTGAGTTGTGAAATTCTAGAGGCTGTTGCGGCACTACGAATAAAGTTTTCTGTTGAAGATACAAAGAGGTTATGGTTTGAAAGTTTTTGAAGTGTGTTATTGGAATATTCCGTTAAAGAAATAACATCAATGTCATTTTCTTTAGCAATGTTTACCGTATTAATAATCTCTTTCGTTTCTCCCGAATACGAAATAGCAAATAGAACATCTTCTTCATTTAGATTCGTTACGGAGACTAACTGTGAATGACTGTCAACTAGGGCTTCACACCACTTATTAATGCGTTTTAATTTTTGTTCGAAATCAAGTGCAACAATCGCTGAAGCACCAACACCAATGATAGCTATTCTTCTAGCTCGATTGAGGTCTTGAATAACTTTTTTTATATCTTCTTCATCATTAACTGAAAGCGTATTTTTGATGGAATATATATTATTGGAAGCTATTTGTGAAATCGTTTCCGCAAGGCTTGAATTTCCCGAAATATCTTGATACTTATGTTCAATAGTACTCTTTTGTGGAAGAGCAGCTGCAATACTTAACTTTAAGTCACTGTACCCTTTAAAATGTAACGAACGACACATTCGAATGATTGTCGCTTCACTGGCATTCGCTTTTTTTGATAATTGTGCAATTGGCATATGCAATATATCTTTTGGGTTATCAAGAATATACTCAGAAACCTTTCTTTCAGATGGTTTTAAAATAGACATGCCTTGTCTGATGCGCTCTAGCCCGTTTTCCATTTATATCCCCTATCTCTTTATGTAGTATTACTTTACAAAAATGATAAAATATATGAAGTTTAATTACATTTTATAAAAATACGAGAATTACGTCAATGTTTTTTCGAAAATTTCAGAAATCTTACAACTTAGTAAAGAATGCTACAGCGAATGGGCAAAAAAGTGTCCTAGATACCATTGTCCTGTTAAACTAAATAACAGAAACTAATAAATAAGGAGTTTATTATTAACTATGTTCATTCTCATTCTACTGCTCGCCATGCTGATATATGGTGGGATTGTTTACTACATAGGCTGGGTGGGTTTTCGCTGGATTCGTCCAGAAACATCAAGCCGGCGTTTTAAAACTCTTTACATCCTCATCCTTGTATTTACGGCTAGTTCATTTATTGTCGGTCGTATGTCGGGGCTCACCTTTCTGAATGTTATTGGAGCTTACTGGATGGCATGCTTTTATATGCTCCTACTTTTAGTCCCTCTTGCTCATATTACGGTCGTTCTTTTACGCCTTACCTCACTACCAAGGCATAAGACGCAGAAATGGGCAGGGTTCGTCACCCTAGGTTTACTCGTATCGTTTATGACATATGGCGTTTATAACGCATACAGCCCTGTCGTTCGAAAACTTGATATTACGATTGAAAAAGGTACTTCATCACTAAATAGCTTGAATATTGTCATGATAGCAGATACACACTTTGGCTTGCTGTCAGGAAAGGATCATGCGGAGCGATTAGTAAAAGAAGTTAACGCCATTAGCCCAGATCTAATTCTTATCCCAGGAGATCTCTTTGATGATGATGTTCAACCATTCCTCGATCAAAAGATCGACTTGATATTATCCGATCTTCAAGCTCCCTATGGAATCTATGCCTCCCTTGGTAATCACGATAAACACGATGGGACGATGCAAGAACTAATCGATGCTTTGGAGCGTAGTGGCATCCAAGTTCTTTATGATGAAACCTTGAATGTCCAAGATCAATTCACTCTCATCGGACGTAAAGACAAAATAGATCCGGATAGACTGCCTTTAAATGCACTCATGCATGGTGTTGACCTTACTAAACCAACCATATTAATGGATCATCAGCCTTATGAACTTGACATTGCCGAGCAGGAAGACATTGATTTAATGGTGTCTGGTCATACACATGGAGGTCAGGTCTTCCCTGGTAATCTAATCACCAATGCGATGTATGAAAATGATTGGGGACATTTGCAAAAAGAACAAATGCACTCCGTTGTAACATCTGGTTTTGGTTTTTGGGGTCCTCCCATCCGAATTGGTACAAGGTCTGAAATCGTTACGATTCAAGTCGAGTTTGAGTAACTTCTATAGACCGTAACTATTTTTTTATAGTTGATGACGATTTTTTACTAATTATGATTTCAAGAGATGGGGCTTATTCCTCTCCCATCTCTTTATTATGTGCAATTGTTCACTCCCTTCAGAATATTGTTCTATATGACGATACTAGCGTTTTATCAATTCAAGTGTGTATCCTTCAACTTTCGTATCAACCATTCATCTGCCATTCTTAAAAGTTCTGCTGTTGATTATAATGAGCCCTACCACAACCTATATTAATCCAGACACATTTTCGACACAATTCTCCACCAGTAGGAAATTGACAAATGACACCGTGTCATATATGATAAACAAAAACAAATGACATCATGTCACATCAGCTGACCTTGGAGGAAAAACATTGCCAAAACAAACGTTTTTTAATCTTTCTGAGCATAAAATTCGAACGTTAATTGAAGCAGCTGAAAAGGAATTTACGAGAGTGCCTCTGTTCGAAGCTTCTATAGCAAATATTATAAAAATGGCGGGAATTCCAAGGGGGAGCTTCTATCAATACTTTGAAGACAAAGAAGATCTTTATTTTTATTTGTTAGATGAAAAACTAAAAGAAAGTAAAAATCTTTTTCTTACCTTATTAACGAAACATAATGGCGATCCCATTCGTACTATGGAGGAATTGTACCACCATTTTTTACTCATTTTACCGGATGAGGAGGAACGAAGCTTTCTCAAAAACGCCTTATTATATACGACAAACAAAGTAGAAAATTCATTTACAAACATGATCGATGCTACTCATGGCAATAAGCATATCAAGGAATTCATAGAATTAATCGATAAAGAACAATTAAACATTAAAGACGAGAATGATCTACTACATATCTTCAAAATCATCATGGCAATCGCCTTTCATAATTTCATCGAGAAAATAGTAAAGGGTTTAACCGATGATGAAGCGATGAAAAACTTCAAAATTTGTATGAATTTAATCAAACACGGAATTTACAAATAAAAAAATTAAGGAGAATGCGAAGTGACGATAACCATATATGGATTAGATTGTAAATCTACAAGGAAGGCTAGACAATGGATGAACAAGAATGAAATTGCCTATTGTGAGCGAAACATTATAAAAGACCCGCTTACGATAAGTGAACTTCAAGAAATTCTCCGAATGACAATAGATGGAACAGAAGATATTATTGCCACTAGATCCAAAGTTTATAGCGAGATGAATTTAGATTTAGATGAACTTTCCTTACTAGAGCTACTTGAAATCATCCAGAAGCAACCACGATTGCTAAAAAGCCCCATTATCAAGGATGAGAAAAAACTACTAGTTGGTTATAATGAGGAGTATATTCGCCAGTTTCTCCCACGAAAAACACGCAAAGTTGAATGGCTACAATGGCAGATGAAAAATAACTTCTTATTAGAAAATTAACGATGAATCTGACTTATTCTAGTTAAACTTATTTCATGAATATGTATCCATCCTAGCCATTCCTATAAAAGCAATCATTTCAGAGTCCATTTGCTGTAATGATTGCTTTTACCTTATAAGCAGCTCATCTGCTTCCATATCTATTAAGAATAGTAACCAAAGGTACAATCATTTCAGCAACGGAGCCTGGAAAATCATGTTGGTGTACGATATCGACGGTTTATTATTGCAATCGATTTCAGAAAAGAATATTATGACTTTATTGAACAAATGTACAATAATTTAATAAGGGGAGTTGTTGTACATTTTAATACATTCAAGGGGGATTTTGTTATGCGATTAAAAGATAAAGTAGCGATTGTCACAGGTGCAGCTTCAGGTATGGGGAAGGCAATTGCCGAACTTTATGCCAAAGAAGGAGCAAAAGTCATAGTTTCTGACTATAACTATGAGGGTGCTCAAGTAGTAGCGGAGGCGATTACCAGCAACGGCTGAGTTGCCATTGCTAACCGTACAAACGTTGCTGAATTAGCAGACTTAGAAAACTTATTTGCTGATACGAAAGAAGCATTTGGAAAGCTCGACATTTTAGTGAACAACGCAGGCATTATGGATGGAATGGAACCTGTCGGAGAGATTACGGATGAAAAATGGGACCGCGTTTTTGCCGTTAATACTACTGGTGTTATGCGTGCAATGCGTATTGCGACGAATATCTTTTTAGAACAAGGGCACGGCGTTATCGTCAATAACATTTCAGTTGGTGGTCTACGTGGCGCTCGTGCAGGTGCCGCCTATACGGCATCTAAACACGCTGTAACGGGATTAACTAAAAACACTGCTTACATGTATGCCCAATCAGGTATCCGCTGTAACGGGATCGCCCCTGGTGGTGTCGAAACAAACATCGCTTCAACAATGACTAATATTTCCGAATTTGGAATGGGTCGCCAAATGACTGGAAGTGGGACGATGCCACGTGTCGGTCAACCAATGGAGATTGCTCAATTGGCTCTTTTCTTAGGTTCCGATGAATCAAGCTTCATAAATGGACAAGTCATTGCTGCAGATGCTGGCTGGACGGCGTACTAATAATTGAAAATGATGAACTCCCCCTGAAAAATATTTCAGGGGGCTTTTATTGTATTATTTTTATAAATATAAGATGCTTATTAGTAAGAAAGTTAATAATGGAGAGATGAAGATGAAATTTGGAATTATTGGATTGGGTGATATTGCGAAGAAAGCCTATCTACCTGTACTTTCAGAAAAAGAAGAGATTGAACTAGTGCTTTGTACAAGAAATGCTGAAACGTTAAATAGTTTGTCAAAAAAATACAGGATTCAAGAAAAGGTTCAGTCTGTTGAGGAACTAATAGCAATAGGTATCAACGCAGCGATTGTGAGCACTGCCACCGAAGCCCATTTTGAAATAGCGGAAACATTATTAAGAAATGGGATTCACACATACATAGACAAACCAATATCAATGAACTTTCATGAAACTGAAAAAATTGTCCAGCTTGCTAAAGAGAATAATAAGATCGCGATGGTAGGTTTTAATCGAAGATTTATCCCGAAAGTCAAGGAACTGAAAGAAAAAGGAAAAGCAAACTTAATTATCATGCAGAAAAACAGATTTTCAGCTCCTGATTTTGTACGAAGATTTGTGGTTGAGGACTTTATTCATGTTATTGATACACTGAGATTTTTGATGGACACTCCCGTCGAGGAAGTCAAGGTTGATTATCTTAAAAATGGTGAATTGCTTGACCATATTGTCATCACACTTGTTGGAGAAGGCTGTACCGCTATCGGAATCATGAACAGAAATAGCGGTGTCACAGAAGAAATCATTGAATACATGACTGGAAATGATAAATTCGTCGTAAACAGTCTTGTTGAAACAACTCACTATCATAATAAAGAAATAAACATTTCAAAATTCGGTGATTGGGAACCCACCCTTTATAAACGAGGCTTTTATCAATTATTAGATCATTTTATCGATTGCGTTCAAAATAATTACACTCCTGAACCATCCATTGATGATTCACTGATTACCCATGAGATTTGCGAGAGAATTGTGGAGTATATTGAATCAGCTGCTTAAATGAACGATAAGCCAGCTCATACAAAAAGAAAAATCAAAAACATATTAAAGGAAACTCTTCTAATTGATAAAAAGTTGGACTGTTGGTGATTGATCATAAAATTATGTATTCTATCTATTTCCATTACTTTCCTTTAATCGTTCTATTTACCCCCATTAGTCGTTGTAGTACAACAAAAAGAAAGTTGCTTTTCAAAAATAAGGCAACTTTCTTTCTATCTATCTTATCTCAATGATATTTAATTCCGAATTAAGTAATCAAATGCGCCTAATGCGGCGGTTGCACCTGAACCCATCGAAATAATAATTTGTTTATATGCACTATCTGTACAGTCTCCTGCAGCAAATACACCAGGAATACTTGATGAGCCGTGCTTATCGACGACAATTTCACCCATACGTGTGCGTTCAATTGTGCCATCTAACCACTCTGTATTCGGAACTAGACCGATTTGGACGAAGACACCCTCAAGTTCAACATGATGAATTTCTCCTGTCTCCCGATCTTTATATGAAATTCCGTTTACTTTATCCGTTCCCGTAATTTCAGTCGTTTGAGCATTTTTGATGACCGTTGCATTTGCTAAACTATTTAATCGTTCTTGAAGGACGGAGTCCGCTTTAAGTTCTGGAGCAAATTCAATGACGGTGACATGCTTCACAATGCCCGCTAAATCAATCGCAGCTTCGATGCCAGAATTGCCACCGCCAATTACGGCTACATGTTTCCCTTCAAATAACGGACCGTCACAGTGTGGGCAATAGGCGACACCTTTATTTTTGAACTCCAGTTCTCCTGGCACGCCGACATTACGCCAGCGGGCACCTGTTGAAAGGATGACCGTTTTACTTTTTAAGACGGCACCATTTTCAAGTTCAACCTCAATCAGATCCTTTTTCTCCAAACGCTTCGCACGTTGAAGGTTCATAATATCAATGTTTTCATGTGTTTTTACATGCTCTTCGAGACTTGCCGCAAGCTTAGGGCCTTCGGTGTACTTCACACTTATAAAATTTTCGATTCCAAGGGTATCCAAAATCTGACCACCGAAACGTTCAGCTACGATACCAGTACGAATTCCTTTACGTGCGGCATACACAGCGGCACTTGCACCTGCTGGTCCACCACCAACGACTAGAACATCATATGGTTCTTTGTCGGAAAGCTCAGAAGCATCAGGACCACTGCCCATTTTCGCTAAGATTTCCTCAAGGGACATACGACCACTTCCGAATGATTCTCCATTAAGGAAAACAGTAGGAACGGCCATAATCTCTTTACGGTCCACTTCGTCTTTAAAAGCGGCTCCATCAATCATCGAATGGGAGATGCCAGGATTTAAAACGGCCATCACATTCAGTGCCTGAACGACATCAGGACAGTTATGGCAGCTTAAGCTAATATAAGACTCAAAGTGATAACTTCCTTTAATGTTCTTCACTTGATCGATGATTTTCGGATCCACTTTAGGAGCTCGTCCGCTTACTTGAAGGAGAGCAAGCACTAAAGAGGTAAATTCATGACCAAGAGGAACACCAGCAAAAACAATGCCAGAATCTTCACCGATTCGATTCACACTAAAGCTAGGGGTTCTTTCTAATGTTGTTTTCTCCACTTTAATATGGGAAGACATCGTCGCTAATTCATCGACTAAAGCGAGCATATCACGGGAAACTTGATCATCTCCAGCACTCACTTTAAGAAGAATATCTCCCTCCATCATCTGAAGATATTGGGCTAATTGTGCTTTTATATCTGCATCTAATAACATCGATTAAACTCCTTAAATCTTTCCTACAAGATCAAGACTTGGTTTAAGTGTTTCTCCGCCTTCTTGCCATTTAGCTGGGCAAACTTCACCTGGATTGTTACGTACATATTGAGCGGCTTTAATTTTGTTCACAAGTGTGCTAGCATCACGACCGATACCATCTGCATTGATTTCAACGGTTTGAACAATCCCATCTGGGTCAATAATGAATGTTCCACGTTGTGCAAGACCTGCTTCTTCATCTAATACTTCAAAGTTACGAGAAATTTTTTGAGACGGATCGCCAATCATAATGTACTTAATTTTGCCAATCGCTTCAGAATGATCATGCCATGCTTTGTGCGTGAAATGAGTATCTGTTGAAACAGAGTATACTTCAACGCCAAGATCCTTTAATGTTGCATATTCATTTTGAAGATCTTCAAGCTCAGTAGGGCAAACGAATGTGAAATCTGCTGGATAAAAGCAAACAACACTCCATTTCCCTTTAAAGTTTTCTTCACTTACTGTGATGAAATCTCCATTGTGATACGCTTGTGCTGTGAATGGTAATACTTCTTTTCCAATTAAAGACATTTAAAAATTCCTCCCTTAGAAATACCAAAATCCCTTTTAAGGATTTTATTTATAATAATTATTATTATATAGTTATCATCATATAATAATTATTGTATGTCAATTAAATGTGATTTATTTCACATTTTTGTCACAAATCATGTAATTAAAACCCCTCTTCATTATTTGGTATTCACAAACTCCGGAGTGAGAAAAAACTGAAATGAGAACATTCCTCCAAAATAACAGTTGTTTCATTCTTATCATAAGAAAATTCCAGCCATTTGCACCATCCACTTTTCGAAGAGGAAAATGTAAAATTACGGGCAAAAAAGCTCAAATCCTTACAACTTAAGGACTTGAGCTTTTGTCAGTTCCAGATCTCCCATCTGGAAATCTGCATCACGTATTTAAAGTTTTTAAGTGCTAGTATGAAAGGATGTTAGGCATAAATAATCAATACAGTTGCCTCTATTTGCGGCAATTATTATAAGCGGAAAACCTTCTATCCAAACCTTTTTATAGAATATCGATCAATCGGGATAGATGTTTCTCCATCAACGATTAATTCAGTCATTAGGGTCCCGATTAGCGGGCATAGTGTGACGCCACTATGTGTAGCAGCTACATAAAGATTTTCATGTCCTGATATCTCCCCTAAAATAGGAAAACCATCTTCAGGCATTGCTCTAATTCCAGAGAAAGCACGGACTATCTTTGCTTTTCTAATCGCAGGAACATAATGCTGAGCTAAATTGGCTGTTTCTTGTATAACATCAAGAGTAGTCGCCCGATTAAAACCAGCTTGTTCCATTGAGTATCCAATCAATACTTCCCCATTATTTGCTTGTCTCATTCCGCTAATCGTATAATTTAAGAATGGCTGTAAAGGCTCTGTCACTATAATTTGTCCTCTCAGTTGGTTAATAGGGATAAGAATCCCAAGCATTTTCCCAATCTCCCTTGACCATGTACCACCTGCGAGTATCAACTTTTTACAGCGATATGTTCCCTCGTTGCTTGCGATGATATAGGAATCTCCCTTTCTTTCAATACCTGTTACAGTCGTATAGTAAGAATATTCTACCTTCTGCTTTTTAGCAGCTCGCATGAGCATATCTACTAAGCGAAATGGATTTACATTTCCGTCAATTTTGCTAAATGTTGCCCCTGCAACGGCGGGATTTAAAAACGGCTCTTTTTCTAGTACTTCTTCTCTAGTTAAAACCTTAATTTTTATCCCAATATCTCGATATGATTCAGCTAGTTTTTTTGCCTTCTCTCTATCAGATTCGTTGAAAAAAGGAGAAAGCCCACCTGTCCGTTTGTATTCTACGTCTCCGATTTTCTTCGATAAATAGGGGTAAAGCTCAGCACTATACATGCTAAATTCAGCATACCAAGAAGGATTTTTATTATGTACCCATACCCATGCCTGAGTCGATCCTGACGTACCTGACAACGGAAAGTTCTTGTCTAATACCATTATGCTTTCATTGCTTCTTTCTGAAAGGTGATAAGCAATGCTATTTCCTATGACGCCAGCACCAATGATGAGAGTTTCATAGTCTTTTATCATTTACTTCACCTTCCCATCCTCTAACTCTAGCTCATCTAAGACAGATTTAACTGTAGAGAATTCTGTGCTGTTCGTTGCCAATGTTTCAATTTTTATCGGAGTAATAGGCATTCTCATTCTAGGCAAGGCGACTTCTTGTAAAGGTTTTCCTGTCACTTCGTGAATTGTTTGCAAAACAAGATGGGAACAAACCTTTGATTGACAAGGTCCCATACCACATCTAGTTAATCTTTTTATATCATCAAAAGATGCGGCGCCATGCCCAATTACTTCTTCAATTTCCTCGTAGGTTATTTCTTCACACCTACAAATAATTGTCGCTTTATCCATTCATACACCTTCTTTTATTCGCTAAGAGATGAACTGATCTTTTAACATAGGTTGTAAAAAATCTTCGATATGCTCTTTTCTTGCCTTCCAAGTCATAGGTGATTCTTTCGATTCAATTTTTTCAATTTCCTTCCAATAACTATTTCGAAACGTCTCTGCTTCTCCTTTGCTGATAGCCTTTAATTCTTCGGCAATGCTAATAGCTGCTACTTGCCCTGTTAGTATTAAAACACCAGATGGACTAATTCCTGAAGCATTTCCAGCTAGAAATACATCTTGATTAGATGTTCTTAAATTTGAATTATATTGAGGTACCCATCCTCCCAAATCCTCATTATATCCAAAGGAACATTCCAGCTGATAAAAAATATCAAGAATCGGAGACCTTCCCCCATCAATTCCCACAAAATCAACATTAAACGACTTCTGTTGGCTATCGTGATTTATGATGATTTCTTCTACCTTTCCATTTCCTTTCGCCTCAAGAATTTCTACATTTTTATAAATAGGTATACCAGCAGATAGGACTTCATTATACTTTCCTTGATTACAAATTATCGTTTGCCCATTTGGTTTCAATATGGCTTTGACTTGGATCCCTACATGTTGGAGTTGCATAGCAACATCTAAAGAAAAATCACTTAATCCAACAATAACTGTTTCTTTCCCAGGACTGACCAAATCTCTATTAATTAAGATTTGAGCCGCACCAATTGTCATAATGCCAGGTAATGTCCATTTTAGAAAAGGAATCGTTTTATCATATGCACCCGTTGCCACAAGGATTTTCTTTGCATTTATCGGGAAAACATTTTCTTCATCCGTGACCCCAATACTCCCATCTTTATATAACCCAATGACTCGATGTTTCAGCAGCTTTCGGATCGGTAGCTGATTCACTTGTTCTACCAGTTTTTCTGCTAATTCAAAGCCTCTTATTGGTTGAAAATGAGATGGTAACGAGGTTAAGACTTGTGTTTGTTGTCTTAATTGCCCTCCAAGTTGGTAGAATTCATCGACAATGGTCACATCTAAATTTCTCTCCCCGAGCTCAATCGCTGCCGAAAGTCCTGCAGGACCTCCTCCAATTATTAAAACATCGGTATTCATTCTCCTTCACTCCTGATCTGTGGATCCTCATTATTAAGGAAAATCTCCATTCCTTCCTCTACTTGTGTCATACACGACCTAACGTGTTCTTCCCCGTTTACCGTCATATAACAGCTACAGCACCTACCACGAGAACAGAAAAGTCCCCTCGCTTGCACATTTTTTCTACTTAATCCTAATTTCTTTTCATCATTAGCCATTAATGCAGCAGCTATACTTTGATGCTGATAAGCTTTTAAAGGACGTCCTTCAAAATATATAGTGACCGGTTTAAGTAATCTATTTCCAAACACTGGGTGGTTCTCTATATGCATCCATACACACCTACTTATATGTTAATAGTTGATAGCTTTCGTTAAACCTTCTGAGTTACTCTTAAAGGATTATAAGGTGTTAAATCTAGATCAATTTCGTTTTCAAGAGCTATCTCTCCAGCCAACACACCAACATAAGGTCCCATTGTAATACCTGATGCACCTAACCCCGTACTAATGATGATTCCTTCTAAATCAGGGATCGTTCCAAGTAATGGCAAAATATCAGGACTTGCTGGTCTAAATCCAATTCTCATCTCGTGTAAGGTACTATCCGCAAGACCTGGTGCAATTTCAAGTCCTGCTTCAATGACTTCTTTTACACCGACAGCTGTAAAGCGATAATCAAACCCTGTTCCGTCTTCTCTTGTTGCTCCAACTACCACTCTTGAATCATCAAAGGCAAGCATATAATAACTATTCTGCGGAAGCACAACTGGCCATTTAGATGTATCAACATTTGGTAATTTGAAATGAATAATTTGTCCTCGTTGCGGTTCAATAGGGATCTCTACTCCTAATGGTGCAAGTAGCTGTTTCGTCCAAGCACCTGCTGTCACAATTACCTTATCAGCAGCGATCATTTCTCCATCGACTTTTACACCCACTACCTTCTGATTTTCAGTAACTAATTCTGCTTTCCCAGAATAACGAGTTACTCCATGCTTATTAGCTGCTCGTTGCATAGCATCTCTTAATGAACGACCATCCACTCGAGCACCACCGGTCACATGTACAGCTTTTAAATCTTCACTAATAGGCGGAAAAAGCTCTTTAACCTCTTCTTCAGAGAGGCGAGTTACTTCACCGACCTCTGGTATTTCTTTCTTTCGGTCGAGAATTCTACGTTCAATAACATCTAATTCTTCCTCACTTTTACTAACAGCCATCGCACCAACCATACGATATCCTAAATCTTCCTCCCCATCCTCCTGAAGAGCAGAAACCAACTGAGGGTAATAGAGAGCACCATTTTTCGCAATCGTAAACCAATCCGGATCTTCCACTCTAGTAATCCATGGGCAAACAATCCCAGCACCTGCAGCAGAGGCCTGCCCTTGATGAGCTTTATCCACTACAACTACCTCAATCCCTTTTCTGGCTAGATGGTATGCTGTACTAGCTCCAACAATACCTGAACCTATAACGACTACTTTCATTTCATTATTCCTCCCATTTTTTATTTTTTAAATTGATAACGGATAATGACATGCTGCAAAGTGATCCTTCCGAACTTCATTTAAAGCTGGACGTTCTTTTAAACATTTCTCCGTTCGAAATGGACATCTCGAATAAAATCTACACCCGTCTGTATCTTCGATCTGTGTTGGTAAGTCATCTTCTAGTATTAAACGATTCTCTCGATCCCTCAATATAGGATCTGGTACTGGTACAGCAGAGACTAATCCACTTGTATAGGGATGGAGCGTATGTGAAAATAATTCATCTTTAGAAGCAATTTCCATTACTTCTCCCATATACATAACAGCTATTCGGTCACTGATATATTTCACTGCCGGTATTCCATGGGCAATAAAAATGTATGTGAGATCGAACTTTTCCTGTAAATCGATTAATAGATTGAGAATCTGCGCTTGAATCGAAACATCCAGAGCTGATACAGGTTCATCACAGACGATTAATTTTGGTTTTAATGCAAGGGCACGTGCAATACCAATTCTCTGTCTTTGACCACCACTAAATTCATGTGGATACCTTTTGGAAAAGGTACGGTCAAGACCAACCGTCTCCATTAACTCATACACATCATTTTCTAGTTGCTTTCCTTTTGAAACATTATGTGTACGAAGTGGCTCTGCTATAATATCAAACACTCTCATTCTAGGATTTAAGGATGAAAACGGATCTTGAAACACCATTTGAATATCTTTGCGAACTTTTTGCATTTCACGTTCATTCAGACTCGTCAAGTCTTTACCTTCGAAGATGATCTTTCCTTCAGTAGGCTCTAGCAGTCTTAGAATTAAATTTCCTGTTGTTGATTTCCCACAACCTGACTCTCCTACAATTCCTAATGTTTCTCCTTTTTTAACAAAAAAATCGATCCCATCTACAGCCTTTACATGACGGGTTGACTTTCGAAAAATACCAGAAGTACTAGAAAAGTATTTTTTTAACCCCTCTATTTTCAATAAGTATTCTTCATCTACTTTATTTAATACATTAGTAGATGTCATCGTGTAACCTCCCCCTTTTCCGCACTAAGCCAGCATCTTACCTCTGACCCCTCATTTAATTCAAATAAAGGAGGCTCCTGCTCTCTACATTTATCAAAAGCAAAAGGACATCTTGGATGAAACTTACAACCATTTGGCATATCTTTTGGAGTCGGCACGTTTCCCTCAATCGATTCAAGTTGGTCCTTACTTTGATGGATTTTAGGTGTACTATTTAACAATCCTTTCGTATAAGGATGCAACGGCTTTTTAAATAAATCATAGACATTATTTTGTTCGACAATTTGTCCAGCGTACATAACAATAACGCGGTCAACCATTTCTGCCACAACCCCTAAATCATGGGTAATCATAATAATCGATGTATCAAGTTCCTTGCTTAATTCCTTCATCAGTTTGATGATTTGAGCTTGTATCGTAACATCCAATGCTGTAGTAGGCTCATCAGCAATCAACAATTGAGGATTACAAGATAGCGCCATCGCAATCATTACCCTTTGGCGCATTCCTCCACTAAGTTGATGTGGAAATGAAGAATAGACCTTCTCTGCATTTGAGATCCCTACTTTTGCTAACATTCTAATGGCGAAATCTTTTGCTTTCTTCTTCTCAACATGTTGATGAAGACGTATTGTTTCAGAAACTTGCCTACCAATCGTAAAGACAGGATTAAGTGAAGTTAAAGGCTCTTGGAAAATCATCGATATTTTGTTGCCCCGAATATCTCGCATCTGTCTATTCGAGTACTTTGTCAAATCCTCTCCATTAAAAAGGATTTCACCACCTACTATTTTTCCTGGTTCGCCTACTAATTGGAGTAAAGATAAAGAGGTTACACTCTTCCCACATCCAGACTCTCCAACAATCCCAACTGTCTCACCTTTTTTTACATGAAAAGATACTCCGTTGACAGAAGGTACGGTACCATGTTCTGTAAAAAAGTAGGTCTTTAAATCTTTTACTTCTAATAAAGTAGCTGACTGACTCATCATTTTTACCTCCCCTCTATTTTCTTGATTGTGTCCTTGGATCTAATACATCTCTGAGCCAATCCCCTAAGAAAATAATTCCAAGCACTGTTACTGTTATGGCAATACCTGGGAAGGTCGCAAGCCACCAGTTTGTTGCTAAATAATTTCGTCCATCTGTTAACATTCCGCCCCATGATACCTCAGGTGGTTGTATCCCTAATCCAAGAAAACTTAAAGAAGCTTCTAGAACAATCGTTGTGGCCACACTCAATGTTGATATGATAATGAATGATGAGATAATATTTGGCAGAACGTGTTTTATCATAATCGTTATATTCTTTGTTCCGATTGACCTTGAAGCTTTTACAAACTCCCTTTCCTTGATACTTAATACTTCTCCACGTACAACACGCGCATAGGTGACCCAGTTGGTAAAACCGATAACCACAATTAGTACGATTAGGCTTGGATTAAAGATAGATAGCACAACGAGAATAAATAAAATACTAGGAATGGCAAGAAAAGAATCCACTAATCTCATTAATACGGTGTCAATAATCCCACCATAATAACCGGCTAAAAGTCCTACTATAATCCCAATAGCCCCAGCTAAAATAACGGAGAAGACTCCAACAAGTAGGGAAACACGGGATCCATAGATAATTCTACTAAGAATATCTCGCCCTAAGTTATCCGTACCTAGTAAATAGGTAAGTGAACCTCCTTCTGCCCAGGCAGGAGGTTTTAGCATATCCCCTAAATTATTGGCTGCTGGGTCGTGTGGAGCTAAAAAACTTGCAAAAATGGCAACAAATATAACGGCAAAGACGATCAAAAATCCAACTGTACCTGTTTTACTATGAAGTAGCATCTTCAACCATCTCTTCCATGAATTCACTCTTAGAGTTGGTGTTACCGTATTTTCTTGATTGATTTTGATATTGGCTTCCACGATTCACCCCTCCTATGAATAATTAATCCTTGGGTCTAATAATCGGTATATTAGGTCTGTCAAGAGGTTGATCACAATAACCAATACCGCAATCACAAATACAGCTGCTTGCACAATCGCCATATCACGACCATTCACAGCTTGAACTAATAACAATCCTAAGCCAGGCCATGAAAAGACAGTTTCCGTAATTAATGCCCCACTAACAAGAGAAGATATTTGCAGACCCATAATCGTAACTACCGGTATTAATGAATTTCTAAATGCATGGACAAATACGACCTTTGAATCACTAACTCCCTTACTTTTTGCCGTCCTAATATAGTCTTGATTCAAGATTTCTAGCATGCTCGAGCGAATTAATCTTGTCATCTCTGCTGCAATCCCTGTTCCTAACGTAATTGCTGGTAATATTAAATGAGCTATCGTGCCTCGACCTGACACTGGAAATACCTGATAGTTCACCGCCAATAAAAGAATTAACATGATCCCCAACCAAAAGTTAGGCATTGCTTTCCCAAGAACAGATCCACCTGTAATAAATAAATCTACAAAACTATTTCTTTTTCTTGCTGAATAAACTCCTAGAGGAATAGCAATGATGATTGCCACAATCATAGATGCAGTTGCCAATTCAAAAGTAGCAGGAAGTCGTTCCAACACTAACGGCAAAGCTTCTTGGTTATATCGAAATGAAGTTCCAAAATTACCTGTTATTAAGTTGCTCAGAAAGGTAACAAATTGTACGAGAAATGGCTTATTTAGTCCCAAAGCTTCTCTTAATGCTTCACGGTCAGCTTCCGAAGCATCTTCAGGAAGCATTAATGCTACAGGATCTCCAGCCATATAGACTAATACAAAAACCACAAAGGTTATGATAAACAGGGTAGGAATAATTTGTAGTAATCTTTTAGAAAGATACTTCTTCAACTTCTAACCTCCTTAAAACGTAAGCGGGACGAAATGAAATCTCATTTCATGCCCCGCTCGTCATTTTATTGCGTACTACTTTTCTGTAATGTCATCGAAATTGATTACTTCATCTAATCTAGGAGAAAAATTCATATAATCGCTAACCCCATAGTTAGCCCCTTGTTGGAATAAGAAAATATGCGGTCTTTCTTCAGCTACAATTTCAGCAATTTTTTGGTATTGTTGAATTCTTTCTTCAGCATTTAAGTTTTGATTTGCAGCATTGAATAATTCTTCAACCTCTTCGTTGTAATAGTCCGTTTGACCAGCTGCACGTTCTTTTGTGTAATGGACTAAAGAATAAGAGGCATCTAAGAGTCCATCTGCTAGTGCAATCATGATCATTTCCTCATTCGAATTTGAATTATATTTATCTAGGAACGCACTTGATTCTAATAGTTCTAAATTAACCGTAATCCCCACTTCACCAAGCATACTCGCTACCAATTGCGCTACCTCTCCATCTAGTGGATATCTTCCTTTTGGTGCAGTGAAGGTTAATTCAAGACCATCTTCATAACCAGCTTCAGCTAGCAATTCTTTTGCTTTTTCAACATCATACACGTAAGTATCATATAAATCTGGGTTAGCTCCAATAATGCCTTCTGGCACCCGTGAGCGAACTGGTACAGCAGTACCTTTAAGAACGGAATCAACTATTGCCTGCTCATTAATCGCTAAATCGATTGCTTCCCTTACTTTTGGATCCGCTGTCACATAGCCATCTGTATGGCGAAGCATCAGTAACATAACACGTGTTGTATCTCCATTCACTAAAGAGATTCCTTCTTCGCCATTGACACGGTCCCACTCATTTGGAGGAATATCTGTTGCAATATCAACTCCACCCGTCAATAACTCACCCACTCGTGTTGAACTTTCTGGAATCGCCCTAACAATAACCTGCTCCCATTTTGGTGCTTCTCCAAAATAATCATCATATGCTTCCATAACAACTCTATCATCATGTTTCCACTCCACATATTTATATGGACCAGAACCAATTGGGTTCTTCTGGAACTCTTCAACCCCTACTTCTTCAAAGTAATTCTTCGGTAAAATATCAGAACCACTCTTTGCCAACAAAGGTAGAATCGTTGGCATTGGGCCGTCTGTTTTAATTTCTACTGTAAGTTCATCAACAGCGTTCACTTCTAAAAATTGTTTGAAATAAGGAAATTCTTTTAACGTATCATCTGTCATGACTCGTTCTAAACTGAACTTTACGTCTTCAGCAGTTAATGCATCCCCATTATGAAAAGTAACCCCTTCTTTTAATTTAAAATGCCACGTTACATCATCAATACTTTCGTAAGTATCAACCAGTTCTGGCTGAATTTCCATATTATTGTCACGGTAAAACAATCGGCTAAACATATTTCTGAACACTCGATCTCCAGTTGTACTTAAGGAGTTTTGAGGGTCCATCGTTGTTAAATCAGCACTTTGTGCGATTGTTAATGTTGTTTTTCCCCCATTTTCACTACCTTCATTCCCTTGCTCATTTTCACCTGATGTTGTAGAACCCCCACTACAACCAGCAACTAATAATATTGCCACTAACATTACCCCTAATAGAGACCTATACGTTTTCTTCATTCCTTTCCCCCCTGTTTTTGATTGTTCGTTTTATATTTTAAAATTTCAGATTTCTGATTTTAGTGAGTTATCTGAAATTATTAACCACAGTTGAAGTTACTTTAATTCCTTGTATGTAGTCATCTATGTAGATATTTTCATTCGGCGCATGGTAATTCGATAGCACGTTCGCAACCCCTATTTGAACGGCTGGAATATTCGTATTTTCAAGCAACTTATACATTGGACTTGAACCTGCCAAATTTCTCAAGATCACTGGTTTCTCTTTATAAACCTCATCTATACTTTTTAGAACTACATCAACGAATGGATCCTCAGGATTTGTGTTAAATGGTAAAATCCCGTGTGATTGTAAAATCTCTATATCTTCAAATCCATGCTTATTTAAATGTTGGCGAAGTAGCTTTGCTATTTTTTCAGGTGTTTGATTTGGAACTAATCGAAAATCCAATTTCACTTTTGCAACAGATGGAAGTACCGTTTTCGACCCTTTTCCGGTATAGCCTGATTCAATTCCACAGATGGTACAAGTAGGTTCAGCCGTTAGTGCTTCCTTTAACTTGTCTCCTGTCACACCCTTGAGGAACTCTTTTATTCCATATAACTCCTTTGTGTGTTCTTCATCAAAGTACATCGATTGAATAAATGTCCGTTCCCTTTCTGATAAAGGAGCAACATCATCATAAAAATAATCGATTAAAATATTTTCTTCTTGATCTTTTAAAGTATTCAATGCCCAAACTAATCTCCATGCCGGATTTTCAATAATCGCAGCCTCTGAAGAGTGTAAATCTGTTTTTGCCCCTTTACAAACTAGCTCTACATAACTTATCCCTTTTACACCTAAGCCAACATGGGGGCGCTTATCCTCCACTCCTCTAGAACCGCCCTCCCATATTATGGCATCGGTTCTTAGTTTTTCAGGAAAGTTCTTCGCAAAAAATTCTAGATGCGGACTTCCCACCTCTTCTTCCCCTTCAAATATGAACTTAATATCCACTGGAAGTTCGTCATACACTTGCTGAAAAGCGTGCACTGCACAAATTCGCGCTATTAAATTCCCTTTATTGTCTGCAACCCCTCGAGCAAATATTTTCCCCTCACGTATTTCGGCTTTAAAAGGGTTACTAAGCCATTCCTCGATAGGGTCTTCCGGTTGTACATCATAATGGTTATAGAAGGTAAGGGTTTTTTCTTTCCCACTATTGATTTCACCATAAATAATTGGATAGCCATTCGTTTCTATCTCTTCGACTTCTGCGTTTATCTTGTTTAACAAAGATATAACAAAATCTTTCATTTCAGACATTCCACGATTTTGCGCGGATACGCTTGGCTGGTTACATGCTTCGATAAGCCAATCTGTATACTGCTGTGCATTCTCTTCAATGTAACGAAATACTTTTTCCAACCCTTCTTTCCCCTCCTTGTATATGGTTCGTAATTATATAAAATTATAAAGTTATAACTTTATATCTTTTTTAAGTGATGATTAATATAACCAACCACAATTATAATTTCACTTCAACGAAGTAACGCGTTTTATCCTGTTTAATAATAAATTTCGAATACTCGACTGCTTGATCATCCTGTGTAAACGTGTATCTTTCTATCACAAATAATTGTTCCCCACTTTCGATATTCAAAAGATTTGCCTCATACTCTGATGCGATAATGGTAGAGAAATATATTTTGGCCTTTCCCAAATACACTCCATATTTATTTACAAACATGTTATAAATTAAATCATCATCAATTGCTTGTTTCGTCAAGCTCGGTAATATAGAAGTAGGGATATGGGTATACTCAATAACAACTGGATTGCTATCCTCAATTTTCAATCGATGAATACGATATACCTTATCACTTGGTTCAATGTTTAAAGCAGTACCAATCGAATGACCTGCATCTAATACCTCAAAGCTTAGCGTTTTATGGGGATGAGATTTTTGATCGCTAGCTTCATTTCTTAAAGTAACTAACTGAAAAATATCTTTGTCTTCTCTTTTACTAACAAATGTCCCTTTTCCTCTCTGCCTAAACAAAAGACCTCTATCAACTAGATCATGTATAGCTCTTTTAACCGTAATGCTACTAACCTTTAACTGCTTCGCTAATTCCCTCTCTGCTGGAAGCTGGTATCCTTCTTCCCAATTTCCCTGAATAATATTTTCTTCTAAATAATCCTTTACTTGATGATATAGTGGAGTTGGTAAATCTCTATTTAATTTCATTGTTTACTCCTATATTAAAAGTTATAATGTTATATTTTTTGTTTTTTATAGATTAACAACACTAGAAAAAGAAATCAAGTTATTTTTTTGAAAATTTAATTTTTTATTTTTTATATTTATACCGTTATAATATTAACAAACGTACTAGGCATTATCCTTTCCTCCACTTGGAAATTGTAACCACTTACCATGTCTAGGGCAGAATTAAGCTTTAGAAACGAAAACAGAATCTCAACTAATGTGTTGAATCGGACGATGGTGAATGCTTAACATTAAGGTAGTTTACCCCATATATTAAAATTCAAATGGTAAATGTCCATAGCGTTCTACTGATTTTTGTTCTTTTCCATCAATTTTTTCTACTACTGATCCGTATGCAAAATGACCAAAGCTAATATTTGCACCTCATCTCCAGTTGTAATCTCCTTTTTCTTTGCATCAGCCGGGTTCACCCATAAGTAATTCTCATCTCTTACTTCACATAGCCACGCATTTCCTTCATTTCGATTCTTTTGGCCCTCCGCTTTGATATGGAGGTTGATAAATCGAATAAATTTCTGTTAGAAAATAACCACCCGGTTTTACAGTCCGGATTCAGCAAAAAATCCTAAGCCCTAAGCCATTACATTCATTCTTTGTTTTGCTTAAAACGGCATTTCGACCTTCACCTTCAGCAATAGCCAAAGCATTTTCGGATAATTAAAGCTTTTTTTCATTTCGGAAATAAAATCATTAGGCTCTGTACAGTAAACATAATTCTCATCTTGAAAACGATTATTCCAATGATTTTTCAAATTAAAGGCTCACTTCTATCAAATCTAAGATTTTAAAAATTTGGAAGCACTTTCACTTAAACTCGAAGCACCGTAAATTGTCCGCCACCGAATAATGTCTTAATATAGTCAATCTTTGCATCATTAAAATAAACCTGATCTCGTTCATTTACTAAAAAGCCGATACCATCTTGTTCAGTGATTTCATCATTTTCTAAAGCTGACTCCTCCAGAGTCAGACGAAGCTGAGGACCCCCTCAACCAATACCCATTGAAAAACGGATCAGTGGTTTTTTCCCCTCATCAATGACATCCTGAACTTCACTTGTAATTGCCGCAATTGCTGCATGTGTAACCTTAACCATGTTTGTACCTCCATTTTTATAGTATTTTCTTTTTTCAAATGTTAAACATGCCCAACAGAGTATATTATATTGAAGAAAAAGAATAATTTTGTCAAAGCGATTACTTTTATCAGTGAACCTTAAGCAAAATCCCCTTCATTCGATATTTTCAGTTAATTGGTTCATCATCTCCTTATCCATAGGCCCTACGATTTTTTTTCGAACAATCCCTTGAGAATCAATGACATAACTTGTCGGAATCGTTATCGCTTGGTATTGTGCAGCCACATCTCCATCTTGGTCGAGTAAAACAGGAAAAGTCACATTTCTCTCTTGCATAAATTGTTTTACATTCTCTGGCTCTTTTTCTGATTTGGTCAAATTAATGGCGAGAATTTCTACTTTTGAATTTTCCGTTGAATCATAGAAATTCTGCATGTGTGGAATTTCTGCTTTACAAGGTGGACACCAACTTGCCCAAAAGTTTACGATTACTATTTTCCCTACCATATCAGAGAGCTTTTCCTCAGTGCCATTTACAGTCTTTAGTTGAAAATCCGGTGCTTTATTCCCTTCATGGAGCCCAATTTCTACTGCCTCTTTACCAGCAGTATTTACTTCTGGCTGATCATGATTCAAAATGAGATTTACTAGAAAATATCCACTCATAACTGCAAAGGCAAAAACAGCCGTAGTCTGCAGAATCGCAAAATTTGCTATCTTTAATTTTCTGGCTTCCAGAATAAAATAAATTAGAGCACCAAATATACCTAGAATCAAGCCCTTCATGCCACCAGTAAAATACAATAAAGACATCGGACTTTCAATAACTAATTTCGGCTCCCACAACAGTAAACTGCCTTTCCAAATTACAAAGGCCCAGAAAACACTATTTAATGTCAGCTCAAACAATTGCTTTCTAGATTCTTCTTCTTGTGAATGCCGTAACCATAGTTTCAGAATAATAAAACCGATCACAATGGCCATACCAAGAACAAGCCATTTCATCATAATGGTAATAGAACCAATTTGGACAACCTCTATTTGTATCTCCTCCTTCTATATTTTGAACATTTGTCAAAAAATTCATTTAGACATTTTATATTGGCCGCTAAAAAAACCAACTGAACGCTTTATAAATCAGATAAGCGACTCCTGCCAGGAGCCATACGAAAGTCCCCGGTCATATTGGAAACGGTTGTTTAACCTGTTTTCCATTCCCAGAAACCTTTTTCGGACTAATTCCTCAAGAACCATTACTGGTACAATTCTGTGTCTGTCTTTCTTTATTGGACATCACAATACCTCCTGAGCTTATTTTTAACAAACTAATTTGCACCCTTTAAAGTGACTTTACTTTACATCCCATTAAATCAAGCCCCTTTTACCCATAAGGGTATTATTATCATCAAAATAAAAGAGGCCGATCCTCTCTTATCTGCTTTTCACCAAGAGTTCAACTGCTTCACTTACAATGTCTTCCATTTATTTCTGGTGTTCTGCGTTTTGAACACATTCTACTAAGTTTGTGCTAACAATCACGCCAATTGTACGATCAATGGCTGCTCTCGTAGCAGAAAGCTGTGTAATAACTTCTTTACAATCTTTGTTTTCTTCCATCACTCTTAAAATACCTCTTAATTATCCCTCAATCCGTTTAACTCTATTTTTCATTTGAACATAATATTTCATAAATTAACCTTTCTTAAAAGGAATAAGGTGCTCATATTTCCACTTTATACCCCTAAGGGTATAAAGTCAACCGAAACATAGAGACGGCCCTTCTATTTCCTTCGAGATCCGAAGGAAACAGAGGAACCGTCCCCTTATTTAAGAAGACGGAATCGTAGGACGTCAAGTTTATGCAGAGGTTCCACCGAGAGTAGAGTATTATCTAAGCGATTTAGGAAACACACTAAGACCAATTATTAATGTAATGGCAGAATGGGGTTTAGGTTATCAAGCAATGATTAATAAGGAGTCACATACAGAAAAAATGGATATATAGGAAATCAAATTCTTTTACAGGATAAATTGATTCCAAGATAGTAACAAGCCAACAGGCGACAGAGTTTCGACCAACAAAGATTGGATAAAATCAAACTTGCTGAAAGCCTCTTAGCCAAACGTATGTAAACACGTTAAACCGTAACATTTTTATTATTTTGTCATATTTGTGTTATGCATCCCATTCCAATCATGATCTACATAATGTAGTCAGATGATTCGTAAGTCTTCTATAATTCCCCCTATTTAAAAACTAGTTTTATGAACTTGAATTCGATTATATGATAATATAAATATTGAGAAAATTTAAAAATGGAGAAGGAGAGTCATTCATGGCACAACAATTAAGTCATAACTATTATAAAGAATTAATTGATTTACAGGATGTAGACGGATTAGAAGCTCAAATTCAACGTTTACTCGATGTCCCAATTGAATCCGTTTCAGACCTAGAAAATTGGTTAAAAGATGAAAAGAATGTAATGATTCAAATTGAAGAAGCGATGACAGGTCACCAAGTGGACTTCCTTCGAAACACTGAGGATGCAGAAATTAAATCTACTTATCTTCATGATCAGCAAGTCGTCCAACCTCTTTTAATGAAATATGAAGCCAAACTGAATGAAAAATGCTGTAATTCTCCTTTTTTTCACCAATTAGAGGACAAACGTTACGGCCTTATGCGAACAGTACGTGAATCCAAAGTTAAATTGTTCAGAGAAGAAAACATTCCTTTGATGGTAAAAGAACAAGAAATTGCTACTAAATATAGTGAAATTATGGGAGGCTTAACCGTTGAGTGGGATGGTGAGGAAAAGCCTTTCCCGTTTATCCAATCCCAGCTCGATCATCTAGACCGAGCCGTTCGCGAAAAAGCTTTTAACAAGATGGGGTCAGCCTTTCGTCAAATTAAGCCAGAAATGGATGCCCTCATGAATGAACTCATTCAAGTCCGCCATCAAATTGCTTTAAATGCGGGATTTGATAATTATCGCGATTATATGTTCGTCGTCAAAAATCGTGAGTATTCGGTCAAAGATTGCTATGACTTCCATGAAAATACAGAAAAACATATTATCCCAGCATGGAATCGACTCGCAGACGTTTTTAAATCCAAACTTGGTGTTGATACCTACCGCCCTTGGGACAACACGGCTAAATTGATGAAAAATCCTCCATATGCCGAAGTCTCTACTCTTATGGATGGTGTATCAGAAATGTTAGGTAAAACCGATCCTTATTTTGCAGAGCGATTTGATTATATGAGAGAGAATGGGTTACTAGATCTTGGTGATCGAAAAGGAAAAAGCCCAGGTGGTTTCTGTACCTTCTTACCTGTCTCTGGGGATACCTTTGTTTTTGCAAACATTAGTCCATCCTTTTTCTCACTAATCGCCTTAATTCATGAGATGGGTCATGCGGTAAATGGATACCTTGAGTTTTCCGAGCACGGTCCTATAGAAGACTACCAACTCCGATCGGAAGTAGCTGAGTTGTATTCTCATGGAATGGAATTGCTCTTATTGGATAAGCTTGATCGTTTTTATCCAGATGAGGAAGACTTTAAAAGTGCGCAGAGGGAAGAACTGAGAAGAGCCTTTACGATGTTGTTCGGTCCATTATCAGGAGATCTTTTCCAGCATTGGATGTATATGAACCCTAACCACACGGCTAAAGAGCGTGATCAAAAATACTTTGAAATCTCCAAACGTTATGGTTTAAACCCTGTCGACACTACTGGGTTTGAAGAAGAAATTGGGATGAGCTGGGCAGGCACCATTCATTATTTCCAGTATCCTTTTTATAATATTGAATACTCCATGTCGATGCTTGGCGCTCTACAATTACTTGAGAATTATCAGAAAGACCCAAAACAAGCGATTGAATCCTTTAAAAAAGGTGCGAGTGCGGACTACAATCAATCCATTGCAGCCATTTATGAAGAAACTGGCGTCAGCTTTGATTTTTCAGAGCCAGCCGTTAAACGTATGGGTGAATTCCTAGAAAAAGTGATACAAGATATTCATTAATGGAGTGGTAGCATCAGACGTTCGCAAATAAGGCACAACTAGCGTGATATCTAGTTGTGCCTTTTGCATTACTCATAAAATATCTGTCTGAAAACATTCCGATTGTTCGAGAAAAAGAAAGTATGAGGATCTACTATCCTTTCAATTAAGTTACATATAACAAAACAAGCCCAAACTTTTTATACAAAAGGATTTGAGCCTTTTAAATTTAATGACCTGTGAGGGACTTGAACTCCAGACTCTCACCTTTCAATCTTAATTATGTGAATCAATCTAGTGCGACTCAGTTAAATATGTCTAATTGAGCACTGCAAGGTTTTCAAAACAAAAAAACGCCATCATATTGACAGCACTTTATAAATTCTTATAACTTATCCCTAATGAGGAGAAATCCATTATCATATTAATTTCCAACATAAAATCAAGTCCTATAAAACCATCAAAACCGTAAGAATCCTTTGTTATTCCTAACTGAAGAGGGAAATTATTTAATAACTGCCCATCAATAAATAAATCATTGACTATTTGTTGATTACATACCTCTCCTTTTCCACCTATTCCATACATAGTTATAGGTATACCATTAATATAATCAATATATATATCAATTTCTGCCATTAAGTCAGTATCAAAAATAGTAACTGAACACCCTGTATCTACTAAAACATTATCTAGCTCTAATCTAGTTCCCTTATACTCTAAAACCAATTTAGCTAATAATAGGCCGTTTTCTACTCTTAATTCCATCTTCCGCCTCGTACACCATTAAAAAATTTTTCAATTACTTCTGGTTTTTCTTTAGATGTATGAAAAACATATATTTCTTTTTCTGGGTTTTCTTTGTGAGTTTTTTTGTATGCGTTCCATGCATCCATATTATCTTCAAAAATTGAGATGATAGACATTTCTTCAACTGTTCGAATTCTGTCTTTTGATGTCGTAGATAATGCTTCTACTAATACTAACTTATCTGGATATTGATCACGTATTAACCCCCACTCCATCTTCATCCCTCCACATTCATTCTTAATCTAATTTTAGCACATACTTACATGTTTACTAAGCCAATTTGAACATGATTTAACGAAAATATTGGCATTACCACACTTTCGACAATATCAGCTATTTTTCTCAAACATAAAAAGACCCAAGCCCCGAAACACAAGGATTTAAGCCTTTTAATTGATGACTATAAAATCTTTATTTACTTATTTAGCAATTTCTTCAACTGTTTAAATCACACGTTTGTAAAGACTTGAAAAGACATGGTCAATATTTGCCCTTTTAAACAATGCTTGAATGAATCCTTTTTCTGTTAATAATTAATGGTGAATCAGCAGATTGCCCCACCGCTTCACAATGTCTAATTATGTAAATGTTCTTATTCATATTTCCTCCTTAACTAACCTTACAATGAAATATTTGCATTCTTAATGTTCTCAGCCCTTTTAATACTCTCCTTTAAATAATCGGGAGCATTAGGGTGTTCATATATTTGTTGAGCTGTCATCCAGTTTACAGACTCTATTTCGTCATGACTATTGGCAATTGCCTTACCAGATTCATATTCACATAGAAAAACTATATCAACTACATTTTTACGCGAATCTGCTACAAAAGATGTACAATGAACGTATTTTAATTGTTCTTTCACCTTTACACCCACTTCTTCATATATTTCACGTTTCACCGTTCTTTCTAAAATATCTGATGAATTTCCTTCCTGTTCAACCTTACCGCCAACAAGAGATAGTAACCCACCTGCATGTTCTTCTTTTTTACTCCGTTCAATAATTAACCATTTATCATCTTTAAAAATGGCACCCTCTACATTTACAATGAACAACATACTTACCTCCTCAGTCCAATTATTTATATTTACACTTTTCAGAAAACTATAAGACTATCGTTAATTAAAATACCTTCTCATCATTCAATTAGTTCTTAATTTATTTTAACCAGCAAATGGACTCCTAATGAATTTTCACATAACCCTGTTGGTAATACAACTAAAGTATGGTTCTCAAATGTATGAGGTGCCGGTTTCGACATCCATACAAATCACATGGGCACTATCATTCCCTATCGGTAGCTCGTGGTTTTAATAATTGTTTCAATACATATTGAATGAGACATGACAACTTACATGAAATACTTTAAGAGGAGTCGGATTTCTCATTGTTAAAAATGATCTCATTCTTATGCTGATACTTTGGTTGCCAAAGAAGATAAATTTTAGCCGACATAGCTAGCAATACGTTGCCATCAAATTGGTCTCATTTACAGTCGGGCTTACTGAAAAGATTTAAATAGTTGCACTGAAACTAGCCTATTTCTTGAATAAATGTTAATTCATAGGTAAAAATATCCATATAAAAATAGAAAATATGGAGGATATTGATGAATACTAAGCTTATTAGTGCCATTCATATATATGCACTTATGATTATGTCGACCGGCTTTATGGTACATGTCCTTATCATCCCAATACTGCTATCCACCTCTAACAGAGATTCTTGGTTAAGTGTCATTATCAGCACAATTCCTTTTATTCTTTGGATCTTACTCCTCTTCTTTCTATATAAAAAAATGTACAAACAAGAAGACATACTTTCAATATTACGAAAAACACTACATTATAATTGGATATACATTATTTTCATAACCCTACTAGGATCCTATTTCTTACTAGTTGCGTTAATTACTTTAAAATTCACATTTTTATGGGCAAAAGGGAGTTATACCTTCGATACTCCGGATATTGTCATTATAACAACGTTCGCCATGATTTGTTATTATGCGACATCTAAAGGAATACTAACAATAAGTACCATATCATTCATATCATTGCCCATTGTTTCTATTTTTGGTTTTTTTGTTGGAATAGGAAATTCTCCAAATAAAAATTACGAGTTGCTCTTCCCTATTTTTGAAAATGGGTACAGTCAATTTTTACATGGAATTATGTATTCATCTTCTGGGTTGTTTGATATCGTTTTCTTTTTGTTTTTGATTCCTTTTATCAAAGATAGACTAAAAACAAAGTGGCTTATCGTCACTGGAATTACGCTAGTATTTTTAATCTTAGGACCCCTGACAGGAGCCATTTCTGAATTTGGACCACACGAGGCAGTAAAAATGAGAAACCCTGCCTATGAGGAATGGAGACTATTAAAAATTGGAGTACACATTACCCGTTTAGATTTTCTCTCTATTTTTCAATGGCTTTCAGGTGCATTTGTTCGTATTAGCTTATCGATGTTTATTGTCAACAGGATATTCACTTTGAATGGGAGTAAAAATTGGGTACTCCCTACCCTATATCTCGTTATTATCATAAGTGCGTATATTCCATGGGATGCAAGTTCATTTTTTTTATTCTTAAAGAACTATTATTTTCCTATTAGCCTTGCATTTCAAGTAGGCATCTTTCTATTATTTCTAGTATTGATACATTTGATGGGGGTTCAACATGAAGAAAAAACAGACTAACAAAGTAGAAGATATTATCAATCAATTAAGTATTTGGTTTGAAGCCTCTTCAGATATTATTGTAAAAGAAAAAACGTATCAGGATATTACAATAAAATTTCTGTATTGCTCTCAATTAATTGACATGAATAAGTTGAATGAAGTCATTTTTCCTGCTATTTATCATGTGTGGGAAAAGAATGGGGACGTAACTCATAATCAATTGAGCAATGTACTCGAAATAAGTAAACCCCAAAATTTGATGGACGCAAAAAAAGAGATAGAAGAAAAGCTCTTTTCAGGTGAATTACTCCTCTTTAGTCATGATTTGGATGACATACTTTTTATTCCAGTATCTAAATTTCCAAAGAGAAGTCCTGAGGAATCAAATTTAGAATCCTCCGTTAGGGGACCAAGGGATGGACTAGTTGAAAATATTTCCGATAATATGGCGTTAATTCGTCAGAGATTAAAAACCTCCTCTTTGAAGAGTATTGAATACTCCCTTGGAGAAAGGAGTAGGACCAAAATAGTGTTACTGTATATTGACGATATTATCAACCCTTCTATTTTAGAAGATGTCAAAAAAAGATTGGAATCCATTAAAGTGGATATTATCATTAGCAGTTATGAAATTGAGGAAAGCCTATATGATAAAACTTTTTCTCTATTTCCTTTATTGGATCATTCTGGAAGGCCTGATTTTGCAGTGAAAGCCTTAACACAAGGTAGATTTGTCATTTTAGTAGATGGTAATCCAACCTGTTTAATAGGTCCCGCAAACTTTAACCAAACCTTCTACTCGCCTGAAGATATGCACGATAGTTTCTTTTACACAAGCATTGTTCGGGTTTTTCGGTTTATAGCGATTCTTATTACCATTTTTTTGCCTGGTTTTTATATCTCGTTAATATCCTATCAAATAGACCAACTGCCTTATTCACTTGTCGCTACCATATCGGCATCTCGGTTAGGTCTTCCACTCTCCGCTGCGATGGAGACATTTTTGATGCTCGCCTTATTTGAATTATTTAAGGAGGCTGGACTGCGGCTCCCAAAACCTGTCGGTCAAACAGTCGCTGTTCTAGGTGGTTTATTTATCGGTGATGCAGCTATTCGTGCAGGATTAACCTCTCCTTCGTGTTTAGTCGTAATCTCAATTACAGTTATTTCAGGATATATACTTATTAATCAAACCATTTCAAACAATATCGTAATTTTACGGCTTTTTGTATTATTCATTTCATCATTATTAGGATTATATGGCTTCTTTCTTGGCTTTTTCATCATTATCACTTCACTCGTTTCTTTACAAAGCTTTGGTTTTCCCTATTTAGCAAATCTATCAAGACCTAATTCAGGTAATATCATCAAGTCATTTATTAGGGTACCACTTCAATTTATGAAGAAACGTAACCAAGCATATCAGCCTGTTGATGATACACAAAAGGAGTAGGATATGAAAAAGACGGTTCTTGTCACCATTTTATGGAGTGTGACTCTATATCTTGTTAGTTGTGATGCAAAAGAAATTCAAAGTCAAACTTATATTACAGGCATTGGGCTTGATTACAAAGATGGTGAATTTATCGTATTTACCCAAGCACAAAATTTTGCGAATATCGCAAAACAAGATGGAACTACATCACTCCAAGAATCGGTCCCTATGTTAATTGGCGAAGCTAAGGCGAAGAGCATACAATCGGCTCTAAACCATTTAGAACAAAATGCGGCGATGCCGTTTTACTACGGACATGTTAATACCATCCTTTTAAGCGAAAATGTCATAAAGGATCGTTTAAATTCTGTGATAGAATTTATTGGACAACATCCTTTCTTACGATACAATATCTGGCTTTTTGGCACGAGGGAGAATATCAAGGAAATCATTTTGGGTGAAAGTTTTTTTAACTTCCCTTCGACTTTTACGATTATACACAATCCAAAATCACTTACAAAAAATAATTTTTTTATTCCTATTGAAGAGTATAATAAATTTATCTCCTCCTATTACGAGACAGCAGGTTCTTTTATCATTCCATCTATTTCCATAAATGAATCAAATTTTTCCGAGAACGATAAGAAGAAAAATATATCAACTGTAACTGGCGGTTTTGCTATTTCAAAGCAAAAATTCAAAGGATGGATAGAAAAAGAAGACTTAGTAGGAATAAAATGGTTATCAAAAGAAGCGAACAATATTCCATATTCGCTGTTTCAAGAGCAAGTTAGTTTGATGATACAAAATCCTAAATCTATCGTTAAGGTCATTAGTGGCCCAACACCCAAATATTACTTTACTCTGAAAGTAGATGCTCAAATCACACAGAATCTGGATAATATTAGCAATGATAAAATAAGAAAGGAAGTAGAAAAGAAAATAAAAGAAGAAATTGTTAAAACCTTGAAGAAAAGTGAAGTAATACAAACTGATCTTTTAAATATAAGCGAAACGGCCTATCGACATTACTTAAATGAATGGGATATAAAAACGATTAATTCATTTAATAAAGATTCCATCAAAAAAATAGACGTAAAAGTTAAAATTATTAAGACAGTACAATATAAAAGATAGGTTGGCCCAAGACTGGGGTTATCTAATTTCTTGAAAATGTACACCGTAATAATTATGTGAGGGATTTATATAGGTACTGCAAGATTTCATCTTGATACTGAAAAGGGAAATTCATCAAATAAATTGTATATTTTGAGATGTGAGGAAATGACTTAAATGAACTTAGAAATAAGGGTGAAAATTATGGTTAGTTGTTTGTTCAGTAATAGAGGAATATTCAAATATAAAAGGGTTTCTGCGTGAGGCAGAAACCCTTTTATATAATATTTTAAGCGTTAAGTTAATGACCTGTGAGGGACTTGAACCCCCGACCCCCACCCTGTCAAGGTGATGCTCTCCCAGCTGAGCTAACAGATCGTTTGATGAAGTATAGATATTATTATACTTGTCTAAAATAATTTGTCAATAGATTTTATTATTGTAAAACAGGAACATATATTCTTTTTTTGTTGAATAAAGAACATAAGTTCGCATATAATAAGAACAAGAAGTCGCAATTTGCATTTAAACAGAAAGTGGTGAAGCTTCATGAGTCATTTACTAACGAAGTCTCTAAATGAGCAGATTCCTGTTGAAATGATTTATATTTCTACTTCCAATCAAATTACACAACGAAAAATTATTGTGAAAGAAATAAACGGATCAAAAATCCGAGCATATTGCTATTTACGAAAGCAAACTCGTATTTTTAAGTCAAAGCAGATTTTATCCGTGATGCCAGTACGTACATTTCAACGAGAAATTAGTTAAAAAGGAAGCTCTCATTCAAATCGAGAACTTCCTTTCTTTACATTTATTAGTTCGCCATTTCTGGTTTTGCTTTCCCTTTTCCATTAACAAAAAACTGTAAAGCGACGATGATCAAGAAGATCACGAGTCCAATGATATCGGACATTCCCTCTGGATAAATCAGCATGAGACCACCGACAATCCCAAGAATTCGTTCTAACCAGTGTAACTTTCTTTGCCAGAATCCAATTACACCTGAGCCAATGGCCATCATACCTGCAATCGCCGTAAATACAATCCAAATTAGATGATACCAAGTAGTATCGATCATCAGCAATTCTGGTGAGAGCACGAACATATATGGAATGATGAATGCGGCTATCGCCAGCTTTGCTGAATTGACCCCTGTCTTGATCGGTTCTCCTCCGGACACCCCTGCTGCAGCAAAAGCAGCTAATGCAACTGGAGGTGTGATGTCTGCGACAATCCCAAAATAGAACACGAAAAGGTGTGCAGATAAATCAGGAATTCCTAGTAAAATGATAGCTGGAGCCGCAATGGTTGATGTGATAACATAGTTTGCGGTAGTTGGTGAACCCATTCCAAGTACAATACATGCTACCATCGTCAGCATTAAAGTCGGTATTAGGGCACCACCTGCTAGGTCTAATAAACCGTTCGCAAGCTTTAAACCTAAACCTGTTTTTGTCACTACCCCGACGATAATCCCCGCTGCGGCAGTGGCTGCGGCAACACCAAGAGCCGTTCTCGCACCATCTACTAGCGCATTAATCATATCTTTAAAGCCGATTCGAGTTTCCTTACGAATCGCGCTTACTAAAATCGTGATCACAATTGACCATAGAGCTGCACGAGTGACACTCATTCCGGTCATTAAAAGAACAATAACTGCTAAAATTGGTGTTAATAAGTAGATCTTTTTCAACACTTCTTTACGATTTGGCATTTCTTCTTTCTTTAAGCCTCGTAACCCAATTCGTTTTGCTTCAAAGTGTGTCATGATCCAAATTCCAGTAAAGTATAATAGTGCTGGAATCGCTGCAGCTTTGGCGATTTCCCAATACGTAATTCCACCGATAAATTCCACCATCAAGAACGCTGCCGCTCCCATAATTGGTGGCATTAACTGGCCTCCAGTTGAAGCCGCTGCCTCAACACCACCAGCAAATTCTTTCTTATAGCCAAGCTTTTTCATCATTGGAATTGTAAATGATCCGGAAGTTACAACGTTTGCCACAGAACTTCCACTAATGGTTCCTTGCAGGGCACTGGAGAAAATAGCAACCTTCGCTGGTCCACCTGTTTGCTTACCTGCAATCGAAACAGCCAAGTCATTAAAATATTGCCCGACTCCCGTTTTCACTAAAAATGCGCCAAACAATAAGAACAGGAAGATGAATGTAGCGGACACGCCTAAAGGTGTTCCCAAAATTCCTTCTGTTGTATAAAACATTGTTTGAATTAATCGTTCTGGTGACAACCCTCTATGTGCTAAGAAACCAGGCATTTGCGGTCCATATAGAGCATACAGTAAAAAGAGCCCTGCGATGATGGTAATCGGCATTCCAACAGCTCTTCTCGTTGCTTCAAGTACAAGTAAAACTGCTGCAACCCCAACATAAAAGTCTAACTGTGTAATAATACCAACCCTTGAAACTAAATCATCGATCATCAGTGGCCAGTAGGCACCAACTACAATGGCTGCAATCGCCAAAATGATGTCGTACCATGCTGGTTTCGTTTGAATTCCACGATTTTTCTTCCTTGCTGGAAAAAGCAAGAAGATAAGAGATAAGGCAAATCCTAGGTGGATGGAACGCTGTAATTGAGCCGTTAACACACCAAAGATCCCGGTATACAACTGGAATAAGGAAAAGGATAATAATCCAAGGAATACGATCCATTTAAATATTCCGCTTAAATTTCTCGTGTTCGATTCAGGATCGTATTTTTCTAGTAATTTTTGCTGTTCTTCCTGTGACAATGTTTCCCCATTATGACTCAATGATGTTCACTCCTTTCAATTGCTGAATGACGCTCAGCTTCCTCGTTTTAATACGCACCCATGTCCCTGGTTCTATGTAGTCTGAAAGAGAATATTCATTTGACTGAAAGATCACCCGATGATTTGCTCGAACCTGACCGATGCGAAGATCAATATAAGGAAAAGTTTGCTTCATATTTCTTATATAATATTTCCCATCAATCTCTTCAAAAGTCTCACCTTCTGAAGCATTAGACGGCATTCCGATTGCAAAATCTTCAAACATCAATTCATATTGTTGAATATTCCCATTTTTTATAATCTTGTAACTTTCGAGAACGTCAGAAAGATGGATCGAATGGGTATATTTAATTTTAAAAGCTTGTTCCTTTTTTAAAGGGATGTAGGCAAGTACTTCCTCCGTATTTTTGTATTCAAATACGAGTACCTGCTTAAATGGAATGAATACAAGAAATGTGATGAACAAAATTATGAGGGGTACTAAAAAGATGATACCTTTTCTTTGTTTCTTTTTCATGTAAACCCCACCTATAAAATGGCGTCTTTTTTTAGAAAAAATGATCTCTAAAAGATAAGTTGACCGGCTAATGAACCTATAAGAGGTTATACAGCCGGTCATTTTTCAAATTATTTGAAGCTGCTAAACAAAGTCCTATTTAGCTTTAATATCCTTTTTCATCATAGTACTTTTGAGCACCTGGATGAATCTCAATACCAGTACCTTCTTTTGCTTTAGCTGGATCGATGACTTCCGCTTTTGCATGTTGTACTTTATCTAAGTTCTCGAAGATGGCCTTAGTGATTTGATAAACAGCATCTTCAGAAAGACTATCCACAACTGCAAGCATAGCTGAAACCGCTACAGTTGGAACAGCATCTGCTAAGCCGTAAGTTCCAGCTGGGATTTCGTCATTAACATAGTATGGATATTTCTCTTTTAATGCATCAATCTTGTCTTGGTCAAGTGGTACGATGACAACATCTGAAGTAGCTGATAAACCTTCAACAGCACCTGCTGGTGAACCAGCTGTAACGAATGCAGCGTCAATTGCTCCATCTTGGATTCCATCTGTAGATTCAGCGAAATCAAGATCTTGCTTTTGAATATCTTCAAGTGTTAATCCGTACACTTCAAGAATTTGTTCTGCGTTTAGAGCAGTACCTGAACCAGGAGCACCGATTGAAACTTTCTTACCCTTTAAGTCTTCAACGGATTTAATCCCAGTTTTTGCAGTTGTAACGATATGAATGGTTTCAGGATATAATGTCCCAATTGCTTGAACATTTTCTACTGCATTTCCTTCAAACATCGCTTTTCCTTCTGCCGCATAAGAAGCGATATCGGTTTGCGTAAATGCGATTTCTGCATCACCATTTTTTAAAGTGGTCATGTTTTCAGCAGAAGCACCAGATGTTTCTGAGTTTGTGTCGATACCCGTTTCGTCTTTAATAATACTAGCAAATGCCCCACCTAGTGGATAGTATGTACCACCAGTTCCACCAGTTAAAATGCTCATGAAATCTGGAAGATCTGCACTTTCTTCTCCTGCTTGATCATCTGAATCAGTTCCACCATTATCAGCGCCATTACCTTCTTCACTGTCTCCACCACCACATGCGGCTAAGAACATTGATAACGCCAACATTAAAACGGCTAGTAATAGAAATTGCTTCTTTTTCATTCGTTTTCCCCCTTATTTTTATTAGAGTTAATCTATTTTATTTTATCACAGAATTATCTAATATTGTCAACTTATATAACATAAACCCATCTATAGCTACCTCCTCAAGTCTACTCATCTCCATATTTTCTAAGAGATAAAAGAATGTATTTCTTACCCTCCTGTGGTACAATTCTCTGTAATTAATTCATAACAGTTTAGTAAAAAAGGAGGGACTCGCATGGAATTTGCCAAAGGGAGAATTACAGAAATTGCATTTGAGAGCAAGGAGTTAAATGAAACGATTCCGATATTAATCTATCTACCAGCCTCATTCTCACCTTTATATAAATATACTCTACTGATCGCTCAGGATGGAAGAGATTACTTCCAACTTGGTCGTATAGGAAGAACAGCTGAAGAACTTTTAAATAATAGAGAGATTGAAAATATCATCATTATAGGAATCCCCTATCATGATGTAAAAGATCGACGCAAAAAGTATCATCCAAATGGAGAACAAAATGAGGCATACATACGTTTCCTTGCAAGGGAGCTTGTTCCCTTTCTCGACGAACAGTTCCCTACCTATCAAATGGGCCAAGGTCGTGCTTTAATCGGGGATTCACTCGCTGCAACTGTCTCATTAAGAGCTGCCTTAAAGTTCCCTCATACATTTGGGAAAGTGATGTTGCAGTCACCTTATGTCAATGAAAAAGTCATGGAGGAAGTTGCTAATTTTGACCAGCCACACTTGCTCTCCATTTATCATGTCATTGGCAAGCAGGAGACTGAGGTTAAGACCACTGTTGCCAAAATTGAAGATTTCCTAACTCCGAATCGGGATTTGAATGTTGTGATTGAAAGTAAAGCCTTTCCATACTTTTATGAAGAATTCGAAGGAAATCACACTTGGACCTATTGGCAACCAGATCTAAAACGTGCCCTTAAGTTGATGCTTCCTACCTAATTTTTAAATAGAGCAAACATTCTATTTGAGAAATGCCCCCCATTGTTTGCTATAATAAAAATATGAAACGTTTTCAAGAAATTGGTATTAGCGTATGTTCCTGATAAATGATCAAATTTTGGAGGTTATACAATGAAATACGGAATTGTTATTTTCCCATCCAAAGCTTTACAAGACAAAGCGAATTCTTTTCGAAAAAGATATGACCCACATTATGCCTTGATTCCTCCTCATATCACCTTAAAAAGTACATTCGAAGTGACTGATACGGTTATTAAGGAAATGGCTGAACAATTGCATCAGACAGCTCAACGGTTTTCACCTTTTCAAATAAAAGTAACAAAGTTTAGCTCATTCCAACCTGTCAATAATGTTATTTATATGAAGGTAACACCAGAACCAGAGATTGTCGATTTACAAGAGGCAGTGACTTCTGTCGTTGCTAATAGTCCATCTGAATATGCTTTTGTCCCACATATCACGGTTGGCCAAAATCTCTCTAATGATGAACATTCAGATGTGTTTGGTTCCTTAAGACTTCAAACAGTCAATCATGAAGAAGCTGTGGATCGCTTCCACCTTCTTTATCAGCTTGAAAATGGCTCTTGGACCGTATATGAAACATTTCGTTTAGGAAAGGAATAGAGAAACTTGAATTTATTACATGTAACGAATAAAGAAGAATTAGAAGAAGTATATCGAGTTCGAAAAATCGTTTTTGTTGATGAACAAAATGTATCTGTTGAAGAAGAAATTGATCACCTTGAAGAGGAATCTACACATTTTCTTCTTCAGGATGATGGGGATTCTATTGGTGCTGGACGATTTCGAGTAGTTGATGGGTACGGCAAAGTGGAAAGAATTTGCGTCCTCAAACACAAGCGAAAAAGCGGTGCTGGACGAGCCATCATGGAAGGCATTGAAGCATACGCAAAAAAAGAAGGCATTGAGAAACTTAAACTAAATGCCCAAACACACGCCATCCCTTTTTATGAAGGCTTAGGATATGACGTGGTTTCAGAAGAATTTCTCGATGCAGGCATTCCACATAAAACCATGGTGAAATATATTTTTGAACACAAAAGAGCCTAAAGGGCTCTTTTTTCCTTATATTTCTCCTCCTCATTTCTCATACTAATGAATGATTATGATGGGGAATGAGGGAATCTCGTGGATGATTATGTACAAATTCTCGTTGAACTGATTTTAGGATATATTGCTCTGTTCGCTTTAACCAAAGTAATGGGGAAAACACAAATCACACAAATTACCCCCTTCGACTTTATCTCTGCCTTAATTTTAGGAGAGTTAGTTGGAAATGCCATCTACGATGATGACATTAAATTTCAAAAAGTCATCTATGCTGTCGTCGTCTGGGGGCTTCTCATTTTTTTAACAGAAGTATTAACACAGAAAAAGAAAGGGCTTAGAAAATTATTAGAGGGACAGCCAACGATCGTCATTCGCAAGGGAAAAATTGATTACGAAGCTTTGAAGAAAACTCGTTTAGATATCAACCAACTTCAACATCTACTTCGATCAAGAGAGATCTTCTCCATTCGGGAGTGCGAGTATGCCATTTTAGAAACCGATGGATCCATTAGTGTACTAAAAAAATCTGGCTTTTCTAATGTCACAATTCGGGACATGAATCTGCCCCGGTCTCCTGTTAAGTTGCCCGTTACGTTAATTTTAGATGGAGAAATTGAAAAGGATAACCTACAGTTTATTAAGTGGGATGAAGACAAACTTTTATATGAAATGAAAAAATTGGGGGTCCACTCTACAAAGGATGTCCTCTATGTCGAATGGCAAGAAGGAGAAGAATTACTTATTCAAAAGTACTAACTTCTCCTAGACGACTTCATTAAAGTAACGGCCTTTGCCAGTTAGATCACTATAAATTTCTTCGACCATACTCTCTTTCGCTAGCTCCTGAACTGAGGAGCTATTTTTATTTAGTCTCTTCCTGAAGCTTTGCCCTCTTTCCAGCCTTTTTTCTTCACTAGTGTTGGCAGCAGCTCTTGTTCTCCCTACTGGAAAAATCTGAAATGGATCATAATTGTTTTTTACTTCTCTTTCTGCGTATTGCGTATATTGATAATTTGTTGTTGGAGGAATATAACCCATATTCACCACCTCTTTCAATAAAATTCACGAAAAACCTCTTTAGAATATATATACGATTTGGTATGATAAATTTTGTCTGTACTTATTAAAAAAGGACATGAAGAAAGTTAGATTAAAGGGGAAAATGATGAGAACAGCTGTATTAGAGAACAAGATAATCGCTACAGAACAACTAAATAGAGAACATTTTCAATGGATTCATGATGAAGGAAAAAAAGGAAAGCTCCATTGTCCAATATGTGGTGACCCTGTTCGCTTCTACTTAGGCATTGAAAAGCAACCTCACTTTTTCCACATGACCAAACATACAACTTGCCAGGAACCAGAGCTACAAGAGCTAGAATCCACTAAAGATGAAGTGGAATACGTAGAGCGAAATGGTTTCAAAATTCCCGTTTCCCGCACGATTACAACAGTGCAATATCAAACAGAGTTCAAATCTCATAGTCGAGTCAAAAAGGCTCCATTATTCATAAAAGAAACGAAAGTGGAAATGCCACCATCTAGTCCATATATACAAACCTTGAAGGAACACGGTTTTTCATTAGATGCCAATCAAATGGAAGCCGTCTCTCATGCGGAAGGTCCATTGCTTGTTCTTGCCGGAGCAGGAAGTGGCAAAACGAGAGTGTTAACAGCACGTACAGCATTCATGATTCAAGAGAAAAAAGTGGATCCCCGCTCAATCATGCTTGTCACCTTTACCGCAAAGGCAGCAATGGAAATGAAAAAGCGCTTAAAACAATATCCAGGCGTCACTCAGCAACAAATTCAGTCATTATTGGCTGGAACGTTTCACAGTATTTTCTACCGCATTTTGTCTTTCCATGAGCGAAGTAAATGGAGTTCTGATAAATTATTAAAAAAAGAGTGGCAAAAGGAACAAATCATAAAATTAGGTGGTAAGGAGCTAGAGTTAGATGAGAAGGAGTTTGCTTACGATCTAGCATTGCAACAAATTGGGTTTTGGAAAAACTCATTAGTTCTTCCTTCTCAAATTAAGCCTGAAACTCCATGGGAGGAAAAGGTCGCCTTTCTCTTTCAGTTTTATGAACAGACGAAACGTGAAAAAGGCTTATTTGACTTTGATGATATGCTTCTTGGCTGCTATCAGCTGTTTCAAGAGAACCCTTCCCTTCTTGAAAGTTACCAAAAACGTTTTCGCTATTTCCTTATTGACAAGTTTCAGGATATCAACAAGGTTCAATACGAATTGATTCGCATGCTATCATCTTCGAAAAATATATGTGCAGTTGGAGATGACGATCAGTCTATTTATTCATTTCGAGGAAGTGACCCTCATTACCTGCTTGAATTTGAAAAAGATTTTCCGAATTCAAAGCTAGTTGTCTTAAATGAAAACTATCGCTCAAGCCATGAAATCGTGGCAACAGCCAATACGATTATTAAAAAGAATAAAGAGCGTAGACTTAAGGAAATGCACGCCCAATTCTCTTCTGAACGCTCCCCTGTTTTATTCTTCCCTTTTGATGAGGAAGAAGAAGCAACGATGATCGTTCAAGATATTCAAGAGAAAATTGAAAAAGGCTACGAGCCTCGCGATTTTGCTGTTCTTTTTCGAACGAATACGAGCAGTAGAGCGATTTTCGAAAGATTAACCAATTCCAGTCTTCCGTTTAAAATTGATCAAGATGTGGAACCATTTTATGAGCGTTTTATCGTAAAAGGAATGCTTTCTTTTCTCAGACTTTCATTGAATGAGGATGATCAAGATGCGATACGGTCCATCCTTCCCGTCCTATTTGTGAAAAATAATGTTCTCCAGGACTTAAAGGCTGACAGCATTCTTAATGATTGCTCTTTACTCGAATGTATCAGTCAATTAAAAACAGGTTTTGCTTTTCAAGAAAAGAAGTTGAAAAAACTAGTCCCTGTCATTCGTTCGTTGCATCAGCTAGCACCAGTCACGGCGATGGACATCCTAGAAAAAGAACTAGGTTATGGGGACTTTATTAAGAAAAGAGGCAATGAAGGAAATAAGCTTGATAAGGGCTCTGATGATATTCGTGATTTAAAGGTTGCCGCACGTGGTTTCAAAACGATTCTTGAGTTTCTAGACCATGTTAATCATATGACAGCCATGAATAAAGAAATAAAGAATATCAGTAAAACGCTCGATAATGCTCTTACTTTAAGCACGATTCACCGTTCGAAGGGCTTGGAGTATAAAGTTGTTTACGTTGTTAGTACAGTCGATGGAAGTCTTCCCCATGATTTCGCGCTAGATTCATTCCGCAATGGCGATCTAGCACCTTTAGAGGAAGAAAGACGCTTGCTATATGTCGCCATCACAAGAGCCATGGAACAATTATATCTCTCTGTCCCACAAAAACGTCGCGGCAAAAACGCCCATCCTTCTCGTTTTTTAGCTCCAGTGAAATAGACAAAAGTCGCTCCTATTTTTGAGCGACTTTTTTGTACTATCTCTTGTTAAGCATTTTTGAAATCGTATTGAAATCCAACTGCTTTCCGTCACTGACAATTGACTTAACAATTTTATCCTCAGTTTCCTTATTTACAGGTTTATTAGCAATTTGTGATACTCTTCTGATCACGTTTCGTACCGTTTTTTCGTCCTTGAAGTTCGCCCCTTGTAATGAATTGGCTAAGTCAAAAACATCCTTCATATTTACGCCCGTCTTTTTTTCGATATTCTTAAAGAAATGATTATCCATTTTGTAAAACTACGCCTCCTTTTCAAGCTACTTACATTTTATGAATGTAGCTACAGAAGGGTGATATGAAATGCAAAAGAAAGGCGTATTTCATAGATTTATAGATTTCATCCATTTTTTACTCAGGATCTATTTAATTAGCCAACCACCGTCCACAAGCACATCGCTTCCGGTCATATAGGATGCTTCTTCTGACGCAACAAACGCAATGACATTGGCGATCTCTAAGGCTTTCCCAATTCTCCCTAGGGCTGTATTTTCTTCAATCGTCTTCACAAACTTCTCATTTTCCAAGCCTTTCTCTGTCAGCGGAGTATCGACAAAGCCTGGTGAAACAGAGTTTACACGAATGCCATATGGAGCCAATTCTAACGCAAGTGACCTTGTAAAATTAATCACTCCTGCTTTCGCTGCACTATAATGGGGCATGAGAGCACCTGCTTGATGTCCGGAGAGAGAGGCGACATTAACAATCGCACGTCCCTGTAAGCCATTTTCTTCTTTCGCCTTTGTGACCATGAAGTTCCCTAGTATTTTTGAGACAAGAAAGACGCTCCTTAAATTAGCATTTTGAATATCATCCCAATCATCTTCGGTTGTTTCTAGTATTTTTGAATTTTGCAGGCCTCCAGCATTATTTACTAGAATATGAAGGTCACCAAAGTGAATTTGGAGATAGTCAGAAAGCTCCTGTACATCTTCTTCATCCGTTACATCCGCTTGAAAAATCTCAGCCATCGGAATTTTTTTCGTTTTATTGATCTCATTCGCAACCGCTTCCAACTTAGACTTCGTTCTTCCCACTAAAACAACTCTTGCACCTTCTTCTGCCAATTTGATCGCAACTTCTTTTCCAATTCCACTCCCTGCCCCTGTAATGAGGGCAATCGTTTGAGAAAATCTCATTTCACCCAGCACCCCTTTTTAAACGAATTATGTATCTCTAATATACTCCTTTCATCAAATTATTCAATTATTTTGCTGAAAATTCATAATATTCTATTGTTATAACAATAAAAGAAATGCCGTCTCTGTACGAAACGACATTTCTTTTTTTGCTTCATTAGTTAATGATTAATTATAGAAGCTAGCGCCTACTACAATTAATAGGATAAATAACACGACGATTAATACGAAAGTAGATCCGCCGTATCCACCTCCGTATCCACCGCCATAGCCATAGCCACCAAAGCCACATCCGAAGCCCATATATGTCACCTCGCTTTATACGGTCTCACTAGTAACATATGTATCGGTCCAAGAATGTGTATAGGCTGTTTAATAGATTCCGCTCAAAAACATGCTCATCCTTTTGGTTTAAAAATTAGTGCTCCGATAAAGGCGAATACAATGGCAGCGGAAATACCTGAACTCGTCACTTCAAACATGCCTGTCAGAACTCCTACTAAGCCATGTTTTTCGGCCTCTTGTAATGCCCCATGAACAAGGGTATTACCGAAATTCGTAATAGGAACAGTTGCTCCAGCCCCTGCAAAATCCGCTAAAGGTTCATATAATCCTAACCCATCAAGTATAGCCCCCATGACGACAAGCAAGCTTAGTGTATGTCCTGGAGTTAATTTTGCTACATCAAATAATAATTGACCGATGACACAAATGAGCCCTCCAACAACGAATGCCCAAAAAAACATTGGTAGCAAGTTGATAACCTCCTTTTCTTATCCGTTCATTTCAATCGATACTGCATGAGCAATACAAGGAATGCTCTCATTTTGCTGATATGTTAATGGGGATAACAACGCTCCCGTTGCTACAACGAGAATTCTCTTATAGGTACCTTTTTGCATTTCGTTAAGAAGATGCCCATATAAAACGGAAGCAGAGCATCCAGCTCCACTTGCTCCAGCTTGAACTGGCTGTTCATCGTTATAAATCATCAAGCCACAGTCCTGAAATTTCTCCCATTCGATATTCAAGCCATTCTTTTGCAGTAACTCAAACGTGACCTCTCTACCGATTTTTGCTAGGTCACCTGTGACAATTAAATCATAATAAGAAGGATCCAATTTCAAATCATTAAAATGAGCAGTAATTGTATCTGCCGCAGCTGGTGCCATCGCTCCGCCCATATTGTAGGGGTCTGTCATTCCTAAATCAATGACCTTCCCCAAGGTGGCAGAAGTTGTTACAGGAATCCCCTTTTCATTCTCGTTTTTCTTCACCAACGCTGCACCCGCTCCTGTAACGGTCCATTGAGCAGTAGGAGGTTTTTGTCCTCCATATTCAGTTGGATAACGGAATTGTTTTTCTGTTGCTGCATTGTGGCTGGATGCACCGGTTAAGACGTAATCAGCACCTTGGTAATTAATGAAAAATGAAGCTAGTGCAAGTCCTTCCATTGAAGTTGAGCAAGCACCAAAGATACCGATATACGGTAATTGGATTGTTCGTGCCGCCATACTTGACGGGGTAATCTGATTGATTAAATCACCGGCAATAAAAAATTGTACATCGTCTTTTGTTTTATTCCCTTTTTGAAGAGCCGTTTGGGTTGCTTCTTCCATCAATACACGTTGAGCTTTTTCATAGGAGTCTTCCCCCATCCATAGATCATCATGAATAATATCAAAGTCGGCCGCCAATTTTCCTTTTGCCTCAAATGGACCTACGGACACACCTGTTGAGACGATGACGGGTTTATTTGGAAATACCCATGACTGCTTTCCCTTACGCATTAAATAACCCCCCATTTCATGAGAAGGACTTTTATTAAAGCTACAATAAATGCTGAAAAAACACCGAATAAGATGACAGAGCCTGCTAGTTTAAACATGTTTCCTCCTACTCCTAATACGAAACCTTCCGTACGGTGTTCAATCGCGGCGGAAATCACCGCATTTCCAAAACCTGTAACTGGCACAGCACTACCAGCACCGGCAAATTGACCAATATGATCATAGATGCCAAAACCAGTTAGAATCATGGAAATAAAAACCATTGTTGCCACAGTCGGATTTCCTGCCGTTTGTTCAGTAAAATTGAAAAAGTAAATATAAAAATAGGTGATCGCTTGTCCAACAACACAAAAAAGCCCACCAATAATAAATGCTTTTATACAATTTTTCAATATCGGTCTTTTTACTTCATGTTTCTTTTCTAGGGATTGATATTGTTGTTGTTCTTTTGTCTTCTCCCCCATGAACTAGGCCCCTTTCATGTTAATTCTTTCTTCATTTTGATAATTTCCTGAAGCTTTTTCTCCGCTTTTTCTTTTGAATAATTCGGATCCTTTAAATTTTCTTCAAGCTCCATTGCTTCAAGAAATATCTTATAATCACTTGAGACAATGAAATTTTCTTTAGGATATTTTTCCTCAAGCAATTTATTAATTCTTTTCTCGATATCCTTCATATGATAACGTTGCAAATGCCTTACCTTATAGGCGACGAGAATATTCTTCTCCCCTTTTAAGACAGAAACATCATAAAGCTCCTTAAACCCTTCGACATCTTGCTCAATAGAGCGGACCAAATCCATTTCCTTTTTTGTATTTCTCTCAAAAGAGAGTGGGGCAGGATTCGTTGTTTTTACTAATGCTATCCCGCTTCCCTTCGGTCCGTCATTGTTGCATGCACATAAAAACATGACCATAACAAGAAAATATGTAAGCAGTATTTTCCTCATTTCATCCCCATCCTCTACGACATCTTAGATTGCTTTTATTTTCCTCGACTTTCCCTTAATTTATGAATCCTTGTACACTTCCAATATCTGTAACATTAAAAAAGCCTGCTAATATGCATTAGCAGACTGTAAATAAAGTCTTGTTTTATCTTGTTTTTTTCTTTCCACAGCCACAACCTTTTTTTCTTTTCGACGGTTTAGGTTGCTGTTTTTTCAATGTAAGATTTGGGTTCGTACTTTGTATTCTCATTAATTCTCTCTCCCATCATAAATGTATTTCACCACGTCTAAAAGGGCCTTATATCGAGCATATGTGGGTACCGCTATGATAATCTATGCAAATTTGCAATGCCTGTATATGTGCATGACCTAATTTCGAAAAAAAGTTAGGACTTCGTTCACAAAAAATGCTGAATTATCGTTTCAATAATAGCAGCAATACCAGCAACCGCTAATATCAGGAGAAAAGGAGTAGCAAATGCTGGCAACTGCAGATAAAAAAGACATAATCCTGCAGCAGACCATATCCCCGTACACCAATAACAACTTAATAATTCTCCGATAAAATGAGTGAATCCCCCACTTTTTGGAACATAGTAGACTTCTTCCTCCCCATTTTCATTTACTTCAACCTCTTCCACAAAAAATGGACTTCTTATAAATTCCGTAATTTTATCAAAGACAATTAAACGGGTAAGACGAAAGCTAGCAAGTGAAATAACGATAAATTCCATCCAAGATATAAGCATTTCATCCATCCTTCAACATGATATTTTCTCGCCTATTTTTAGGAAATAAGGCGTTTGTCCGTTACCCAAATGCCTCTATAGCAATATGTTATTAATGTAATATTACTTCTAAAGAAAATAAGGAGGAATAACGAATGGGTTGTGGAAAAAAAGACGACGTACTAGGCACTAGCACTGGCAATTGTGTATGCGAAGTTGTCCGTGCTATAAAAGACATCCAAGATGCTGCCGAAGATGTTTGTGAATGTCCTACTAACTGTTTCCAGGAACCACTTGGTTCTTTGATTAAACCGGGTAAAAGACAAAGAGTAGATACTCGTGTCTTCTCATTAAAAACAGCAGATGGGTCTCCTTTCCATGCATTCTTCAGACATGATGAATGTGCATGCGTATCTATTTTTTTCCGAGTTGAAGAGGTTTTTGACAACTGCTGTGCAACATTACGTGTCATTAAACCGGTTAAAAACGGAGAAGCGGTAGATTTAACTCATGGTAGCTGCATCGATTTAGGTAAGATTTGCCAAGTAGAAGGCTTTAGAGCAACAAATGACTGTGTAACTGTTGACTTAAGCTGCTTCTGTGCTATCCAGTGCGTTGCTGATGTTGACTTAGACATTTGCGAAGACTAATGGTTAGGATGGCATATGATTTTGTTGAAGTGAAGTGTCTAGTCTTTAGGCTAGACACTTCTTCAATTCATGTTGAATGGCGTTTTCCTACATACCGACCATTCTTACTTCCAGCAAATCTTTGATAAGGATAGTAGATTCTGTTTTATCAAAAAGCTTGACGATCACTTCTCGATTGTTCTTCTCCTTTAAGATCCCCCGCACTGCTTTCCCTTCCGTTTGGAACAAACACGGAACTGGAGGCAATTGTGGAGGAAAGTTAGCTAAGTAATCTAGCTTTTCTTCTACGTTCATTTCTTTAAATGGCTTCAGCCTTTGAAAAGAAAAACCATGATCATGCCCCTTTGCTTTCCCTTCATAGCCTTCGATTTTTTGCTGTACTTCCTTAGCTGATAATCTTACTTCATCATGATTTGGTGCTCCAAAAATGGCTTCCTCTTCTTGCTCAAACGAACCTTTACTTCTTCTTCTTTTTTCTCCACCTTCAACTGGCATCTTTTCTCCGCTAGGTTTTGGGTCATTCTTCATTGCTTGTTTTAAAGAAAACGTTTCCTGCATTTTCCCTTTTAGCGGTTTAAATGGTGGCTGCTGTATAAAGAGTCGAGGATCCTTTTTCTTCTGTTCCTTGCTCAAATGTCACACCTCCACATACAATTGATTCATTTTATATGTATGCCAAAGCGTTGATTTCGTTTCCTAGTAAAGAAGGATGCATGCATCAGAATGTACAGTTTTGGTGTTATATATTGCATACTCTTGTTCTTTGTTCATGAGGTATGATTACAGTGCGTGAATGAAAAATAAAAAAACTGCACCCTCTCCTTGTCAGAACTCGTCCAACAATTTAAGATGCAGTCAGCCTATTATTTATAAAATATGGAATCCAGAATCAACATGAAGATTTTCTCCAGTCATCCCTCTTGATAAATCACTGAATAGGAATAAAGCTGTATCTCCAACCTCTTCAGGTGTTGTTGTTCTACGTAATGGAGCACGCTCTTCAATCTCTTTTAAAATCGAATTGAAATCACTTACACCTTTCGCGGAAAGAGTGCGGATTGGACCGGCAGAAATGGAATTTACGCGAATCGCTTGAGGTCCTAAGTCATTTGCTAAGTACTTCACGCTTGCGTCTAAAGAAGCCTTTGCTACGCCCATAACATTGTAGTTTTGGACTACTCTTTCCCCACCTAAATAAGTAAGTGTAACAATACTTCCACCTTCTGTCATGTACTCTCTTGCTACTTTTGCTACAGCAGTTAAAGAATAAGAGCTGACATTATGAGCGAGCAAAAAGCCATCACGTGTAGTGTTCATATATTCACCTTGTAACTCTTCCTTGTTCGCAAACGCGATACAATGGGCTACCCCATGAATGGTTCCAACTTCAGAATGAATCGTTTCAAAGCATTTTGCAATGTCTTCATCAACGGTTACATCACAAGGTAAAATTAGAGAGTGATTTCCTTCTAATGTGTCCACTAATTCTCTTACACTTTTCTCAAGTCTTTCCCCTACATATGTAAAAATCAATCTCGCTCCGGCATTGTGTAAAGACCGAGCAATTCCCCAAGCGATGCTTCGTTTGTTTGCTACACCCATAACCACTATATTTTTTCCTTCTAACGAAAGAGTCATTTTATTACCTCCTGTATCATTATTACAAGTTATTAGAACCTGATACTAATTCTAACTGATTTTTTCTAAAAAGAAAAGCAGCAATACCATTTTCTCGTATTACTGCCCTTCTTCCGTACCTTACAACATTTCTAGTTCTCGTTTTAATTCATCAACATATTCCTTTGTTCCAGTAACAATGAGACGGTCATTCAATTGCAATTCTGTATCTCCATGTGGAACGATAGAATCCTTGCCACGGAAGATACGTACAAAAATGATGTCGCCGGTAAATGGAAATCTTCTCACCGTCATGCCATCAAATTCTTCGTTCAACAAGCGAATTTCATATAAGGCTGTATCTTGATTCGTTAAAATATTCATCACTCTCGGTGACTCAATCAATGCACGTAATAACGCCTTTGAAGAGTTAAAGACTGAGTAGACCTCTACCCCTTCTTCTCTTAGTCCTTCTTCTAAATCTGGGCTTTCGATCCGAACGATAACTCGTTCTACTCCTTGTTCCTTGACGGCAATCGCTAATGTTGCGTTAATTTCATCATCACCAGTTGAAACGACAACAATATCGGCAGTAAAAACTTCAGTATTTTCTAATGCAGAAATGGAAAAATCAGCAATTTCATTTACCTCAAACAACGAATCGGCAATTTGTGATTCAGATTTTTCCTGCCTTGTATGGTAAATAACTGTTTCGTAAAGAGATGATTTTAGCTCCCTTGAAATCGGTAAGGTCAATTGGTTCGCCCCAATAAAAGCGATTTTCAATTTCTTCTCCGTAACCGTTTCTTTTGGCATCAAGTTTTTAAAGAGAATCGGTGTTAAGACACAAGAAATAACAGCTACTAATATGAGTGTTCCACTCATTTCAGACGTAATAACTCCCATTCTCTCTCCAATCGTCGCTGCTGCAATGACTAACGACAATGTCGAAGTTAATAGAAATCCAGCAGCAAAGACTGTTTTTGTATTAAACCATATTTTCAACACCGCTACTGGGATTAATTTTGAGACTAATAAAGCAATTAAAAGAAGCGGAATGAGCATAAGCATTTTCGGATCGTCGAATAGTTGCCATATATCCAAGTCTACTCCGACCATTACGAAGAAGATCGGAATTAAAAAGCCATATCCAAACGAGTCAAGCTTATGTACTAACTCTTGATTCGGCGAAAGAAGTGATACGAGCACACCAGCTAAAAATGCCCCTAAAATATTTTCTGCTCCAACTGTTTCTGAAATAGCAACGAGCAAAATAATAAGCGTAAAGACAGCTCTTGTCCCTATTTGAATCGTCCCTGTGGACATGGCTTCAAGAAGCTTATTATTTTTAAATCTTTTTCCAACAAAGAAAAGCAACATTCCCGCCGCAAATAGTACGAGCAATAGCCATGTATTCCCTTGACCACCGTCATATAGAGAAACAAAGACGGCAAGTAAAACCATTGTTACTAAATCAGCAATAACAGCAATTAAAAGGATAATTTGCCCAATCCCTGTTTTCATTAAATTGGCTTCCTTCAGAGTTGGCACAACCACTCCTAAGGAAATTGTAGAAATAATTAAAGTCATTAGAAAAGCATTTTCAATAATGCCAGCGAGAACAAATAAATAAGAGAGGCCGTATGAGACAGCAAAAATACCTATAAAGACAATAGACGCAACCAGAAAGCTGTTCGGCTCATCCTTTCCATTCGGAAGCTTTTCTTTTTTCTTTTTCCCAGAAAATGCGGAAAAATCAATTTCCAATCCACTTAAAAACATCAAAAATATAAAACCAAGTGTTGATAATGTTTCCAACCACATATCATCTTGAACGAGGTTAAATCCACTTTTTCCTATTACTAGCCCCACTAAAATTTCCGCGACCACAACAGGTATAAAGGCTAGCTTTAACCGATGTAAAAACAGCGGTGTTAAAAATGCCACAATAATAACAATAACTAAAGATGCTACGGACGCACCATGTTCCATTTACACTCCTCCTAAACTTATAAAATAATTGAATGGCGCCCCCATTTATTCTCCACTTTCTTAAAAATCGTATTTTTAATACATGGAACCTTGTGAACGTTCAAACATATGACTGATGCATGTATAAATGTTACTAAAGCTATTGCAGATGATGCAACTATTTAGGCTGATTTCGACTTACTTCCCTCTATATTTCCAGTAACATTACCCTTATTTTCTTATTTCATTTATGTATATATTCGTTTTGTTCATACTATCTAGTATGATCTTTTAAAAAAAGGAGTAGGAAGATGAATATCGATATTATTGGTGACATTCATGGCTGCTATCAGGAATTTAAGGAGCTAACGAAAGAGCTAGGATATGAATGGACGGAAGGATTTCCTGATCATCCTCACGAAAGAAGGCTTGCCTTTGTTGGGGATTTAACGGATCGAGGTCCCGAGTCGTTAAAAGTGATCGAAATCGTATGGAAACTTGTGATGAAGGAAAAAAATGCCTACTATACGCCGGGGAATCATTGTAACAAGTTATATCGTTATTTTCTCGGCAATAAAGTTCAAGTGACCCATGGTTTAGAAACAACGGTAGCTGAATACGAGGAACTCAAAAGGAATGAACAGCAGCAAATTCGCAGGAAGTTTATCGAGTTATACGAAGAAAACCCGTTATATCAAGTATTAGATGATGGGAAGCTTGTCATTGCCCATGCAGGAATTCGTGCTGATTATATCGGGAAACATCACTCAAAGGTAAAGACCTTTGTTCTGTACGGGGATATAACTGGGGAGAAACATCCAGATGGCTCTCCCGTGCGGCTTGACTGGGCAAAACAATATCAAGGAAAGGCAACGATTGTTTATGGCCATACTCCAGTACGGGAGCCTCGTATTCTTAATCATACATATAACATCGATACTGGAGCGGTTTTTGGCGGCAAACTAACGGCCCTTCGATATCCAGAGATGACAATCTTTTCTGTCCCTTCTTCAATGCCATTTATCGCTGAAAAATTCAAAGAAATCGATTAAAGGAGCATAGCCATATCTTCAGGTAGGGATGATTGAAAAAATAGGGATGCTTCCCTAATCGGATGGATAAAAGATAGACTACGACAATGCAGGGCTTGGCGAGACATTTGTCCGACCACTCCTCCGTACAAATCATCTCCTATTAATGGATGACCAAGGTGAGATAGGTGGACCCTAATTTGATGTGTCCGACCTGTCTCTAGCTTAAGCCTCACATGAGCAAAGTCTTCTTGTTGCTGTAATAGCTCATAATGAGTGCAGGCATATTGTCCACCAACTTGTACTTCCCTTTCGATAATACTATCTTTTTTTCGTCCAATCGGTTCCTCTATCGTCCCTTTTTTGTGTAAAAACACGCCTGCAGCAAAGGCCTCATACGTCCTTTTGACAAGCCCCTGCTTTTGTTGCGTACTTAATAAATGATGAATATGACGATGCTTAGCCACTAATACAAGACCAGAAGTATCCCGATCGAGTCTTGTTACTATATGAACAGTGGCAGGGTGACTCATTTTCTCATAATAACCGACAATTCCATTGGCAAGACTTCCAGATGGATGATCTCTTGATGGAATCGTTACAATTCCTGCAGGTTTATTTACAATAAGGACATACTCATCCTCAAAAACAATATCCAATGGAATCTCCTCCCCTGCGAGAGATTCACTTCGATTTTCATTTGGAAACTCTACTACAAGAAGATCTCCTACTTGAAGAGGCTTACGTACCGTTACCTCTATATTATTAACAGTAATTCGTCCACCAGCAAATTTAATATCTGTTAAGGCCGCTTTCGAGATCGATTTTTCCTTTAAGAAGTCTCTTACTAGCTTCCCTTGATTCACGATGTCTATTTTCCATTGAAGGGTAAATCTGGACAATGTTAGGGCTCCTTTTCTGACAAAGAAAAAGCCTTCCAAAAGAAGACTTTCCTTAATCTGAAATAAATGAATCACGCACCCTTTTCCAAAAAGGAAAGGGTCTAAATCTTGCAAAACGAATTTTTTCATCAGCTACTCGAAACTGAATCGACTTTACGTCCTTATGAAGCAAGGTTAAATGGTCGACAGTAATCTGAAAATCTGCTCCGTTTACCGGCTTTAGCATACATGTATGGTGAGCAGGTAAAACGAGAGGAGAACCGACCGTACGGAAGACACGATTATTAATCGATGCCATTTCTGCAAGCTGAATCGCCGGAATGGAAGGGTGTAAAATTGCCCCACCTAACGCTTTATTATAGGCTGTACTTCCTGATGGAGTCGATAAACAAAGGCCATCGCCTCTAAAACGTTCAAAGTGCTGCCCCCGTATTTCTACATCCATCACTAAAGTGGCATCAACACTTTTAACTGTCGATTCATTTAAAGCTAAGTAACGATTTTCCTTCCCGCCATGGGAATAACGAATGATCACTTCAAGAAGAGGGTATTCCACAACCTGAAATGGCGTTTTCGCGATCGCGATGACAAGCTTTTCGATTTCATCTGGCAGCCAGTCTGCGTAGAACCCTAAATGGCCTGTATGTACCCCAACAAATGCTGTCTTATGTAATCTACTTTTATAGCGGTGGAATGCGTATAACAAGGTCCCATCACCACCAACAGAGATGACAATATCAGGGTTATCCTCATCATAGACGAGCTTGAAATCGAGCAAATAGGATCTCATCTTATGCATCAATGTATTTGATTTTGAATCCCCTTTTGAAGTAATGGCAAAATTCATTTTTACTGGCTCCTCTTTTGATAGGATTAGTGCTTTCACAAAGCCTTAGTCAATTTCAAGGTAATTCCAATTATTTCTTGCTTCACTTACCATCGTGCTTCAGTTCTTTTTTTCTTGTAAAAAAGGCTTGAGCGTCTTGGATTTCTCCCCGGATAAGAGACATTTCCTCATCCAATCGAAAAGCAGCCTCTGCTGCCCTTTGTAAGCGATGGAGGATATCCTCTGGAAACTGCCCTTTATATTTATAATTCAAAGAATGTTCGATCGTCGCCCAAAAATTCATCGCTAACGTACGAATTTGAATTTCAACCAGAATTTTCTTTTCACCTGAAATCATTTGAACAGGGTACCGAATTACGACATGGTAAGAACGATAGCCACTCGCTTTTTTATGGGAGATATAATTGCGTTCCTCTATGATTTCAAAGTCATTTCTTTTTCGAAGCAGTTCCACAACAGGTTCAATGTCATCAACAAATTGACACATCATTCTTAAACCTGCTATGTCTTGCATTTCGGTATCTAATTTATCTAAAGGAATCCCCTTCTGGTTCGCCTTATCAAGAATACTAGCAATGGGCTTCACTCTTCCTGTGACAAACTCAATAGGAGAATGATTTGATGTTAAGTCAAATTGCCCACGCATTCCCTTTAATTTTATTTTCAATTCGTCAACCGCTTGCTTATAGGGTGCTAAAAACTGATCCCAGTGCTTCACAGTATGTCTCACCTCATCCGATATTTTTCTACTCGGAGTGCTAAAATAGGACACTCTTGTTCTCTACTTGACGGATGAAGAATAGAAGACTTAAAAACAAGCTTCTACCTTCGTGACCATTTTTTCACCGTAGTTGCCATTCCCTTTTATATTCTCAACGAGATATTCCAATTCATCATAAAAAGAGGAAAGTTCACATTGACTAGATTCATTTGTCAAAAATACTGTGTACTTCTCATCCATGCCATTTTTTAATAAGGTCCAAATATCTTCTTTTATGCCTAAATATGTATATTCATCATCTTTTTCAAGCAAGTAAATAAAAGAAGTCTCATCTGAATCAACAAGCATTTGCCCTAAAGGCTGTAATTGTTCAATCTTAATTTCTCGTTCGACCATTAAATGAAGCTCTTTCTTATTCTTGACTGTAGCACTAACTACGTTTATTTTTTCTCTCATATCTTCAACTCCTATACAAACATATTCTATCATAAACGAAGATTTATCACATAATGGAATAAAAATGTTATTCTTGTATTACATCTGTATAGAAAGGTGAAGGTAATGTCCCAGAATATTGAAATTGAATTTAAAAATCTTTTAACATCAGCAGAATTTACCCGTTTGAAAAAGTTCTTAAACATAGACGAGTCCATGTTTGTTATGCAGGACAATCACTATTTTGATACTCCTCAATTTTTATTAAAAGAAAATGGATGTGCCTTACGGATCCGAGCGAAAAAAGGGAATTTTGAATTCACTTTAAAGGAACCACATTCAGAAGGATTGCTGGAAACGAATCAAAGTCTTAAAGCCGATGAAGCAAAGGATATACTTGAAAAGTTTCACATGATAGAAGGTCCAGTCAAAGATAGATTGGTAAGCTTAAACATTCCTTTAGAACAGCTTACATTATTTGGAACCCTCACGACTGAAAGGGCTGAAAGGGAGTTTGAGGACGGTTTAATCGTTTTAGATTATAGTACCTATTTAAATCAATTCGATTATGAGTTAGAATATGAAGTACATGATTATCAATTAGGCAAGGAACGCTTTGAAAGACTACTGAAGCATCTTCAAATTCCTCAAAGACCTACTGATAACAAGATTCGCCGCTTTTATCAAGCAAAGTTTAAAGACTAAAACGGACAATTCTTGAGGAGAATCGCTATGATGAATGTGGAACAATTAAAGATCATGCTCCAACTCCAAGCATTACAAAACTTTAATAATACGTCTTCATCCTCGTCTGGAAATTCAATTTTTCAAGAAATGATGAATGAGTTATTTATAAATAGTCAACAAAGTCTTTTAGGTGATGGAACGACTGACAGCAGTAATAGCACTTTGACTCCTTTTATGATGTCAACTTCCCTTCCACCGATTCAACTCACTAAGTTGGCACAAACAACTGGTGATAAAACGAATTTTGATGACTTGATTGAAGATGCAGCAGATAAGTATAATCTTCCTGTTGATCTGATTAAATCCGTCATTAAACAAGAGTCCAATTTCAATGCAAATGCTGTAAGTTCCGCTGGTGCTTCCGGTTTAATGCAATTAATGCCCGGAACAGCTAAGCATCTTGGCGTATCCAACGTATTTGATCCGAAAGAGAACATCCTTGGCGGAAGTAAATATTTGAGACAAATGCTCGATAAATACGATAATAATGTAGAGCTCGCGTTGGCAGCTTATAATGCCGGACCAGGCAATGTTGATAAATACGGTGGTATCCCGCCATTTAAAGAAACACAAAACTATGTAAAAAAAATCACAAGTCAATTTTTGGCTTAAGCAGACCTGTCTGAATTGCAGACAGGTTTTTCTTATGGCTAAAAACTATCCCTTCAAGCCAATTGTTTGAGATATGACAAACTCATTGTTAAAATAAAGTAAGCTTACGAAACGAATAGTACGTTGGCACCTATCCTTTTTCATTACCGTATGCTATATAATTTCCTTTATTTTGACATTAGGTAAATGATTAACAGATTAACACAGATTAATTTTGGCTAGTACAAAAGTCGTCTTCAAATAAACATAATAGGCGTGAAGCCAAAATTAAAAGGAGTTTTCACTATGGACAATATGCCTACACCTTTCGAAGCAATTGGTGAAGAAAAATTAGCTCAACTGATTGATACTTTTTACAGTCTAGTCAGTAACCATCCAGAATTAGCGCCCATTTTTCCAGTTGACTTATCTGAAACGGCTCGGAAACAAAAGCAGTTTATGACACAATTTTTAGGCGGACCACCTATATATACAGAAGAGCATGGGCATCCTATGCTTCGAGCAAGGCATATGCCATTTAAAATTACGGAGTCAAGGGCAAAAGCGTGGCTTTCTTGTATGAATGATGCCATGGACGAAGTTATTCTTGATGCTATGATTCGTGAAGCATTTTTCTCAAGACTTGTTTTAACGGCACAACATATGATTAACACCCCTGAAAAGGAAGACATGAAAGGTGAAGACTTGTGAAAGAAAAAATTTTTACAACATCCAATTCTCATCATTGTCATGGAGCCGAAAAAAAACCGATTGAAATTTATATGTTCATTGATCCATTATGTCCAGAATGTTGGGCCCTTGAACCGATTCTAAAAAAACTACAAATTGAATATGGTCGCTATTTTTCAATAAAACATGTATTAAGCGGAAGACTGGCAATGCTCAATTTAAATAAAAAGCAACATTACGAAAACATTGCGGATCTCTGGGAGAAAACAGCTACTCGTACCGGAATGTCTTGTGATGGTTCTTTATGGTTTGAGAATCCCATCTCCTCTCCACACATTGTTTCAGTTGCGATTAAGTCTGCTGAATTACAAGGAAGAAGAGCTGGAATCCGCTTTTTACGAAAAGTTCAGGAATGTCTCTTCTTAGAGAAGCAAAATATTTCTGAACTAGATGTTTTGAAGGATTGTGCACGAAAAGCTGGTTTAGATGTGGAGGAATTTATTTCTGATATCCATTCAGACAGCGCAGCAAAAGCATTCCAATGTGATTTAAAGATCACATCAGAAATGGAAGTACAGGAAATTCCCACTCTCGTATTCTTTAATGAAAATATCGAGGAAGAAGGCATTAAGATTACTGGAGTCTACCCTTATCAAGTGTATGAACAAATCCTGATTGAAATGCTTCCGTGCTCGCCAGAAAAATCATATCCTCCACCAATCGAAGACTTTTTGAAATATTTTAAGCTTGTAGCATCTAAGGAAATTGCTGTCGTTTACAGTATGACAATTCAAGATGTGGAAAAAGAAATGAAAAAACTGAAGCTAAAGCAATTAGTGGAACAGCTTCCTGCGAAGTACGGTGTCTTTTGGCGCTATGTTCCTAAATAAAATGTTGGAGAACGAAAAGACCGTGTAAACCTCATGTTTACACGGTCTTTTCCTATATAAAACGAACAAAGGGGATGGGAGAAATTTTTCACGGTCAAACAAGGGGTATGTTTGCTTGTGATTAACTTCACGATATAAATATAACATGCTTTTGCCCATTCAACAATAAGCTTGTGTCTTGTTTCACAATATTGTCAAAAACTATGTATACGACTTGCTTTTAACGAATATATTTAGTACATCGGATCGTACGAGCTATGAAATTATCATTTCAACAACATAAGGGAGTTTTCATTGTGAAAAAGGTACAAGTTCCACTCATGCTCATTTTTATCGTATTTGCCTTTTGCTTAAATATCTTTGGTCTCATGGATTTAGTATCTATCTTTATTACCGCTCCACTATTATTCGTTTCCTTGCTTATTTTTATCGTTTATTTAAACGACCGGAATCGTTTTCGCGGGTTCTAAATTATGTAAAAAGGAGATGGCCGCTCATCTAAGCGGCCATCTCCTTCTCATTATCCTAACATGCCTTCCATTTCAGTTAGCTTCTCTTCAAATACCTTTAATGCATCTTCAATCGGCTCTGAGCTTGTCATATCGACTCCAGCCTTCTTCAATACTTCGATTGGATAGTCTGAGCTTCCTGACTTTAAGAACTCGATATAGCGTTCTACTGCCGGTTGCCCTTCTTCTAGTATTTGCTTGCTTAAAGCTGTGGCAGCACTAAAGCCAGTTGCATATTGGAATACATAATAATTGTAATAGAAATGTGGAATTCTTGACCATTCTAAGCCAATTTCCTCATCAATCACCATATTTTCGCTACCGAAATATTTAACGTTTAAGTTATAGTATTCTTGCGTCAACATTTCGGCTGTTAACGGCTCATTGTTTTGCGCTTTTTGATGAATTAAATGCTCAAATTCAGCGAACATCGTTTGACGGAAGACCGTTCCTCTAAAGCCTTCTAAATAATGATTTAATAAGTATAATCGCTTCTGCTCATCATCAATCGTTTTTAATAAATAATCATTTAAAAGATTTTCGTTACAAGTGGATGCTACCTCTGCTACAAAAATCGAATAGTTTCCGTACGGGAAAGGCTGCGATTTTCTTGTATAGTAGCTATGAACAGAATGGCCAAATTCATGAGCAAGAGTAAAGAGATTGTTGACGTTATCCTGCCAGTTCATAAGAATATAAGGGTTTGTTCCATACGTACCTGAAGAATATGCTCCACTACGCTTCCCTTTATTTTCATGAACATCTACCCAGCGATTTTCAAAGCCTTCTTTAAGAACATTTAAGTAATCTTCACCTAATGGTTCAAGACCTTTTAAAATAAGATCTTTTGCTTCCTCATACGGAATCTCCATCTTTACATCTTTAACTAAAGGTGTAAATAGGTCGTACATATGAAGTTCATCTAGACCTAACACTTTCTTTCTTAGCTTTATGTAACGGTGTAGGAGCGGAAGATACTTATTAACCGTGTTAACGAGATTTTCATAGACTGCTTCTGGTATATTATTCGCCGCTAAAGACGCATGTCGAGCCGAATCATAATTTCTAATTTTCGCATTGAAATTATCCTTTTTCACCTGGCCGCTCAAGGTGCTTGAAAATGTGTTTTTGAACTTTCCATATGTTCCATATACCGCTTTAAAAGCATCTTCGCGAACACGACGATCCGTGCTTTCAAGGAATCGAATATAACGACCATGGGTCACTTCTACTTCTTCCCCATTTTCATCCTTAATGCTTGGGAATTCTAAATCGGCATTATTAAGCATGCCAAATGTATTACTAGAAGCATCCATCACTTCAGAAGCTTCTGCTAAAAGACTTTCCTGTTCCGCAGACAATACATGTGGTCGCTGTAAATTGATTTCATCTAATGCATGTTCATATAATTTAAGCTCTTCTTTTTCCTGTAAAAAGGCTTGTAACTTATCTTCCTCGATGGAAAGAAGTTCTGGAACAATATACGCCAAGGCGCTAGCTACTTGTGAATACAACGCTTTAATTCGTCCATCTAACCCTTGATAGAAGGAATTCGTTGTGTCTTGATCATAACGCATATGGGCATATGTATAGAGCTTGCTAATTCGTTCTAAAATTTGGTCTTGCTTTTGCAATGCTTCATATAAGGTATCCGCACTCTCAGCTAGCTTTCCTTGAAAGGCACTAACTCCAGGAATTAGAGCTGAAACTTCTTGAAGTTCCTTATCCCAAGCTTCATCTGTAGGAAATATATCTTCAAGTCTCCATGTATCTTCAACTTTTATTTCACTTCGTACTGGAAGTTTTTTAACTGCTGTTTCATTCGACATCGTACATCCTCCATTCGACAATTATTTCGCAATTCGAAAAATATTTTTTCTTCTTTATTCTATCTTAAGAAGAGCAATTTCACAAATAATAACTCAATGTTTCAAATTGGATGATGGTTTTCTATTAAGATGAAACTGCTGATAAAACTTCTTTTCCTCCTGCACCCATTCCTCCATATTATTCGCTATTTTCATCGATTTATCTATTTTATAGTGATGGTTTTTTACTTTCTTTAAAACCCCATTCATCGACAATTGTTCCAAGTATTCTTCTATCGCAAAAGGTAGCATATTTCGAGATATAGCGGGTAAACTTCTAGCTTTTATGTGCCCCTCTCTCAGTCTTTTTAAAATAGTCGTATAGATGTCATGAAAGTAGATTTGCGTTCCTCGTTCTTGTCCGTGAAGATGTTTGATGAAAATATAAGTTTGCCATATAAATGGGGGCGTCTCAATCGCACAGCTTCCTATTAGGGGAATTCCAACATATGGAGGTAGGTAATAAGGATTAATTGAATTTGAATAAAGTTCTGTTAAGAAATGGCTGTTAGGGGAATTTCCTAGAAGAGTTAATTTAAAGCGATACAATTCTATTGTCCAATCATGGATTGGTGTAAATTTTGGAATGGTTGGCTTCAATAAATCACTTATGTTCATTTTCTGCAATGGATTAATTGAAAAGTGACAGAAGGCCTTTCGCATGGAGAGATTATATAAATTATCCAATTGAATATATTGATTCGATTGAGGGCAATAAGCTGGAAGATAGGATTGCTTGCGGCTGTTTTCATTTAAAAATAAATAGTGGAAAGCAGTCAATGACACCTTGTCACGATGTTTTCGTTGAATATTCTTTCCACCTAAGATCCAAATCGGTTCAATCGCAATTTTTTGATATCCTTTCGTTCTCTTTCTAAAAACCTCATCAGAAATGGTCGAGCATTGAAATTCAATACAATACTGTTGCTTTTCATACTCAAAGGCGATATCTGCTCGCTGCTTAATCTCAGGAAAATAGCGTTCGAGTTCGACAGATAATCCCTGTTTCATTATCCATTCATACAGCTTTAATTTTCCTGCCATATGATAGTCTGATTCTCGTTCGTATTCTTCCGTACAACTAGAGTCTTTAAGATGAGCAAAATGGTAAATTCGCTTTTCTCCTAGTCTCAATATCACTTCTTCATCACATGTTCTACAATAAAACACCTCCTTCTCCCTTAACTTCTGCAAAAATAGTTTATTCTTTTTTTCAGCTAGTGATATTACTTCACCAGACTGGAGCTTCGCTGTTAGCACGCATATCTCCTCTCCTTTCACCCTATCATTTCTCTATTTGTTTCGGAAATCCTTCATTTTTTCAAAAAAAGAATCCCAAATATGCGGGATCCTTTCTATAGAAACGGAGACATTAGCCTTGATAATGATTCAATTAAACGATAACCGAGATGACGTTTATTGAACTCTTCCAATTTAATTAATTTAGCCTCTTTTAAATCTTTTTCAAATTCTTTCACCAGCTTTTGCGTGCTCCTTGTATGATAGAGAAAAGCATTGACCTCAAAATTCAAATGAAAACTTCTCATGTCCATATTCGAGGTTCCGATGGAAGCAATTGCATCATCGACTATCATCAGTTTACTATGCATAAATCCCTTTTCATATTGATAAATTCTTACGCCTGCTTCGAGAAGAGCGGGGAAATACGAGCGGGAGGCATGAAAAACGATCCGTTTATCCGGTTTATTTGGCATCAATAGTTTCACATCAATTCCGCTCAAAGCAGCAATCTTTATCGCACTGAAAATATCCTCATCTGGGATGAAATAAGGCGAAGCAATCCAGACTGATTTCTTTGCTGAAGTGATCATAGAAAAGAAGATGTTTTTAATGATACTGTATTCATTATCAGGGCCACCTGCGATAAGTTGAACTCCACCATGGTGATTCTCAATTAAAAGAGGAGACAAATACTCTGCTGTTAGTAAACTCTGATTGGTCATATAATACCAATCTTGCAGGAAAATGAGTTGTAAGGAGCGGACGGCTTCTCCCCTCACCCATAAATGGGTATCTCTCCAATGACCGAAGTGCTTGTTTCTCCCTAAGTATTCATCACCAATATTAAGACCACCTACAAACCCTATACTTCCATCAATGACAATAATCTTTCGGTGATTACGAAAATTAAACTTATTGTTCAATACCGGAATCCGAACTGGACCGAAGGGAATGATTTCAACGCCTGCTGCACGCATTTCCTTTATGTAGCTTTTTGATAACATCCAAGAACCGACTGCATCGTAAAGAAAACGAACCTTCACACCCTCTTGAACTTTCGTAATTAAGATATCCTTTATCTTTTCGCCGATATGGTCATTACGAACAATATAATATTCAAGATGAATATGGTGGTTCGCCTCCTTCAAAGCATGGATGATCTCTCTGAAGGTCTCTTCGCCATTTGTTAATATTTTTGTTTCTGTTCGAAAGGAAATCGGACTATTCCCTAATTTATGAGCGAGAAAGAAGAGCTTCCTTTCATCTGGTGCCATTTCTTCCACTCTTTCAACAATCGAATAATCAATATCTCCCTCAATTTTAAGAAAGGTCTGTTTATCAAGTAAGTACTTTTTCCGAAACATTTTCTCCTTTCTGTGGTTTCTCCCAAACAATAAATAAAAAATAAATCCGATAAGCGGAAAACTACCTAACACCACTAACCAAGTTAAGGTTTGACTTGGATGACGATTTTCTAAAAAGATGACAAAGCCAATGAAAATGACAGAAAGAGTCGTAATAATACTAATATAGCCTAACAGTCCCCCTTCAATATGATCACGGAATACATAATAAAGTATGGATAGAATACATAGAAAAAAGAGGACTCTTACCGTATTTTTCAAGTACCTTCACCTCCAAACGGACTTCACCCTTTTCACTCTAGCCTTTATTACTGTTGGCTTGGGCTTTGGATTAAAAAGTGAAGGGGCAAAAGGTAAAAAAATACCGATCTCATAACTGAAATCGGCAGTAGTTAATTAAAATACTTACGTAATTCTGCAAAAACATCTTCTGAAATGATTAACTTTCCATATTCTTCAACCCGATGGAAGGTAACCTGAGTTTCCACTCCATACTCTAGGAGCATGCTCAAGCTATCATCGACTTCGTCCTCTTCAAACTCATCCTCGTGAAATTCAACGTATAGATAATATTTCCCTTTAAAAGAATAAAGTTTAGTAACGACTTCATCGAGAATGTTACGATTTGCTAAGGCGATCAAATCCTCAAAATCATTGAAGGCAATTAAGAACTCTAATGTGCCGTCGAAGTTATCATCAACCTCAGCACTTTTTGTTGTAAAATGTTGATCGAGTAATTCTTCGATTCTATCGTCAACCGGAAGATCCTTCAGTTTATCCTCTGGAATCGGGAGTTCAAATTTCTGTCCATCTTTAGAGACTTGTGCTTTTGTCACAAGAACTTCAAGTCCTTTATCTAATGCTTGTACTTGAATCCAAAGGGGGCCTTCAATCATGAATTCTTCCTCTTGATGGACTTCATCCATCATTTCCCAGAACAACTCTTCACTTCGTTCCCGGTTATACCAAATTTCTTCACGGTCAAAACCGCGTTCTTCTATATCAAGGTATGAAATATAAAACTTAACTGTATGATCATTGATCCGTTCTATTTCCATCAAGTAACCTCTCCCTTCTTGCATTATTGGAAGGGAATCTATACCCCCATGCAGAAACATGTTACCCTTTATCCATCGAATGAAATTGTTACCTTGTACTTATATTTTATGATAAAAAGAAGATAAAGGGAAATAAAATGTGATGGATTTCTAAAAACCATTATATGCCTAGTTTTACTCAAATAATCAATAAGAAACCTTATTTGTTGTATCTTAACAAAAAAATTCGTTCCTCACAATGATTTAAGCTTGTTATTACTATCGCAAGAAGCACTGTTCGCAATATTGTTGATTTTTAGAAATAATTGGATGTTTCATATTCCTTTCATTATTAGCAACAATAGATTTTTATAAAAATAATGTATAAAAAAACCTTCGATACCGATGATCGAAGGTTAATTGTTAGTTAACAAGTCGTCTAGCCTCTTGAAGTTGAAATGTACGCACCTTTCTAGGTAGAAAACGGCGAATTTCATCCTCATTGTACCCCACTTGAAGACGCTTTTCGTCTATAATAATAGGACGTCTTAATAAACCTGGGTTATCCTTAATGAGCTCCAATAAATTTTGTAGTGGCATTGTTTCCAAATTCACATTTAATTTTTGGAATGTTTTAGATCTAGTTGAAATGATTTCATCTGTTCCATCCTCTGTCATACGAAGAATTTCTTTAATTTCTTCGATCGTCAAAGGTTCGGAAAAAACATTACGCTCCGTGTAAGGAATTTCATGCTCTTCAAGCCAAGCCTTTGCTTTACGGCAAGATGTGCAACTAGGTGAAGTGTATAATGTAACCATTTTAATTCACACTCCTTCAGATTCGACAAAATCGAAAAATCTATATTAGATTCATTCTCATTTGAGTACTAAATTAAAATTACTATAAATAAGTAATTTCTATTATCTTATTATACACCAATTTTGACTAAAAAGGTATAGTTTTTTGCGGAAAACTAAGAATGTATTTTGAACTAAAGCCCGTTTTATAGCACTCTATATATAAGACGTATGAGTTGCTGAAAAGTTTCATTTTTTTTGCGATATCATATAATAAATTTCTAGAAATTCCTTCACCTGTTTCATTCTTCATAGCCAATTCTCAATTAAATACAAAAAATGAAAAAGAATTTGTTTAAAGACCCCTTAATAGATCTTCTCGATCGTTATCGTCCTGAAAAGTTAATACTTCCTCCACCGGTTGATAAGATGAACCATAAATTTCCTTATCTTTATAAGTATGGATCAACTCATACGTTTTTCGCATCGCTTCATAAATCACCTCTTCACTTTCATCATTTGGAGACCAATACAAAATTTCCATTTGGTTTATTTCTTTCGTCGCTAGCGATCTTCTCCGATATCCAATCGCTTGAGCATGTTGAAATCCTTCTCTTTTATAAAAACGCAACCGCTTCTCAGAATCACTATCTTCATAATCTACAGGCTCCACTTCAAGAATAATCGGTTTCCCCTTATTTTTTAGCTTTTCTAAAAGTTTATGTCCAAGCCCTTGTCCACGGGCATCCTTTGAAACGAATAAATAATCGATAAACACGAAATAATCAAACTCAGCATACATTAGAACATGTAGAGGACTCTCATCCTTGTGATAAACCTCTGAACGTTCTTTCAATAACGTCTCCATATGTTCCTTTGATTTCATTTCCTCAATAGGAAAGTACTGATTCAGCTTTTCATACCAATGCATGGTTCATCTCCTTTTTTCGTACACAATAAATTATTTCCCTTACCACCTTTCCCTATTATTTTTCCAATAAACCTTTTTTATTAAGTAATTATGGAAATTTCTCTTTTCATCGATATGAACTTCTTTTAAAATGAAGGTAGGAGATATCACTGTTTATTTATTGATAAATTGTGAAATAAATACTGGGGGTTTATCATGCCTGGATACATAATGGACTTAACAATTGTTGCAGTTCTCATTATTGGAATCACAGCGTTGATGGGTGTTATATTAAATGGAATCGGTACCAAAATCTTTGGTGGTAAAAATAAGTCGGAGTTCGTTGATAAATCAGAAAAAATTCAAACTGGCTGGAGAAGTGTCGGTGGATTTAAGAAATAAACTGAAGGCTACTCTGCCTTCAGTTTTTTTCGTTTAAAAAACAATTCGAGTTTATCCTCATAAGCTGAGCTCTCTATGGGGACAAACTTTCTTATTCGGTTGCTCGACTTTGTCCTCATAAACCTTTTATGAGGACATTCTTTCTTATTCTTTGCTCGACTTTGTCCTCATGAACCCTCTATGGGGACAATCTTTCCTATTCAGCTTCTCGACTTTGTCCTCATGAACCCTTTATGGGGACAATCTTTCCTATTCAGCTTCTTGACTTTGTCCTCATGAACCCTCTATGAGGACATTCTTTCCTATTCTACGGCTCCTCTTTGTCCTCATAAGCACTTCATGAAACACACCATCACTTATTTCCTCCTCCAAGCGCTCATAAAAAAAGAGCACCCATCATAATGGATACTCTTTCACTTCGCCGGCAACGTCCTACTCTCACAAGGGGACAGCCCTGATTTCAACTATTTGGTGTGTAATCTACATTTTCGCTATAACTATTCCCTGCATTCCATAACAGGAACTCCGTTATCCCTTGGTCATTTAAAGCCTTAATCTGAGCTTCAACCTCAGCCTTTCCGTATTTCTTATAATTCCCTTTTCCTAACCAAGTTGCTGTAAAATCTTGAAGCCACGGTCTAGATATCGGTGGATTTTCAACCTTAGAAAGAATATTAGATTCCACCTTCGCATATTCAGATACTAGTTTATATGGTTCTAAATCAGGCTTACTAATACCAAAATACGCAGTCCAATGGCTTGGATAAATCATTGATGAAATAACGTCAATATGTTCAACAATTTTAGAAAAGTTTTGTCCAATTCCCGGTGCCTCTGGCAATGTAGCGGTGTAACCAAATATATCAACGGACACTCTTACTCCATATGGCTCAAGTTTTTCTTTTGCATAGGCGACAAAATCAGTTACCGCTTGTACTCGTTTTTGCGTATTATCAAGATCTAACTTTTCATAATCTCCTATTGAATACTTCAATGATTTATCTCTCGTTTCAAATCCTTCAGGGAAACGCACATAATCAAATTGGATTTCTTGGAAGCCCATTTTTGCTGCTTCGATAGCAATTCCCACATTATAATCCCATACTTCTTTTAAAAATGGATTAACAAAGGATTCACCACGTCCGTTCGTCCACACCTCAGAGCCTTTTCTGAAAGATAACTCTGGCTTTTCCTTTGCTAAAGCTGTGTCTTTGAAGACGACAATGCGAGCAATCGGATAAACCTGCTTTTCCTCCAATGTTTTAAGCATTTGCATTGGGTTTTTAATATAGGGTTTTCCTATTTTTTTATAAGATGATGAATCATCTGGAATATAGGTAAGATGTCCCCAGTCATCCTTTATATCGATCACCATTGAGTTCAAATCGGTTTGTTCAGTAAGATTCACCAATTGATTAAATTTTTCGCCCCCAGCAGAATGACCAGTCACATAAATGCCTCTGACCGCATCTGGATACTCAAAATGGTAACCACTGTCGAATTCGAAGCGTTTCATTTGCTCAGGTAAATTTTTCACTAACGACACATGTTCGCGCATAGATTGATACTTTGGAACATGCTCAATTTTCTCTTTTGCCATTGGACCACTACTTCCAATAAAAAAGACAAATACGGTTAAAACAAAAATAGTACGAAGAAATTTCATTATTATCCCCTTTTCCTCGCTGACTTTGTCGTAAAGTTAGGAGTTCTCATTCTATTCTTATTTTACCGCTTTTCTTGGACTAGATCATCTGACTTTTTTCATTTTTGTATATTTTTCGAACAGAATGGACACTCTCTAAGAGCTAAATAACTCACTTAACGGCTTAAAAAGTGGGATTGCTTACATTCTTATTTTAAGTAAAATCAAGTCATTTTAACGTGGTTGTTTTCCCTTCGATTGTTTGTTTTTGTCAAATTGCAGAAAAATATTGCTTTCCACTCTATCCGTTTACTATTAAAAGGTGGAATCAACTTACACCATTTTTCCATGTAATAAAAAACGATCTCAAATAGTTGAGATCGTTTTTTATTAATTAGCATATTGAGCTTTGTATTGTTCAAATTCCTTTAATGAACATTGGACAAAGTGCCCAGGCTTCACTTCACGGAATTGGACGTCATCTTGTTCTGTATATTGATGAACTTTCGGATTATAGGTTTTACGCTTACGGTTACGTTCATAATTCGGATCTGGTAATGGAATCGCAGACAATAACGATTGTGTATAAGGGTGAATCGGGTTGTTATATAGATCATTTGCTGGAGCTAACTCCACCAATTTACCAAAATACATAACCCCAATTCGATCGCTAATGTATTTTACCATTGACAGATCGTGTGCAATAAATAAATACGTTAACCCTTTTTCCTTTTGGAGCTTTCTCATTAGATTGACAACTTGCGCTTGAATCGATACATCAAGGGCAGAAATCGGCTCATCAGCAATAATGAATTCCGGTTCTACTGCAAGGGCACGAGCAATACCGATACGTTGTCTTTGACCACCTGAGAATTCATGCGGGTATCGATTTGCATGCTCCTTATTCAAACCAACTGTTTCTAATAATTCCACTACACGGTTCATGCGTTCCTCTTTTGTTTTTGCAAGTCCATGAATATCAATACCTTCCGCAATGATATCAGATACCTTCATTCTCGGATTTAAAGAGGCTTGTGGATCTTGGAAAATCATTTGCATATTACGGTTGAATTCCTTCAACTCTGCTTTTGACTTTTTCCCATGAACATTCACTCCGTTGAAAATAACTTCTCCATCAGTCGCATCATACAGACGAATAATCGTTCTACCTGTAGTCGATTTTCCACAACCGGACTCTCCAACTAAGCCTAATGTTTCACCTTTGTATATATCAAAAGAAATATCGTTAACCGCTCTTACTTCATTTGCTTTTCCAATATTGAAGTATTGCTTTAAATTTTTGATTTCGACCAATTTTTCTGTTGTCGCCATTTAGTTTCCCTCCTTCATTTCAAGGAATTCCCGCTGACGTCGTTGTACAGCTGCAGGAGGCTCAAACCTAGGAGCATCTGGATGCAATAACCAAGTAGCAGCATAATGTGTATCCGATACCTTGAACATTGGTGGCTGCTCTTCCAAATCAATTTTCATGGCGTATGCATTACGTGGTGCAAATGCATCACCTTTTGGTGGATGAAGTAAATCTGGTGGCGTACCAGGGATTGCGTATAGCTCTTCCTCCTCGGTATCAAGTGTTGGCATGGAGCTAATTAGTCCCCAAGTATATGGATGTTGCGGATTATAAAACACCTCATCAACAGTCCCAATTTCAACAATCTTTCCACCATACATAACAGCCACGCGGTCAGCAACATTTGCTACAACCCCAAGATCATGGGTTATAAAAATAATTGATGTATCAATCTTTTTCTGTAATTCCTTCATTAATTCAAGGATTTGTGCTTGAATCGTTACATCAAGTGCTGTTGTTGGTTCATCAGCAATCAAGACTTTTGGATTACAAGCAAGAGCGATTGCAATAACGACGCGCTGACGCATTCCACCTGAGAATTGATGCGGATATTGTTCAAAACGCTCTTCTGGATTAGGAATTCCAACTAGATCTAATATTTCAATTGCTCTTTTTTTCGCAGCCGCTTTACTAAGCTTTTGGTGTTTGACAATCGGCTCAATGATTTGATTGCCAATTTTCATCGTTGGATTTAATGATGTCATTGGATCTTGGAAGATCATTGAAATGTCTTTTCCACGTACCTTCTGCATCGATTTGTCAGAAAGCTTAGTGAGATCTTTGCCTTCAAAAAGAATTTCGCCTTCTTTTATTTTAGAGTTTGATTCCGGCAATAAACGCATGATCGCTTTTGTCGTTACCGATTTTCCTGAGCCTGACTCTCCAACAATCGCCAAAGTCTCCCCTTTGTGTAAATCAAAATTGACTCCACGGATTGCCTGTACCTCTCCAGCAAAGGTATGGAATGAGATATGCAAATCCTTCACTTCTAGTACCTTTTTCATTTTCTTTCACCTACCTTTTCTAATCACGCATTTTCGGATCTAACGCATCACGTAAACCGTCAGCAACTAAATTGAAACAAACCATGATTAAACTGATGACAATCGCTGGTATCACCATTTGATACGGATAAAGCTGTAACACCTTAAATCCATCATCTATTAATGTTCCTAAAGAAGCATGCGGTGCTTGTAATCCTAAACCAATAAAGCTTAAAAATGCTTCAAAGAAAATCGCATTTGGTATCGTAAACATTGTATTAATGATGATTACACCCGCTAGGTTCGGGATCAGATGCTTACTAATAATTTTTCCATTGGAAAGCCCTAACGTACGTGCCGCCAAAATATATTCCTGGTTTTTTAGCTTTAGTACTTGGGCACGCACCACCCGGGCCATTCCGACCCATCCGGTAATCGTTAAAGCGATCGTAATCGAAAGAATACCAGGGTCAAGTACGATAATCATCAGAATAACAACGACTAAGTTTGGAATTCCAACTAAAATTTCCGTAATACGCTGCATGACATTATCGGTTCTTCCACCAACAAATCCTGAGATGGCCCCGTAAATGACACCAATCACCATATCAATCGCCGCTGCTAGGAAAGCAATGTATAAAGAAACTTGTGTCCCTTTCCATAAACGGGTGAAGATGTCACGACCAAGACTGTCTGTTCCTAGCCAATAATAGGCATCAACTTGCTTTACTTCATACGCATTATACTTATCCCCATTTTTTCTCTCTAATTCACCATCGAATGGTAACCAGCTTACGTTTTCCAAAACTGGAACACGAGGGGGTAAGTTGTTATGCTTAATATTTTGTGCATCATAAGTATGTCCATTTAAATGCGGACCGACTAAAGCCATAATTGTTAAGATCGCTAAAATAATCATGCTCACGATCGCGCCTTTATTTTTCTTCACTCTTAGCCAAGCATCCTGCCAATAGTTTAGACTTGGCTTAGAAATTACTTCACTTTTCGTCGCATCCATTTCAACGGGTGAAAACATTTCTTTTGCAATTTTTTCTTGCGCCATTACTTTTTCCCTCCCGCTAAACGAATTCGCGGATCAATCACACCATAAAGGAGATCTACGATTAAAATAACTGCAACGAATAAAGCAGCAAATAATAAAGTAGTACCCATAATGACTGGGTAATCATTTACTTGAATCGATTTAACGAACTGTTCACCTATACCAGGGATCCCAAAGATTTTTTCAATGACAAGTGATCCTGTCATTAAGCTAACAACCAATGGTCCTAAAACAGTAACAACTGGAATGAGTGCGTTTCGAAGAGCATGTTTAAAGGCTATTTCAAACCAGCTCGCTCCTTTGGCTTTCGCTAACATAATATAATCAGACTCTAATACTTCAATCATTTCCGTTCTCACAAATCGTGCAGCAGTTGCAAGCGGGAACATTGAAAGTGCAATTGTTGGCAATACGGTATACTCTGGACCACGCCAAAACGCAACCGGGAACCAGCCAAGTTTAACTGCAAGGTAATATTGAAGCAATCCTGCAAATACAAAAGATGGGATTGATTTTCCGAGCACAGCGATAAAGGTTGAACCGTAGTCAAGCCACGTATTTTGATATAAAGCTGCAATTACCCCTAATATGATACCTAACACTGTTCCTACAATCATGGCTTGTAATCCAAGCGTAGCTGAAGGCGCAACACTATTCATTAAAATATCTGTTACCCCTACATTGTTAAATTGAAAGGAAACACCTAAATCTCCTTTTAAAAGGTTCAGCATATAGGTCGCATATTGAACCGGCACTGGCTCATTTAAGCCGTACTTATCGATCATAATGCTTAGCTGTGTATCAGACAGTTTGTCCGCATTAGCGAAAGGCGTACCCGGAATAATTTTCATGAGGAAAAAGGTAAACGAGGCAATTAAAAATAGAGTTATCACCATGTAAATAATACGTTGAATTAAATATTTCGCCATCTTGTGCACCCCCTAATATTTCAAAATCTCAAAAAAATTTGATAGTTTTCACGCAAAGGGAAAAGAGAGTATATTGAAGAACAATATACTCTCTTTTTACAACAATCTAAAATATTGTTATAAATCTCCTATTATTTAACTGAAGTCCACTTAAAGCTGTACTCAGGTCCTACTAAGTGATAAGTAAAGTTTTCTACTTTTTCACCGACAAGGAGGTTAGAAGAACGTTGATAAAGTGGTGCAATTGCTGCATCCTCTTCAAGAAGAATTCTTTCAGCCTCTGCTAGAGCTTCATAACGTTCAACTGGAGAAAGAGCTAAAGTAGTTTGTGCTTCTTTAATTAAGTTATCGTACTGTTCATTGCCGTAATCCATATTGTTGTTCCCGCCACCAGTTAACCATAAATCAGAGAATGTCATTGGGTCTAAATAGTCAGGTCCCCAACCAGCCATCTGAAGATCATAGTCTTGCTTGTTTTGGCGTTCTAGACGTACGCTGAAAGGTACAGCCTCAACTTTCACTGTCATACCTGGAAGATTTGTTTCTAATTGGCTCTTAACATATTCAGCTGATTTCTTAGCTGTTTCTGTATCATCTGTTAAATAGCGAACTTCAACAGTATCTGTACCAAGTTCAGCTAAACCAGTTTCCCAAGCTTTTTTTGCCTCTTCTAAATCGTAAGGCAATAACTCGTTTCCGTTAATGGCACGGAAATCTTCGCCAGTTTCATCATTCGTTACAAATTCATTTGGAACAGCATAGTTTGCAACGATTGAACCGTTGTTTAATACACCATCTACAAAGTCTTGTTTGTTAATCCCTTGAGCAATTGCTTTACGGATATTTACATTTTTTAAAGCAGGATTATCTTTTTGGTTCATTTTCAACCAGAAAATCGTTGGCTCTAACCATTTTACTAATCTTTCGTCTCCCTCATATTGAGGTACTACATCAGATGAAAGCTTACCAGTAATATCAGTTTCACCAGTTTCGAATAAGTTTGCTGCTGTTTGAGAGTCTTTAATGACGTTCCATGCAACCTTTTCTAATTTAACTGTATCTGCATCCCAATATTCAGTATTTTTCACATATTCCCAGTCAGAATCTGTGCTTCCATCCCAATCAGAAAGAGCGAAAGGACCATTGTATAATACTGAATCAGCTGTTAAGCCATAGTTTTCACCTTGTTCTTCAACAAACTTTTGATTTTGTGGATAGAACGTTGGAAATGCCATTAATGATTTAAAATAAGGAATTGGTCTTTCTAAAGTTACTTCAAGAGTTTTTTCATCTACAGCTTTTACACCGAGAGTTGAAAGGTCATACTCTTTCTTTTCAGCTGCTGCTGCAGTGATTTCAGAAGCTCCTTTAATTTTTCCATCCATCATATATGGACCATAAGCAGATGCAACCTCTGGGTCAATCGCACGTTGCCAAGCATAGACAAAATCATGTGCAGTAACAGGGTCACCGTTAGACCATTTTGCATCTTTTAATTTGAAAGTATAAACTGTGCCATCTTCACTCACTTCAGGATCACCGTCTGCCACACCTTCTACAACCTCTTGGTTTGGATCAAGACGATATAAACCTTCGTTTACATTGTTTAATGTTGTAAAACTAACCGTATCTTCAGCCATTACACTATCCATAGATGGAATAGCTGTTGACTCCAACATACTAAGTTCTTGTGTTGCAGAAGTTTCATCTGCACCCTTTTCATTATCTTTACCAGCATTATCTCCGCCACCGCAAGCTGCTAAAAATGTGCTAACTGCGAGTACTAAAGATAAAAGTAGAAAAAATTTCGACTTTTTCACTAGTATACCTCCCCTTCTTATTTTCAGAAAAATGGTTACAATGACTATTATACAGATAATATTATTTTTGTAAATTATTTTTGTAAAAAAATTTTACATTACAGAAATATCAGTTTTTTGTGATTATAATACTTTATTTCTTTTTACATATACTGTTATATTAGTGTTTATGTGGTTTTTATCAATTCATTTTACACATCGCTGTATAAATATTATTATGAATTGAATAGTATATAATTTCGGAGTTGATATTTTGAAAAATCAAATTATGAAAATTCTTCAGTTATTTTTAATATCAAATATTGTTATCTTCCTTCTTTCCTTTCTTTTTTATCAGGAACTTTCATTGTTGCTCTATATTAATATTTCGTTTTATATAGGCACTTTATTCATTTTTGTTTCTTTACTATTTTTAACCATCAAAAGTGGTTTTTTTGATCAAGTGACAAAGTCCTTTCGCATGGTGTTTGCAGGGAAAAACACCACAAAGAAGGAGATTGAAGAAATGACATTGCCGTCGCAAACCATTTCAATTAGCGTTCTTCCTTTTCTAATGAACGGACTCACAATCATCGTTTTTATGATGGTCGCATTGTATATTTACTACAGTCTTTAGTCAGCTACAGAAGGAAATGATTAATTCCTTCAATGTTTTAAGACGAAACTATAAATGGTATAATTTAATAATCGAGAAATAGGAGGAAACAAGTATGGAAACCATTTTTTCAGGGATACAACCAAGCGGTACTATTACGCTTGGAAATTATATTGGGGCGTTGAAGCAATTCGTTGAATTACAGGATGAATATAATTGTTATTTCTGTATTGTCGACCAGCATGCAATCACCGTACCACAAGATCCCGTACAATTGAGAAAAAACATCAAAAGCCTTGCAGCTCTTTACTTAGCAGTTGGTATCGATCCCGAAAAAGCGACACTTTTTATCCAATCTGAAGTACCAGCTCATGCACAGGCAGGCTGGATGCTCCAATGTGTCACTTATATCGGAGAATTAGAACGAATGACACAATTTAAGGATAAATCACAAGGCAAAGATGCTGTTGTAGCTGGACTTCTTACATATCCTCCATTAATGGTCGGAGATATTTTGTTATATCAAACAAATTTAGTTCCCGTTGGCGAAGACCAGAAGCAACATCTAGAACTTACTAGAGATATCGCTGAAAGATTTAACAAAAAATATAACGATATTTTCACTGTTCCTGAAGTACGTATTCCAAAGGAAGGCGCTAGGGTCATGTCCCTTCAAGATCCATTGAAGAAGATGAGTAAATCCGATCCGAATCAGAAAGCATTTATTTCTTTATTAGACGAGCCAAAGCAAATTGAGAAGAAGATTAAAAGTGCTGTGACAGATTCAGAAGGTATCGTGAAATTTGATAAAGAAAATAAACCAGGCGTCTCTAACTTATTGACGATTTACTCCATTTTCTCTAATAAATCCATTGCTGAATTAGAAAAGGAGTACGAAGGAAAAGGTTATGGTGATTTCAAAGGTGATTTAGCTAAGGTTGTTGTTGGGGCACTCGAACCAATCCAAAAGAAATACTACGAATTGATCGACTCTCCACAATTAGATGAAATACTAGATCGCGGAGCAGAAAAAGCTGATGCTGTTGCGAGTAAAATGCTCAAGAAAATGGAAAATGCCATGGGACTTGGGAGAAAAAGAAGAAGATAACATAAATAACCGCTTGTCTAATTGGACAAGCGGTTATTTTTAGTTTACTCTTGGACCGTGCTCCATTTCCCATAATTTTTCGAAGAAGGGTTGTCCCTTAATAATATTTTCACAAAATTGTTCATGCTTATGTGACCAGCCATATCGTGTTTCTTCATATAACTGTTGCCAAACTTCCTCAAAATCCCATTGCTGAATTTCACCGTAACGTTCTGGACACCACTCCGTATACCAGTAGCGAATTTCCGCCACATTGTCACAAGCTCGAAGCTGATCAAGCGCCATAAACAGCAATTGTTTAAGTTGCCTTTCTTTCCTCGTTAAGCCATTCATTAATTCAGGTGCTGGTGATAGAATATGAAATTCCTTTAAAGAAGAAGAGTTATTAAAGGAATAATCTATCGGTTCATGATTTTCAATCATTTCATACACCAATTGCTCCTGCCTTGGAATGAGTCTACTTTTTCGAATAGGGATGTTGTAGCCAATCGTATCCACAACAAGAATATCCATTCCATCAGTTATGATGAAGCAGTAATCAAGCTGAATTCGCTCATGATTTTTTCGTAAATACGCCTTTTGATAAATGTCATCTAACAACTGCTGTGGCAATTCCGCTAAATCATTCTCTATGTAATTAAATAACACCGAACTAACTTTCAATAATGGCACTTGATCGAGCAACTCTACACCGTCATCCTTACGCCATTCATGGAAGTGACATACATTATATCCATTCTCTTCACCTTCAAACCAATTGACCCAAACATCATGAAGATATAACATGAATCTACCCCTCACTCCTTCAATCAAATACGTCAACACCTATAAATGTGAAGTATTTATTCTGAATAAAGTTAACTATTTGTCACTCAGTATGGGCAGTCACAGGCCAATTTATTCCCAAAAATCCCACCTTAAACCAATTTCCTTATACAAAGCTTCTTACTTACCTTTATATTTTATGAACACAACGTAAAAAGAAAGGATCCGCAAAATGCGGATCCTTTCAGAACTGATAGGATTATTCGGCTTTTAGACCTTCTTCTTGTGTTACAGCTAAATCCTGTAGATTAGCCCAACCTTCTTCAATTGAGTAGTTTTGAACACGGTTGTTAACCGGTACCAATACTGAACGGTATAAAGTTGGGAATACAGGTACTTCATCAACCATTAATTGCTGCCACTCATTGTATACTTCTTTACGATAATCAACATCAAACGCTTCTTGAGAAACACCATCAGCTAATATTGCATCATTTTCATCACTTGCATAACGTGAGAAGTTATAAAGCGCATCACGACCATATAGTCCACGAGGGTCTACGTCAATACCAACGCCCCAAGCACCTTGATAAATATCAACTGCTGGATCATCATCACCATTTTGTCCTACTCTCTCATAGAAAGAGTTGAACTCTTGTAAACGACCATCTAATAATTCAACCTTAAGACCAACAGCTTCCCAAGCTTGGATATAGTATTGTGCTAGTGGTTCAGCAGTATCTCCACCAGACATTGAAGCAAAGTTAATGACTAATGGTTCACCATTCTTATCTTCACGGATACCATCGCCATCAACATCAGCATATCCTGCTTCATCTAGCAATTGCTTCGCTTTTTCAGGGTCATAAGTAAGACCAGGGTTTGAATCATCATGGAACTCTGGGTGAGAAGGCGGGATTAATGTCGTCGCATTCCAACGAAGACCATGATAGAACTTTTGACCAACTGTATCATTATCTACTGCATGCCACATAGCTTGACGTAAATTCACATCCGCCATTTTTGCATCTGGATTCGGTTTAACTGCTCCAGCTTCTTTATCCCAAGTACCTAACTTAAATCCAATATACGTATACGCACGGTCAACTTTACCTAACCATTCAACATTGGATAACTCAGAGTTTGCTGGGAATTGATCCACATCAAACGAACTAACTAAGTCTACTTCACCTTTTTGTAGAGCTTGTGCAACAACACTGTTGTTAATTACTTTCACTGTTACCGTGTCAAGTTTTGGTTCTCCACGCCAGTAATCAGGGTTTTTCTTTAAGACAACCGCTTCTCCTGGAGTGATGCTGTCAACGATAAACGGACCAAAACCAATTGGATTTTGACGCACTTCTGGAGATGAAGAAATATCAGCCACTGCCATATCACCAAAGATATGCTTTGCTAAAGGATAGGACCAAATACTTCCTGTTACTAGAGAAGGAGTTGATTCAATGTATGTGATTTGTAATGTTTTGTCATCTAAAACTTCGATACCAGAAATCGTATCAGCTTCACCTGCATGATAAGCTTCAACTCCTACGATATTTGTGAAATCAGATCCGTAACGAGGACCGTCATAATCTGGATGAGAAATAACTTCATGAGCGAATAACCAATCTTCAGCAGTTACAGGCTCTCCATCATGCCAGTTTACATTGTCTTTAATTTGGAATTTGATGGTTACCCCTTTATCAGCCACTTCAGTAGCCTTGTCAGCAGGTAATGTTGCAAGTACGTCTGCAGATACTTCATCTAATGGCTCATAAGTTGCAGCACCATCATTTGTATACACATAGTTTGCATCCCAAGTTAATAAACCTTCATCAAACCAAGATAAAATTTGAGCATCAGGGTCACCAGAATAGAAGTTCCAGTTTAAAGTCCCTTCAAATGCTGTATCAGAAACTAATCCGAAGTTAAGGTTACCACCTTCGATAGCTTCTCCTTCATTTGTTTTTACTTGGCTGAAATCATCGATGGAGTAAAGTCCATCTTCTTTTTCTTCTGTTTGCTTCTCTTTATCGTCGCCGGAATCTTTAGTAGAATCCTTTTCGCCACCAGAGCAAGCAGCCAATGCAAGTACAAGTACTAGCATCATTGCTAATAGAAGTTTGCTAAATTTAGCTTTTTCCATTCTTGTTGCCTCCCTTTTATCCTCTTCTTTGTCTTGCGTCAGTCGCACGCTTTAGCGCTTGGCCAACATTATTTATACTTAACATCAATACTAAAATTAGTAATGATGCAGGTACCCAAACCCACCATCTGAATTCAAGTGTTTGTGGATTTCTTGCATAACTTACAAGAGTCCCTAAACTTGGTGTACTCTCTGGAAAACCAAATCCTAAGAAGGATAACCCAGATTCTAACCCAATATTTGCCGCCAAATTCAATGTCATCGTAACGATGATTAACGAACTTAAATTTGGCAGTACTTGCGTAAACATAATTTTAAAATTTGACGTACCAAGCGTTTTGGAAGCTTGTACATAATCTAGTTCTTTTTCCTGGAGAGCTTTTGAACGAATTAATCTTGCAATCCCCATCCACAAGAATGCGGTCATGATTAATGAAAATGATAGAATGCTGTACTTCGGCACAATGGCAACGAACACGATAACAATCATCAAGAAAGGTAATACTTGGAAAAAGTCCAAAATTCTCATCATAATATTGTCAACAGTTCCTCCAAAATACCCTGCTACCAATCCATAGATAATGCCAATTACTCCTGTCATTAACGTAACCAGAAGCCCTATTGAAAGAGAGTTACGTGTACCGATAATTAACTGCCCGAATACATCTCGTCCACCATAATCAGTTCCAAGAAGAAATTCCTCCGATGGTGGTTGATGAATGGAAAACAAGTCAACCTTTACGATTTCCTTCACATCCAGCAAAATGGAAGCACCATACACTATAACCATTATGATAATAAGTAAAATCAAAGAACTTAATGCTAATTTATCACGTACAATCTCTCGTCCTATAATTCTCCAACCGGAAGGACTCTTTACCACTTCACGTTCCTTTTCAAGCTCTATTTTGTTCGTTTCCATTTTGATCACCTCACAGTTTACGATGCTTATTTAATCCGAATACGCGGGTCAACTAGACTAAGAATAATATCTGATAGTAATGCCCCTAGAATCGACAAGATTCCAAATAATAGTACAAGAGAAGTTACAACACTATAGTCACGCATTAATATAGAATTATAGAAAAGTTGTCCCATTCCTGGATAACCAAAGATATTCTCAATAAAGATTGAACCTCCGATCAATCCAGTGATTTCATATCCAAAAAAAGCAGCAATCGGTAACAGTGAGTTTCTTAAAATATGACGATTGTAAACTCTAGATTCTGAAGCGCCTTTTGCTCTTGCTGTTAAAATAAAATCTTTTTGTTTTGTATCAATAATTTCACTACGTAAATATTGAACGGTCGATACCGTAGTGATTAATGCCATAGACAGTGCAGGAAGCAACATATGGTAAATCTTACTCATGACATATTCAAACGTCCCTGGCACCAAGCCTGGTTTGACACTACCACCAGTTGGGAACCAATCTAAATAGAAGCCAAAAAACCATAACATCACCAATGCAAAAATAAATAATGGGGCAGCAAAACCAATGTACGTATACCCTGTTATTAAACGATCGGCCCAAGAATCGTTATACCGACCACTTGTAATCCCAAGAGGAATTGCAATAATATACGTTAAGAATAAAGTTAATACAGATAACCAGAATGAATTAATAATTCTTTGCCAAACCAACTCTGTAACTGGCATTTTAAAATGAAAGGACTGGCCTAAATCACCTGTAAATACGCCTCCTACCCATCTGGTGTATTGCTCATACCATGGGTCGTTTAAACCTAACGCTTCACGTTTTTCAGCGATCGTGTTCGGATCAATATTCGGGTCTATCATTCCAGTTAAGGCATCACCCGGCATCATTTTCGCTAGAATAAAAACAATAAGGCTTAGTAAAATCACTTGTGGAATCATAATCATGATTCGCCGTATAGAAAATTTCCACATAACAATCAACCTTTCTCAGGCAAAGCCACTAGATGTGTATCGGATACGGGCTGCAATTGATAGGCTAAGCCCTCGTCATCAAAGTATTGATTATATGCCTGTTCATACTCGTTCTTTACTTCTTGACGGAATTGCAGATGCTTGTCTCGATTTCTCGGATTGATATCTGGAATCGCTGCAACCAGTCGCTTCGTGTAAATATGCTGAGGATTATTAAAGATATCCTCTTTTGTCCCAGCCTCTACGTATCTGCCTTTATACATGATGCCAATCTGGTCACACATATGTTTGATAACACCTAAGTCGTGGCTTATAAACAAATATGTTAACCCTAATTCCTTCTGTATCTCCTGCATGAAGTTTAATACTTGAGCTTGCACAGATACGTCAAGTGCTGATACAGGCTCGTCCGCAATAATGAGCTTTGGTTTCAACGCAATCGCCCTTGCAATTCCAATCCTTTGTCTTTGACCACCTGAAAATTCATGAGGATACTTGAGGATACTTTCGGGACTTAGTCCGACTAGTTCTAACAATTCTTGGACTCTTTTCGTCTCTTCTCCCTTAGTGAGTTTCTCATAGTTTCTTAGCGGTTCTGAAATAATATCAATCACGCGTTTTTTTGGATTTAATGAAGAGTATGGATCCTGGAAAATCATTTGAATATCTCTGCGAACATCCTTACTTGCGCTTGCTATATTCGTAATATCTTGTCCCTCGAATAAAACTTGTCCAGAGGTAATTTTATTTAATCCAATAATGGCACGACCAGTCGTTGTTTTTCCTGAACCAGATTCGCCAACCAACCCGTACGTTTTTCCTTTTTCAATCGATAAATTGACTCCATCTACCGCTTTGACATGGCCCAACGTCCTTCCAAAAAGGCCACCTTTAACAGGAAAATGAACCTTCAAGTCCTTTACTTCAAGATATGACATGCTGCTTACCCTCCTTAACTCCATCAGGAAAATGAAAATCCTTATAGCAGGTGCAGCGAACAAAGTGACCAGGACTTACTTCGTGCAATTCTGGATTCTTTTCATGCGCAGAATCTGGAATCCACGGAATTCTCGCTCCAAAGCGACAACCCTCTCGTGGCAGGTTCTGCAATGCTGGAACCACTCCCTGAATAACGTGTAGTGTTGATTGTTCTTCACTTGTTGTTGGTACTGAATTCAAGAGTGATCTTGTATACGGGTGTAATGGATTTTCAAACAATGTATAGACATCTGCAATTTCAACAATTTGACCTGCATACATAACTGCTACTCTATCTGCCATTTCCGCAACCACCCCTAAATCATGGGTGATAAGAATAACGCCAGCTTCTGATTCCTCTTTTAATTCCTTAATTAAATCAAGAATCTGCGACTGAATCGTTACATCAAGTGCTGTTGTTGGCTCATCAGCAATCAACAACTCAGGATTATTGGCGATAGCCATTGCGATGACAACCCTTTGTCTCATTCCGCCTGATAATTCATGAGGAAATTGATTAAAAACATGTTCAGGGCGGGGAATCCCAACTTTATTCAACAATTCTATTACTTTAGTCTTTCTTATTTCCGTGGAAGACGTTCCATGAATGAGGAGTATTTCACCAATTTGTTCTCCTATTATCATAAGTGGATTTAAGGCAGTTAAAGGATCCTGGAAAATCATTCCCATGTCCTTTCCACGAAGCTTATTTAATTTGCCTGCTGTTAATTTTGTAATATTTTGACCTTTAAATAGAATATCTCCTTCTATTTTTGCTCTACTATGAAGATTCATGATTGAAAAAGCTAAAGCACTTTTCCCACAACCAGATTCTCCTACAATGGCAAGCAATTCATTTTTATGTACTGATAAAGATACTCCATCTACTGCTGCATAATAGTCATCTTTAATTCGAAAAGATGTCTTTAGATTATCTATTTTTAAGATTGGCTCGCTCAATTTAATCCCCCTAACCCTTCACATAAAACTTATATCTGAATAATAAACCGAAGCTTTAGAATCAACAGTTATATTTTGTAGGCAAGTTTATAATCTTTCGTGTGCCGGCTATTCAAATTATTCTGTTTATTCGTTCGTTTGATTAAAATATTATTACAGTCTTATTAAAATAGCAAGAGTTTTTTTACAATTATTAAATTTCTCTTAATTGGTAACTTTCCAAAACCCTGATAAATCAATCATTTCCAATACATTCCATTTATTTCATTTTATGAAATTTTCGGAATTCGAATAAAAATTTACTTTTGTGGAAAAGTTTCCACCTTTAAGAATTACTTTTGTAAGGTGGTATCCAATTGCATATCCTAGTAATCTTGGATATCCTCTACTTCCAAATAAAATATTGTTATGAAGCTCTTCTTCTCTTTTTGTATCGATAATCTCATTACGGAGGTCTTCCCAGTATTGCTCTAATTCTTTTTCAGAATAGTACTGACACCAATTTGCTCGATATTTTTCTCCACAATAATACTCCACTGCATGTTCAGCTAGCCCTTCTAAAATTATGGAATCTAACAAAGTGTACTCCTTCATTTCTTTTTTCTGTTTATTGATTCTACAAACATGGTGATATTCATGAACAAATAGGGCCTCTATCTCTTTTTTATCTTCAAGCGGAGAAAGGAATAGGAATATGCTTTTCTTGAAAGAAACCCCACCTTTATCTGCGAAATTACTATGAATCGGAAATATAAAAATATCAACATCTGGACCGTTCCATCGTTTTTGATACTTGCGGAAAAGCCTTGCTACTTCTTCCCAAACCTTGTTCTTTTGTATGTCTTGAAAATAGCGCGATGTCCTTCGATTCGGTTTATACATTCCAAACTGGATTAAGTAAGAATATAAGTCGGGTTTACTCGAATCGATTTGTAGACATATTTTTTTCGGGTCATCAAAATCCTCCTCCAACCATTTATCTGTCCGAACTACCCCAATTCCTCCACCTCCATTTTCTCTTTAGTTTATGAATGTAAATGTAAAAAGAGACTGCAAATAAGCCAGATGAAACTCGACTCTGTGAACTGCAGTCTCTTTTATTATGGGAGGAGTCGTCTTTACTCTCGACACAAAAAAAGGACGCCCTATCTAAAATAGGACATCCTCTCTTATCACTATGATTAAATGCTATTCATACTTACGAAAAACGATGGTTGCATTGTGTCCGCCGAAGCCTAGGGAATTACTTAAGGCTGCCTGAACTTCCTGCTTTCTTGCTTCGTTTGGAATGTAATCGAGATCACATTCTGGATCTGGTGTTTGCAAATTGATCGTTGGTGGTAAAACAGCATCTCTTAAAGCTAAGACTGTAAAGATCGCTTCCACACCACCAGCTGCTCCTAACAAATGGCCTGTCATTGATTTTGTTGAGCTCACTGCTAGTTTATACGCATGCTCACCAAACACTTCTTTAATCGCTAATGTTTCAAATTTATCGTTATAATCCGTGCTTGTACCGTGGGCATTAATATAACCAATATCCTCTGGATTCAATTCAGCATCCTCGATCGCCATTTTCATTGCGCGAGCCCCGCCTTCTCCACCTGGTGCCGGTGCAGTGATATGGTACGCATCACCAGTTGCACCATAGCCAACGATTTCAGCATAGATTTTCGCACCACGTGCTAACGCATGCTCTAATTCCTCAAGGACAACAATTCCTGCGCCTTCTCCCATGACAAAACCGTCTCGATTTAAATCAAATGGACGACTTGCAGTCCCGGGATCTGGATTAGTCGACAATGCTTTGTTGGCACAGAATCCTGCCATCGCCATTCTTGAGATAGGCGCTTCTGAGCCACCGGATACCATCGCATCGGCCGCACCTCTTTGAATCACTTTAAAAGCATCTCCAATGGAATTTGTACCTGTTGCACAAGCCGTAACCGTACAGGAATTAAATCCTCTTGCACCTAGTGTGATAGAAACCTGGCCTGCTGCCATATCTGGAATCATCATTGGTACGAAAAATGGACTTACTCTTCGATAACCTTTATTTAAAAATGTTTCAAACTGATTCTCGAATGTTTCCATTCCGCCAATCCCTGAACCAATCCATACACCTACTCGATGTGAATTGTCATCATTAATGTCAAGACCAGCATCCTTCACTGCCATTACTGAAGCAGCGACAGCATAGTGAGTGAAACGATCCATTTTTCTAGCATCTTTTTTATCAATATATTCTTCTACATTAAAATCCTTCACTTCTGCGACAACTTTCGCAGGATAATCGTCTGGATTCAATCTTGTTAAAACTCCGACACCAGAGACTCCTTCTTGAATCTTTTTCCACGTTGTTTCCGCATCATTTCCGAGTGGCGTTACGGCACCAATTCCTGTTACAACTACTCTTCGTTTCGTCATTATTTCCATCTCCTTTGCACATAAAATAGGAATTTATTTTCCCCATCTTAATGCTATCGCGCCCCAAGTTAAGCCTCCGCCGAAGCCAACCATTACAATAACATCATCATCCTTGATTTTTCCATTCTCCAGCTCTTCGACGATTGAAATCGGAATCGAAGCTGCAGAAGTATTCCCATATTTATGAACTGTTTTTGACATCTTTTCCAGCGGAAGTTCCAATCTTTCTCTGGAAGCCTCCATGATTCGAATATTAGCCTGATGAGGAATAAGCATATCAACATCTTCCTTCGTTAATCCTGCTTTCGCTAACACATTTACACTACTTTCACCCATCTGACGTACAGCAAATTTAAATACTTCTCTACCATTCATAATAATATATTCGTCTTGATAGAGGTATTTTCCTCCTGTCCCATCAGCCCCTAATTCAAATGCTAAAATTCCACGATTTTCAGAAACTTGACCAATTACCGCAGCACCTGCACCGTCACCAAACAATACAGCCGTTCCACGATCATCCCAATCTGTGATCTTCGATAATTTTTCTACACCTACTACTAGCACATATTTATAAGTTCCACTTTCAACAAATTGCTTCGCTGTCACCATTCCGTACATGAAACCAGCACATGCAGCACTAATGTCCATTGCAGCTGCATTCATCGCTCCAAGTTTTTCTTGAATCCTACAAGAAACGGATGGGAATGGTGCATCTGGAGTAACAGTTGCAACTAAAATGAGTCCAATCTCTTCTGGAGAAATGTTAGCGTCCTTCATCGCTGCTTTTGCAGCCCTGTATGCCATATCAGATGTATCGATATCATCATCTGCTATTCTTCTTTCTTCAATTCCCGTTCTTGTTCTGATCCACTCATCAGAGGTATCCATTTTCTTTTCCAAATCGGCATTCGTTACGATATTTTCTGGAAGAAATCTGCCTATCCCTACAACTCCTGCGTTCATCCCTAATCTCCTTTCATCTTAAAAAAGATGTAAGATTTTTTAATATATCCCACTTAGACGGGATTTTACTTGTCTCATAATTATTTTATTATCAATTATTATGACTTGGTACTAATTATTCTATCAAGAGACATTCAATCCTGCAACTTTTTTAAACAGATTCTTCATCATGAATGATCGTTTATTAGTTAAAAACATCATCACTTTCTTTCATTTTCCACATCTGTCTATACAATTATTTATTAGAGGAATAAATTATATCGAGGGAGGTGCCTTAAATGGAGGAAGACAAAGTTCAAAGCGAAGAAGTTGATCATTTCTCAAAATTCATGTTTGGAGAGCGTAACACGTCCTCTTTCGAAGAACCGGTAAAAAGGGAAGAAGAAGATTGGGACTGGATTCTTGGTAGTAGGGCAAGTGATAAAGCAGAAACTCAGAACAACAAAGGTACACTGAATGGACTTAATAAATCGATTGAAGAGCTTTTACAAAAAGTGGACTACATGGAAGTTATGAACCATATCGATACGCTAATGGCCTCAACAAAAGAACTAAAACCATTATTGACTAAGATCAAGCCACTCCTCGAGAACTTTTTATCAAAAAAATAGTGGACAAAAAAACTGCCTGTCCAATGAACAGGCAGTTTTGCTATTGCTACTTTGGTAATTTTCCAGTATCTTTATACGACTCGATCTTTTTATTGATAGAATCGATAAATTTTTGATCAACAAGTGGGCTAAATTCCCCTAATGAAATGACATCATCCTGAAAATCAAAAGTTAGATTCCCTGATTCTAGCTTCCCTTTGTTAAATTGTTCAGCGACAAGTTCATATAATGTATCGACATGCTGTACAGTACTGGTCAATACAGTGGATTCACCTAGATCCGACTGGTCAGATATATAGCCGATTGCATAGAGACCTTGTTCTTTAATTTTTTCTATGACAGGGACATTATAACCATCGCCTGCTGGATAGATGACATCGATATTCTTTTCAATCATATCATCTAATAGCATTTGTGCTCTTTCCACATCATCCCACTGCCAAACGTATTGGATATCGACCTCAACATCCTTGTTCTCAAATATGGCCCCTTCATAAAAACCTTCTACTTCTGGTTGCCACTCATAGGCTGCGATAATTCCAACATGATTCGTCTTTGTCATATGTCCAGCCACCATACCACCGAAAAAGCCCATAGCATAAGCATCAAAATTCAAGCTTGTAGTATTTTTTTGAGTTGCATTGCCATTGAAGCTGACAAAATGAATATGAGGATAGTCATTTGATAGCTCGCGGAAATACTCGGCATACTCATTGCCATGACCAAAGATCAGATTAACACCTTTTTGGTCAAATTCTTTGACCGCTCTTTGAACGACTGCTTCTGAATTCATTCCTTCTTTATAGTAAACATCCACATTGAAGCGCGATTGGATTTTTAACATACCTTTATAGCCCTTTGTACCCCAAACCTGATCATTAACGGTTTCAGGCACTAACAATCCTGCTTTTTTTAATTCGCCCGTCCCTAATGTTTGTCCACACGCTGAAAGCGTAAAAAGGCATAAAAGAATCATCCCGAAACAAGTTAATATCCTTTGCATTCTTTTTCCGCCTCTCAGATAAAATAGAGGATCAATCTTTCGTCCTAGTCGAAATGATTTAATCACTTTAATTCTACATTTATCCGACATAATTGGAAAGAATTTTTTCTTTCTCTTAAAAATCATTGTGAATGCACAAGTTTTTGTTGATTTTTTAAACCTGTTTCAATGGACGTTTCTAGTGGAACGGGCACTTCAAATCCCTCACAATCACTTCGGACGTCCCTAGTAGGAAAATCCTTGATTTTTAAATATTGCGCACACTCTTCCCAACCATTTATCTGATCGTTTCTTAATAAATAGCGTTCTTTATCGTCATCCATTAGCTCTAATACTTTACTAACCATATCTTCTACGTACAGTGCATCTGCTGTCCATTCTCTTGAACTCAGTATCCATTCGTCTTTTTTCTTTCTTAAGGCTTGCTGAAAAAGAAATACCTCTGATTGCCATGGCCCGTAGATCGTTGGCAAAAGAATCTCTTGAACAACCTTATCGTTTCGAACCAATGAAATAAACTTTTCCAATTTGGTTCTGCTTTCTTCAAATTGATCATTACTTAATGAAAGCGGGAGTAGAAAAACGATTTTATCGCTATTTTTCATGAGCCACTGATAATTTTCGTAATGGAAAAGCGCCTCTTCATCCCCTCTCATAAAAAAATCATAATAATCGACAAGCAGAAGCTCATAATCACTGGTGTTCCTGTGGAGAGAATCAACACTCTTTTCCTCAAAATTTGCATTTCTGCCAATTTGTAACCGCTTTTCTTCTATTAAATATGATTCTTCGTCATTCACTTGATGATGAACTCCGAGAACCTCTATTCCCTCTTCAAGCAACTTTTTTGTAAAGTGGAATCCTAAAAACTCAAATGTACCGATAATCATTACCTTGTCCATAACAAAAAGCCTCCCTCCAGTAAACTCTTACTCCATCCTATGCTTAGGGAGGCTTGATTATTTCATATGATTAAAGAAGGCTCTTTTCGCACAAACAATGTTGCTTTTAGAAAATAGCCTTATAGAACTACTTCATGTATTTTCATAAAGGTGATCATATAGTAGTCCATCTGAGGTTTCTTTTCAGGGAGAAGGTAACTGATTGTAATCGGGACTTCTTCATTCTTCCACATGACAGAGAGATTTTTTAGTAAATTCGATTGTTTATAGGCTCGATTTCCTGAGAGAACATGAATGATCTTGGTTGGAATATCTGAATGAAACTGAGGACTCTCAAATTCAGGATTACTAATAATTTCGATAATCTGTTTGCTCTCCTTATCAAACGAATACGACAGCTCTCTTAATAGCTTTTTATAGAAAAATTTATGCTCCTTTTCCTGTTCTAAATGATGTTTCAAAGAGAGGACGGGGTTTAATAGGACAATGGAGCGAATATTTCCTTTCATTTCTTTGATGAGCTTCAGTGCTACTAAGGCCCCCATTCCTTCAGCTAAAATGTGAATTTTGCTATTAATGATTTCTGTTCGGATAATATATTCATATAGGCGTTTAGCCAAATTGACGGCTTTTTCACTACCCCAATTCTTTCCATATAAATTTGAATAGAAAACGGTGTATCCCGATTTCTTGAAGCTTTCAATTAACATTTGCTTCCCTTCATTTTGCGTCCAAAAACTCGATTTCTCGTCAACAAAATGGCGTTCGTCACCAATAATAAGGATACCGAAACCAGTTGGTTTTTCGGGATAATGAATCATATTCCATTCGGTATCCAGTTTAAAGTTTCGGTGCTCCATGCGAAAAACTCCTTCTATGAATTTACTCTTATTAATGTATGAAGTTATGTCTAAAGTGAAAGGGAGGTTCGCCCATATTTACTTGATTTCTTTCCGACTTGGGCTTGTAAGCGGTACATTCCCTTTTAAATCAAGTTTTACTTTATCAATTGGAGTCGCTATGGTAGAATGAAAAAGATGTTAAAAGTAAGAGGTGATTACGGTGAAATACTTTTGGACTTTATTTTGGACATTCGCTTTAGTTCAAATGTTAACGTACGTAGCAAGCTCAATGATCGGAGTTACTTTTGATTTTGTAACCGGTGCCGTCTTAGGCGTTGTGGCTACCATTGTTATCTTAATCTTCCCTGCCATTATTCCAAATGAACCAAGTGGCAAAGAAGGAATACATTAATTAATTAAAAATGCTAGGGGAAAAAAGTCATCCTGACTTTATGCAAGGATGACTTTTTTGTATGTCCATTTATTTTGATAATTTGATTGTATCGCCTTCAAGGATAATTTGTACACTACTATTTTCGCCGATATTGCCTGCAATGATTTCTCTTGCCAGCAATGTCTCCACATTACGTTGGATAAATCGTTTCAATGGTCTTGCCCCATAGACTGGATCAAACCCATTTGATGCAATATATTCCTTCGCTTCCTCTGATATGCTCAAGCGGATTTGTTGATCCTGTAATCTTCTTTGTAATTCTGAAATCAATTTTACGACAATCAACTTTATATTATTCAATGTTAATGGTTTAAAGAGGATCGTCTCATCAACCCGGTTTAAAAATTCTGGACGAAAATGGCCTCTTAATTGAGCCATTACTTGACCCTTGACTTCATCTGAGATGGTTTCCTTCTCTATTGGTCCTTCTAATAAAAAATGTGAGCCAATATTTGAAGTCATAATAATGACGGTGTTTTTGAAATCAACGGTTCTTCCTTGAGAATCCGTTACCCGCCCATCATCAAGCATTTGCAATAAAATATTGAACACATCTGGATGAGCTTTTTCAATCTCATCAAGCAAGATAACTGAGTATGGCTTTCTGCGCACTGCTTCTGTCAACTGTCCGCCTTCCTCATAGCCAACATAACCTGGAGGTGCCCCAACAAGCCTTGATACAGAATGCTTCTCCATATACTCAGACATATCAATACGGATAATCTGCTCCTCACTATCAAATAAAGATTGTGCCAATGCCTTAGCTAGTTCGGTTTTTCCAACACCTGTAGGTCCAAGGAAAATAAACGAACCAATCGGCCTGTTCGGATCTTTAATTCCTGCCCTTGCTCTTAGGACTGCATCGGAAACTAAGGAGACTGCCTCGTCTTGCCCCACGACTCGTTCATGAAGAATTTGCTCTAGTCGTAATAACTTCTCCCGTTCTCCTTCTACCAGCTTCGCAAGGGGGATACCTGTCCATCTTGCGACAATGTTCGCTATTTCCTCTTCAGTCACTTCTTCACGAAGAAGCCTTTCGCCAGCCTGCTTACTAACTTCCTCCTCCAGTTCTTTTAACTCTTTTTCAAGTGAAGGGATTCTGCCATGACGTAATTCAGCTGCTTTATTTAAATCATATTGATTCTCTGCTTCCTCTAATTCTCTCCGTAATCTCTCCAATGTTTCTCTTTTCTCTTGCACTTGATGAATACTTTCCTTTTCAGCCATCCATTTTGCCTTCATGGAATTTGCTTTATCACGCATATCAGCTAGTTCTTTTTGTAGTGTTGACAGTCTATTCTTACTTTGCTCATCCTCTTCCTTTTGCAAAGCCGCCTCTTCAATTTCTAATTGCATGACCCGTCTCGTGACCTCATCTAACTCTGCTGGCATCGAATCAATTTCAGTTCGAATCATGGCACACGCCTCATCGACGAGGTCAATTGCTTTATCAGGTAAAAAGCGATCAGAAATATAACGATCAGATAATACAGCAGCTGTCACTAAGGCACGGTCATGAATATTAACCCCATGGTGAATTTCAAATCTTTCTTTCAAACCACGAAGAATCGAAATCGTATCTTCTACATCTGGTTCCTGAACGAGTACCTGTTGAAAACGTCTTTCAAGAGCCGGGTCCTTTTCTATGTACTTGCGATGCTCATCCAAAGTCGTTGCTCCAATACAATGCAATTCCCCTCGAGCTAACATTGGCTTTAACATATTGCCAGCATCCATTGCACCTTCTGTTTTTCCCGCTCCAACAATTGTATGAATTTCATCTATAAAAAGGAGAATTCTTCCTTCACTTTTTTTAATCTCATTTAATACTGCTTTTAATCTTTCTTCAAATTCCCCTCGGAACTTAGCACCCGCAATAAGGGAACTCATATCAAGAGAGAAAATGGTTTTATCCTTTAAGCCTTCTGGAACATCTTTACGTACGATTCTTTGAGCCAATCCTTCAACAATGGCTGTTTTCCCAACACCCGGCTCACCGATTAAAACTGGATTATTTTTCGTTTTTCGCGAAAGGATTCGAATCACATTTCGAATCTCCCCATCACGGCCAATAACTGGATCAAGCTTTCCAGATTTCACTTCCGCCACTAAATCTCGACCATATTTTTTTAAAACATCATACGTTGCTTCTGGATTTTGAGAAGTCACCCTTTGATTCCCCCTTATCTCTTTGACCACTTGAAGTATTGCCTCATAGGTGATACGTTCTTTATGCAAAATTTCACCAATACTTGATTGTTTATATTTCATCGATGCCAGTAATACATGTTCAACCGAAATAAATTCGTCTTGAAATTTTTCCATTTCCCTTTCAGCCTCTGAAAGTAACCGTTGCAGCCTACTTGTAATATAGAGTTTCCCTTGCTCCACACCACTACCAGACACTTGAGGCTTCTTTTGAAGTAATTCATTTAAGTCATTCTCAAATTGTTGGGAAGGGAGATGGACTTTATCCAAAATGGCAGCCACCAGACTATCATCCTGCTGAATTAATGCGAGAAATAAATGGTCCTCGTCGACCTCCTGATGCTCTTTTGAAGTCGCAATAGACTGGGCACTAAATAAAGCCGCCTGCAACCGTTCCGTCATCCTGTTCAAATCCATATCGATTCCTCCTTTGACCTTTTTTGACCTTTTACTCCATTATAATCCATTTTTATCATATGTAAAGCCACCCTTTGAAGAGGGTGGCTTAGTTTGTTTTTAACATAACTTGCTATGTTTTGCCTGAAAAATCAACCTGAATCTCTCGGTTTCGTTTTATACATCCAATGGCGATTATGATTTGAGTTTTCTGGAAAGCGATCGCCAGCTTTAAGCTTGATTTTTTTCGGGTTCATAACACCATCGCCTTCTTCACCTATTTCCACATATATCCCATTATTAGGTGCTTTCTGACCAGCACGAAATTGATGACTTTGTCCCAATACACACACTCCTTTCCTTCTATCTATCGTTATTATTTCCGATCGTAAATCTTTCATGAATGTGTTTGAAATGAAACTTTCTTTTTTTCTCTTTCGTCTATACTTAACGTACATAACAGTAGCAGATGTGATATAGTAAAGATTGTGAATTTGTTAAAATCAGGAGGAAAATTATGGATTTTTTTGAAATAGTTAAATACTTTCTACTAGGACTTTTCCAAGGTTTTACCGAACCAATACCGATTTCATCAAGTGGACATTTAGAAATTGCTGGCCATTTCCTAAATGTTGAAATTGAAGGATTAAGCTTTGCCCTTTTAGTCAATACAGCATCCTTAATCGCTGTCCTAATTATATATCGCAAAGATATTTGGAGACTGATCGAAAACGGTCTTGCCTACATTACAAAGCGTGAAGAATCGGCTAAATCCGATTTCCGCTTTATTATTTACTTAATTATTGGGACAATCCCAGCTGGTGTTATTGGGATTTTGTTCGATGATTATATTGAAGAGCATTTAACAGGTGTAAAAGTGGTCGGAATTACGTTGTTAATTACAGGTGTTGCGTTATGGCTCATACGTAATTTGCGTGGACGGAAAAACGATGCTGACCTTTCTATCCGTGATGCGATTATTGTTGGACTCGCTCAAGCCATAGCCCTCATCCCAGGAATTAGTCGCTCTGGGGCAACTATCGTAGCAGCAATGGGCTTAGGGATGAAACAAGAAACAGCGTTAAGATATTCCTTCCTATTATATATCCCTGTTAGTGTCGGTGGCATGATTCTTGGATTTAAGGACATATTAGCAGACGAGAATCTCGCACAATTGGCGCTACCTTATACATTCGCTTTCTTTGCTTCATTAGTCGCATCCTATTTTTCACTTAAGTGGTTCATGAACATCATGGCAAGAGGAAATCTAAAATATTTTGCGATTTACTGTTTTATTGTCGGACCATTAGTATTCTTCTTGTCATAAACGCCAAAAAAGCCTACAAAATTGTTTGTAGGCTTTTTGTAAATTATTTTAAGATCTCTACTAACAATGCTTTCTGTACATGAAGTCGGTTACCCGCTTGTTGAAAGACGGAAGAATGCACCCCATCAATGACTTCTCCTGTCACTTCTTCCCCTCTATGTGCCGGTAAGCAATGGAGGAAGAGATAATCATCCTTTGCACCAAGGACTAACTTTTCATTTACTTGAAAATCTTTGAAGTCGATGAGTCGCTGAGCGTTTTCTGCCTCTTGGCCCATACTCGTCCATACATCTGTATAGATAACATCTGCTCCCACAACAGCATCGGTTGGATCGTTCGTAACCGAAATTCCCCCACCATTTTCTAAAGCGAATTTTTTAGCAAGTTCGGTTACTTTCTCATTTGGTTCATACCCATTTGGTGTCGCAACTACAAGCTTCATTCCTACTTTCGCCGCAGCAATCATTAACGAATGGGCGACATTATTCCCATCGCCAATATAGACCATCTTGATGCCTTCCAGTTTCCCTTTTTCCTCTTGAATCGTTAATAAGTCGGCTAATGCCTGACATGGATGATACAAGTCAGTTAAACCGTTAATAATCGGAATGGTCGCATGTTCTGCAAGCTCTACCACTCGTTCATGAGAAAAGGTTCTGATCATGACTGCATCAATGTAACTCGATAATACTTTTGCCGTATCTGAAATTGGCTCTCCTCTTCCTAATTGCAACTCCTGACCATTCAGGTGTATCACTTGACCACCTAGTTGTAACATCCCAGCTTCAAATGAAACTCTCGTACGGGTTGAAGGTTTATCAAAGATTAGACCCAAAATCTTTCCTTGTAAAATCGGTGTTGGTTCTCCAGATAAATACGCCTTCTTTAATTCCTTCGCTTTATTAAGCAACTCTTTAATCGTTGCTGGAGAATAATCAGCTAATGTTAATAAATCCTTCCCCTTAATACTTGTATTTCCTTTTTTTGCCTGTAATGATAACATCTCCTAAATTCACTCCCTCTCCCATTTTAGTGGCTCTCTCTTTAAGCTTTTATCGCTAATGAAGAGTGCCAATCCTCTATCGCTCTCACATCAAAGTTTCTTACCTTTAACGCTTGATTAAATGCTTTTAGGCTCTCTGGCTCAGTAAAATTAATGATTCTTTTCTTTGTTGCAAGTTCTCGTAATTGCTTATCTTCCTTCTCTTGTTTCGGATTATAGTAGGCAATCGTTGGTCCCTTTAAAAATTCGTCTCCTGCAGAGAAAACAAGTTCGAAAGAATCATCTAATCCATCAAGCACAATCCTTTCTTTTGCCACAATTCTTCCGGTTGGTCGAATCGCCTGATGGAAGGCTTTACGTAAAGCTTCTTCTTCTGTTTTCCCAAGACTAATTCCTTCCCCAGTCGATCTCATTTCCGCGCTAACCTTTGAATCCAGACCTTTTAGGGCATAATTAGAAAAGACCGGATATTTCACACAGACAAATGGAATCGTCATGAGATTATGTTTTTCATCAGCTTTCGACATTTTATATTTCCCGAGCAATACTTTTGTCGCAATTTGTACAAGCGGGATTCCTGTTACTTTACTAACGATTGGAACAGTTCTGCTTGCACGAGGATTGACCTCGAGGACATACACTTCTTCATTTTTAATAATAAATTGGATATTCATAAGTCCTTTATATTGAAGGAATTGAGCAATCTTTTCAGCACACTTTACAATCTTCTCCTTCACTACGTCTGATAACCTTTGTGCAGGAAGGACAGATAAACTATCTCCTGAATGAACCCCTGTTTTCTCAATATGTTCCATGATCGTTGGAATGAGGACATATTGCCCATCTGTAACAAGGTCAATCTCAGCTTCTGTCGCATGAAGAAATTCATCTACTAAAAAAGGATAGCGTGCCTGACCCTTCTCCACATATTCCTTCAATTCATCTTCATCTTGAATGATTTCCATTCCTCTTCCACCTATGACAAAAGATGGTCTTAATAAGACCGGATAGCCAATTTGCTCTGCCACTCTCACCAATTCTTCTGTATTATGGACGACATCCCCTTGTAGATGAGGGATTGCTAGTTTTTCTAAGAGCTGATAAAAGAGTTTCCGATCCTCCAACAAATCAATGACATCCGATTTTGTTCCTAATATATTGACGTCATATGCCTCTAGCTCCTGCGCTAGATTAATCGCTGTTTGCCCACCCAACTGGATAATACAGTCTGTTATTCCTTCAGCATCAATCACATTGAGAATATCTTCGATCACTAAAGGTTCAAAATATAATTTATCAGCTGTGGCAAAATCAGTACTAACCGTTTCAGGGTTGCTATTAATCATAATCGTTTCTACTCCGAGATCTTTAAGGGCAAAAACGCCGTGAACCGAACAATAATCAAATTCTACACCTTGCCCAATACGAATCGGACCACTGCCAATGATTAAAACCTTCTGCTTAGAAGATGGGATTTGTTCATTTTCCCCAAAATAAGTAGAGTAATAATAATTGGATTTCGCCTCAAATTCCGCGGCACATGTATCAACCATTTTATAGGAAGGAATGATCCCATAATCTTTTCTTTTTTGACGAACAGCCTTTTCTGTTACTTTCCAACTCTTTGCTAAATAGGAATCACTGAATCCTTTTTCTTTAAATAGCTGAAGTTCACTGCTGGAAACTTGCTCAAAATTGGTGGAAGCAATCTTTTCCTCGAATGAAACGAGACGCTTCAAATACGCTAAAAAGAAATTATCTACTTTTGTTAACTCATGAAGTTCATTGATATCATAGTCTCTACGTAATAATTCTAATAAAATGAAAAGTCTCTCATCATTTTGTTGCAGTAGTTTCTCCACTAATTGTTCAGAACTGAGACTAGCTAAACCAGGCAACTGTAAATCTTGAACATCAATCTCTAAAGAATGAATCGCTTTTAACAACGCCCGTTCAAAGCTGCGATCGATGCTCATCACTTCACCGGTTGCTTTCATTTGTGTGCCAAGCTTTCGTTCGATATTTGGGAATTTATCAAACGGCCATTTCGGAATTTTGATGACAACATAATCAAGGGCTGGCTCAAAACTCGCAAATGTATCTCCCGTAACAGGATTGATGATTTCATCTAACGTGTAACCAACGGCTAACTTCGCTGCCATGCGGGCAATCGGATAACCGGTTGCTTTCGAAGCAAGTGCGGAAGAACGACTTACCCGCGGATTGACTTCAATTAAATAATAATTTTTACTTTTTGGATCAAGGGCAAATTGAATATTACAGCCTCCGATAATGCCTAAGGCAGAAATAATTTTGATGCTAGCTCCGCGTAGCATTTGATACTCATCATCTGTTAACGTTTGCGATGGAGCTACGACGATGGAGTCACCTGTATGGATCCCCACCGGGTCGAAGTTCTCCATATTACAAATCGTAATACATGTATTAGCTCGATCTCGCATGACTTCATATTCCACTTCTTTAAATCCCGCAATGCTTCTTTCAACTAAACATTGGTGAATGGCACTTTCCTGTAATCCACCTGAAACAAGTTGGGTAAGCTGCTCTTCATTGTCAGCAATTCCACCACCTGTGCCACCAAGGGTATAAGCAGGTCTAACGATAATCGGAAAGTCAATTTTCCTAGCAAATTGTAACGCTTCTTCAACTGTATGAACAATCTCACTTTCTGGTACTGGCTCATTTAAATCCTTCATAAGTTGACGAAACGCTTCTCGATCCTCACCTCTTTTGATCGAATCAATTGAACTTCCGAGCATCTTCACACGATACTTTTCTAATATCCCTTGCTCACTTAATTGAAAGGCAAGGTTCAGTCCAGTTTGGCCTCCCAATGTGGCCAAAATTCCATCTGGACGTTCCTTTTCAATAATCTTTTCTAAAACATCAACGGTTAAGGGTTCAAAATAGATTCGGTCGGCAAAATTTGAATCAGTCATAATGGTGGCAGGGTTATTATTCACAAGAATCACTTTGTACCCTTCCTCTTTCAGAGCAATACAACCCTGTGTGCCTGCGTAATCGAATTCTGCTGCTTGCCCAATGACAATAGGTCCTGAGCCGATGACTAGTATAGTTTGTATGCTGGTGTCTTTAGGCATATAATGCGGCACTCCTCTTGTTTTCTGTTATCGTCTGTAGGTATTCATCAAAAATATAATCACCTTCAGATGGTCCTGGGTTCGCCTCTGGATGAAATTGGACCGTTTGTAGCGGCAATTCCTTATGGGTTAGACCTTCCACAGATTTATCATGCAAATGAAAGAATCTTCCTTCAAGTCCCGTCCCCTTAATGCTTTCTTCGTCCACCACATAACTGTGATTTTGTGATGACATAAATACTTTGTTTTTCTTCTGATCTTTAATCGGATGATTTGCTCCTCGATGACCAAATAAAAGCTTCTTCGTATTTCCCCCTAATGCCAAAGCCACAAGTTGATGTCCTAAACAAATACCAAGGGTCGGGAAATGTTCGACAAGTTGGCGAATCGTCGGTAATATTGGTTGCAATTGTTTTGGATCTCCAGGACCATTGGAAAAAAGAACTCCATCAGGTGCGATTGCTGCAATTACTTTGAAGGAAGTATTATAAGGCACTACCGTTACTTGGCAGTTTCTTTCTAGCAAAGATGCTAAAATAGAATTCTTTGTTCCGAAATCCATCAACACAATATGGGGATTGCCTTGCCCATAGGTTTTAATTAATTTCTCTGACACATATGGAACCTTTTCTGTTTCTAATGTTTGCTTACCTATCGTGCTCGGCTCATGACTTAATGTGATAAGTGCTGGCATAGAGCCATGGGCACGAATCTTTTTGACAATCGCTCTTGTATCAATATGGGATAATAGTGGGATTCCCCACTTTTCCAAATACTCTTTTAGAGAATACTCCGCTTGATAATGGGAGGCTTCCGTATTTGCTTCATAGACAATCACACCAGCGACATGGGGTTTCTTACTTTCAAAGTCCTCTTCATTGATGCCATAGTTCCCAATCAGAGGATACGTGAAAACAATAATTTGATCCTTATAACTTGGATCAGTCAGAACCTCCTGATAGCCCGTCATTCCTGTATAAAAGACAACCTCTCCTTCTATATGTTGAGTGGGGACATTTGTATTCCAATCCCCTTCATATACATCTCCACTTTGTAAGTGTAAATATCCTTTCATGTAAAACACCTCAAAATCATTTGTATATTTATTTTTTATAATTAATATTTATGCATTTATATTATTAAAAATTCAGCCTAAATGGCTGGTTCAGTTATCTCATTAACGACTTTTTTCAGTCCAGCAATACATTTATCAATTTCATGGATCGATACAGTCAATGGAGGTAATAGCCTTAGGACATTTTCTCCAGCTGCTAGTGCGAGAATGCCTTCCACTCTTAATGCTGATAAAAGAGGTTGAATCGATTGTTCGAATTCAATTCCGATCATTAATCCTTTGCCACGTACTTCTTTTACAAGATCATTTCCATGAAAAAGCTGATTTAATTGGGAAAGCAAGTATTCCCCCTTAATTTCAGCCTCCTGTAAAAAAACATCATCAAAGACGATTCTCATTGTAGCAATTGCGGCAGCGATACTAATCGGATTTCCTCCAAAAGTGGAACCATGGCTTCCAGGACCAAAAAAGGTTTTTAAACTTTCCTTGCCAAGTACAGCACCAATTGGTAGACCGCTTCCTAACCCTTTTGCTGATGTAACGATATCAGGGCTTAGACCGAAATGTTGGAAGGCAAATGGTTTTCCTGTTCTTCCGATTCCTGTTTGAATTTCATCAATAATAAGGAGAGCCTGATGTTCATGACAAAGTGTTTCCACTTCCTTTAAGAAATTTTCCGTACCAACATGTACTCCACCTTCTCCTTGAATGACTTCGAGCATGACCGCTGCTACCTCATCATCCAATAAATTCTTTAGAGAGTCGAGGTCATTAAAGGTGGCATAGGTGAATTTTTCTAACATCGGTCCAAAACCATGTTTGATTTTCTCCTGTCCTGTTGCAGCCATCGTTGCAAATGTGCGTCCATGAAATGATTGTTCAAAGGTAATGATTTTTGTCTTACCAGTCGCCTTTCTTGCTAATTTGATCGCAGCTTCATTTGCTTCCGCACCACTATTAGCAAAGAACACAGCATCCATCTCAGCAGCAGTAGCCAGCATTTTGGCCGCCTGTTCTTGCTTCTCCATTGTAAAAAGGTTGGATACATGCCAAAATTGATTCAGCTGATTTTCTATTGCATCCTTCACCACTTTCGGTTGATGGCCAAGATTACAAACGCCAATTCCGGAGGTGAAATCTAGATATTGCTTTCCCTTCTTATCGGTTAAGTAACTCCCTTCAGCGATTTCAGGCTCAACATCCCAGCGAGCATAAGTTTGAAATAAATAGCTCATTTATATAACCCTCTCCCTTCTAAGGATTTTTGTCCCAAACCATTTATGATTCATATAAAAGTTCTTTTTTCCTGCAACAATTCTTACGCTATCCATTCCTTTTTGTAAGGCTGACAAAGCTGACATTACCTTTGGGATCATCCCCCCATATATTTCTCCTGACTTGATGTAGTGATCAATTTCTTCAGCTGGGAGGACTTCCTTCAATGAGCCATCGATGATGATTCCTTCCACATCCGTGACAAACAAGCATTGTTCTACTTGAAGGGCACTAGCAACGGCAGCTGCTGCGTAATCAGCATTGACATTGAGCTTTGTTCCATCAGCGCTAATGGCGATCGGAGTGATGACTGGGATGATTCCTTTATCTAAAATAGACCGTAGTAGTTCACTGTTCACCTCAATAATCTCCCCGACAAAACCGAGCTCCTCCTTATTGATATAAGACCCTTTAAGTAAACCAGCATCACTTCCATTAAGACCAATCGCTGGAAGATGATTCATTTCTAGCTTTTGCACAAGCTTTCGGTTTGTCTGTCCTGATAGAACCATTTCAACAACCTTTAATGTCTCTTCCGTCGTCTTTCGTAATCCGTTCACATATTCAGGTTCAACATTCAATTGCTCGAGCATCCGATTGATATCTGGGCCCCCACCATGAACGATCGCAATTTGATAGTTTTGCTTCTTCAATTCTTGAAGACTTATAAAAAATTCCGCAGACAATTCCTCTAGCGTACTGCCACCACATTTTATTAAAATGGTTTTCATGTTTCGCTCCCCTATGTCCGATAGCTCGCATTAATTTTCACATAATCATAAGATAAATCGCATCCCCACGCTGTACCAGCGCCATTTCCCATGTGCATTTCTACGAAAATTTGGATAAAATCCTCTTTTAAGTACTCTGTTGCTTTCTCTTCAGAAAATGGGATGATTTCACTTTTATCAAGCATCTTCACTGTTCCTATCGAAATGGTAACCTGTTCTGCCTTTGCTTTCGTATCTGCTTGCCCAATCGCTCCAATAATTCTCCCCCAGTTGGCATCTGCTCCATAGATAGCCGTTTTTACTAGATTTGAACCAACAATTTGCTTCGCGATCTTACGTGCATCATCTTCATCGTATGCCCCAGTAACATTGACCTCTACAAGTTTTGTAGCCCCTTCTCCATCATTTGCGATTTGCTTTGCTAAGCTTTCACAAGTGTTAGTTAGGAGTTGAACAAATACGGACCATTCTGGATGTTCTGGTGACAAGGATTGATTTTCAGCTAAACCATTCGCCATTACTAAAACCATATCATTTGTTGATGTATCCCCATCTACCGTGATTTGGTTGAATGTATAATTGGTTACATCTTTTAGAGCCAGTTGCAAATTTTCAGAAGAAATATGAGCATCTGTTGTGATAAAACCAAGCATCGTTGCCATATTCGGATGAATCATTCCTGATCCCTTTGCAGCCCCTCCCATGTAAACGATCTTTCCATTTATCTCAGCTTTAAAACCGCATTTCTTCATACATGTATCCGTTGTTAAGATAGCCGTCTGGAAATCATCTGCATACGCTGGAGCCGTTCCTAACTGAATTTTCTCGATTCCTGCTTTGATTTTATCCATTTTCAAATATTCTCCGATGACTCCTGTTGAAGCAACAGCGACTAAATGTTCATCTACCTGAACCTTTTGTGCGGCAAGTTCTCTCATCTCATAAGCATCTTTTAAACCTTGCTCCCCAGTACAAGCATTGGCACAAGCACTATTAACAACCAATGCTTGGAGCTTACCACTAATGTTTAGACTATCTTTTGTTACCGCTATAGGCGCTGCTTGAAAGTCATGTAATGTATAAACGGCTGCACTATCAGCCGGAACCTCACTAAAAATTAGGCCAACATCCTTTTTAGCGTATCGTAATCCTGCATGTGTACCACCTGTGTGGAATCCTTTCGGTGATAAAATGCTCCCATTCTCAATTTCTATTATTTTTGACACTTTTGTAAGTGTTCCCACCCGTGTTTCCTCCTTATGTTCGTTTCATCTTTTTAAAGCATTTCAACTAATTACATCATGGATATAGTGGCAGTATCTCTAAACCGCTTGTTTGATTCAAACCAAACATGAGATTGGCATTTTGAACCGCTTGACCTGCTGCACCCTTCATTAAATTATCAATAACGGAAACGATCGTTAATCTCCCTGTTCGTTGATCTACATTTAAACCAATATCACAGTAATTCGATCCTTGAACTTCTTTAACCGAAGGATAGGTTCCTAGAGGTCGAATTCTAATAAACGGCTTTTCCTGATAAGCTTCTTTATATAAATCTATGATCTTCTCTGTACTCCAACTGGAGCGAAGTTTGGCATAGATCGTTGTCATGATCCCTCTTGTTATTGGTAATAGATGGGTACTAAATGTGATCGGCTCTACATTTCCATTCCACTGAAGTAATTGTTGTTCAATTTCAGGTGTATGTTGGTGTTCGTTAACTTTATAAATCCTGAAATTTTCATTAACCTCTGCATACAACGAGCTTTTTGATAAAGCCTTTCCAGCCCCAGAAGTTCCTGATTTTCCATCAATAATTATCGTATCAGGAATGATTAATTCTTCTTTAGTCACTGGTGCAAGACCTAAAAGGGCCGCAGTTGCGTAACATCCAGGATTAGCAATGAGCTTTGCCTCGCTTATTTGTTTTTCATTCCATTCACTTAATCCATAAACTGCTTCTTCAACTATGGAATGATTGGCTGTTGTTTTTTTATACCAAGCTTCATATTCACCTTGAGTTTTCAGGCGAAGATCACCTGATAGATCAATGACCTTTATATTTTGACTCGAAAATTGTTCAACTAGCTTACTAGAAACGCCAGATGGTGTGGCAAGAAATACGAGATCACTATCTTTTGATATTTTTTCTATATCAATCCTTTCCATTTGATTCCCGATAATCTGAAAAAGATGCGGGTACTCATGCCAAATGGGAAGTTCATCCTTAGTGGAATGAATTGAATGTATTTTGAATACAGGATGACCATGCAAAATTCGAAGTAATTCAACACCTCCATATCCTGTTGTTCCTATAATAGATATCTTCATCCCTTACCCCTTCCTTATCCCATATATGTATATTTAAACATCTATATTTATTTTTATAAATTTTATGTTGTTCTTATTATAAGAACTCACATCATTAAAAGCAACCCGTTTTTTGAAATATAAGGCATTTTTCTAATAATTTTTGATAATAAATATTTCAGTACAAGAAATGAACAAATTACCTTCTTTGTTTTAAAGAACAAAAGCGCGGTGCAAAAATAATAAAACCAGAGAACAATGTCGGGTATTGTAAATGTCTGCTTTTAGACATTTACAAAAAAAACTAATTACACATAATCAACGATGTTAATGAAAATATGGGTCGTATAGGCTGTAAGTGTTTTTAAATTGGTTGACTACACCTATATTTATTTCTAAACTGTTGGTAGGGAGAGTTTTTTGCCTCAGGGAAGGGGGTAAAGGCATGCAAGCTTTTACGAAAATATCCACCGAACTTCAATCCCTTTTAGAAACAGTCCATCATATTCGCAAAATGGAAAAAGGGACTTATCTTTTTCAAGAGGGTAGTAAGGCCAATGAACTGTTCGTTGTGATAACTGGCAAGATTCAAATGAGCAAAATGATTCCAGACGGACGGGAACTTACGTTGAGGATGGCTTCAGAAGGAGACCTCATTGGTGAACTTTCCTTATTTTGTTCTGCCCAAGCTCATATGCAAAATGCTAAAGTGATAGAAAGTGGAGAAGTTGCCGTTATTTATAAGAGTGACTTAGAAAAAAAGCTCGGTGAGGATCATTCTATTGCTTTAGAGTTTATGAAATGGATGAGTCAGGAACATCGGAAGGCTCAGACAAAGTTCCGCGATCTTGTTTTACATGGAAAAAAAGGGGCTTTATATTCAACTTTAATTCGACTTTCCAATAGTTATGGTGTTCATTCAGAAGATGGTATTGTGATTGATACACCGATGACTAATCAAGAATTAGCAAATTTTTGCGGGACTTCCCGTGAGGTGGTTAATCGCCTTTTAAGTGAACTTCGTAAAGTTGATATTATTAGTATTGATAAAGGAATTATTACGATTCATGATTTGGATTATATAAAACTAGAAATTGATTGCGAGAATTGTCCTATTGATATTTGTAATATTGAATAGCGAAAGATTTTGCAATGTAAAAAGGATCTCAATTTGTGTTGAGATCCCTTTTTTAGTCTATTCAAATGTATGGCGATATGGTGGGGCGATTTTCGCTCCAGGGTCTGAGCCTCTTCCACTTATAGGTCTTAATTTATAGCAAGGACTATCACTATAAAGAAGAGCGCTGCGTTGACGATTTCGAGTATACCTACTTGTTTCATCGTATACGGCTTCCCGTAAAAGTAGATGGCGCGGATTAAGCTTGGGATGTAGGATATGGCGACGATCCAATATCCGATGATGAGAAAAGCGATGGGAACGATGGCATGATAAATCCAAGAAATCCATTTGTAAGTGACATTTTTCTTTTCACGAATCATAGTTTTTACATAAAAAGTGGAGCCGACAAAAAAGAGGATTGATGTGATAAACACAAGAATCGTTCCCGAATTCATTTCCCCATTTGGTAGGAAGCCACTGGCCAATCCCCCGATTGCAAAAACAAGAATTGCACTAAAATCGTTCCATAAATTACGGTCTTGCTTCTTTTTTGAAAAATAGACATTAATGATAAAAAAAGGTAGCATCAATAGTCCAAAAATGGCAATGCTTGGTCTTGTCCATAGAGGAATCATTAAAAGAAGCAGCGCTGGAACAAGATAGAGCAATGTCCACTTTCGGTAAAAGGGGACTTTCTTCCCCTTCACCATCTGGAGCATTGGAAATGTTGCTAAATATAATAAAAGCCATCCCATGAATAAGGGAATATGCTGCCATATGAATCCAGATGCTACGACTGAAAGCCAAAACGGTATGATTAGCATGGCCCATGCACCATGCTGCTTCGGTAAGAATACTTTCATAAAAAAACACTCCTTATCTTTTCCTATCTTAACAATAACGATAGAAGAAATGAAACGGAGTGAAAGACATCACTTATTTAGGATTTGACACAAAATATTTATTTAAGACCCGTCCTAATTGATTTCGACCAACTACGTTTAAAAAGATGTTTTGGCCCTCGTAAAACTCCAATATATTTTGAAAAAGACAATGCTAGCAACATCGTCAATAACAACAAGAAATGAGTACGAGAAAGAATTGAAATGCTTCCAATTAAATCGAGATCAGGCTCTAAAATCACTAAACTTTTTACCCAATAGAACAGTTTTTCCGGCTCGTCGGTAATGCTATAGAAAACAACTACACCGACTCCCGAAAGAAGACTTAAAGCCATCAGTACAAAGATGATTCGATTCACTACTGTACCAAGTTTATAAAGGAATTTCATTTCCTCTTGGACCCAACATCCATTTACACGCCAGATAAGTGCCATCCCCAAAACTGCAACGACAACATATGGATAAATTAACCACAAAATAATTTGAAACAAATCCATTCTTCTCTCTCCCCACTGCTCATAAAAGCCCTTACATATATATTAGTAAGAGAGAGAAAAGAATTCAGTGATAAATGTTACGTTTATGACAATTTGATTAACATTTTTCGACTATTCTATGAACGAAAGATGGTTTACTAACCACTTGTATCCATCGGAATCATTGATGGCAAATTTCCTAATCTCCTGATACTCTTTCATTTCATTCATAAGTTCCTTCTCCCAGAAGAAAATGACCTGAATATTTTCCAACATCATCAATAGATCCAGATCATCCTTTGTACGAATCAGGACTGCTTTTGGATAAGATTCTCGCTTATGCCCTTCAATCAAGATAATATCAGGTTGAAAAAATGAAAGAAGCTGCAACTTCTCTTCAAGAGACCACACAATTTTTTCAGCTTGTAAAAGCAAGTGTCCATCACCTTCTACAAGAGAAGCGATGGCACCTGCTTTCAAATGCTTGTGAGAGTCCCTCTCATCTTGAAAATCTGGTTTCCCACCGTGCCCATGGTGCTTTAAAGTCACAACAGAGAGATTGTTCTTCTGAAATTGTTCAATAACTCTTTTAATAAGAGTTGTTTTTCCACTATTTTGATATCCAACGATTTGGAAAATAGTAGCCTCTACCACGGCCACTCGCTTCCTTCATGGTTTTCAAGCAATAATACATCCACTTCGTCTCCTGCCATAAAACCTCTAGTCCCTCCTGGTAAAACGGTTAAAGAATTGGCACCAGCAAGGCTCATGACAATATTCGATTTATCTAAACCACTAGGTGTGACAATCAGTTTCCCATCTGCAACAGATAATCTACTTCGAACAAAACGTGTGAATGGGTTCGCTTTTGGAAAATCGACATCTAGCACCGCTTTTTCTTTCCTTAAATGTGGCTTTGGTGAGCACAGCATTTTTCGAATAACTGGTCTGGCAAAAAGTTCAAACCCAACATAGCATGCAGATGGATTTCCTGAAAGACCAAATAGAAATTTGCCTCCAAATTGAGCGACTGTTGTCACACTTCCAGGACGCATGCTAACTTTATTGAACAACACGGTTGCATCAAGTTTTTCATAAATGGCAGGCAGATAGTCAAAATCTCCAACTGACACCCCACCGGTCGTCACCAGCAAATCAACTTTATCGATCGCTTCCTTCACTGCTTCAAAGCAAGTGTCAAAATCATCAGGAAGGGTTCCAAAATATTGAACCTCTGCTCCAGCGCGTTCAATTTGGGCACTAATCATATAAGAATTACTGTTTCTAATTTTTCCTGGTTGTAATGGTTCGTCAACCGCTAATAATTCGGTTCCTGTCGCGAAAAGTCCGACTTTCGGTTTCTTTGCTACATGGACCTTTGCATAGCCAAAAGTGGCAAGCATCGCTTGAATACCAGGATTTATTTTTGTTCCTTTTTCCACTAATACTTCACCGGTTTTTGCATCCTCCCCACGGCGAGATACATTTTCCCCAGGTTTGTGTTTGCGCTTCGTGCTCATATATGCCTTGCCATCCTTTATATAATCTTTGGCAAGCTCAAGCATAATCACACAATCGCATGATGATGGCATCTGTGCACCAGTCATAATTCTAACCGTTTGAAAGGGTCCTACAACCTTATCGGAAACAAGTCCAGCTCCGATATGATCGACTACTTCAAATTCGATCGGGTTGTCTCGGTTTGCCTCCTGTGTATCGATGGATCGTACAGCATAGCCATCATAAGGTGCACGATCAAAATGTGGTACATCATTTGTTGCAAGGAGGTTTTCTGATAAATAACGCCCATAACTTTCATTTACCGATACATATTCAGATTTTCCTTCTATACGATTTGCCATAATACTCGAAACTGCTTCCCCGATAGGGATTGGTTTTCTGAATTCTACCATTTCAACCACTCCATATATGTACGTTAATTTCAATCAATTTCACTTTGGCACACGAATAAGCCATGAGAAAATTGACGATTGTATACACTCTATTATAAGCGTACATAAATATGTTCTACAGAACAAATATCACAATATTGTGATGCCTGAGATTTTCTTATTTGTAAGGTGCAAACATTGCACTTATTTTAGGCTCGTACCGTCCCTTGACTTTTCAACTGGCTCACTCCATTTGCCAGCTTATCATCGACAACTTGTGCATCTTCAATATGCTTCACAATTAATCCTTCTATTTCATCAAAAATACGACTTGTTAAGTTCATTTCATTTAACGTACTCTCACAATAGGTATTTTGCCTTGCTATAATACCACTTGCGTTATCCACTTTTACTTTCACGTTTCCAATAATATTTGTCACTACATTCATTTTTTCAGTCGTCTTTTCACTTAAGGCAATACCAGAGTGGACAAGGTCGAAGCATTCTTTTGTGTTTTTTACTGCCCTATTAATATCACTTTGGAAACTTTTTGTTAGTTCCATAATATTATGTGAGCTTGTAGACGTTTCTTCTGCTAATTTTCTAACTTCCTCGGCCACGACTGAAAATCCTTTTCCATATTCTCCTGCGCGTGCTGCTTCAATCGATGCATTTAAGGCTAGTAGATTCGTTTGTTCTGCAATTCCTTTTATTAAAAAGACGATGTCATCAATCTCATTGGAGCGTTCACCTACTGTCATAATTGAATCCATATTCGTTTTAATTTCCCCGCCAAGATTCTGCATAAGCCCTTCTAAATCCTTAACGATCAATTGACCTTCATCGCCTCTTTCCATCAGAACATCAGCCGATTCATGTAATTCTATTCCAGTTTCATTTAATTGATTGGCGCATTGGCTGGAGCCGGTTACTAACTCACTTACCGTTTCAAAATGTTCTTTAATTTGTTCCACTAAAGTTCCGAGCAACCCATGTTGGTCATTCACCGATCCATGCTGTTCAATCGTCGTAACCAATTCATTTTGAAGCTCATTCATAAATAACGTGATTGCTTCTTCCTTCTCAGCTACTTCCTCTTTCAATTTATTTATCTCACTCATCAATTGTTGATTCTCAATTAGTAATTTCTTCACCTGGCGATTTTTAAACATCTTTCCTTCCCCCATATTCTTCATTAGCCCAACTCTAATTCAATCTTGTCATATTATGAAATGAACTCTAGTGATATAAGTCACATACCACATTGACTTAATAAGGGAAGTTTATATTTTTTTAGAAAAAAAGCTGACTACAAAAAGTCCTCTTTCAGACCTTTTGAGTCAGCGCTTTTATCCGCCTATATAAGACATTTCTATTTTTTTACGATTGGCAACTGTTTCTGCTGTTCTCAAATCAGAATATCGGTCGTCTCTGCCATTCCAGATTTCACAAATTCGTTCTGCTAATTGTTTATTGTCAACGCCAGTGCGCATAAAATCCCTTAAATCATGACCATTTCCATTAAATAAACATGTATAGATTTTACCATCTGCTGAAAGTCTTGAGCGTGTACAGCTTGAACAAAACGACTCTGATACTGAGGTGATAAAGCCTACGTCAATATCTGTTCCCTCGTATCGATAACGCTTCGCGACTTCCCCATAATAATCTGGATCGACTGGTTCTAATGAGTAATGTTCTCTCAAAATCGTATAAATTTCTTTTTTCGTAACGACATCATCCATTTTCCAACCATTGGAGCTTCCAACATCCATAAATTCAATATAGCGTAACTGCAAGCCGTTATCCTTACAATATTGAGCCATTGGGATGATTTCTGAATCATTCAAGCCTTTTTTCACGACCATATTTATTTTCACGCCTAATCCTGCTTCTTGTGCTGCCTTTATCCCTTTTAAAACAGGTCCGACTCCTACATTTCGGCCATTGATTTGACCAAATAATTCATCTTTCAAACTATCCAAGCTAATATTTACACGTTTAAGACCAGCTGCCTTCAACTCTTTTGCATATTTAGGTAAAAGAACTCCATTTGTCGTAAGTCCAATATCCTTTAAGTTTTCTATTTTTGAAAGTAGCTCAACTAAGTATGGCAGATCCTTTCGTAACAAAGGTTCTCCCCCTGTTAAACGAATTTTCTCAACACCTAGTTCTACAAAAAGCTTAGCTAGTCTTTCAATTTCCTCATAAGACAACAATTCGCTCTTTGGTAAAAATACAAAATCGGGACCGTAGATTTCAGCTGGCATACAATACTGGCAGCGGAAATTACATCGATCTATTACAGAAATTCTCAAATCTCTTAAGGGTCTATTTAATTTATCTTTCACCTTCGCCAATCCCATCAACTCCATAATATAGAGTGTTTTTCTACTATATTAACAATTGTCTATTTCGATTACTGTTACCTTTCTCACTAAGAAAAGTTTCCTATTGCTATTACATCATAAAACCTAAACTTATAGTGTTAAATTGACGTATTGTCATAAACTTGTCATCATCTTGTTAGTTATTCCTATTTTAACACTTTGCTTCCTTTTATGCATAAATATCCCCTCAACGGAAGCGAGTTTTTTTATTTTCACTATTTAAAACGTGAACATATTGTTAAATATCGTGTGATTCGATTGACACTCTTATTTATATGGGGCATCCTTATGGAACAAAGGATTGTTTATAAATCGATTATCGTACATTTATAGATGTACATATTGAAATAAAGGGGCGAGTCACATGACTAACCAATTAAAAGCAACACATTCTGTAGAACTAAAAGAAATGCTCACTTTCACCGACAGACGTTTTCAAATAGAAAAAGGGATGTATTTATATCAAGAAGGAATGGTTGCTAATGAAATTTACATCCTTCTTTCAGGAAAAGTTCAAATTAGTAAAATTTCAGCAGATGGAAGGGAATTATCCTTACGTATTTGTGGAGCCAATGACATCTGTGGTGAGCTATCACTATTCACAAACTCTGCCAAATATATGCTGAACGCTCTTGTCATCGAGGATGCGGAGATCGCTGCCATTAAGAAGGATACCCTTGAAAAAGAAATGTTACAAAATGGTTCACTCGCCTTTGAAATTATGAAATGGATGAGTGATCACTCTAGAAAAACACAAACAAAATTCCGCGACCTTGTTCTCAACGGAAAAAAAGGGGCCCTTTTTTCAACTCTAATTCGAATGACCAACAGTTATGGTGTTCATTTAGCAGATGGGATATTGATTGACTTGCCTTTAACGAATCAAGAACTTGCCAACTTCTGTGGTACATCTCGTGAAAGCACAAATCGAATCTTAAACGATCTAAAAAAAGAAGATATTATTTCTGTTCAAAAAGGGAAGATTCTCATTCATGATTTGCAATACTTAAAAGACGAAATTGGTTGTGAAGATTGCCCTGTTATCTATTGCAATATCGAATAGAGTGAGCTAAGCTCACTCTATTTTTGTTTTTGCCTTAATACTTTTGGGATATAAACACAGAATGGTTCACTCTCTAAATAATCGCCAGTCATTGCGTAGGCACGAGAGCGAGAACCGCCACATACATATCTAAATTCACAAACCCCACATTTCCCCTTGTACTTATCAGGATTTCTTAGGTCTTTGAAAATCGGAGATTCACGGTATATTTCTGATAACAGCTGGTCCTTCACATTTCCTGCCTTAATCGGTAAAAGTCCGCTAGGGTAAACATCACCAATATGTGAAATAAAGACGAAGCCATTGCCATCATTAACTCCTTTTGGCGCTCTTCCTAATCCGTCAATCGAACCTGTTAACCCTTGCTCTGTCAAAGCATCTAAATATCGAATATCTTCTGCTTGCCCTTTTGCTTCTCGCATCTTTTGTTGAATGAAAACTCTGCGATAATGCTGTGCAGCGGTTGTTTTAATATCAAATTTTACCCGTTTGCTTAAATCGTGAAGCCAGAGAAATACCTTCTCATGTTCGACTGGTGAGATCATGTCGCTTTCTTGTCCCCTACCAGTTGGTACAAGGAAAAAGACACTCCATAATACACAATCTAATTCTTCGATCAACTGAGCCATCTCATTTAAGTATTCGACATTATAACGAGAGATTACCGTGTTGATTTGAATTGGAATTTCCAGTTCGTGCAAATATTTAATTCTTTCCATGGTTAAATCAAAGGAACCATCCGTCCCTCTAAAATGGTCATGAATTTTTGCATTATGTCCATCCAAACTAAATGCCCAGCGTGATAACCCTACTTCTTTAGCTTTTTCAATCGCTTCTTTCGTCACATTCGGGGTAGCACTTGGTGTCATCGATACACGAACACCTTTTTTCACCGCATATTCGGCAATGTCAAAAACATCTGGACGCATTAATGGATCTCCACCCGTAAAAACGAGCATCGGATTATTCATTTCATATATTTGATCAATTAAATTTTTTCCTTGTTCAAATGTAAGTTCACGGGGATCTCTTTTATATTGCGCTTCTGCCCGACAGTGTAAACATTTTAACTGACATGCCCTCGTTAGTTCCCAAATGACGATAAACGGGTCTTTATGAAAGTCTCTAGTAAATGTCATTTACAAACGACTCCCTTCCAAATTCAATAGGCTTTTTTTCTCTTATGTCTCGCCCTTTACGAACAGTATAATCTGTCCGAAAGAATAAAAAAGTGAAGAAGATCACAAATAAGAAAAAAGTAGGGAGCATCCGATGTGTCTAAACTCCGCTCCAAACATCTCTCAGCCTTAAGCGGAATTTTTCCTGTTACCTCCTCGATGGAGTCCCTTTTAGGGGAAATAACGGAAGATTTTCCGCTTATGGAGGGTAAAATCGTTTATTTTGGCATTTTTTCAGTGAATAGCAGGAGTTTTTCCTGTTATATCGGCTCTTTTTCATGATGCTTGCTCATTAAGCGGAAATTTTCCTGTTATTTTTTCATACTGATACTGCTGTATACGAACATTAAGTCAAGGGAATTTGTAAATTCCCAGACAATGATAAAAAAAATGAAAGCAAGGTTGCCCCTGCTTTCATTTTGCTATGTTTTAGCGAATTCCTAATGCGATTTTTGCGTATCTTGACATTCTTTCTTTTGACCATGGTGGATTCCAGACGATATTGACTTCTGTTTCTTTGACTTCTGGGATTTCAGCTAGAGCCGCTTTCACTTGGTCAACGATTGTTCCTGCTAATGGGCAGCCCATTGATGTAAGAGTCATCGTCACGGTCGCGATTCCCTCTTCAGTTAATTCTACATCGTATACTAAGCCTAAATTTACAACATCTATTCCAAGCTCTGGGTCAACAACAAGCTCTAATGCACCCATCATGCTATCTTTTAAGTCTTGATCCATTTCGCTCACTCCCTCATTTCTATTTTGTTCCTCTATCTTTCATCTTAGACAAAGAATTCGTCGTTTTCAAACGATAACCTTATTCTACACTTTTATTTTAATGATGTAGTGATTTCCATCATCGCTTCATCCTTTACATACCGTTCAAACCAATCGACGAGCTTAATCACTCCATCTCGACTAACTTTATGATCAGCTTTTTCATCTGTGATGAAGTGGAGCTTTTCTGGACTATTCTCATAAAGTGGTTTGATACTTTCATAAAATTGGTATGTATACGTATAAGGGATTACCGGATCCTTCATTCCGTGCCAAAAAAGTAATGGTCTCTCATTTAATGCATTTGTATGAATGCTAAGATCAAACTTTCTTAAATGCTCGAAAATCGTTTCTTTTTCTTCATCTGAAAAAGGTAGCTCAACTCCTTTTTCTTTTAATTGTTGAAGTTGATATTGAGAAAACTTTTCGTAATAAGGCATCCCCATCAAACTCACAGCTGCCTTAATCCACGGATATTGAGTCAATGCTCCTAAAGTGACAATAGCACCCATAGATGTCCCTGCCAAACCAATTTGCTCAGGAATAATTTTATTTTTACTTTCATAATACTCTTTTATTAACTGAAGCTCATCTATCGTTTTCGTAACAATTTCCCAAAACTTGATATTCATTTCCAAAGAATTTAATCCAGTTTGTCTTTCACCATGGTAGATCGCCTCAGGTAGTACCACTCGAAATCCCTTCCTTGCTAGGAAATAGGCGTAATGCAAATTATTCTCTTTGACGCTTTCAAATCCATGTACAAACAGTACAAACGGAAGAGAATCATTATTTTTCTCTTGGTCCACGATATGCAATAATGGTATTTCTCCGATGGTTTGATTCTCAATCATAATCAAAGCAGGGTCCCTCCAAACAAAATCTAATTCGTTTACAAAGTATAGCGAAAATTGGTAACCTATAAATACTATTCTTTAAACATTTTTCGTATGGCTTACATGTCAGCTTTTAGACATTTATGGGAAACCAAACATTCAATTCGAATGTAGTGTTAATCAAGCTTAAATGAATTTTGTAAAGTTTTCTTATATTTTCAGTGTATCATGTAGACTTAGAAATTCCTAAAGCTTTACACTAAGAGTACGAATTGGCATTATGTGTGCAAATACAACATCAGTATGAAGGAGACATTTTATGGCTGAAAAACATTTAATCGCATTAGATCTAGATGGCACCTTGTTAACAGATGAAAAGACCTTGTCTGAGGCAACAAAAAAAGTGATTACGAAAGCAAAGGAAGATGGTCATGTCGTCATGATCGCAACAGGCAGACCATTCCGTTCCAGTGAAATGTATTACCATGAACTGAATTTAAATACGCCGATCGTTAATTTTAATGGAGCATTTGTTCATCATCCCCTTTCAAAGAATTGGGGAGTGTACCATAATCCTCTCGACATAAACGTGGCAAAAGATGTGGTAGATGTTTGTTATCATTACGAGTTCCATAATATTGTTGCCGAAGTCATTGATCAGGTCTATTTCCATTATCATGACGAACGACTACTGGATGTATTTTCAATGGGAAATCCATCTGTTACAACGGGCGATCTCCGTGAATTTTTAACTGATTCCCCAACAAGCATGCTTATCCATACTGAAGAGGAACAGTTAAAAACAATACGTTCTCACCTTTCTGATGTTCATGCTGAGTTAATTGACCATCGGAGCTGGGCCGCTCCATGGCATGTCATTGAAATTGTTCGACATGGTTTAAACAAAGCAGTCGGAATACAAAAGGTATCCGATTATACGAACATTCCAAAAGAGCGAATCATCGCATTTGGAGATGAAGATAACGACTTAGAGATGATTGAATATGCCGGTCGTGGAATCGCCATGGGAAATGCCATTGACCAATTGAAAAATATTGCCAATGATACCACTTTAACAAATGAAGAAGACGGAGTTGCCATTTACTTAAATGATCTTTTAAATCTTAAAGCACTATAGGTAAAGTGCTAAACCAGAAAACAGCTAGATTAACCAGAATGTTCCCCTTGTATCAAGCAAGAGTTAGAGCATACTAATGACTGAGGCAGCAATGGCTTGAACTTTCAAGACATGTTGTTTCACAAGCTCAAAGGCTGGAGGGATTGCAATGGGTAGAAGTAGCAAATCGAGACGTTTTGTACAACGTGGAGTTGACGCTGTTTCGAAGCATGATGAACGCATTCCTTATCACACCACCTATGCAGAAGCAGAGGCTCAGAAGATGGCAAATGTAAAAGATTCCTCATTAGGAGGAATTTAAATGGCAAATCGACTTTTTATTGAAGCAAGAAACGCAGTAGACCTTGCTAAAAATGCGACCGGTAGTGGACAGCATACTGCTATCGATCGTGCTAAAAATGCCATTTCTTCTGCGTTTGCCAATTCGACTATGGCTGAACAACGACTATTAAGTCAACTGCAAAATGAGCTTGATCAATTAACATAAAATAGAAAGCTGGCTAAGGCGCCAGCTTTCTATTTTTGTTCCAATACGACGGGATAGGAATGGATAATCCTTCCTTTTTCATCTTTTTCATATAGATGAAGCATGAGAGTCGCATTTTTAGAAAGCTTTTCTGGCGGAAGTTTGATGTTTATCGCAAATGATGCCATGTCAGGATACTTTTTCGACAGGCTAAGAACGGTTTCGTCGATGTATTGATAATGTCCATCCTCTACCGTATAAAATAACTTCCCTTCTTTCGTACTCGCCTCTCCCTTAACCTTATAGTTTCCAGCCTTCCCTTCTACCTGCACATTTTCAAAAATTCTTTTTTCCGCCTCTTGCTGCACTTCCCCTGATACGAGATTCACTAAAAAAGGAATGAAGAATAGATAAGCTAATTGCTTTAGCATCGCATGTCCTCCTATTCGTATTTATAAAAATATACAACCAGTTCTCCTTTTTCATTCGTATTTAATCTCTGCGAAAGAATCCAAAAATACCCGTTGTTTGTACAATATTGGTGAAAGCATGAGGATCGACTTCTTTAATGATTTGCTCTAGTTCAAATAACTCATATCGCGTGATGACGATGATGATCATGTCCTTCTCTTCTTTCGTGAAAGCTCCTTTTGCCGGAATCATCGTAATTCCTCTAACCATTCTCGAATGAATCGCTTTTGTTAGCTCCTCAGACTTCTTTGTCACAATCATGGCTGTTAGCTTTTCATGCCTTGTATGAATGGCGTCAATGACTCTCGTAGAGGCATAAAGGGTGACAAGTGTATATAAAGCCTTTTCCCAGCCATATAAAAAACCTGCGGTTAAGATAATTAATCCATTTAAGGTGAAAAAATAAGTTCCAACAGGGCGGTCATTCATCCTTGAAAGGACCATGGCGATAATATCTAAACCTCCGGTAGAGGCGCCCCATTTCAACGTAAAACCGATTCCTACTGCGGATATAACACCTCCAAAAACAGCATTTAGAAGAATATCTGAAGAAAGTTGATAAATCGGGATAATTTCTAAAAATATTGACATTAAAGCGACACTAATAAAGCTGTATAGTGTAAAGGATTTTCCCACCTTTAGCCAGCCTAAAATTGTGACAGGTACATTTAATAGAAACAAAAGAATTCCGGTCGATATATTGCCACCAAAAATACTTGAGAGTAACTGTGCTGTACCAGTGAAGCCACTTGCATACACATTTGCAGGAATTAAAAATAAATTCATGGCAATCGCATTTAATAAGGCTCCAATAATAACGACGATAATTTTTTTCGCATGAAGCAGGACGATCATCTCCTTTTTCATTATTAGTCGAACATTTATCTCTATTATTTCATTTCCCTAATTTCTTTAACCAAACCTTTTCATCGACCCATTTTACTAGTATTGATTGAGTTTTTCTTTTAAATTCTATAAACTAAAAGAAATGACTTGAAAGCAGGTGTGGTCTATGTCAGTAAAAATCTTAGCTGACAGTGCTTGTGATTTGCCATTAAGTTTTTATGAAGAAAATGGCGTCACTCTTTTTCCTCTTGGAGTGCACTTAGGTGAACAGGAGTATGAAGATTTACTTACGATCAATCCTTCGACCGTATATAAGGCAATTCGCTCAGGGGAAATGCCAAAGACTTCTCAAGTCTCCCCTTTAAAATTTGAGGAATATTTTAAAGAAATGGCAAAGAACAAAGAAGAAGGGATCTATATCGCCTTTTCATCTCAGCTATCTGGTACTTACCAAACAGCCGTTATGATTCGCAATCAGGTGAAAGAAGAATTCCCCGACTTTAACTTAACGATTATAGATTCAAAATGTGCATCTTTAGGATGTGGATTGGTTGTCATGGAAGCGCAAAAACTTGCTGCTAGTGGTGCCTCCTTAGAAGCAATCGAAAAAGATGTTACATTCCGTTGCGAGCATATGGAGCATTTATTTACCGTAGATGATCTCAATCATTTAGCCAAAGGCGGAAGACTTTCCAAAGGCTCTGCATTTTTGGGTGGACTTTTAAACATTAAACCTTTATTAAATACGGAAGACGGCAAACTTGTGCCAATCGAAAAACATCGTGGACAGAAGAAGCTTCTTCGTAGAATTATTGAAGTAATGAAAGAGCGGGGCCAACAGTTTGAAAAGCAAATTGTTGGGATTAGTCATGCAGATAGTCTTGATTTAGCCCTTGAAATGAAGGAACAAATCAAGTCAGAGTTGAATGTTGAAGATGTAGTCATTACAGAAATCGGTGCATCTGTAGGTTCTCATACAGGTCCAGGAACAATTGCTTTCTTTTTCCTTAACGAGCTACCAGCTTAAAGCTGGGAAAATTTGAATTACATACTCTTTTTTCAAATGACAGAAAATAAAATAACTCTTGAATGGAAAGGAGTATTTTTTGTCATGCCTCATACTTCTGATAACGATAAAAAAGCGCAAGACAACAACGCCTTACGCCATGAAAAAAATATGATGAGAGAAAAGAATCGTAAAGCAGGAAAACGGCAATATTCGAAAAAAACGGACCATCTCTAAGCAAAAAAGCTGTCCTCAATATAGTTGAGGTGCAGCTTTTTTTCGTTTATCGGCGTTTTTTCAATTTTATCGGCGAAAATTTGATTATCTTGGCGTTTTTTTCATTTTATCAGCGAAAATCGAAATATTTCGGCTAAACGCAAAACGTTACTCTTTTTCGCTCTCTTCCTTCTTCTCATAAGTCCAGCCGTCCTCTTGATAAACAAAGCCATCTTTCATCAGCTTTCCAAGCGCTCTTTTAAAAGCACCTTTACTTAAGCCAAATCGTTCTTCAATATCCTCTGGCATGCTCTTGTCGCCATAAGGCATCGCACCATTTCTTGACTGTAAATAAGAATAGATTTTCTCAGCATCTTCCCCAAGCGCTTCCTGCTTACGAGGTGTTAAAGAAACATTAATCGTTCCATCCTCTTTCACATCGATAATCCGTCCTTCTACTTTTTCACCTAAACGAGGTTCGTCTCGACGCTGTGATTCATGAATAAAGCCTTTAAAGCCTTCAGCGGTAAAAATCCAGCTCCCCACCTTCGCCGTACGATAAATATGACCTTGAATATTTTTATTAAAATCAGCACGCGTTGCCTGAATTCTTTTTTCATCAATAATCGGATCTGTTGCAAGTTTAACGTAAATTCGATTATTACGATTTACTCGTAACGTAATATAGAGTAAATCCCCTACAGCAGGCCAAACGGAAGATTTCGTTGGCAAGTCTTCTTCCCCTAAAAGCATATCCTTATTGATGCCGATATTCAAAAATACTCCAAGTCCTGGCTTTGTATCACTCACCTGCGCCCAGCCATACTCACCTACTCGAATCTCCGGAATCGTCGTCGTCGCCGCTGCCCGACCATGAGAGTCCGCATATAAGAAAACCTCTACCTCGTCTCCCTCTCTCAGCTCAAGCTCTGTGTCATTTTCATGTAAAAGAACATCCTCTTCACCATCTGTTAAAAAGTATCCGTATTGGGCATATCTTGCGACGTTTAAGGTTACAAGCTGTCCAACATAATCATTTAAAGCCATTACATACACTCCTCTATTTTACACTTCATACGAAAGTAGTCTTTCCTAAAGTTGTTTGAACTGCTATATTTTACTATAATGGTGCCAAGAAGGGAAATTATTCACGTAATTATAGGAGGGCTCATAATGGCAAAAGATAGCTCATTTGATATTGTTTCAAAAGTAGATTTTTCCGAAGTAACGAATGCAATTAATATAGCGATGAAAGAAATTTCTACTCGTTATGATTTTAAAGGAAGCAAAAGTAAAGTAACTCTAGATAATGAAGAACTCGTCCTTGTCTCAGATGACGAGTACAAACTGGATCAGCTAAAGGACGTACTGCTTAGCAAAATGATTAAAAGAGGCATTCCCATTAAAAATCTTGATTACGGAAAAATTGAAGGCGCTTCAGGCGGAACCGTAAGACAACGTGCCAAACTTGTACAAGGCATTGATAAAGATAATGCGAAAATCATTAATACGCTCATCAAAAACAGCGGTCTAAAGATAAAGAGTCAAGTACAGGATGATCAAGTCCGTGTTACTGCGAAAAGCCGTGATGACCTACAAGCGATTATTGCCGCTGTTAGAGAAGCCGATTTATCGATAGATGTTCAATTTGTAAATTATCGTTAAATAGTTGTCATTTTAAAACAGATGACTTATAATGAAACAAACTTACATATATAGTGAGTGATTTTAATATATAACACAATATATAGTATCAACCAATAAAATAGGTGTCTGAAATAGACTTAAAAGGGAATCTGGTGTAAGTCCAGAACTGTACCCGCAACTGTAAGTGCGACGAAATAAGGAAAACCACTATCTTTTAGATGGGAAGGCCTTAAAGTAGGATGAAGCACAAGTCAGGAGACCTGCCTTTTTTATCGCGTCATTATCTTCTTCGGGAGTTGGGAAGGTAAAACGAAGGTGTTTAAGTAAAAAAGGGGCTGTCCTCTTTCGTCTTAAAAATCATGCGTTTTAACCCATCTTCATTTTATGAAGGTGGGTTTTTTATTGTCCTTCCTCTCACTCGAAAAATTAAGGGAGAGGTTTTGAAAAAATGAGTACAGTCGTAACAAAAAATGATGGGGTTCTAGATGCCCTGACCCTAGTGGCCAAAAAATACAACCTACACGTCGGTGAAATCGAGCAACAGCTATACTCTACAGACGAATCTTCATCCAAGCAAAAAGTCCTCCAGTATGCGCTGAATCGAGTCGACATGATTGAGCCAAATTGGACCTTTCTCGCGGCCCAAATGCTTCTTCTCGAACTTTACGAAAAAGCAGCGAGTTCTCGAGGCTATGATTCAAGCCAAAAATACGGAGATTTCTATCAACTTATTCAAAATTTAAGTGACATTGGCATTTACTCAAAGGATCTCCTTAAGTCATACAATCAAAAAGAGATTGAACAATTAGGCCAGGAAATCACCCCTGAGAAAGATTCCTTATTTACATATATGGGATTATTCCTCTTATCTGACCGTTATTTAGCAAAGGATTATAATCAAAATGTATATGAACTTCCTCAGGAACGGTTCATGATCATTGCGATGACCCTTATGAAAAACGAACCAAAGGAAAAACGACTTTCCTATGTAAAAGAAGCGTACTGGGCTTTAAGCAACCTATATATGACTGTGGCAACCCCTACCCTATCAAACGCTGGAAAAAGCTTTGGTCAGCTTTCCTCCTGTTTCATTGACACCGTCGATGATTCGCTTGATGGCATCTATTTAAACAATTGGGATATTGCTAGATTAAGTAAAGATGGTGGCGGTATCGGAATCTATTACGGAAAAGTGAGAGCATTAGGATCGGATATTAAGAAATTTAAAGGGAACTCATCTGGAGTCGTCCCATGGATTCGCTTAATTAATGATACGGCCGTTAGTGTCGATCAGCTAGGCCAACGCCAAGGAGCTGTTGCGATCTATTTAGATATTTTCCATAAAGATATTATGAATGGCTTTTTAGATTTAAAAACGAATAATGGGGATGAGCGAAGAAAAGCCCACGATATTTTTACAGGCGTTTCGATCCCTGATCTCTTCATGAAAAAGGTTGAAGAGGTTGATGAAAATGGAAAAAGCATCGGCGAGTGGCATACTTTCTGTCCTCATCAAGTGAAACAAATTATGGGCTGGAAAGATGAAAATGGCGTTCCCCTCGGACTAGAGGATTTTTACGACGAAACAGATGAGAAATTTTTCACGCAAAAATATGAAGAGGCAGTCAACCACCCTCTCCTACCACGAAAAACGTACCGTGCCATGGACATTATGGTACGCATCATGGTCGCTCAACTTGAAACAGGTACACCTTATATGTTTTATCGTGATGAAGTCAACAGACAAAATCCAAACAAGCATGTTGCTGGAGTTGGGCGCACTGCAATTTTCTGTAGTAATCTTTGCACAGAAATCAGCCAGAATATGTCTGCTACCACGATTCAAAAAGAATTTACGGATGCAGATGGAAATATTGTGATCGTTAGAAAACCTGGAGATTTCGTCGTTTGTAATCTCTCTTCGATCCATTTGCCAAATGCAATTGGGGCTAACGTTCTCGAACGGCTCATCGCCATTCAAATGAGAATGCTAGATAACGTGATTGATATAAATGATATTTCTGTCAAACAAGCAAAAGCTACAAATGAAAAATATCGTGCCGTAGGACTTGGGACATTCGGTTGGCATCATCTTCTCGCTTTAAAAGGCATTGAATGGGAAACCGATCAAGCGGTGCAATATGCAGATGAAATCTATGAAGAGATTGCCTTTTACACAATTAAAGCATCCATGGAGTTAGCGAAGGAAAAAAGGGCTTACTCTTTATTTAAAGGCTCTGAGTGGGAAACCGGAGACTATTTTAAACGAAAAGGATATACATCCGCTAGATGGAATGAGTTGCAAGAGAACATTCAAGCCTATGGAGTAAGAAATGGTTGGATGATGGCGGTCGCACCTAATTCATCAACTGCGAAAATTGGTGGTTCAACAGACGGGATCGACCCACTTTATGCCCTTGAATATGCAGAAGAAAAGAAAAACTTTAAATTTAAGGTTACAGCACCAGATCTAAACCATCATACCTATTATTACTATCGCAAAGTTCGTCATGAACTTAATCAGAAATGGAGCATTAAGCAAAACGCCGCCAGACAACGTCATATTGATCAAGCCATCAGCTTTAATTTATATGTACGCCACGATATTAAAGCGAAGGAACTATTAGAACTGCACCTTGCCGCATGGAAAAATGGCGTCAAAACCACCTATTACGTGCGCAGCACATCACAGACCGAGATTGAAGAATGTGAAGCATGTCATAGCTAAACTTAGAGTGGAGCCTAAAGCTAGAAAGAAATTTAAAAACAGCATGGAAGGGAGTCCTCTTTTTTGAATCATACATTAAAGAAAATCAAGTTATTAAATCCTGAGTTTCCAAATAAATCAACAGGGATTATTAATGGGATGGCATCTGGTATTTTGAACTGGAATGATATCGCCTATCCGCAAATGTACCGCATGTACCAAACCCTGTTAGCGAACTTCTGGAAGGCCCAAGAAATCAATATGCAAGACGATATTAAGCAATGGGATCATTTAAGCTCAGTAGAAAAGGATGTATTTTTGCGAGTGAACACTCAGTTGGCATCCTTGGATAGCCTACAAACACCAACGATGACTCAAGTGATGGATTATGTTACAGATCCAAGTTTTAAAGCGATATTCGCTGTCATTTCTCAGCAAGAAGCAGTTCATAATGAATCGTATTCCTATATTTTAAGCTCCTTGATTCCTTTAAGTGAGCAAATCGAACGGTTTAATCAAGCAAAAGATGACCCGATTGTTCGAAAGCGAAATGAAATCATTTTAATCGACTATGAGAACTTCCGCAACAACCCGAATCCGCAGAACCTCTTTCAATTGGCCGTGCAATCAATTAATTTGGAGGGAATCTATTTTTACGCAGGGTTTGCCTTTTTCTATCATCTAGCAAGGCAGCAAAAAATGTTGAAAACTAGTACAATGATTAGCTATATCCAAAGAGATGAAATGCAACATGCCTACTTCATCGCCCAATTCATCCGGATTTTGCTTACGGAAAATCCAGAGCTCAATACATCGGAAAATATTCAATATGTTTATGATTCAATTTCATCAGCAGTTGAACTAGAAAAGGAATGGGCAAGACATATATTACAAGAAATTGATGGGATTAGTTTGGAAGAATTCGAGGGCTATGTTGAGTATTTAGCTAATAAACGGTTTCGACAATTAGGTTTAGAGAATCACTACGAAGGTCGAGATAACCCAATGCCATGGATCCATGTCTTTAGCGACGAAATGATGAATGAAACAAAGTCTGATTTCTTCGAGCAAAAATCACGGACTTATACGAAAGTCACCGAATCGAATGGCTTTGATGAGCTATGAAACTTGCCATTGTTTATAGCTCCATCACAGGTAATACTGAGGAACTCGCTTATTTGATGCTGGAACATTTTAAAAGATCAGGACTTGACATTAAGTGTTATCGGGTCGAAGATTTTCCTTTAGATAACATCTCCTCGTTTGATGGCCTTCTAATAGGGACTTATACATGGGGTGACGGCGAAGTGCCGCTAGAAATGCTGCCGCTTCAGCACGAGCTTGCGAGAGATTCGAGGGGAAATCTCGTGACTGGTGTGTTTGGTACCGGGGATAGTTTTTATCCAAAGTTTTGCGGGGCTGTTGATGCCTTTCGAGATAGCTTAAGGGATACAACCAATCTCGCTGTTACCTTGAAAATTGAGCTCTTACCTCAAAATGTTGATATGGGGAAAATTGAAGCCTTTATTGAACGTATTGTTAAGCGATTGAAAGTTCCTGTTTAGTGAGTGAAAAAAGGAGAAAAACGGGGTGTTTTTCTCCTTTTTTATTATTTTCGAGCCTTCCTTTTTACCATAATCAGAAAAATAATAAACAGGACAATGACACCAGCGGTAGCTCCTATAAATGGATAATTAAGTCCTGATTTATCTGCAAGCACATAAATTTCAGCTAAATCTCGATCAATGATTATCTGATAACTTCCATCCTTACTTTTAACCAAATCTCCGTTCAAGAGACCACGAAGTTCTTTATCATCCTCAAGCTGCTCAGTCAACGTGACAGATTGCGTTTTACTTGTGTTATTGATGGCAATGACTGATGTTTCGCCTTCATACTCACGCTTATACACCATCATTCCATCTTGCTCATAAAGAACGTCCATACTTCCTTTCGTCAATGCTGGGACATCGTGACGAATTTTCGCGATACCCGTAATATAATCAACCAATTCCTTTTCCGTACGAAAATCCATTTGCCTCTGATTATCAGGTTCTTCCCCGCCATCTACAGCAATCTCGCTCCCATAATAAACAAAAGGAATCCCAGGTGTTGTATATAAGTAAGTTAATGCCATCTTCCACCTCGGACCAGGATGTTCATTAAGCACCACCGAATCCCTTGTAAAACGATGTGTATGGGGATTGTCCATAAATGTAGTCAGCAAATAAGGATTTTCATAAAGTTCTTGATTTTGCTCTGCCAGCTCGATGATCGGTTGCAAAGGTTGGTCAGGCTGGGAAAATCCATTTCTTAGTTCATCATTCGAAATGTAATCTAAGAAACCATCAAGCCCTGCCTCTTGATATTTTTTCACTACAGCACGTTCCTCTGTTTGAATATCCCCAAGTAAAAAGAAATCTTCCTTCAAGTCTCTCGTTTTCTGGGAGAAATCTTTCCAAAAATCAACTGGAACATGCTCTACGGACTCGAGACGATATCCATCAATATTTGTTTCCTCAATCCACCATTTTGCCACATCGATTAAGTAGTTTTTTACTTCTGGATTCTCATGGGCTAAAGTTGGTAGCCCATTTACCATTTCTGGGAGAAACCAATCCTTTTTATCTGCTTCTGTTAACCAAGAGTGATTCGGCCCAACGTGATTCACATTGAAGTCAATGATGATTTTCAAATCGAGCTCATGTGCTTTTTGAACAAGCTCTTTAAATGTTTCGAGTGAGCCAAAATGTTCCTCTGTCTGGTAAAAGTCTTTCGTCCAATAGCCATGATACCCATCATCTTCATTGTCGAAAATAGAAGAAAGGCCAATCGTCGTAAAGCCCATTTCTTTTATATAATCAAGACGGTCCATAATCCCTTGGAAATCACCGCCATGATAGCGATTCGGGTCATTTGCATCGACATCAAAATCGATCGAAAAATCACTATTGTTAAAACGATCAATCGTTATGTAATAAATAGATTCATCCTGAAAACTGTGCTCTTCTTTTTCTACTGCCCCTACTGGTAGTCCACAAAAAAGAAGTAACGGGATCAAAATGAATAAAATAGACTTTTTCACTCACCGTTCCTCCTAGCATATTCGGTTATATACCCCGTTTATAAGATTATCGTTAAGTCTAGTTGCCCGTCAACTTTATTCAACTAGTAAAATATGCTACGATAGAAGCAAATGAGATAGAAAGGTTGTGATCGATTGATCTTTAAACCCCGTATTGAACCCCCCGAATTATTGATTCTTCGAAGTTTATCTCCACGGAAACAATTATCAGAAAAAGACTACCACTACTATGAAAATCTCGAAAAAGGATTTGAAGGTGAAAAAAAGTTTGATGAATTACTAGACACGTTTTCAGAAGAATGGATTTTTTTAAATGGACTCTTACTTGAGCACAACAATTCTTTTTTCCAAATTGACAGCTTAGGTATTTCTCAAGAATGCTTGTACATTTTTGATGTGAAATATTTTGAAGGTGATTTAACCATTGAAGGAGATCATTGGAAATATAGCAATGGTACTGTCTTAAAAAATCCACTTCACCAATTACAAAGATGTGAATCCCTTCTAAGTAGATTTTTGCAGGATAAAGGGATACATTTCCCCATTAAAGCTCATCTTGTTTTTAACCATCCACACCTTACTCTGTATGGAGCTCCACGGAATCCAACAATTATTCTCCCAACCCAGTTAGAGCGTTTTATGAAAAATCTAAAGACTGTGAAATCCGTACTGAATAGCAATCATAAAAAGCTAGCTGATATTCTTTTGACGGCAAACCTCCCCAGTTACCCAAATGCTTATATTCCGAAATATCAGTACTCTGAGCTATCTAAAGGAATTATATGTTCTAGCTGCGGGTCATTTTTGAATTCGAAATCACATTTTGGAAAATTGGCGTGTCACCGCTGTCATGGTGTAGAAAAATTAGAATCTGCGGTTTTACGGAGTTTACAAGAATTTCAGATACTTTTTCCAGAAAGAAAAGTCACGACAAATGCGCTCTTTGATTGGTGTAGCCCGATTTTGAGTAAGCGACAAGTTCAAAAGGTTCTTAGCGAGAACTTTGAACGAAAAGGTCATGGAAAATATTCATATTATGTTTGATTTTTTCAGGAACCGTCCTCAGTAATTCTAGCTGGGGGCGTTCTTTCTGCTGTAATGGAGAATTTATTTTAATGAGGATACTTTTTTCTGGAAAAACCTAATCGGGTTTCATGTGACATACTTTCTCTTTCAAACTGCTCTTTTCTTGTCTCATGAACCCTTCATGAAACATATTTTCCCTACATAACCGCTCTTCTCTTGTCTCATGAACCCCGCATGAAACATACTTTCCCTACAAATCCACTCTTCTCTTGTCTCATGAACCCCTCATGTGACATACTTTCCCTACAAATCCACTCTTCTCTTGTCTCATGAACCACTCATGAAACATACTTTCCCTACAAATCCACTCTTCTCTTGTTTCATGAACCCCTCATGTGACATACTTTCTCTACATAACCGCTCTTCTCTTGTCTCATGAACCCTTCATCACCCCAAAAACTCCCCCCCCCAAAAAAAGAACACCCACATCCCCACCGTGAGTGTTCTGTCCCTCAAACATCCAACTATTCGACAATCTGAATATTGTATTCTTCAAACCAAAAGTGCAACTGCACTAAATAAGCGAGTAGCTGCGGGCCTGTCATTAGCTGGCCAAACCATGGTTCTTTGAAGGCTGCACCCTCGGACTCGATAATCGCCTTTAGTTTTTCCTCATTGAAGAATTCATACAGTACTGAGCTGCGATTCCGCATAATGTCGGCCAACAGATTCTGAATCTCTTTTGTATACTTCGGATTATGAGTCTTCGGATATGGACTCTTTTTACGGTAAAGCACATCATGAGGCAAGATACCTTCTAGTGCTTTACGCAGTAAGCCTTTTTCCCGGTTTCCGTACATTTTCATCTCCCACGGGATATTCCACACATATTCAACCAAACGGTGGTCGGCGAATGGAACTCGCACCTCGAGGCTCGCTCCCATACTCATGCGATCTTTTCGATCCAGCAAAGTGGTCATGAACCAAAGCATATTTAAGTAGAAAAGTTCTCTGCGACCCGCTTCAACTGGGCTTTCCCCCTCAAGCTTTGGTGTTTCAGCGACAGTTGCATTGAATTTATCCATCATATACTCTTGTAAACTTAATTTTTGTTGCCATTTATCCTGTAATAGACTTTGGCGCTCATGAATGGAACGCATCCATGGGAAGCCTTCTCTCTTCAAATCGTCGGGACGATGAAACCATGGGTAGCCTCCAAAGATTTCATCGGCACATTCACCAGAGAGACCTACGACAAACTCTTTTTTGATCTCACGACAAAACCATAGCAACGATGAATCAATGTCAGCCATTCCTGGTAAATCACGGACCAATACAGCCTCTTTTAAATGTTGTGCCAGCTCTTCTTGCGAAATGATAGAATCATGATGAATCGTTTTAAATTGCTCTGTCATCTGCCCAATAAAGACAACATCAGAGTTTGGTTGAAATTCATTCGCTTTAAAAAATTGGTCATTTCCCTCATAATCTATCGAAAAAGTGTGAAGAGGCCCTTTCCCTGTTTTATCATAATCCATCGCCGCAATCGCCGTAATCGCACTTGAATCGACTCCCCCTGATAAAAATGTACAAAGCGGAACATCGGATACAAGTTGGCGTTCAACCGCATCTGTAAATAGAAAACGTACTTTTTCAACCGTTTCGCCGATCGAATCTTCGTGCTTTTCACTTTTTACATTCCAGTAGCGCCAAATTTTTAAACCATTACTAGCTGAAAGAGTTAATGCGTGAGCCGGTCTTAATTCACGAATACCTTTAAATACCCCGTTCCCTGGTGATCTTGAGGGTCCTAATGCAAAAATTTCAGATAAGCCATCTCGATCAATTTCTGTCTTCATATCAGGGTGTGCAAGCAATGCCTTTAATTCCGATCCAAAGATCAAACCTTTGTTTAATTCTGCAAAAAATAATGGCTTAACACCTAAGCGATCTCTTCCAATGAAAAGCTGTTGTTTCCACTCATCCCAAACAGCAAAGGCGAATATCCCATTAAAAAAATCAACGCATTTTTCTTCCCATTCTATATAGGCAGTTAACAGAACTTCTGTATCAGAATGACCTTGAAACGAATATCCTTTTATTAGGAGTTCTTTGCGAATATCCTCTGTATTATAGAGTTCACCATTATAACAAAGAATGTAACGGTGACCATTTTTCGTACGTACCATCGGCTGTTTGCCGCCCTCTGCGTCGACAACGATTAGCCGCTTATGTCCGAAACCTACATGTGTGTCTGTCCATATATTTGTATCATCAGGACCGCGTTTTGCCAGAGTCTCCGACATTTTTAAAACTGTTTCTTTTTCATTTGAGATGTTTCGTTGAAAATCAACCCATCCGGTAATTCCACACATTGTCATCATCCTTTCTAAGCTGAACGTGTGTCTTTTGTTGATTCTTTAAGCAGCATTTCACCATGTACGTGTAAACATCATATGCTGGGCTCTTAAAATGGTTAATTGTCCTCATTAAGGCAGGAGCAATTAACTTTTGAAAAGAAGGGTTCTTTCAAGTTTAAAATAAATTGAAAATGTCTAGAAAGGATGTTGAGAAGATCCTTTTTTAACATATCAAAGGGCCTTACCTTATGACTCATATGATCAGACTGCAGTTATTATCTTTGGAGGTTAACGATGAATAGACAGCAACGATCTAAACTAATTGAGTTCCAAATTCGTGCCTATATTGAGGGAACAATTGAGTTTATTAATGACCAATGGGTCTTTTTTGAAAATGAATCTGAGGAAGCTTCCTTGCTAGAAGAATATTTGCATCAGGAACTCGAAGTGTTACGACATTCTCGCTGGAGAAAAGGAGTATTAATTGAAGATGGAAAAATGACCATGGCAGATGAGACTCTCCATCTAAAAAGCAATGATACACTTCGTATCCGAAAAAACCTGATCTATTCATTAGAACGGTTATTAGAAGAGATCTCAGATGATGCCTTTTACCAATTCATCACCCATTTAAATTCTCTTCACTTTTCAGTCTATGATTGTATTTACTGTTATAATCACCTAACTTTTTTAAAAGGAGAAGAGCGCAAGGAAGGTGTGAATTTTATTATTTTTGACAATCAGGAGGACATTTGTAGTATCCAACACCACTTTTGCTATTACGAAAAGAAAAATGATCGCTTTGAATTTACCTTAAACAATGGGAAGAGAACGATTATCGAAAAATTATCTTCATAAGAAAAAAGCGTCCATAATCGGACGCTTTTCTTATGAAGATAATAACGCTTTTTCAAAATCATCAGTTGTCAGTGGTCGATGAAGATAGAAGCCTTGGGCATAATGACATTTTAAGTCTTTAAGGAGATTAATTTGCTCCTCCGTTTCCACGCCTTCAGCAACGACCTTCACGGCTAACCCATGTCCCATCGTAATGATCGCTTTGACGATGGCGATATCTGTTGTCTCAAGACTTAAATTATTAATAAAAGAACGGTCAATTTTCAACGTGTTGATTGGAAGATCTTTTAAATAACTTAAAGAGGAATAGCCTGTCCCAAAATCATCAATCGAGACACGAACACCTAGCTCCTGCAGGGATTTCATCACTTCTATACTATGATCAATATTGCGAAGCATCGTACTTTCCGTTAATTCAAGCGTTAAATACTTCGGTTCTAACCTGGCATCCGCTAACGCCCTTTTCACTTCTTTAACAAATTTTGTTTGTTGAAATTGGTTTGCCGATACATTGACGGAAACGGTTAACCCTTCTAACCCCAAATCCTGCCATTGTTTATTTTGCTTACATGCTGTTTTTAAAACCCAGCTTCCGATTTCTTCAATCAAACCGGTTTCTTCCGCTAATGGGATAAAATCGCCTGGAGGTACCAGCCCGAGCGCGGGATGGTTCCAACGAATAAGTGCCTCACTCCCATATAACTTACCTGTATTTAAATCAATTAACGGCTGATAACAAAGGAAAAATTCATCTTTTTGTAAGGCTTTTCGTAAATAGCTTTCTAATTCTAGTCGTTTAAAAGCTTCTTCATTCATTTTCTTAGAATAAAGGGTAATTCGGTTTCCTCCAGGGTATTTGCCACGATTCATCGCAATATCTGCGTTTTTCAGTAACGTAATTTCGTCTTTCCCGTCATTCGGATATAGACTAATTCCGATACTTGCCGTAATATAGAATTCCTTTTCAGAAAAATGAATGGGCTCTGTCACCTTGCGAAGAATCGATTTAGCAGCTTTAATGATTTCTTCCATGTCGACATTTTTAGAAAGAAAAAGATTAAATTTATCGCCGCTAAATCTACCTAAATAAGCACCACTGGGGATCGCTTCTTGAATTCTATCGCTAATTTCTTTTAAAATTTCATCTCCCACATCATGTCCTAAGCTATCATTAATCATTTTGAAGCGGTCAAGATCAATGGCTAAGACTGCGATTTGACGTCTTTTCTTTTTCGCTCTTTGCAATGTTTCACCGAGCTTTTCCGTAAATTTTATCCGGTTCGGAAGCCCTGTATCCTGATCATAATAAGCGAGCTGGACAATTTTGTCCTCGATTTTCTTTTGCTCTGTAATATTGCGACCAATCCCATATATTCCAACACATTCTCCATTAATCGTTATCGGGATATTTTTTAAATGAAAAAGATTTTTCTCTCCATCTTTCGAGTAAATTTCAATATTGTAATATTGTTCTTTCCCTTTTATCGCACGGAAAAAATGCATGCGAACTCGCGGAATATCTTCCCTATTAATATACTTTAATGCCGATTTTCCGAGAAGTTCTTCTTCCTTATAACCAAACATCATTTCAAATGCTGGATTCACACTGGTGAAATTCCCTGACAAATCGGTAGAATAAACAATATCAGCATTATTATTAAACAGCGAACGATGATATTCCTCAGAGATCCGAAGTTCACCATTTAATTGCTCGATATCTTCTTGAGAGGCTTTCATTAAATGCGTTAAAGTAGCAACCGTTTTTAATGGCTCAGAGATCGTGTAATGGATCGGCTGAGTATGTCTCTTTTTATAAACCTTATTTTCAGTTAGAGCCAAGTAAGTAAAGGATTGATTTGCTAATTTTGGTTTACCATTTTCATAGGCAATTTCTCCATTTGCAAAAAAACCACTTGTTGGTGCATGTGAATGAAGAATTCGTAACTCTTCATCTGCAAATCCGTGTAAAACCCTTCTCCTCGCAAAACAATTATACGTAAAAATAGCTTCTGCATTTTGTTTCCGTAGTCCTTTCAATTCTCGAACTGAATCTTCCACGGTCGCACGTAAATCAGTATAAGCAAAGACAATCGAGTCACCTTGTAAAAGAGAATGATTCATTTCAATCGCACCATTATCAAGGATTTTCGAAATCCTTATAGGCTTTTTATCCCCTTTAGTATTTAACATAAAGATAAATTCTTCTTTTAACGTATCAATTTCTTTAATAAAGTCATTTCCTAAGTAATGTTTTAAAATTTGCAGCGGCTTTTTCTTATCAATAGCAAAGATGGTATTTCCGCTTGCCTTAGTAATCGTAAAGGATTTTCCAATTTCTTGTAGCTTATAATTCACAAAGGTGTCAATATGCAAATCTGCGTTGTTCAATGAAATCGCTACAATCCCTTGGTCGCTTTGATTTTCTCCATAAAAAACATAGCCTTCACGACAAGCGGAATCCCCATCTGCAACACCACCAGCAATGGCAATCTCAGAGCTTCCACCCTGAAGGCCACTTAAAAGCTCTGGTAAATACATAGCATGATTGGTCGAGAATAAAATGACTGCTTTCGTATCAAAGCTGACAAGCCTGTCAGAAATCATTCTCCCCAACTTTTCAGCGTTGGCATAATCTTTAAATAAAAATAGGGAGGAATGAAGCTCCGTCTTTTCGAAAACAGTAAAACTGATAGTAATTTTTTCTTGAATCGTTTCACCATTCACAATGGCAGCCGACGCCGAACACCCTAAAATATGAGCTAACGGAAGTTCCTCATGCAAGTACTTTTGAATAAATCCAACTTCTTCTCTGTCCTTTAAATTTGCAAAGACCTGTATAAAAATGTTGGGATATTCATATATACCATTGTTTTCAATAAAGCTTGTTAATTCAGTTGCATTTTTATACACATACGAAAAAGTTTTTATCATAGAAACCACCTGGGACGTTTTCTATCTACCTATAAATAAATAGTCCCTTTTAAAATACCACATTTAAGAGGAAGGATAAATTAAAAATAAAGAAAAAGCTACCATTTTGGCAGCTTTTTTCAGAATTTGTCGATAATTCACTATTTTTACCATTAAATTACATTGGAAGGCTGTAGCCTAAATAAAGAACAATCGCCACAGAGACGATCAACAATAACCAAAAAACAGTCGTTTTCTTGCCTTTTTTCGTGCGTACTAGAACCATTTCCATAAAACCAAGAACGAGAATTCCAAATACAATTTTCAAAATCGTCTCGACTAAATAGGAAGAAATTAAATAATGAACAAACATTCCACCAGTAGCAAAGGTAATCAAATAAAACAGACGTAAAATCATATGGACAATTTTTTGTCCCTTTTCTTTCCCCGCTTTTTGAAGTCCAAACGCTACTAAAAATAGGACTAATGTTAAAGCCCAAGCCGTAATATGCATATGTATTGACATGTACTTGCCTCCTCAGGGTAACTTCCTGAATATCTTAACATATTTACACGTGAAATAGTAAATGAGAAGTGTCCTAGTCATTAACCTTCTTGTATTTGATTCACAAGTGTCCCGATCTTCTCGACAGTTACTTCCATTTTGTCTCCAGCTTTTAGAAATCGAGGTGGTTTAAAGCCTTTTCCAACCCCAGAAGGAGTTCCTGTCGCTATAATGTCCCCCGGTTCCAACGTTAATCCTTGAGAAAGGACAGAGATGATTTCTTCTACTGGAAAAATAAAATTCTCTGTATTGGATTGTTGTCTCATTTCATCGTTAATACGCGTTTCAATATTTAGTTGATTGGGGTTGCCAATTGCTGATGAATGAACGATCCACGGACCCATTGGACAAGAAGTATCCAAGCTTTTGCCGATAAAATATTGCTTATGTTTTGCTTGTAGATCTCGAGCCGTCACATCATTAATAATCGTATAACCAAATACATAGCTTAACGCATCTTCTTTATTAATCTTTCTACCTTTTTTTCCGATCACAACCGCTAATTCACCCTCATAATCAAGTTGAGCGGTAATATCGTTATGATCTAACACCGTTTCATTCGGTCCAATCACAGTTGTAGGTGCTTTCGTAAAGACCATGATATGTTCCGGAATATCGTCCTTACTGCCCATCTCAATTGCATGCTCCACATAATTTTTCCCTACACAAAAGATATTCTTCTTCGGTCTCGGAATCGGAGCTAAAAGTGTTACATCTTCTAAATTTATAAACTGCTCATCAGCAGATTCCTGAAAAATAGTCTTTGTTTGGTCAAAAAATCCTTCTGTTCCAATGCATTCTTCGAGCGTTACACCACGATTTAACGGAAGAACACGACTCTCTCCTTCATCCATAACCCCTACGAAAATCCCTTGTGAATCTTGTGCTGTAACGAATTTCATAACATCATCTCCAATTATTATGGTTTCTTCCAAATCTGTTTTTTCTGATATGTGACGCTTCTCCATAGCCATTCCACTGGACCAAACTGATGTGTTTTCAGCCAATAAGAACTAACAATAACTTGCAAGGCAAAAATGAATAAGACGAGAAGTGTCCCTGTGAAAGCGGATATTTGATTGTATAGCCCTAGTCCGTAAGAATAGAATAGTAGCGTCGAGACGATAGATTGTAATAAGTAATTGCTCATTGACATTTTTCCTACAGGAGCTAAAAAAACAAGCAGTTTTCTTCCTTTTGTTGTATCTGCTAGTAACGCAATCCCTACTGCATAAGCAACCGCAAGCATTGGTCCCCCAAAAGAATCCTGGATGTATTCAAAGGCTAGTCCTCCTTGAAACAGATATGGACTGAATTTGAGGAACGATCCAATCACGAGGAAAAAGAAAAAGTTTTTCACTAGTGGACTGCGTAATTCCTTTACCCTTTCCATCCATTTTAACTTAGCAGCACCTCCCCCAATTAAAAAGAAGGCAAAAATTGAAAACAGCATAAAAATTCCATTTTCCACGTTATTGACCATATACCAATCGTTCCATCTTTGCGTAAAAATCTCTGCAAAACTGCCAGATTGATACACCGCAATGGATTGTTCTGCCATTGCTGTGTCATACATCGAAGAAATATCTATTTCTGGAACAAGAAAAGCGGAAATGATAAACAGAAGGGATAAAAGGAAATTGGGGATGACCCACAATATTCCACCTGTAATAAGCATCCACTTACCTGAAACTCTTAAGAAAATAAGCAGGAAAAATCCAAAGATCGCATAATTGATCAAAATATCCCCATGCCAGATGAAAAAAGCATGGATCATTCCGATTAGAAGTAGCATCATTAACCGCCTTGTCACAAGCGGGAGAAATGCCACTCCTTTTTTCAACGTTCTCTCATATAATAGAACGAGGCCATAGCCAAATAGCAAAGAAAATAAAGGATAAAAGCTTCCTTGTACAAAAATATCAATCAAGACATATGTCCCATTATCTAGTGGAGAATCCCACCAAGTAGCAGGGTTTAAATAAAGCATTGGGGAATGAAAGGATAGCATGTTAACAAGAAATATCCCTAAAATAGAAAATCCCCTCATCATATCTAAAGATATAATTCTATCTTTTTCTGAAGTATACATAATGGCTCCCTTTTATCTTCGTCATGTACTTCAAATTATAAGTGGAAAGATATGGACATGCAATTTTTCATGCGCTTTACTATCTTAACGGAGCCCATTAAATGATCATTCTACTAATTTATAAATTTTCCTCCTTTTCCTGATGATTCCCAGAAATTATTTCGTAGAACAACTTTCTGGATTTTCCCTGATGCCGTTTTAGGAAGTTCTGTCACAAAACTGACCCCTGTAATCGCTTTAAAATGAGCTAATTTCTCTCTTGAAAATGCAATTAAATCTTCCTCTGATACATATTTCCCATCTCTAAGAACGACAAACGCATGTGGAGTCTCTCCCCATTTTTCATGAGGTACGGCAATGACAGCTGCTTCTAACACATCTGGATGATCGTACAGTACTCCTTCTACTTCAATGGAGGAAATGTTTTCACCACCGCTAATAATGACATCTTTTTTTCGATCAACAATATCAATATGACCAAATTCATCAACGGTCGCCATATCACCTGTATGAAGCCACCCATTTTTAATCGTTTCCATTGTCGCCTCTTCATTTTTCCAGTACCCAAGCATGACCCCATTACTTCGTACAATCACTTCCCCAATATCTTTGCTGTCATGTGCGACTTCTTTTCCTTGCTCTGAGACGACCTTCACTTCATTGCCAATCATCGATATTCCCGCCTTCGATTTGAACCGATATTGTTCCTGTAGTGGCTGGTCCTTTAAGTGGGAACGAATCATAGATATTAAGCTAAGTGGAGATGACTCTGTCATTCCATATACTTGAATGAATTCCCAGCCAAGTTCTTTTTCCACTCTTGTAACAAAGGCTGGCGGTGGAGCTGAACCAGCAATGACGACCCTAACCGACTGTTCCATTTTAGGAGTATGTTTTTCATAGTATTGAAGCAGTGAGTTCAATACTGTAGGAGCCATGTGCATAACCGTTACCATATGTTTTTCTAATGCGGCAAAAATCGATTCTGGTGTCGTTTTTCGAGAGCAAACTTGGGTCGCCCCATTTGCCGTATAATAAAAAGGGGAGCCCCATCCATTTACATGAAACATTGGCAACACATGTAGTAGGACGTCCTCATCTGTCACTTTTAAATGATGCATTGAGCTAAGGGCATGCAAATAATTATTACGATGGGTGAGCATAACCCCTTTCGGATTTCCAGTTGTGCCACTTGTATAGAGGAGACTGCACACATCATTCTCCTCGATTTCAACACGGGTAAAACTGTCTGAATTTTGCTCAGAAAGCCAATCATCATAGCCTAGCTCATCTGTTATTTCATCCTTATAATGAACGATAATCTTCTCAACGGTTTGCAATTTGTCCTTAATCGGCACGATGAGATGATATAGATCCTGGTCAACAAAAAGTATCTTCGACTCACTGTGATTCAAAATAAAAAGATAATCATCTGGTTTTAAACGTATATTTAACGGGACCATAATTCCGCCAAGCTGAAATACTCCGTAAAATCCTTCAAGCATTTCAACAGAATTGGGAGCTAAATAAGCAATCCGATCCCCTTTTTGAATTCCTAAGTTCTGAAGACCATGTGATAATCTCTGAACCCTTTCATTTAACTGTTGATATGTAAAAACTTTTTCATCACAAATGATCGCCTGTTTATCTCCATACAACTGAACGGCACGATCTAAAAATTGAGGCAACACTAATGGCATATACATCATTGAATCCCCTTTCTATTTTTCTAAATATTCTTAATTAATTTTATTTTAGCATGTTATGTTGTATGAGACGACGTCTATTTTTATATTGGGCTTTTTTCTCACATTTGCCCAAATCATACATACGATAAGAAAGGAAACCTAAATACAAAGGATGTTGCATATGCCAGCTATTGTTGGGATCGCCCAAGTCAATGCTATCGGAACGAGTTCTGTTTTTAACATTGGGGATGTCTACAAAATCATGCCAATTGCCTCTGTAAAAACTTTTGCAGGTGCAGGTTCATTTAATACGGGAGATGTTTTAGAGGTTTATAACAATTATAGCTCGACCAATACGTTCGATCAGGATGTCGCTGATCAAAGTATTCTTTTCAATAATTAGGAGAACTCTATTAAGGTGTGATTCTATGAATTTTTACATTCAACAATCGATTGTCATAAATAATTTTAGAGTAGGGAGTCTTGCTAATTCCTGTGTACTTCAAATTGGAAGTGCTGGGATTATTAAACCATCCAGTCATTTGTATAATACAGGTGGCTTTACAGAGCCTGCTCCAGAACCGCTTAAGCCGGAGGAAATTGAATCAGACTATCTACATGTTCCTTCCGTACCCTTAGCACCTCCAGCAGGTGGCGGTGGAACAATATGAACCGCGAATTTTATTCGTATTTGGAGAAACTACATCGTTTTGTGGAGGCACAGGAAAAAAGAATTGTCGAGTTAGAAAAAAAGGTCAAGAGTTTATCAGATGAATTGAAGGATGTTCGCTCCAAACCTCCTATACATGTAGGAACAATCGAATATAAATTTGATCAATTGAAGGTTGAAACGTTAGAAGGAACTTTAAATATTGGCTTAAATCCCTCTGACTTAGAAGGAATAGAGGATTTCGAAGTTCAGAATAAAAATGTTACGACTAATCCTTCTATGAAAAAGAAGTGGAAGCCACTAAGGGATCTAGATCAACGGATTGAAGAGTACTTGGATAAGGACTTAAATTCTCTCATTAAGGAATACGAAGAACAGTTGCAAATAAAAGTCGATGATTCTTATATTGATTTTATTAGAAATGATCTTAAAAAGCAGCTGCCTGGTCGTATTGATCACTATCTTGCTCAAATTCCTGAAAAAGAACGTAGTGATGAAGCTTCACAAAAAATCACTGATGGTGTTGTCGAACAAATGAAAAAAGACATTGGGAACGCCGTTTTTGCTTTTTTGAGTAATCTCCCTAACTCTCCTACTCGAAAGGATGAATAACTTCATGAATTTACAAGTTCATAATGGAGAATTTAAAATTGGTACTATGCAAGTGGAGGCCGTTTCAAGCTCCTCACTTGTTTTAATTGGAGATGCCGAAACCATTCAGCTTTCTTCTATTTTTGACACACCTGCAGAATCTCTCATTATCGGTCCATATGTACCATTGAATCCTCAAGGGTAATGACGACATGTTGAACAAAAGAACTTCTTCTGTTGATCATATTATTATTAACTCCTTATCCATCGTTTCTACCCTTGAAATCGGAGATTCTTCGCAAATCCAAGCATTTTCTCGGGCAATCGCTGTTCAGCGTGAACATGAAATTTTCTTTACTAATGAAATAAAATTTTCAGATTTTGATATTTTTACAGAAACGATCCCAATGGAACCTATATTTGAAGATGTTGCTTTTGAAACTTTTACAATAAATCCAATTATTAAAGTGGGCTTTATTGATATAACTGGGGTTTCTACTTCTTCAGTTGTTCATATTGGAAATACGAAAAATGTCTATATGGAATCGAGAATTAAGCATATTCGCCATCTCCGTGAACGTGATCAGTAACATTATTGTTTAAAAATCATACTATTTTAATAGGCATTTAAATTAGGAATGTTTATTCCATGTAGAAAAGGGTGTTTGGTATGCCTGCAATCGTAGGACCTGTTCAAGTAATCAATTTAGGAGGAGGAGTCCTTCAATTTGGAGATTCCCTCTTTATTTCTCCGAAAAGTGCATCAAAATCAATGTCAGGCTCTGGAGCTGGTAACACGGGTGGCTTTATCGTTACAAATAATCTTATTAGCGCTAGCAACACATTAGATACGAACCTTGTCGATCAGCCATTAGCCGGCAATAATTAAGATTCCTTTTCGTAAACATTGATTTGTAAACCTCCAAATAGAAAAAGTCCTCATGCTGGGTAGTTGTGCATGAGGACTTTTTCATTCAAATCATATCTTCAAAACATGCCCACCATCAAAGAAAAATAAATAGCGTTCTGTAACTGGCTTCTTCAATATTTGTTCCAATGCTTTGGTATAAAGATTGAGCTGGACGCGGTACCGTTCTTCAAGTATCGGCTTCGCTTGTTCAAAGCCACCTTTGTATCGATCATGAATTCTATCTGTTTTGTAATCAACTAGCACTAATCCAGTTTCATCCTCAAATACACAGTCGATAATCCCTTGAACAAGAATCGGTTCATTTCCACTTTTCCAGTCAGAATAAACTGTAGAAGCTTGAAAGGCGGCACTGAACGGAACTTCTCGTTGCAGAGAATGTGCCCCTAGCATTCGCATCCCTAGCTCTGAATCAAAAAATTTCACAATTTGTTCTACATCGATTACTTGCTTCTGTTCTTCAGTAAGAAGCTCTTTTGCCACCATCTCGTCAAGTTGAGCAGAAACTGAATCTATTGTGATCGCTCCATTTAAATTCACATGCTGCATAACCATATGCATCGCAGTTCCTCTTTCAGCTGGTGTAATCGTTTTTTCCTGCATAAAACGAGGTCGATTGAGGACAGGCTTTGAAAATGAGAGCAAATCTTTTCCGCTCTCTTCATCAATCATTTCCCATTGACGTTTCATTTCAGAAACTGATTGTTTGGAACGATGCTCTGAAGCACTTTTAAATTCATATTGCCAACGTAACTGGTCTTCAATTCGCTCTTTCCAGTCGGACTGAACATCAACTGGCAGTCCTTGATAAACACGCTCCATTAGATCGTCTTCCGCACCGATTTGCTCTTCTTCATTTACTGTTAAGTCATTCGCCTTCAATAGTTCTATTTTCCAAGAAGAAGGATGCGCGCTAATTTCTGTTGGAACAAGGGGATCAAGACTTCCATCATCACGAAGTACTGCCCCATCTTGATGTCTAATTAAAGCAGGACCAATCCAATCCAAATAACTTTTGGCGGAAGCTCGATCGTATTCCTTTAACAACCATTCTCGATTAGCCAACTCTTTAGACCACTCAGCCAGCAATTTATTTAATTCCTTCACAGACGATAGTAAAAACAACTTTTCCTTTGCCCGAGTGAGTGCAACATAGAGCACCCTCATTTCCTCGGCCAGCATTTCTAGCTTCTTTTTCCGCTTAAAGGCAAGCTGAGGAAGGGATGGATAGGAAATTCTCTTCTTTGCATTGATATACTTAGTCGCAAAACCGAGGTCCTTATCAAGCATCTGCGCCTTGCGCAAATCCATCATATTAAACTGGCGTGCTGTTCCCGCTACAAACACAACCGGAAACTCCAAACCTTTACTGCTATGAATCGTCATGATCCGGACAACATCTTCCTGTTCTCCTAATGCACGAGCGGCCCCTAGGTCATCTCCACGATCAGTCATTCTTTCAATAAAGCGCAGAAAACGGAACAAGCCTCGAAATGAAGTACTTTCATACTGTTTTGCTCGATCATACAAAGCACGCAAATTGGCTTGACGCTGCTTTCCACCTGGAAGTCCACCGACAAAATCGTAAAATTTCGTATCTCTATACAATTGCCAAATCAATTCAGCTAAAGCCCCTTGCCTTGCTTTCTTTCTCCAACCCTGAAGGCTTTCCATAAAAGGCTTCAGCTTTCCTTGAATCTCTTCCGTTTCCGATGTGGCTCGCTGCTGGCAAAAGAACTCCAATGCTTCGTAAAAAGAACCATGCTTCTTTTGAATCCTTACTTGAGCAAGCTCTTCCTCATTCAAGCCAACGATCGGAGAGCGGAGGACAGCGGCCAATGGAATGTCTTGATACGGATTATCAATCATTTTCAAAAGAGACATCATAATGGAGACTTCTGTCGCCTCAAAGTATCCAGTTGAAAGGTTCGCATAGATAGGGATCCCTGCTTCTTTAAACTCCTCCATAATTTGCGGGGCCCATGTCATTGAACGAAGCAGAATTACGACATCTCGATACATCATTGGTCGAGTCGATTTTGTTTTTCCGTTGTAAATTTCTTTTCTCTCGGCAATCATTTGTTTAATTTTCCCAGCCATCACTCGAGCTTCTAATTGCGATTGCTCAAGCTCAGACGTATCAAATTGGAGCTCGTCCGACTCATCATCATCCGTATCGGAATCCTTGCCCTCCTGCTCAATCAGGAGCCATTCGATCGGATGTTCAGTTTCTGGGTAGCTCGCACCTTGTACCAGTTCAGCCGCTTCATCATATTCAATCTCACCAACCGTTTTTCCCATCAATTGTTTAAAAAGAAAATTCGTCCCGTCCAGTACTTCCTTACGACTACGGAAATTTCGCGCCAGATCAATTTTCAATCCAGTTCCTTCTCCCCTAGGAGTAAAGCGTAAATATTTTCCTAAAAATAAATTCGGTTCTGCAAGACGAAAACGGTAGATGGACTGTTTCACATCTCCTACCATGAACATATTTCCGTGCTCTTCCCCTTCTTTAGTAACGAGCTGGAGAATGGCTTCCTGCACCATGTTCGTATCCTGATACTCATCAACAAACACTTCTTTAAACTTGTTGCGATAGGAAATCGCAGCATCAGAAGGAGTAAGTTTTCCCTCTTCAGCTGATAAGATTTGCAGGCATAAATGCTCTAAATCAGCAAAATCGACTAATCCTTTTTCCTTTTTCACTTCCGCAAAGCGGGTAGCAAAGCTTTCCACTAGCTGAACGAGGGTGTGAATATGGGGAGCCATTTCTTTTATGTCACGGATAAAGCTTGCTGGTTTTCTAGAAAACAGCTCATCTTTAACTGTTTGAACGATTTTTTTCGCCTTATCACGAAGCTTTTGCCCCTTATCAAGAAGCTCTTTATCATACTCATCACCACGGCAAGTCTTCGCTCTTGAAAAGGATTCCGCTTGCATTCGTAAGTAGAGCTCGTCCCATGACTTTTCCTTCGCTTCAAGGAGGCCATCAACAATACGAATATCATCAATGAAGTTCTCTGCTCTCGGGGCTGGTCCACCTGGTAGCTTCGTTAATTGTAAGCCACTTTCTAGTAAGTCCTTCGCACCCTTTAATTGAAGCTCGATATCAAACAAGAGGACTTCAACAAACGGAAGCTCTTCAATCGTCATTTCCTCATCTATATCGTACATTTCCTTCATCGATTGCAAATAGGCACTTGGAGCAGGATTCGATTGGGCAAAATCATAGATTTCACGAATAATATCTTGAAGAGCGACATCACTACGGTCATTTGAGAAAGTATCGACTAACTCGAAAAAGGGCTCGTTTCCCTTTTTGCCATATTCTTCTTCAAGAAGCTCCTCCATCACTTCATCTCTTAATAACTGTGCTTCTGTTTCATCAGCAATGCGAAAACCTGGATCGACATCAATTTGATAATAATATTTACGAATAACCTCTAAGCAAAAAGAATGGAGTGTCGAAATCGATGCTCGATTCAAGAGACTTAGCTGTTTGCGAAGATGCTTGGAGGAAGGGTTTTTATTAATCGCTTTTTCTAATGCTTCTCCAATTCGATGTCTCATTTCCGCGGCAGAGGCATTCGTAAATGTTACAACTAATAGTTGGTCCACATCTATTGGCTCTTCCGTCGAAATAATCTTATTAATCATTCTTTCAACAAGGACGGCCGTCTTTCCTGAGCCAGCAGCGGCTGCAACAAGGATATCCTGTCCACTCGCCCATATTGCTTTCCATTGGTCATCAGTCCAAGTTGCATCAATTGGTTTAGTTGGTATCTTCATCATTTCCCTCCTCCTTTCTCATCATCTGTAAGATATCTTCTTTTGAATGGGTAGGAAGATTACGATAATCGTTCGCTTCTAACGATTCATCAAATTGACAAACCGATTTAAAGGAGCAAAATGTACAAGGCTTGCGCTCTTTTAGTTTATAAGGGGCAATTTGAACATCCCCACCTGCAATCGCATTTCCTGTTTTCACATAGAAATGACGAACATAACGCCTTAACTGGTCAAATTCTTCAATACTCGCCACCTTTGAACGCTTCGTCAGTGTCCCATCCTTCTTTATTCCTGCTGCAATAATGGAAGAATCACCTGTATCGATCGTTCTATCCATCATGCGAATAATATTTTCTTCCCCTAATAACAGACCATTCATTTTAAATTTCTTAAACAACTGGTCATCTAGCTCATCTAGAGTCAACATTTTACTCGTATTCACTAGCGGGTTATGGACATGGAAATATAGAACCCCTGCTGGATCTGCCTCTTTGCCTATTAACATTTTTGAATTCGCTATAACAATATCCAGATATGTTAACATTTGTAGGGCTAATCCATAATACACTTCATTTAAATTCACGTCTTTTGCACTCGACTTATAATCCATAATTCTAAGGAACACACCGTTTTCGTCTTCAGCCTTATCGACCCGATCAATACGACCGATGAGCTCCATCTTTGTTCCATTACGCAATGAGAACTTTAATGGTGGTAACTTCTGCTGAGGTCCAAAACCAAGCTCAAGACCAACAGGTGCAAAACCACTCGCTTTTGCATGCTCCTGCAAGACGAGCGATGCTCTCTTAATAATCTCTTCTAATTTTCTCTTTATATAATGGTGACGATTCGAGCTTAACAAGATTTCATGCTGCAGTTTCGGAGCTAAAAGTTCAACCGCTTCCTTTGCTAGCTTTTCGATCTCCTTCTGTGTCATACTATCCCATGACTTTTCCCCAACCATCACCGTTTCCACGATATATTTGAGGGCACCATGGAATAATTCCCCAATATCCGGTGCTTCTAATCGAAAGACTTGTCGTTCCCTCAGCTTCAAACCGTGCTGAGCAAAATGGGAAAATGGACAAGAGGAAAATAACTCCATTCGCGAAACACTGCCTTGAATGACGTCAGAATATAATTCTTTACTCGTATCCTCAGAAAGCTGAGTAGACTCATTTTTAAAATTCAAGCTTTGAAGTACCTTTTTTGCCCGTCCGCTCCAATTTGGATTGGTCACATAAAAATTGTACAGATCCCACCACATATCATAAATCGGGTAGCTTCTCTTTTTCAGCTGAAGTTGTGCAGTTAAAAGAGACAGGCTTGTCTCCTCATGAGAAATATATTCTAATTGTTCCAGCTCAGAAAGTTCGGAGATTTCTTGCATATATTGATAAGACTGAATTTGTGGGAACATTTCTAAAAGCCTATTAATATACAATGAAGGCATTAATGCCTTACCATCATCATTAGCCAAAGGATAGCTCACAAATACACGATCCGATGCTGTCGTGAAGGCATTATAGGCGAGAAATTCCTCATCCAGTAATCTCTTTCGACTGCTAGGAGCAATCTGGATTCCTCGAGTAACTAATCTCTCCCGCTCCTCATCAGCAAAAAGACCATCCTCAGAAAATTTCGCTGGAAGCACTCCTTCATTTAATCCAATCACAAAAGCAACCTTGATATCTGTTAATCTTGATTTCTCTAAGTCTGCTACTAGAACTTGATCGATAGCAGGTGGCACAAGTGAAAAACGGAGTGATTCCATCCCTGCATCAAGGATAGCAGCAAACTTTTTCAAGGGAATTTCTTCTTCTCCTAGCATTTCCACAAATTGCTCAAGAAGCTCGATGATTCCGTTCCAAGCTTGGTCATGCTCTCGCGCTTGAGTCAAATTCCCTGCTTCTTCCTCTTTTAATTTCCAGTTTTCTAATTTTGCTGGAATATCGAGTTCTTCTAAAAATAGATATATAGCTTCACAAAGTTCTCTTCCTGTCTCTGCTTTTTTAAATTTCCTTGCTAGTCGTAGAATTGGATTCGAAATCATTGTTCTTAATTCATGCAGCTCGTCTTCTCTTTCCTTTTCCGCATCCGTCTGTGCAAAGTTTTCTAACTCTAATCCTTTAAAGCGACGATATTTCCAATGATCCTTTTTTGTCCACTTAACCCCTTGGATTCCATGCTCAAGCACATAATTTTCAAGCTGATCCATTTTTGCTCGAAGCTTATGCGGATTCTCTTTTTCTGGAAAAAGAAGTTCTGTTTTCACGGCACGAAAAACAGGCTCATACCTCCAAAAACCATTAATCACTTCTAGGCTTGAGCGAATCAATTCCACTAAAGGATGATTGAGCATCGTTCTTTTTTGGTCAATGAATACAGGAATTTCATAATCAGTAAATATATTTTCGATCAGATCATGATATTCCTGACCATTTCTTAGCAAAATCGCGATATCACGATAGCGGTAATCCTCATCTCTTACAAGCTTACGAATCGTACGTGCGATTCCTTCCACTTCCGCTCTTCGATTGACAGCTTGTGCTAATTGCACCAGTGGTGTCCCTTCATAAGAAACAGAAGGACGACTATCAAAATAGGTCTCTAAATGCTGTAGAGAATCGTGAGCTAATCTAAATTGCTCCTGAAAAAGGATTTCCTCAACTTGTAAGCCTTCAACATTAGCCATTTCATAAAGAGTCTGGCACGTTTCTCCAGACATACGAAAAAGATGAAGCTCATCTGGAGCTTCATGATGAAATGGCCTGTCTAAAGTTAAGGCGATCGTCATATCCTTACAGTGCTTCATTAACTGCTCAATAATCATATATTCCTGCGGGGTAAAGCTATAGAATCCATCGATATAAATTGCCGCGTTCTGTAGATATGTTGATGAAGCTATTTGCTCCCCTAGTAATTTCAAATAGTCCTCTGAATCTATATATTTATCAAACAAAGCATCTTCAAATGCTTGGTATATCATTTCTAAATCATGAAGCTTGTCCTGTAATACTTTATCGTTTGAGTCATTCGCTACTGCGTTTGTAGCTAATTCTTCCGGTTTTACAAGATATCGTTTGAACTCGGTTAACAGCATCTCCATTTGCTCAATAAAACCGTTTTTATCTGCTGCTTTTTCAAATAACTTTAACTCTTCCTTTTTATCTTCAATAATTTTTCGAATCAGCATGCTAACGCCGACACTATTTATATGATAACGGCTTATTCCACCAGTTTCCTGAAGTATTCTCCAGGCTAAACGGGAAAAGCTATATACTTGAGTTCGAATCATCCCACCTAAATCAGGTGTCGAAATTAATTTATATTCAGATAGAAATGTCATTTGCTCAGGGACTAAGTAAATGATCGGATTCCCGTTTGGATCATGTTTCATTTTTTCCTGCATCTCATTTATGCAGAAGCTCGTTTTTCCTGTTCCTGATCTACCTATTAAAAGTCTTATAGACATTTCTTAACCTCCCAAAAGCCCCACTACTTCACTTATGATGACTACTCACATCTTACCATAAAATTAAGGGGTTTTTCGTCTTTCAAAGACTGACACTTTTTTCATATTTTGGGCTTGTCCTTTTAATACACTCTATTCGTATTTCGTGACGTTTATACACAAAAAGAAGCTAAAACATTTAGTTCAGCTTCACAGTATTTCGATAAAAGAAAACCTCTTTTTTGTGAATAAGTAGAAAAATAGCTGATTTCCACTCCGGGTGCTTGCTTTCCGGGGGGCAGGCGGTGAACTTCCTCGTCGCGAATGCTCCTGCGGGATTTCACCTGTCCTGCTAATCCCCCAGGAGTCAAGCACCCTCCGTTCCAATCAGCAAGTTTATAGTAATAGAATAGTTAGTCTTAAGGATGAATAAATCACTATGATGTTTCTTCGAGTCTTTCAATTTTAATTGGCATTCTCATGTATAATTCTTTTCCTCTAAATGATATAAATAACAATCGTTTCTTACGACTTATTTCAATACACAGTCTGTCTTATAAAACAAACCTCTTATAAAGAAAGCTTGTTTTTTGAATAATAAAGAGATTTATAAAGTCTATTATTATATCTAACTCTTTTTTCTACTTCCTTCATTTAACAATGGTAAAAAAATGAATATGACCAGAATTGTCTAGAGTCTCAAAAGCTAAAACATTTAGTTCAGCTTCTGCACTCTCCCCACTTGTCCATCCATCAATCTCACCTTAATTCCATGGGGATGATAGGAGGAATTGGTCAATATGTCTTTCACTGTTCCTTTTGTTAATTTCCCTGTTCGTTGATCCTTTTTCAGGACGATTTCAACTTCTATTCCTGCCTGAATATTTTTACGATAACTGCCTTCAGTCATGTTATACCACCTCGTATTTCCACTGTCTTTGTTAAGCATACTACTAATGGTATAATGAATCGAATTCAAAATCCAATTTTAATGGAGGCACCATGTTATCATTCGAAGAAAAACTACAGATCTGTGAATCCTACCCTCAATTAACACGTCACAACGTCTCTCTTGGACGAGTTAATTTCCATTATGAAGAAAGCGCATTTGAGAAAAAGATAGTGGTCTATCATTTACATCCTAACGGGAACGGCTTTGTTTATGCAGAATTCCTTGAAGGATATGATCCTGACCATAAAGGAATGGTCAATATTCGTGATTTCTCGGCTCAGAAGCTGCGAAAGATTATCGAACAATCGATTGAATCACTCGCTCCGAGATCAACCGTTGAATCTGCCATCGTTGGCGAATCGGAAGAAGAGGAATATTGGATTAATGAAGACAATTTCACACTTATTCTCGTATATGAGGATGAAATGTGGAATATCTATGCTGGTCTAAATTTAGATGGAACCTTTCCTACCTATAATGAAGCGGTGCAATATTTAATAGAAGAAGGTTTCACCTTAAAATAACGTCCAACCACCTATACAACCTACCTAATTCTCCATCGTAGCATATTGTAGGATAGGTGGTGATTGTGGTGGAAATTCGATTAAAGTTGACGGCTGTCTTACTGACCATCACCGGAATCTTTGTGGCCAGTAATATTTATACTTTAATCCCGATTTATGAAAACGTTTCTCAATCTTTACACATTCATGAAAGTCATGTCGTTTTGGCGGGAAGTTTATTTTCCCTTTTTTATGCCATCGGTCTTTTATATTTCGGACCTGCCTCTGACCAATTTGGACGAAGAAATGTAATTATAGTCGGGATGCTAGCTTCAGCTTGTTCAACCTTAATGGTCGGATTGGTAGACGGAACTACCAGTCTTTATATTGCCCGCTGTCTTCAAGGCTTAACACTTGGAAGTTTTGCCCCAGTGGCTTTTGCCTTAATTTTTGATCTCTATTCTGCGAGAAAAAGGACACTTCTTCTAGTCTTTCTTAATACAGGCTTTCTAGTGGCTGGAATCCTTGGTCAATTGATTAGCTCTACCATTACTTCTTTATCTACGTGGAATATGGTCTACTATTTTTTTGCGATATGCTATTTTATCCTTTTTCTCCTCAGTATACTCGTTTTGCCAATGTCAAAATTGCCACTTCGGGAAAATCGTTCTGTGTTCTCAATTATGACTTCCTTACTTAAAAATAAGTCAATCCTTAAATGTTACGGGATCACTTTTACCCTGCTGTTTTCCTTCGTCTCTCTTTATGATGCCATTGGTCGTTTTTTTGGTGGTTCGCCTGAGCAACTTTTTAGTTTACGTGCAGTAGGTCTGACAGGTGCGATACTTTCCTTATTTACTGGAAGGATGATTGAGAAATTTGGTGTAGAACGTACGATGTTTACAGGCTTTGTCATCGGCATGCTCAGCTTGATTTCGATGAGCATTTTTCATAGCTTGTTTGCCCTAATGGCATTATCGATATTATTTGTTGCCTCCATTTCTCTTCTCATTCCCACGATCATTACATTGATTGGTACCCTAGGAGGGATTCATCGAGCAAAAGCACTCACTCTCTATTCCTTTGTTCTTTTAGCAGGCGCAAGCATCGCTTCACCTATCGTCATGCTTCTTAACTTCCAACTGGTTCTACTCCTTCTCGTGGCACTTTTTTTATTAAATTTCATTCTAGGAACGTTTCTCACACAGGAATTGGCACAAGAGCAGAATCAGGTGAACATGAATGCATGAAAAAAATCGAGCACGTTTCGGCTCGATTTTTTTCATTTAACTAATCGTTCTATTCCTATTTCGTGAAGACGCTTTTTATCTATTTTGCCAACATGGGTTTTGGGGAGCTCTGACAAAAAATGAAAGACTTTCGGAATTTTATATGTCCCGAGCTTATAGGAGCAATAGGTTTTCAATTCTTCACTTGAAAGAGCTCCATCCGTTTTCAGTACAACAAAAGCAGTGACCATTTCGCCCCATTTCCTATCTGACAAACCTATCACAGCTACTTCATCAACAAGGGGATGGGAAGCAAGGCAATGTTCCACCTCTAGCGGATAAACATTTTCTCCACCTGTGATAATCATATCTTTTTTTCTGCCGACGATATAAAAATAGCCTTCCTCATCTTTTTTCGCCAAGTCCCCTGTGAAAATCCACCCATCCTTCATCGTCTCTGCCGTTGCCTTTTTATTATTCCAGTAGTATTCAAAGGAATGTTTCCCTTTTATGAGGACTTCACCCACTTCATTAGCAAGAGGCTCTTCACCATTCGCATTTATTAGTTTGATCGAATTGAATATCATTGGTTTTCCGACCGATCCAAGCTTGTGGATCGCATCCTTTGGATCAATAAAAAAATTATTTGGACCAGCCTCCGTCAACCCATACCCTTCTTTGAACAAGATACCTTTTTTATGAAAGGCTTCATAGATTTCAAGAGGGCAAGGAGCTCCACCTGATAAAAAAGTCTTCATGGACGCAAACGTATTTTCCTTAAAAGCTGAGGTCTCAACCATCATCTGATACATGGTCGGAACTAACAAAACGATCGTACATTGATGAGCATTTATATTATGGATCGCTGCCTCTGGTTTGAAGTCATTTGCGATGACTACCTTTCCCCCCGCCATTAAAATCGGGATCGATAAAGCATTCAATCCACCTGTATGAAAAAGGGGCATATACGTTAAAGTCGTATCTTCATTTGTTAAATTCCAACTAATAATCGTATTTATTCCATTCCAGATGATCGATCGGTGTGACAACACTACGCCTTTCGGTTTTCCTGTTGTCCCCCCAGTATAAATAATCGCCAGAGGCTCTTCTTCTTGTAGCGTCAACACTCCATCCCAACTCAGACTACCTTTTTCAAAATCCAGCTCGCTTAATTGAAAGATTTGATATGGCTTAAATAACTCGTTTTCCATATTCTCTTTAAAGCTTTCATGGAAACCGATTAATTTTGGTGAACAATCCTGCAAAATATAGGCAATCTCATGAAATGACAGTCTCCAATTAATTGGGACAAATACTGCACCTAGTTTCATACAAGCGCAAAGTAACTGAAAGTAGCAAACATTGTTCGGAGATAAAAGGGCAATCCGGTCCCCCTTCCTTACCCCATGTCTATATAACCAATTTGCCGTTTCCTGACACAATTGGTTGAGTTCGGCAAATGTCCATTTATTCTCTTCTTCTGCATCAATCAAGGCTACTACATTTGGTGTTAATCTCGCCCTATTTGCTAACCAGTCCAGCTCCCACCTCACCACAATCTCTCCCTCTTTCTTGATGAATCGATTGTAACTGGAATGGGTTACAAGACAGTTACATAGAAAAAAGTAGCCAAAAGCAGCTACTTTTCATCCATCACATCATGATCCCACCGTCCACATGCAAGGTCGTGCCGTTCACATATTTCGCCTCATCAGATGCTAGAAAAAGATAGGCATTCGCGATATCTTGCGGTTCACCAAGATGACCTAGTGGAACTACCATCTTCATTTGCTCGATCACCTTTTCCGGTACCTGAGCAGTCATTCCCGTAGCAATGAATCCTGGGGCAACAGCGTTAACTGTGATTCCCTTTCGACCAAGCTCCTTTGCCCATGTTTTCGTCATTCCAACAATTCCTGCTTTTGAAGCAGCATAATTGGTCTGACCAATATTTCCATACACCCCAGAGACAGAAGACGTATTAATAATCCGGCCTTTTCCTTTTGCTAAAAATATCGGTAATACCGCTTGTGTACAATGGAAGACACCCGTAAGATTCACATCAATGACCTTCTGAAAATCGTCTACCGACAACTTCGCAAGCATCCCATCTTTTGTAATGCCTGCATTGTTAATCAAAATATCAACATCACCAAAATGTTCCATTACGTTTTGAACCATACTATCAACACTACTTCTATTCGAAACATCCACTTGAAAAAAAGCTGCCTCATAACCTTGTTCCCTCAATATCTTTGCTTTAACACTGCCTATCTCCTCATCAAAATCTGTAATAGCCACTTTTGCCCCTTCACGGACAAAGGTTTCTGCCGCTGCGAAACCAATGCCACCAGCCCCCCCTGTGATAATAGCCACTTTTTCTTGTAATCTCATCATTCATCCTCCAAACTTCACATTCGACAAAATTTGCCCATTTAAATTTTATTAAGATAAAAAGTCTGTCATCACCTGTAATAGTTGATCTAAATCATCAACTAATGGCGAATGACCACTATCCTTAAGTTCTACAAATCTTGCATTTTCTCCTAGATCACTCATAATTTCTTCTGCCATTTTTTCAGAAATAACTAAATCTCGCTCCCCACGAAGGACGAGAGTCGGGATCACAATGTCTTTCGCTTGATTACTTCCATCCGTCAATCCGTTATGAACGGGGCTGATATTAAAGGTATTCAAAGCGTGGTATACTTCTGCTAAATTTCTTTGTGTCAGCATATCATCGACATATTCCTCGTAAAGCACTGGATCAGGTTGGTTTTTCGTATAAATAAGCATATTCCACGTTGCCTTTAGTACTTCTCGATTACGTGCATCATAGGCGCCTTGAATAGCGACTGTTTTACTATCCTTTTTCACATCTTCATATGTTTGAAGGCGCATACTTAAATCGACTTGACCATCTGCTGTGAGACCGAAAAATGGATATCCTCTTGTCGAAGCGGATGCCAATAGAACAAGCTTTTCACATATCCCTGGATATTCAGTCACAAACTGCATCCCCACGGCACCACCCGTTGACCAGCCGACAATAGAAAAGTCAGTTAAACCTATGCTCTCAATGAAACGCTTTATATCATCTGAGAAATCTTTAATCGATTGGATCGGTTGATTATAGCTTGAGTGTCCAAAGCCACGGAGATCAACTGCGATAATTTTAAAGCTCGGATCGATCTTTTCAATGACTAAATCCCAATGTTTCGATGATGTCATATTGCCATGGATGAGCAATAGCTTCTTCTCTCCACCTATTCTTTCACGATAAGCAATCGTTTCTCCGTTGGCGATTTCAACTTTTTTTAGCTCCATCTCTACATTCATCTTCATATCGCTTTCCCCCATCGAATGGTTGTGGCACCCCAAGCATAGCCAATTCCAGCACTGACTAAAACGACAACATTTCCATCTTTAAGTCTGTCTTCTTGCTCAGCCAGCTCAAGTGACAATATTTGATCGATTTGACCAATATGACCGAAATTGTCAAGATAAATAGAGTGCCCAGAAGACAATCCTAATTCCCTTAATACATATTCATGTGCCGATCTTTTCATGTGTAGCAACCCAACATAGTCAATATCGTCTTGTGAGTAGCCGCTCTTTTTAAGCGATGTACGAATGACCTTTAAGAAATTCGTCATCGATTTTGACTCTAAGCGTTTCTTCATTCCCTCAGGATCGAGGACATCTAATTGATGCAAGTGGAGATTATTCTTCGTCAGTGGATGTTTCGTACCTCCTGCTACAACCACGACATCCTCAGAAAAGCTTCCATCGGTCATCAATTCTGATTCCAACACGACATTTTCATCAAATCCTTTTTGTAAAAGAATCGCTCCTCCCCCTGCACCGAGATTGAACATGAATCGAACATTTTGATTCTCGTAATCTATGAAGTCCACATTGCGATAACCCCCAGCGAGAAGAACAAGCTTGATGTTTTCATCTGCTATCATCATATCCTTGGCTAGTTTGAGAGCCATGATGGTTGTACCGCATCTTAATGCGACATCAAATGCCCAAGCGTTGGTCGCACCTATTTCTTCTTGTAGCTTAATACCAGCAGTCCATAATGGATATTCCTTATGTTCCTCTCCAATATATATAACGAGATCGATTTCAAGTGGCTCTATCCCTGCCTTCTCAATCGCCTTTTTTGCCGCAATAATTCCCATCGTACAAGTATGATCTTCAGCACCAGGGATCGGTTTTCTCTTAATCCCCATTTTTTCTTCCACAATCATAGTAGGTATTCCTGCTTTTTTCGCGATATCTTCCCCAGTTAAAAATGGTTCTGGAATATAAGTCGCCAAACTTCGGATTCCAATATTCAATCCATTCACCTCAATTTAAGATTCCCCGACAATCTTTTTCATAAAATGGGTTGCTTCCTCAATCGTTTCAAACAACATTTCCTCATTCTCCTGTACATGAGTTACTTTAATACGCCATTTCTTTCTATATGAATCTTGTTCCACCTCAGATAAATGGAAGCGAACAATAAATGAGGCAATTTGTGTTTGCTCCATGCACATCCCCCTTAACTAATTGATTTTTGCTGGTCGGACTTTTGTACCTGTTTTTTTTTAGATTTGAGTGTCCATTTGCGCAATGTGCCCACAATTCCAAGCGGGAAAAACATGACGGCTAAAATGTAAATAATCCCGAAAAAGATGATCCACCGTTCAAAGATCCAATGTACTTTTGCTAGCTCTGTCAACCAATGATGAGCAAATTCAATCAATCCTGCACCTAATATTGCTCCTACTAGTGTTCCTACTCCACCAATGATCGTCATCAATAAAGCGTCCAGTGTAATATCCATGGCGAAAACACTGGTATTCACAAAACGAAGTGACAGCGCATAGAGAATTCCTGCAAAACCTGCAATCACACCTGACACAACACTTGCGATAATTTTGTATTGAAGAACTTTGTATCCTAATGACTCCGTTCGTTGCTCGTTTTCTCGAATCGCTTGAAGGACCTTCCCAACTGGTGAGTACGTAAAGCGATTCAAAAATAGAAAGATAATAATCATAGAACCAAGACAGATTAAATAAAAATCCATTCTATCTTTAAAGATTTCAGGTGTTCGAAATGTAAATCCATCATTTCCATAAGTCATGCTTCTCCATTTCTCGGCCAGTACTAGAAACAAACTGGCGAAGGCTAACGTTAGCATCGCATAGAAATGACTTTTCAGACGCAAAGTTAACAAGCCAACAAAATAACTAAGAAGAGCTGTTATGACAACCGTTATCCCAACCGCAAGAAAGAAATAGGGAATAGTTGGTTCAAATTGCTTCATCACAATCCCAATCGTATAGGCTCCAATCCCGAAAAACATCGCGTGCCCGAAAGAGACAATTCCAGTAAATCCAAGGAGTAAGTCATAGCTCATCGCAAAAATCGAAAAAATAAACACTTGTGTAAAAAGAATCATGATCGATCGGGAATCATTGATGAACGGGAAAAGGAGAAGCAGAAAGGCGATGACAAAATAAATGATATTTTTTCGATTCGTAACATATTCTTTCACTGCTCTCACCCCTTCAACCTAAATAAGCCTTGTGGCCTAAATATTAATACGATAGCCATGAGTAACATATTGGCAGCAAGAGCCAGATCGGGAACATAATACGCCATAAATGAACCAGACAAGCCTACTAAAATAGCAGCTAAAATCGAACCTGGAAAGCTCCCCATGCCTCCAATTACCACTACAATGAACGCGAGAATGGCAAATTCCATTCCCATCTCTGCATGTATGACACCAGAATACGGGCCAAGAAGCACGCCTCCGAGAGCAGCCATCCCTGCCCCCACCATAAAGACAAGCATAAAGACCTTCTTAATATTAATTCCAAGTGCTTGCACCATTTCTTTGTTCATCACACCAGCTCGGACCACTAGACCGATCTTTGTATTTTTCAAGACATACTGAACAGCCATAAATACAAGGAGGCCAATAACAATAATGAAGACACGGTATTTAATGATGATGATTCCCCCAAGTTCCCAACTCCCTTTCAAAAAGTCGGGAGCCGTTGAGGAAAGCTGATTCGGTCCCCAAACAACCTTCAATAATTCGGATAAGACAAGCATGAGACCAAGGGTTATTAAGATTTGTTGTACATGATTTCCATACACCGGCTTGATAATAAATCGTTCTGTTATCAGTCCAAGTATTAAGCCTGTCGCAACAGCTCCCACAATGCCAATGAAAAAACTACCTGTCACGCCATAGAGCCATGTCCCACTGTATGCTCCCCATGCGAACAAGCCACCATGGGCAAAATTCAACACGTCCATCAATCCAAAAATCAGCGTTAACCCTGCTGCCAAAAGGAATATAAGCATTCCTGTCGCGAGGCCATTTAATGTCAAATTAACGAGTACTTCCAAGCTTCCTTCCTCCTTCCTACGCAATTCCCAAATACTTTCTTCTCAAGTCATCATCATCTTTGAGCACCTGCATTGCTCCATCATGAACTGTACGTCCGTCATCAATAATGTAAAAACAATCACCTATGGTACTGGCCATCATAAAGTTTTGCTCTACGAGGACAATTGTTGTTTTATCCTTCATTTCTACAATCGATTCCATCACTTTTTCAACGACAATTGGTGCTAAGCCCTTACTCGGTTCATCAATGAGAAGCAGTTCATTATCATTCACATAGGCTCTAGCGATGGAAAGCATTTGTTTCTGTCCACCACTTAAAAGACCACCTGGCTTTTTCCAAAATGTTTTTAAATCAGGAAATAAATCTAAAATATAGTGCAAACGCTCATTCGTGCGATCACTTTCTTTTTTCATAGCTACCTTCATATTTTCTTCAACCGATAATTCTCCAAATATGCCTTGGTCCTCAGGCACGTAACCAATTCCCTTTTGGGCAACCGTATACGTGGGAAGTGATTGAATCTCTTCACCGTTAAATGAAATCATTCCTTTTGAGGCAGGATTCAGTCCCATAATGGTTCTTAACGTTGTCGTCTTACCAGCCCCATTTCTGCCAAGTAAAACCGTTACCTCCCCGCGACGAACTTCTAAAGAAATGCCTTGTAAAATATGAAACTGGCCAATATGTGTTTCGACTTCATCCAACTTTAATTGAATACTCAAGAGTGAATCCCTCCTAAGTAAGCTGATTGCACCATTTCATTTTCCATGATTTCAGCTGGTGTTCCATCAGCTAGTAATCGACCATTAAATAACACCATCACCGTGTCAGACAAATCTAGAATCATATCCATCTTGTGCTCGATTAATAGAATCGTTCGATCTCCTTTTTCTTTAATTCGACGAATCATATCTAAGATCGCCGGGACTTCTTCCAAGGACATGCCTGCGGTAGGCTCATCTAATAAAAGGACCTCTGTATTTAAGGCAAGGAGCATCGCAATTTCCAATTTTCTTTTCTCACCATGGGCTAAATTGCTCGCAAGCATTTCTTTCTTATCATCTAACAGAACCAGTTCAAGCCACTCTAATGCTTTTTCTTCTACTTTCCGATATTTTTTAAAATGGGTCAGCATTTGATAGCGAATGCCTGCCTGCGATTGAACCGCTAAACGAACATTTTCAAGTACGGTTAAGTTCGGGAATACATTGGTAATTTGAAATGATCTTCCGATGCCTTTACGGGTTCTTTCGGTCGGTGAAAGCTTTGTAATCTTTTCCCCTCGAAAGAAAATCTCTCCCTCTGTTGGAGTAAGCTGACCGCTTAATAAATTGAAGAAAGTTGTTTTGCCCGCTCCATTTGGACCAATGATAGATTTAAATTGGTTGGCAGGCACTGATATATCGACGTGCTCGACTGCTACATGCCCTCCAAACGCAATCGTTAATTCCTTTGTTTCAATTAAAGCTTCCATTCCACTTCCTCCTTACTATTCCGAAACGATTTTTCCATTCCTTGTGAAAAGAGCCTCGGTAAATTACCGAAGCCCAGGGTTCCCTGAATTAATTTCTGATTGGAGGAGCCGTTTCTTCTGGACTTAACTCACGTATAAGTACCGGGACAGGATACGGCACTCCCTCTTTCTTCTCGAGTTTGATCGCATATAATGCTTGTAGTGCTTGATGATCCTCTTGACGGAAAGTCATCGCTCCTTTTGGTGTGTCAAAGCTCATCCCTTCCATCGTCTCAATCAATGTGTCTGCATCGGCAGCGCCGTCTGTCTTCTTTAATGCTTCAACGATTGCAATAGCTGCCGTCATTCCTCCAGGTGTGAACAGGTCTGGAACTTCTCCATTAAAACGAGCTTTATGCTCTTCAACGAGCCAGTCATTTATTTCATTCTTTGGTAGGTCATGATAATAAACAGTAAAGCCCTCCATCCCAACGAGTGGTTCCATTGTGGCTAACGCAGGAATATCTGGTGCTCCCGTTGAAATTTTAATCCCTTTTTCTTGAACCTTCATATCGGCAATTTGATTCCACGGAGAATTCGCCCCCGCCCAAACAACAAATACATAATCTGGTTTGACATCAATAATCTTTTGAATATTAGAAGTGAAATCAGTAGCCGAAGGGTCCGCATATTCCTCATGCACAATTTCTGCTCCTAATTTTTCTGCTGCTTCTTTAAAAGCTGCGACTCCATCCCATCCAAATGAATAGTCAGGAGCAAATGTAGCAATTTTTACACCTTCACCAGCAATAGCAGCGGCACCTGCTACCGCATCTTGTGATGAGTTACGAGCGGTACGGAAAATGTAATCATTATATTCAGAACCGGTAATACTATCTGCCGCCGCTGGCTCTACAATCATAATCTTTTCATATTCCTCTGCAAGTGGAAGTACAGCTAACGTATCTCCCGAACTCGATGAACCAACTAAGAAATCTACGCCATCTTCTTCCAATAACTTTGTTGCTTTTTGAACAGCTACCTCTGGTTTTGTTTCTGTATCCTCCACGATATATTCAATTTTGCGACCAGCTACTTCCATCGTTCCTTCTGTTGCATACTCTAATCCCAATTCAAATCCTCTTACTGTTTGAAGTCCATATGACTCCAGACCACCTGTTTGCGAAGCGAGAACACCTATTTTTATCGCTTCCTTCGCTTGCGTTTCTTCCGTATCTGTATTTCCTTCATCTTGTTCCTCGTTCCCAGCATTCTCTGATGTCCCACTACAAGCACTGATGAGCATGATAAATAGGGCTACAAATAATACAAACAATAAATTCTTTTTGAACGTTTTCACCTTCACTCTTCCCCCTTCATCTTTTTCAAAGTTAAAAGCTACTCAAGCCTTAGAACCATCATAAAGAAAGGTGGTTACAACCGAGTTACAGTCAAAATCACTTATTAAAAAAAACAACCCCCTCGGGCTGTTCAAATAGGATGAATATTTTCTTGCGCCTCTAAAATCATTTCATACATATGCTGCGTCGGTTCTAGCGGAGTGACTCCTAATTCCTCTTCTAATATTTCTGAGCATTTCTGATACCACTTCATGGCGAAAGGACGATTATTTTTTCGGTAATAACAAAACATTAATAATCTATACGCTTCCTCCCACGTTCGATCCTTTTCAAGGATTCGTTCACACCAAAAAATTGCCTTGCTATAATCTTCCTTTCGAACATATAATTGGGCTAGCTTTTCCGCTCCTCTTAGAAAGAGGACGAGCAGTCTCTCCCTTTCATTCAGACACCAATCATCAAATACTCTGTCATGTAAAAAGTCTCCCTTATATCGTTGCAGTCCTTTCTCAAGACAAGAAATGGCCTTCTCTCGATCCTCATTCTCATCCAATCCATGATTGACCCATTCTTCAAATTCTATCGTGTCAAGTTCCAGATGTGCATTGGCGTTAATTCCATAAGTGGAACCCTCTCTTATGACAAAAAATGGCGTTGCTCTAGCTTTTCGATTTGGTTCTAAAGCATTATGCAAAGCATTTAAGGCAACCTTGAAATCTCTTGCTGCTCCTTTCTCACTCTGATTAGTCCAAAGCATTTGAAAAAGTTCTTCTTTTGTAAACATATACTTGTACTCCGTAATAAAAAACTGAAAAAGTTCCTTTGCTTTTCCTCTCTGCCAATCTCGTTCCTGTACCTCTCTATCGCCAAGCCAGACCTTAAATTGACCTAGAGTCTCAACTCTCAACGTATATCCAGGATGAGAATCTAGCTGTGTTAACCCCATTTCTTGCAGTAACTTTCCAACATAGCTAGTCGAAAGCCCTTCCTTATAGGACTCAATTAACAATGGGGCAAAGACCTGTAAATCTCTCGGACCGAAAATACTCCGAGAATGAAAGAAAAACTCATAGTTTCCCAATTGAATACTTTTCAAGAATTGGAGCATGTATTTTTTATAAGTTTCAATCTTTTGCCTAGAAAAGAAAGTATATGCCTGCCAAAAATAGACAAGCATTTTTCCATATTCGTCTTGACAGGACTCTAGCATTTTCTCTGCCTTCTGCAAGTACCCAAACGCTTCTTTAAATCTTTCATTATAAACGGATGCAATGCCCATGCTCATCGTAATTAAAGAAGATAACCAGAGATCCTCTACCCGCTCTGTTTCAAGCAAAGCAGCCTCCCCCACTTCAATCGCCCGTTCATACTCACCTTTACTTCCGTATAAAAGGCACAAACCCATTAATGGCTCCGCTTTTCCTCTCTCTACATGAATTTGATCCATAATCTCCAAAGCTGTTTCATAGCATTTTTTTGCTAACTTAACATCATATTTATGGAGGAGCTGTACAGCATGACCCATTCGAATCCATCCACATGCTTCTACAAAAGGGGATTGAATTTCAATGCCTTGCTGAATCCCTATTTGTGAAAGCCTTTTCGCTTCCTCTCCATTTCCCCTAAAAGCCTCTATTAGTGATAAAAGTAAATCAGTCTCCCGATGAGATTGAGGTAATGTATGTTTCATTTCTAGCTTTTGCTTTGATAATAATGTCTTTCGCGCTTTTTCAAGTCTTCCTGTTCGCAAATACAGCCTAGCTTCGAGATTTCCATCTACTCCTCGATCATTAAATGCGTAAGCGCGCTTCAACCATTTTTCAGCTTTCGCCGCTTTCCCCGAATTAATCAGATTTTCCGCTAGCAATTGATAAAGCCTTTGTGTTTCCTCTTCTGTACTTATATCACTTTGCTCACGAATTTCAATCGCTTGATACAATAATCGTTCCGCGTTGTAAGGTTGAATCGTATCAAGATAAATTTTCGCCTTCCCTTCTAAAGCCTTACTTTTTTCTAACCAATCGCCTCGTTTTTCCGCCATATTTATTGCATGCTCATATGATGACGCAGCTTCCTCATACAAAGAGCGATATCTTTCCACTTCTCCCTGTAAAAACCATAATTTATAATAGCGTTCCTTCAATTCATGACTCATTTTCATTAACCGTTCATGTAAGCTTTCCAGTTTCCCACTTTCAAGTAGTCTTACCCCATAATCATTCAAGAGAGCAGCCATCGCCTCAAAGTTTCCGATCATTTCGTAATGACCGACTGCCCGTTCCCATCGTCCTCTTTGCTCAAAATAGCGAGCACATCTCTCATGTATCAGAATAAAGTTCCGCGGCTGGTGTAGTCGCAATTGTCCTTCCAAAAATTCTTTAAAAAGGGCATGATAACGAAATTGTTCTTCTCCTAATTTATGGATGAATAAGTTGCGTTCATGGATCTGCTTTAACATTTCTTCTGCTCCAGTAACACCTAATACTTCCTCGCAAATGGCCTCATTAATTTCCTCCAGTACACTTGTTTGCTCTAGAAATTGTTGAATCATAGGTGGTTGCTTTTCAAAGACTTCCAATGCTAAGTAATGAAACAAATCGTCAGAGGTTAGTAATGTTTTCTTAAATACCTTCTCCATTCCCGTTTGGTCCAAGAGTTGCTGGGCAAACATTCCGAGCGCAATCACCCACCCTTCCGTGAGGAGAAATATTTCTTCCACTTGTTCCTCGTCGAGCTCAATTTCGTATAGTTCATTTAATAAGAGCTCTACTTCTGCTTTTGTTAAAACAAGATCATCCTTTGTTATTTCTAATAATTGCTGACTGACCTTCATTTTCTTGAGCGGCTTCCAAATTGGCTTGCTTCTACTTGAGGCAACTATATGTAGATTTTCTGGTATATGCTCTAATAATTTTTCCATCCAGTGATTGACATTATAGGAATGCTCAATCTGGTGAAAGTCATCAAGGATGAGGGTCAATTCATCAGCTATATGTACAATTTCATTTATAAATAGCGTACATAAATGGGTAATTTCATGCTCGCGTACATAGGGATTCATATCATTCATATATCCCTTTAATTCCTCACCAAAAAGAGGAAATTCTTTCTGAATAGTTGCCACCATATACGTTAAAAACGTGATAATATCATCATCAGAAGAGGTGATAGAATACCAACAGCAAGATGCCTTTTCATCGCTCACAAACAGCGCCAATGCAGTACTTTTACCGTATCCTGCTCCTGCATGCACAAGCGTTAATGGATATTTTGTAATCGTTTTCATTTTTCTTGTTCAGCTTTGCTCTCCGAAGAGATTCATCCCTATACTTTGGTGGCACTAGCTTTGTTGTCATCACTGGTACTTGCTTCTCCATTCTACTCTCCCCCTTCCGTATTTTTCTGAAAGTTCTATCATTTAGTTTATCATATCACGGCAAAAAAAAGACTCGAAATATCTCGAGTCTTAAGAATTTAGAAGGATATCCCCATATGATCAAGCGGCCAATAGCGTAAATTCACCTTTCCTACCACTTGCTCAACTGAAATAAATCCGAATTGGCGACTGTCCCAACTTCCTAAACGATTATCCCCTAACACGAATAGCTTTCCTTCTGGCACAACTTCTTCACCTGTTTTTTCAAGTAACGTAAAATCTTCTGTAAGTCTTCTTGTTAACCCTTGATAGCGATATTTATCTAAATACGGTTCATCTACCTTTTTCCCGTTCACATAAAGCTGATCATCCTTATACTCTAACGTATCTCCTGGTAAACCAATGATCCGTTTTACAAAGTCTTCTTCCTTGTTAGCATGAAAAACAATGACATCAAATCGTTCTAAATCTTCAATTTGAAAGCCGATTTTATTCACAATCAACTTATTTCCATCTTGGAGAGTTGGCATCATGGATTCCCCTTCCACGACATAATTCGAAAAGAAAAAAGCTCGAATGAAAACAAAAATAATTAAGCCGATCCCAATTGCTTTGACCCATTCTAACCCTTCTTTTTTCACATCCTCTAACAAAGCGAACTCCCCCATCCCATTGTTTAAACTTTCTTATGAGTGTTGTCTTTCCTTTTTAACGCCATTGTTTAAGCGAATCTCTATTTGTTTTCCAACTAGCCAAAGAATAAAAATAACAACTCCTACTATCGCGGTTCTTATCGGCTGAGTAATAAGGGAGCGGATATCATGACCGACAAAGCTGATCATAAAAACCATTACCATTTTCCCCGTAAGTACAGCAAGCATGTATTGATAAATGCTTATTTTCGATAGACCAGCGACGATATTCACAACTGCTGATGGTGTAAAAGGAAAACATAGTAACAAGAATAGTGGGCCAAAACCGTGCCTTTCCACCCATGCGGTTAGCTTTTGCACCTTTGGATTTCTCTTCAAAAAAGCAAAGAATCGTTTCTGTCCAAAACGCCTTATTAACAGAAAAACAAGATAGGCCCCAACTGATGCTCCTATCCATGAGAACAGGAATCCAAACCACAAACCAAAAGCATTGGCATTTGCCATAACAAATAGAACTAATGGTAAGAAAGGTAAAAACGCTTCAACCATTGGTAGTAAAATCCCTGGTATCGGTCCAAAGGAACGGTACTCTTCAATGATTTCCATAATATTTTCTAATGTAATCCATTCTTTTAATACTTCGACGTCCATTAAGTATCTCCCTTTTTATTCTGCAAGGAATTCGTGAATTGCTTCTTTATTCTTTTCTATATCGATAGATAATACTTCTGCTCCTTTAATGGTAGCATTTTCCCATGCTTTATCCACTGGAATTGTAAGAGAATCAATGTTGCGATTCTCTTTAGATAGGAAATCTTTTCCAATATATAGCATATCTCCTGTATCCATGTTCGTATTGATAAACGGTGTGACGACCCCAATCAATTTTGGAAGCTTGGCAATTGTTTGGATGCTTGTAAGCTGTGAACCAATTTCTTTGACTACTTTTTGCTGGCGCTCGACTCTTCCAAAATCCCCTATAGCATCATGGCGAAAGCGAACATAACCCAGTAGATGCTCTCCATCTAAGCTCTGCAGTCCAGGTTGAAGGGTCACGCCAATATTATGAGACATTTTCTTTTCAACATCGACCTCGACTCCAGTTGGAAATGCTTGATCTATGAGCTGAACAAATCCTTCAAAATCTACAATCGCATAGTATTGAATATCTATGTCAAAGTTCTCTTTTAGTGTTTCCCTAAGTAGTTCTGGGCCTCCAAGGGCAAACGCTGTATTTATTCTATTTTGTCGATACCCAGGTATATCAACAAAAGAATCTCTCATCACCGATATTAGCTTATATGTCCCTTTATCTGGATGGTATCTAGCAATCATAATCGTGTCTGTTCGAGCTTGTTCTTCCCCACGAGAATCACTCCCTAGTAAAAGGACATTCGTTCCACCGTATTGATCCTGTTCCCCATTAAACTCGTACTCCTCTTGTAAAATCGGATTCCCCTCGGCCTTTTCTGAAGACTGGGACACTCCTTGTTGGTATTGAAAATATGTGTACCCAAGTGGCGCTGCAATACATAAAAAGAGGATCAAGAGCAGGACCTTCCATTTTCTTTTTTTCTTTTGCCTTTGTTTTTCATATCTCATCTAATATACTCCTAACCAATCTGCAAATTTCTACTATATTAGACATTCTTTTTTCCTAAGAAGTTTCATAATTATAAATATGTCTTTTCGAGAGAGACAATACTCCTCTACCGTCTTTATTTAAGAGTATCAAAAATCGGTATTTTTTTCTATTTTAATTGGTAAGGATGGTTGCAAGAATCGATCAAGAGAATGAAAGAACCGCAAAACATGAAGCTTTGCGGTTAAATGGCTCTTCTTTATTTAATATACTCTTTAAACCAATTTAAAATGTAATTTAATCGAGCAATTCTTAAACTTGGTTTTCCACTTCGAGAAAGTTCATGATTAGATTCTGGGAAGCGAACAAATTTTGTTTCCTTCTTACGATGTTTTAAAGCAATATATAGTTGTTCAGCTTGTTCAATTGGACAACGGAAATCTTTTTCACTATGCAAAATGAGAAGCGGTGTTTCTACGTTGCCAATGTATGCAAGTGGGGAATGCTTCCATAATGTTTCTACATCTTCAAGCTCACTCTTTATCTGCCATGCATTGAAATAGTAACCGATATCGCTGACCCCATAAAAGCTAATCCAATTGGAAATCGAACGTTGGGTGACTGCTGCTTTGAAGCGATTTGTATGGCCAACAATCCAGTTTGTCATGAAGCCACCATAACTTCCACCTGTTACCCCTAATCGATTTTCATCAATAAAATCATATTTTTCTAACGCATAATCGACTGCTTCCATTAAATCTGCGTAATCTCTTCCACCATAATCTCCACGTACGGCATCAACAAATTTTTGCCCGTAACCATGGCTTCCTCTTGGATTAATAAACAGAACGGCGTATCCTTCTGCCGCTAGCGTTTGAAATTCGTGGAAGTAGGAATTGGCGTACATTGCATGTGGTCCACCATGAATTTCAAGAATAAGTGGATATTTCTTTCCTTCCTCAAAATGAGCAGGCTTCATTAACCAACCGTGTAGCTCCCAATCATCCTTCGATTTGAATTCAATTTCTTCTACTTCTGCTAATGTTACTTCATTGGCATACTCGTTATTTACATTCGTTAATGGGGTAAGTTCACCTGTTGGAACATCCAATAAGAATAATTCACCTTGTAATGTCGGCTTACTAATCGCCACAACCGCTTGATTTAATGCCCCGCCAGTTGTTAACCCGTAGACATGCTGATTGTCCAATAATGCAGGATACATCTCACCTTTTAAGGAGCCATAATAAACGACGGTATTTCCATGATCAGATGCTAGGAAATAGAAGCTCTCATTATCTTCTGCCCAAAGCAATCCTGGTGAAACAGCCCCCTGTTGAAAATCTCCAATTGCGAAATCACCAATTAATAAATCCGATTCCGCAGTGAGGCAAGTTAGTTCCTTTTGTTCTGTATCATAAACCCAAATTTTCATTAATGTTGCATTCTCAAATTCTCGTTCATGACCAAGAAGACCGATATATTTTCCATTTGGAGACCATGTGACCCCACCGAAATAACCCGTGCTTGGTGTAATTTTTTCAAATTCCTTCGTTTGTAAATCGAGTAAGAATACATCATTTACAAAGGAGAAATCTAAATTCTCGCTGAAGTCAGCTGATACCGCTAACGACTTCCCATCTGGTGACCAGCCTTGTAGATGATAATCGCGCTTTCCTTCTGTTACTAGTTCGACTTTCCCAGTCTCAACATCTACAATCGCAATTTGTGAGTATTTTCCGTTCCAAAAACCAGCAGAATCTGATTTATATTTCATTTTATCCACTTCAAGTGGGACTAATTTTTTTTCTTCCTTCTTTTCCCCATCTTCTAATTTTTCATCTGTAGTCAAAGATACGTTGAAGGCGATTTTCTTTCCATCAGATGACCAGACCGGATTGGATGCACCATAAATAGAATCGGTCATTTGACGTGCTTCTCCCCCATTTACATGTATGACATAAATTTGATTTTTCCCGCTACGATTTGAAACAAAGGCAAGCCCGTCCTCAGTAGGTGACCAGCGCGGCGAATGATTGCGATAATCTCCATAAGTCCACTGAACAGGAGCTTTTTTTTCTTCTACATTTATGTAAAAAAGATTAGATACATACTCATCTTTTTCTTCTGAAATGCTTGTCTCCACGTATACAAGATCTTTTCCATTTGTGCTCAAGCGTGGGTCTGCAGCTGATTTCAATTCGTATAAGTCTTCCGCTTTTAAATACCTTTTCGACATTTTAATCCCCTCCATATTTCAATCTTATATTTATTTCGATAATTGAAATAAATACTCCTTCTTTTTATCTTCATTTTTTTACAAATTATAAAAATAAATCAGATTCGTACATATGTTCTTGCCAAATGCATATACTTTATATAAAATATATACGAACATACGTTTGAGAAGGGTGATTGATTATGACTAGAATCCCTGAAGAAGATCGGGATATCATTGAAAAGGCGATATACTTGCCCATGGTCCTCACCATTTTAAATCGAGATTTAACGATTGTGAATCAAACTCCATTTAAGCTTAAACAGCCTTATTTAAATCTCATTGAAAAATCGATGAAGACCATCCAAACAGAATTAGCGCAAGTAAAAAAATATATGAAACAAAACAATCTAAAAGTATTTGAATTAAAAAGAGATGAGGCGTTCACTATGTATACGTTTCTCTACAAAGGCTATGAGGAGCAACATAATTATTTCAACCCGAGAATTCGTAACAAAGTTCAAGAACTGCTAGAGTTCTATTTGACGCATCTCAGTATTTAGTATAGTGCAACTTACCAGTCATACTGTTCAGAATCTTCGGCAGCAGCTCGCTGCTTTCGTAACTTGTTCGCATAAACAGCTCTTGGAATTAATTCATCATCGTTTTTTGAAAGCTTTGACTTTAACATCATCGTACGAATTAACTGATTTTCAAAAGAACGCGTTGAAATATGGATGGGGATATAGCGATTGTTTTGAAACTTAACAATCGTTGTACCGTTAATTTTTCCTTTTTTGTAATCAAGAACATGGTCGTGTGCTACCCATGCACATTGAGGATTTTCAGGCGATGCTGTTGGGAAAAGGTAGATAAGTGGGGAAATCGCTATGGGGACTTTATGAGTGGCCCCGATGAGTTTCTTAGTTGCTGCTTTCCTTCCTTCGTAATTAGATCCAAAACCATAACAGCTTTCTTTTACAAGATCAAATGGTTTAAATGGAGAAATCGTTTCCTCCTCAAGCTCGTAAACTCTCGAAAAGATTTTCGTCCCGTATTCCATTGGCATCACAATAGCAGTGGAAGAATTGATTTCATACTCCTCAATAATTAACCTTTCATTTTCCATTATTTCATCTCCTTCAATTAAATTTCTGTGCACTATACGATATGCTAAGGTCGGAACCGGGCCCTAATTCCTATCTTAGCAGTAGAGTTACAGTGCAAACAGCCTATCCATTTTCATCATAACCTTCATTTCATGCCTTTTCTATAAATTTCCAAAATGTTCAAAAATTAGTCATAATTCCCTATACGAATTATTTTTCTAAATTTTAAAAAAATTCTGTTGATAACTATACAGAAATCCTATATAATATCAAAAAGGCATCAGAGGTGATTTCGATGAAAGAAAAATCTTATACAGAGTTAATGAAATCCGGTGCAATGAATCCCAAAAGGGCAAAGGAAGCATTCATGTTAAACTTATACGTCGATATGATTTTATCTGAAGCATTGTTAAAATCTGAGAAGGAAAAATTGTCCTTACAAATCGATCAGGCTATTGACAAGAAAGATAAAAAAACCTTCCTGAAGCTCTCCACACAGTATATAGAGCTCAACCAAAGGTTCGGAACTTAATATTTATGTAGCCTCCCCGCTAAAACTAGCGGGGAATACTTTTGTTTTCAAATCAAAAAGAGCGTGCGAATTTGGACTCTCCGAGCTACTAAAATGCTGAGACTGTCCGAATAAAAGCGGGATTCGGACTGGACGAGCTTCTTACTTCAAAAGGCTGTCCGAATAAACACGCCAATTCGGACAGCCCCATTCTTTAATCCTCGCTCTGATTCCGCTTCTTAATCTCATACTCTTCAATCATCGTAATTCGCTCGAGCATCGTTGGATGGCCGTAGCGGAAGATTTTCACTAACAGCGGCGGATTCACTTGGCTAAGCCCTGCCCTGCTTAATTCCTGAAAAGTTTCGATCGCCGCCTCTGAATTTCCAGTCATTTCAATAGCGTAGCGATCGGCCCTCGTCTCCTGATACCTGGAAACAAGATTTGAAAATGGACTTGATACGAACATCAGCATCGACAACAGCATAAGAAAAAGTGGGAAAGAGCGAATGTCATGCACTGCAGGAATTTTCAATGCCTCTCCCCATCTGTTCACAACCAAATGCATGAGACGATGGACCAAATACAAACCTAGTAATGATAAAAGCATGTACCCTGCTATCCCGATATAGAGATGCTTTTCCACATAATGGGCCATTTCATGAGCCATTATAAATAAAATTTGCTCATCGTTTAAGCGATTTAAGGTTGTATCCCATAGAACAATACGAGAATTAGAACCAATTCCAGTCACATATGCATTTAATGCATTCGTCTTTTCCGCCATATTCACTTCAAATACATGCTCTGAAGGAATATTTGCCTCACTCGCAAGCTCTAAAATTTTCTGTTCTAACTCTTTATCCTTTAGTGGATAAAAATCATTATATAAAGGATCAATCACGACAGGCTGTAGGAACATCATAAAAAGAGTAAAAGGAACCGACAATAACCATGCATACAGCCACCATCTCTTTTGACTTTTTTTCATGAGCCAATAAAGAACGGCAACAATGATGAACATCGTTCCAAAATTAATCCAGAAATCAATCAGCTCGTCCTTCATCCATGATGAAAATGATTGGGTTGAAATATTATACGATTTTGATAAAGAATAGCTAATATAACTTAATGGAAAAGTAGCTACAAAGGCCAAAAAAGTTAACCAAATCGTATAGATGGCGGTCTGAACAACCTTATACTTTGAAGACTGTCCTGCCCATTTCTTAAAGGCACCAGAAAGTCCTGCCAAAAGAACAAATAAATAAAAGAGCCATTCAAAAGGTGTGCTCAAGAAAAATAATAAGTTCCTTATTTTCGAATATTCTTCGCTCAACATGAGCTCTCGTCCATTTAAAAATGTCGCCGGATCCGCTTTTGTCCCTTCATATTCAAATGGCAAGCTCGCATCAGCAAAATAGAATAAATACCAATAAAAAAACAGTCCATAGAGAATATAGGCAATGATTCCATATAGACCAATTTTTCTCGCCATGACACTCCCCCTTCACGTTGTTTAACCGTTATTGGTACAACCTCTCTATTATCATTTTAGTAGTAAAAATAACATTTAGAACCGAGACTTTCCTATTATCATCTCAAAATTTTCAAATCATACGCTAAACAGCATGTAAAGGAAGAACATTTTTCAGCCTAAAAAAATAAAGAATATAGTGATAGAACAGCAATCGAACCTAAGACGACGACAATCACGTTAGCACCGAGGAAGGCAATCCCAAACGCCACAGCCGCTCCCAGCACTCCATACCAAATGTCCTCTTGTATAAAAAGGATTCCAGGGAAAATCAGTGCTCCTAATGTTGCATAAGGGACGTTTCTTAAAACACTTTGAAGAAATTCAGGCAACTCCTTCCCACGAAAAAGAACAAATGGCAGCATCCTCGGAATGAAAGTGACAACTCCCATGCCAATAATCATCCATACGATTTCACTTTTCATTCTCCATCCCCCTTTCTTTTCCCTTAACAAATACAAGCCATTCTACTATGACCGCAGAGAGAAGGGTTGCGACAACAATCGCCCAGCCTGTCGATAAAGCATTTGTGACGGTAAAAACAGTATTAAATAGAGCGGCTAAAACAGCTAAATAAACCACTTTCATTCCCTTCTTCATAGATGGTACTAACAGTCCGACGAACATTGCGTAAAGAGCGACCGACATTCCTTCTTGAAACGTTTTTGGTAAGCTTGATCCTACGATATAGCCCACCCCAGAAAAAACACCCCAACTTAAATAGGCGATCATGTTGAGACCAAACATGTAGCCAGCTGAAACAGTACCTTCTTTTACAGCAGCAACTGAGAACGTCTCATCAGTAATCCCAAAAGCATAGCCCGCTTTTATCAATGGTGGCTCCTCTTCACTTTTTTCATTTAAGGAAGCAGCCATCAAAAAATGGCGGATATTCACAATAAACGTTGTTAAAACAATTTCAAATGTACCAGTTCCTAAAGTCAATAGACTAAGAGATATGTATTGTGCCGCTCCTGCATAAACGACCAAACTCATTAAAAGTGTCTCGCCAAGCGATAGCCCTGTCGTTTTCGCTAATAAGCCAAAAGTTAAAGCTACTGGAAAATAACCAATTGCAATCGTAACCCCTGCTTGAAAGCCCCTGCGGAATTCAGTTCCCGATTTATTTAACGCCATTTCAGACATGATTCCAACCTCCTGCTCCCCATTCTGTTGCATAAAACCTTCGAAATTGATAAAATATATTATACATACGTGCGTTATATTATACAATAGCACAGGAGGAAAAATGGAAAATATTCAAAAAAATATTGGAGATAATTTAAAGGGTATTCGAAAAAATCGTGGTTACAGTTTAGATCATGTTGCAGAATTAACAGGAGTAAGCAAGGCGATGCTCGGTCAAATTGAAAGAGGAGATTCTAACCCAACCGTTTCAACCTTATGGAAAATTGCGAGAGGACTACAAATTTCCTTCTCCTCTTTGATTCAAGAGGAATCTTCAAACATTATGGTCGTTAAGCAAGAGAGTATTGTTCCCGTGACCGAGAACGATGACAACTATCGAGTCTATTCCATTTTCCCATTTGATCCCCGAAAAAAGTTTGAAATTTTCACTGTGGAGATTGAACGTGGATGCACTCATATGTCGGAGAAACATAATGAAGGTCTCGAAGAATATATCACGATTATCAACGGCGAACTTGAATTATTAATCGGTGAGGAAAGCTTCAATCTTGCACAAGGTGACTCCATCCGCTTTCTTGCCAATAAAACTCATACGTACAAAAACAGCACCAACGAACTCACAACCTACCAATTGGTCATGCACTATCCATAACATAATGAAGTGCTGTCACATGAGTTAGACAGCACTTCATTCCACTAGTTTAAATTAATACCGCACGATCATTGCTCATTTTTTCTCCACGAATACGCTGGAACTCCTCAAGCAGTTTTTCTACCGTTAACTGCTGCTTTTGCCCTTCATCCGCTTGGAAAATAATTTGACCCTTATCCATCATAATGAGCCGGTTTCCTAGCTCCAATGCTTGCTCCATATTATGCGTAACCATTAAAGTCGTCAGTTTAAACTCTGCAACAATTTCTTTCGTTAAGTTCGTAATAAGCTCTGCTCGGGATGGGTCAAGCGCCGCAGTATGCTCATCTAATAGTAAAATTTTCGGTTCCGTAAAAGTAGCCATTAATAAAGATAGAGCTTGGCGCTCCCCACCGGAAAGAAGACCAACCTTTGCCTCAAGACGATTTTCTAAGCCTAGATGAAGAATTTCGAGCTTTTCTTTAAAAAATTCCCTTTTCTTTTTCGACACACCACTACGTAGTCCACGTGTTCGTGTTCTTGCATAAGCAAGCGCTAAGTTTTCTTCAATCGTCATCGATGGAGCAGTACCTGCCATTGGATCCTGAAAGACACGACCGATTAATTTTGAACGTCGATGTTCTTTTTCTGTCGTGACATCTTTGCCATCAATTTTCACGACTCCAAGATCAGGTATAAGCTTACCAGAAATCATATTCATTAGCGTCGATTTACCTGCTCCATTGCTTCCGATAACGGTCACGAAATCACCTGGCTCAAGGACGAGATTGACATGGTCGAGGGCCGTTTTTTCATCGGGCGTCCCTTCATTAAATACTTTATAAATCTGATTTAATTGCAGCAAGGCTTTCACCACTCTTCTCTTTCGCATTTATTTTTTGTTTCGATGCTAATAAACGCTTTTTCTTTTTTTGCTTTTCTCTTTGTAGGTCGATGATTTTTGGAATGACGAGGGCCGCCACCACAATAAAGGCCGTAATAAGCTTCATATCCCCTGTCTCCAAAAACTCAACCCTTAAAGCGAGGGAGACAATAATTCTGTATAAAATTGCTCCACCGATGACAGCGAAAGTGGCTCTCACAATCGTCTTCGCCCCAAAAACAGCCTCCCCGATAATAACAGATGCGAGTCCTATCACGATCATTCCAATTCCCATCCCTACATCACTGAAACCGCTATACTGACCGACTAAGGCACCAGATAACGCAACAAGTGCATTTGAAAGTCCTAGGCCAAGAACCTTCAAATGATCCGTATTTGCCGAAAAGCTACGAATCATCGTTTCATTATCACCGGTTGCACGAATGGCTAAGCCAATATCAGTTTTTAAGAAGCGGTCGATCAATACCTTCACGACAAACGCAAGAATAAGCATAATGATTAGGATGCCCCATGTTTTTGGAATAAAGTTTGAGAGCCCGATAGAATGAAATAATGATTGCATCGCATCATCTATTTTTAAACTCTTCCAAAAATCAGTCATTTGTGTGATCAGTGTGTCTTGATTCAACATGGAAATATTCGATTTCCCCATAATTCTCAAGTTAATTGAATACAAAGCAATCATCATTAAAATTCCTGAAAGCAAAGGATTAATTTTCCCCTTTGTATGAAGAAGACCTGTTATACATCCCGCCAAAAAGCCTGCAATCGTCGCTAATAATGTCGCGAGAAGAGGATTCGTTCCTCCAATAATGAGAACAGCCGCTACTGAAGCTCCCGTTACAAAACTTCCATCCACCGTAAGATCAGGAAAATCTAGTATTCTAAATGATAGATAAACTCCCAAAGCCATGAGGGCATACATTGCACCTGCTTCAACAGAACCAAAGATAGCAGTAAACATAAAATCTTCCTTTCAATAGAAAAGCGTAAGCGCCTTGCTCGACGATTCTCTAAGTTAAATCTATAGACAAGCCAAGGGCTTCTCCATTTTGTAGAAGCCCTTCAAGTTACCGACTTACTTACTCTAAAATTTGCGCAATATCATTCCATTCTTCTTTCAATTCAACATTCATTTCTTCTGCTGCTTTCTTGTTGATCACAAGGTTAACCTCTGTTGGGTATTGTGCAGGTATTTCGGCTGCAGTCTTTTCACCTTTTAGAATTTGAACAGCCATTTTTCCGGCTTCATAGCCAATTGCTTCATAAGAGATCCCAAAAGCAGCAAACGCTCCTTTTTCAACTGAATCTGTTTCACCAACGAATAATGGGATATCATTTTCATTTGAAACTTGGATGACGGCATCAAGGGCCGACACTACAGTATTATCCGTGATGATGTAAATAGCATCTACCTTTCCAATTAAAGACTCAGCTGCTTGTTTAACATCTGCTGAAGTCGCCACTGATCTTTCTACTAATTCAACATCTGTACCTTCTAATGCCGTTTTCATTTCTTCAATCTGTACAGTTGAATTTTGTTCACCTGTGTTATAAATCGTTCCAATTGATTTTGCTCCGTAATCTTCGACAATGAACTTAACCGTACTTGGAATAGCATCAGGATACATATCACTTGTTCCCGTCACATTGCCTCCTGGCTCTTCAAAAGATGCAATTAACTCTGCTCCAACCGGATCTGTGACAGATGTAAATACAATCGGAATATCAGTCGTTGCATTTAAAGCACTTTGGGCCGTTGGCGTCGCATTGGCAAAAATTAAATCGACTTGATCGCCCACAAAGTTAGTGGCAATCGTTTGTGCGTTTGTAATTTCTCCTTGTGCATTTTGATCATCATATTCAACTTTTAATCCCGCTTCCTCAATTGCTTTTTTAAATCCAGCCGTCGCTGCATCAAGAGAAGGATGGGCTACAATTTGGGTAACCCCAATTTTATATGTTTTTTCAGAATCCCCACTTCCACCTTCTCCACCGTTAGATTCTTCTGTAGAGCCACAACCACTCAAAATAAGTGCTCCGAGCATGCCAACAGCAGCTACCGATTTCAACTTTTTCAACATTGTAATGTTCCCCCATTTTCTTATACTTTTACACTTTTTAGCTTTTATGCTTTTATGCGCTAAATAATAATATTTAACTAGAATTATATAATTACCTTCTATAGTATTTCAAGTCTTTTTACGCAAAGTTGAAAATTTTTTGAAAATAACTTTTCATTTGTTACAAAATGATCTTTTCAAACGAAGAAATCAGCCTCGTCTGAAAAATAAAAAAGTCCAATCCACTTAGGAATTGAACTTTTTCCAATTTAGCTTTTCAATACTTGCTCTTTAAGGGCTCTTCTTAAAATCTTCCCTGTTGTATTTTTCGGTAGTTCCTCGAGAAATTCAATCGAGGTTGGTGTCTTATATTTTGCTAAATGGTCTCGGGCATAGCTGATTATTGCCTCTTTCGTTAAAGCTGGATGATTCGTGACAACATAAGCTTTAACCGCTTCTCCTTGGTTCGGATCAGGAACACCGATGACGGCTACCTCCACAATCTCTGGATGATTATATAATACTTCCTCCACCTCACGTGGATAAACATTGTAACCACCGACAATGATTAAATCCTTTTTCCGGTCGACAATGTAAAAGTATCCATCCTCATCCATCGTGGCCATATCGCCCGTATAGAGCCAGCCATCGCGAATCGTTGCTGCTGTTTCCTCTGGCATTTTGTAATAGCCTTTCATGACATTTGGACCACGAACAATTAATTCTCCTGATTGCCCGACCGGCACCTCTTCACCTAGCTCATTTACTACTTTATTTTCCACATGAACGATCGACTGCCCAATGGAGCCAGCTTTTCTTGGTCGATCTAACGGGTTAAAGCATGTGACAGGTGCTGCTTCAGAAAGACCATAGCCTTCAGAAATGACGACATTAAACCTTTCCTCGAAGCTTTTTAATAAAGCTACTGGCATCACTGCTCCTCCAGAGATGCATAGTCTTAAAGACTGCAAATCTTTCGGATCTCCTTCTGTATATTGATACAAGAAATTGTACATCGTTGGAACACCAGCAAATACAGTCGGCTCATATTTCTTTGCCAATCGGAAAATTTCCTTCGGACTGAACTTCGGATCAATCAGAATCGTTGCACCACTTAACAATGGAGCGTTCAAACAAACCGTTAAGCAAAAAACATGGAACATTGGGAGTGTCGTAATGACACGATCGTCTTCATTCATATGAAGATAAATGCCTACATCTCTTGCATTTGAGTAAAGATTTTTATGTGTTAACATTGCCCCTTTTGGTTTTCCAGTTGTCCCTGAGGTATATAGAATGATTGCTACATCCTCTTCATCTAACTCAGGCCCTTGAAAACTTAATTCTCCTAAAGCAACCACTTCTGTAAACGATTTCAATTTTGGATATACCGATAATTGAGTCACATTTACATCTGATGCTTTCCCCTGTGGAGATTCGCACACAATATAGTTTCTGACACTTGGAAGTGCATGGTGCATTTTTTCTGCTAATGGAACTAACAAATCAAGCGCAATCACTGTTGTGACGTCCCCATTTTTTAAAATATAGCCGATTTCGTCAGGTGTATAGATTGGATTGATTGGAATTGCGGTTGCACCTAGACGCAATGCTCCGTACATGCCAATAACAAAAAACGGTGAATTCCCCAATAGCAGTCCTACATGATCTCCTTTTTTTACCCCTAGCTTTTCCAATCCCGATGCAAACCTTGTAATGGCCCCATCTAACTCAGCGTATGTACTTGACTGATCCATAAAATAATACGCTGGCTTTTGAGGCGATCTTTTCGCTGTTTCATGCAGTTGAGAAGATAAATTCATCTACTCCATCCCCTTTGTTTAATGTGAAGAATTTCCCGAAAAAAACTTCATAGAATAACTAGGAGCAGTGTATCTTCATGTTGATATCCATAAATAGTATCAATTTGAGAAATGTTCACAAATTTTTAAGAACTATCAAATATATTATAGTAGAAGAAAATATTTCCTTCAATAGAAAACGCATACATGATCGAATTTTTAAAATATTAAAATAAAAATTCTAAGTGAATTTAGCAGTTTTTCACGAGTAGTACAGTAAAAATCATTTTTCCAGAAAAAAACGATGCCCTTAGGACATCGTTAGTAAATTAATTGGCTAAATTCTTCTTTTGTTATATTTCCAAAATAATGCTTAATATCTACATCTTCAAGCGCCGTTTCGATTTCCGCTTTTTCGTAGCGAATTCCACTCAGCTTTTGTTCAATATCAGCGACATCCCCTACACCAAAGAAGTCACCAAAAATCTTGCAATTCTCGATCATCCCTTTATTGACCTCTAAGCGTACATCAATACTTCCGACAGGGAAACGATGCGAATGTTGAAGATTAAATTTAGGTGATTTCCCATAATTCCAATCCCAATTTTGATAACGTTCCTTTGAAAGTTGATGGATGTTTTCCCAATCTTTCTCTGTTAATACGTACTCTTGAATTTGTTCTTTTCCGTCAAAAATATATTCAAGCAATAGGGAACGAAAATCCTCGATCGAAATTTTTTCAGTGAGGAACTCAGAGATATTAGCGACCCTGCTACGAATCGATTTAATCCCTTTTGATTCAATTTTATCCTTCTTCACCTTCAATGCTGCGACGACATTGTCGATTTCCGAATCAAGCATGAGCGTTCCGTGACTGAACATTCTTCCACGAGTAGAGAACTGTGCATTCCCAGATATTTTTCTTCCCTCAACCAAAATATCATTTCGGCCACTAAGCTCCGCATTTACTCCAAGCTTATGTAATGCTTGTACAACCGGCTCAGTAAACTTTTTAAAGTTATGAAAGGACTGTCCGTCATCCTTCGTGATAAAGCTGAAGTTTAAGTTCCCCAAATCATGATAAACGGCTCCACCACCAGAAAGTCTTCGAACGACCTTAATGCCATTTGCTTCAACATACTCTGTATTAATTTCTTCAATTGTGTTTTGATTTTTCCCAATGATAATGGATGGTCCATTTATGTAAAAAAGCAAATACGTCTCATTAATATCTAAATTTTTTAAAGCATATTCTTCTATAGCTAGGTTGATTTGAGGATCGGTAATCCCCTTGTTATCGATGAACAGCAATTTCTTGTCAACTCCTTATATGGTTACCATCTTCCCGAATTCCGCTAATGAAACGGGGCCTGAATATATTTCTCCTGCTTCTGTAACGAGATTTGTTAGCTCCCCATATTGAGGTAGATGGGTCAACATCACTTGCTTGACATTTGCAGCTTTCGCTAGATTTCCTACATCGATACTATTCATATGTCCTGCATTTTTCCCATCTTGCTCTTTAAAAAAGTTACATTCAGCAAGTAGCAAATCAGCATCCTCTGAAAAAGAAATAAACTCATTCTTATAGGAAGTATCGGCTGTATAAACAAGTGTCTTTCCATCCGCTTCAATTCTCATTGCAAAGCATGGAACCGGGTGATTGGTCCTTAAAAATTGTACCTTAAAAGGACCTACATTTAAAGTTTTTTGCGGGTCATAGACGATTCCTTCGGTAACTCCTGTATGGGTTAGTTTATTGAATTCCGGTTCGTCAAACTGGTGACCATAGATCGGAAGGGTTGCTGGTTTTTCTCCTAAAAATCCTTTAATTAAACGAGCATGCTGTAATACTCCAATATCAGCAATATGGTCAGCATGATAGTGAGAAATAAGGACTGCATCAAGCTCCTCTGGCTCGATAAAGTTTTGTAGTTTGGCTAAGACGCCACTCCCACAATCGATCAGTAATTTAAATCCATCGTGCTCCAATAAATAGCCTGTACTTGCTTCATTTACTTTTGGATAACCGCCCCAAAATCCAATAATCGTCAATTTCATCAATCTACCTCCTCTTACTGCCATTATATAAGATTTTTTAAAAATAATAAAAAAACTGTATTGACACACACATTCTGTTATAATACACTGATATTAATAACAAACCTGTTTCAAACACCTAAATCCAAGGAGGCTATTAACATGATTGAAAGCATCGTTGAATTTTTCAGTAATTTGCCAGCAAAAGAGTGTAGTGACTGTGGAGCGAAGATCGAGGAACAACACGAGTGTTATAGCAATAAATGTGATCATTGTCTAGGTGTTACAAATTTATAAGGTTTCTTTCAAAATGCACCCCGCATTTTGTTCCATAATCCCTTCCAAATTTGAAAGCCAGTTGTCTTTTTTGACAACTGGCTCTTTTTTTTACTCAGCTTTTGCAAGTACTTCAAATTGACGTTTATGCTTAAAGCGGAAATACCCAAGGCTACCGACAATAAATAACATCATGAATCCGATTAAAACAAATAGATTTTGCCACATAAATGTGTAATCTCCACTTGAGATAACTGCCTTTAAACCTTGAACTGTGTAAGTCATTGGTAAGAAGGCATTAAAGTGTTGTAGGAACCCTGGAATTAGTTCTAACGGGAAGGTTCCAGCACTTGTTGTCAATTGGAAAATTAAGATTAAAATCGCAATGAATCGTCCTGGATCGCCAAAAGCTGTTACAAAGAACTGTATTAAGGCAACAAAAGTTAGACTTGTCACGATGACGAATAACAGGAATAACGGAATATTTTTCACTTCTAACCCTAATGCACTTATTAATACTGCCGCCGCAATTAGCCCTTGAATAATGCCAATTCCAGAAAGAATCGCAAATTTACTCGTAAACCAAGACCATGCATTTTTCGGAACAGCAGCTGGCTCTCTCAATGGGAAAACGATGGAAAGTAATAGGGCGCCCACGAATAACCCAAGTGATAAAAAGTATGGAGCAAATCCTGTACCATAGTTTGGTACTTCATTTATTTTCTCATCTTGAATTTCTACTGGATTGGCCATCATATTAAACGTTTTATCATTGGCATCAACAGATGATGCTTCTTCCGCTCCTTCAGCTAATTTACCAGCTAATTCATTGCTTCCATCTGAAAGCTCCACCGTACCATTTGCCAGCTCTTTAGCACCTTCTTCTAATTGGCCAGCACCTGTCGTAATTTTATCTGTTCCTTCACTTAGCTCATGAAGTCCACCAGATAAAGTCGATGCTCCTTCAGCTAATTGATTCGCTCCCACTTTCGCTTCTGAGAATTTCTGGGCGAATGTTTCCATGCCCGATTGGAATTGCTCATGTCCTTCAACGAGCTGAGTCGCACCTTCTTGAAGCGCGCTACTTCCTTCTGCCAGTTTATGAACACCTGCTTGTAACTCTGTTTGCTTTTCCGTTAAGAGATTAAGGTTACTTGAAAGATCCCCAGCTCCATTCGATATTTGAGCTGCAGCCGCCGCCAACTCTAAGGTTCCTTCTGTTAACTTGTTTAAAAGTCCCTCTAATTCCTTCTGCTGAGCAGGGTCCATCATAGAGATAACTCCTTCAAGATTTTGTTGGAGCATCATCATTCCACCACTCACAGTTTGTGCCTCTGTTTTCCATGCATCTAATGATCCTGATAAATTCTCTGCTCCAGAAGCAAGCTGCTTGGTACCTGTTGTTAGTTCAGGCAGTTTCTGATCCATTCCGGCAATTCCGGCTTTTGCTTCAGAAATTCCTTTGGCAAGCTCTTTATTGCCTGTTGTCAATTCCTGTGAGGCAGCCGATAACGATGAATGACCATTTTCTAATTCACCCAAACCTTTATTTAATGATTGGATACCAGTAGACAATTCAGCAGAACCAGAATCAGCACTTTTCATTCCTTCATTAAAAGTAATTGATTTACTAGCCAATTCTGCTAAGTGAGTGTACAGCTCGTTCGTACCATTTTTCAATTCAACTGAACCATCATAAATCTTTCCTGCTCCATCACTCGCTTGTTCAAGACCAGATGCTAAATCATCAATGCTTGAAAACACGGTTTCTGCATAAGTCTCTGTAATTTTTTCCGATATAGAAGCTTTAATTTTTTCAATTGCTGTTCCACCAATTTGTGCAGCAAGGAAATTATAGCTTTCATTCGGGACATATTTTAGTTCAAGCTTTTGTGGATCTTCATCCATCAAGGTTGTTGCATTTGCTGTAAAATCTGCAGGAATTTCTACAAGCAAATAATAGTCCTGCTTCTCTAATCCTTCGTAAGCCTCTTCTTTGCCTAGAAAGTCAAACTTAAATTCTTCACTATCTTTTAACTTATCAACGAGCTCTTCCCCTAGCTTCAAATCCTTTTCCCCATAAATCGCTCCCGTATCTTCATTTACAATCGCGACAGGAAGATCAGCTAGATGTTCATATGGGTCCCAAAAAGCCCATAGAAACATTCCACTATATAGTATTGGAATAAATAATATCGCAATCACCGGAATTAAGAGCTTTTTATTTTTAAATAAAGAACTTAATTCTGCTTTCATTAAATTTCTCATCCCCAACCTCCAAAATAATTGACCATTTTGTTCATTTAGTCATTTCTGTAAAAAAATCAAGGATTATCTATTTGGATAACCCCTCAAAAATATATTGCTCTAAAACTTTCGCAATTTTTTCCTTTTCCAATGGCTCATGATTTTTTTCCCAGTCAAAAATAAGAGCGATGTATAGCTTTAACATGACAAAGGAAGTAAGCTCAGGATCACATCGTCGTATTTCCCCTTTATCGATTGCCTTCTCAATTTTATCTTTAATGAAATTCAAGATAGCTTTTTCGATTCGAACCATTACGTCCATGACAGCAGGGGTACGCATCTCTCTGCCTTCCTGAAAAAGCTTGATTGTGAGCTGATGCTCTAGGCGAAACTCCAAGATACGATAAAGTGCCCGATGAACATTTTCTTGAAAAGTTAACGAGCTGTCTATTGATTCTTGCGCAGCAATCTTCATCTCTTTAATCAGACTGTTTGTAATCTCATCAAAGAGGTCTTCCTTTGTTTTGAAGAAAGTATAGATCGTTCCCTTTCCAACATTAGCGATTTTCGCCACTTGGTCCATCGTTGTCGCCTTAAAACCAAATTGTGAAAAGGATTTAGTTGCAGCATCGACAATCATTTTCCTTCTGTCTATGACCATTTCATCACTCCTTTTTGACCAAATGTCCAATATAGTCAGTAAGTACAATTGCTATTTTACTCCATTCAAATCATTTGTCAACGTTAAATATTTTTAAATACCCGCAAGTATAGAAAAATACTTATGAGAGACGAGACAAAAAGGAGCATTAATATCATAATGGGACTTAGCCATGTAGATAAAAACAAGGTGATTGGAGCAAGAAATCTACCAATCGTAAACTGTAAACTATTGGCTGCCATATACTTTCCCACTGATTCCTGTGGAGCATAACGACTCACGAAACTCTCCATTACTGGTGAACGGACAATTTCGCCAAAGGTAAAAATGATGGTAACGATAAACAAATACCAAATATTCGTATTCAATCCTAAGGCAAACATACCAACACCTGATAATATGGAAGAAAGGATAAACACATCTCTTTCCCTCCAATTTTTCAACCATTTCGTAACAGGTAAGATAAATAATACAAATAAGAGCCCGTTTAAGCCTAACATCCATCCGAAAATGGTTTCACTGGTGAAAGAAAATTTCAGAAATGGTTGGCTAGGAACATGGTTGATCACATAGTATGGCAAATAAAGATCCAACTGCATAATTGTCACGATGGCAAATACACCCGCTACTATGTAAAGCGCAAATATTTTATCACGTAGAATCGTTCTGTAATCCGTCCATTGATTTTTCAATACTTTCCCAATTAATGGCTTCTCTTGCATATCCACTTTCGTTTCTTTTACGATGAAATAAATGACCACCGTGTACATCAGAAGTATGATAGAGCATGTCCATAAGAGCTGGGAGCGATATTGAAAAAAGAATATCGCTCCGAGAGCAGGACCGAGAACTGCACCTATATTATTTACTGTCGAAAATGTGGCAAAGACTTGACGTCGCTCTCTTTCCGGAACTAAATCAGCGACCATCGCTGCACTAGGTGGCCGATAAATCGCCCCACCGATACTAATCCCAATAAAGGCTAAATAATCAACCCAAGGAGAAATAGACAACGCAAACATGATAAACATGACGCCTTGAATAGAAGAGCCCATTAACATCACCGGTCTTCTCCCAAAATGATCTGCCAGGCTTCCACCGATAAGACTTCCTAATAAGCTAACAAGTGGAGGAATTGTCATTAATAAGCCAGCCACAGAACTTCCTAATTCCGAACTGAAATAAATAGCAATAAAAGGAAAATACATCCAATAGAGAAGATGAAACATTCCTTCTCCTAGAAGACGAATCTTCAAATTTAAATCCCATTGAAATACCTTCATCAAGTCACCTTCTTCACTTCATTCCTGGCCAGGTTCCTTAAATATAAGAGAATTTCCAGATAAAATATAGACTATTTTTTCACAATTCTGTATACTAATAATATGGAAGTCGAGGAATCTTGATTTTTAATTTGTGTGCACCATAAAACGAACATTCGTTCGAAGAACAAAACCACTGTGAAATGTTGGAAATTTCTGGTTTGTCTAATTCGCTCCAACCATCTCTCACCCTTAAGCGGAATTTTTCCTGTTATTTCGGCTCTTTTTCATGATTCTTGCTCATTAAGCGGAATTTTTCCTGTTATTTTTTCATACTGCTACTCCTACCGTTTTTACGAACCTTTTATCGGCCACTTAGGGGGAATTGATAAATTCGTGGATAAATAAAAAGACCAAATCCATTTTTACAACGGATTTGGTCTTTATTTTTTTCACTATTTTCGCAATGATTGTGGTTATTCGCTTACGAAAATGGTCTTATTTTCAAAGTAAAAACTGTTTAACTTTCTCTACAGCCGCTTCTCCTTGATCGATACAGTCAGGAAGACCTAGCCCTTCAAATGAAGCACCAGCAATGAAGACACCTGGTAGCTCACGCTCGACTTGCTCTGTCACTTTAGATAGTCGCTCCTTATGCCCCACTGTATATTGAGGCATTGCGTTCTTCCATCTAGAAACAACTGCAAATTCTGGTTCCATCGTAATATTCATTGTTTTATTCATATCTTCAAGGACAATTTTGACGATCTCGTCATCAGACAGTTCAACAATCGTTTCGTCACCAGCACGTCCAACAAAGCAACGTAATAGCACCTTATCTTCTGGACAAGAATGTGGCCATTTTTTATGTCCCCATGTACATGCTGTAATCGTGAAATCACTATTTCGCGAAACAACAAATCCGGTACCATCAATATCCTTCGCAATCGCTTCTTTTGGAAATGCCAATGCCACATTGGCAACAGATGTCGAAGGAACATCTTTAAAAGAGTTGAAAAATTCATAATCAGAAAATATCGTCGGTAATACCTGATGTGGGACTGTAGAAACAATACTATCCGCAAAAAGAATTTCGCCACTATTTAGGCTTAATTCATAGCCAGTAGAGGTTTTCTTTACATTCTCCACCTTTTGTCCTTTCAAGACAGTACCTGACTCTAATCGCTCTTTGATCGCATCAACAAAGCTTTGCAGTCCACCTTTAGGCGTTAAAAACATCCCTTTCTTACTTCCTTTGGACTGAGGACTCTTCTTTGGAGCAGGTGTTGCTTTTTTCATTCCAAGGACAAGGCTTCGATACTTTTGCTCCACCTCGTAAAATTGTGGGAATGTTGACATCAAACTCATTTGGTCAATATCACCCGCATAAATCCCTGATAATAAAGGCTCAATTAAGTTCTCTACCACTTCATCTCCAAGCCTACGTCTAAAGAAATGACCCAGCGATTGATCCTGAGCAGGATCCGATTTTGGTAAAACAAAATCAGCTGCTGCTCTCATTTTTCCTGTAAGAGAAAACAAACCAGTTGTAATAAATGGTCCAACTTGGGTTGGAATTCCCATAATAGAACCACCAGGCATTGGATGGAGTTTTCCTTTTGCTAGTACATACGATTTCCCAGCTGTGTTGCTTACGAGTGTATCCCCAATTCCTACTTCCTCAGCAAGTCTGGAAGCACTCTTTTTCCGTGCTAAAAATGAATCTGGACCCCTTTCAATCACAAACCCATCTTTAACGACCGTCTGAATTTTCCCACCTAATCGATGTGCTGCTTCAATTAGTATAACTTCTAGTGGTAAGTTCTTCTCCCGTGCTTCTTTCTGTAAATAGAAAGCAGTTGTGAGTCCCGTAATACCTCCCCCAAGTATTACAACCCTTTTCTTTTTCTCTGACACAGTAAATCGCCTTCTTTTCTTTTGATTGATTACTCTGTTTGCTGTATCAATGTTACTTGATTTTTAAAGATATATTTTAGCAATGACTTTATTTTAATAAATCAAGTACTGCTGTAGCCATCGCGTCAATAAATAATGGATCGGTATTTGGCATTTCAGGGCGGTAGTAACGAACGCCAAGTTCTTCTGTAATGACCTTACATTCATAGTCGTTATCGTATAATACTTCCAAATGCTCAGCCACAAATCCAACTGGCGTGTAGACAAACGCTTTAAATTGGTGCTCATCATACAAATCTCTCGTTAAATCTTGCACGTCAGGCCCTAACCAAGGCTCTGGTGTATTCCCTGCACTTTGCCAACCTACATAGTAATTTTTCACTCCAGCCCCTTCGGCAATTAAGTCCGCTGTTTCCTGTAGTTGGTGTGGATATGGATCACCTAATTGAAGAATTTTTTCAGGTAAACTATGCGCTGAAACGATCAATGCTGAATGGCTTCTCTCAACTTCTGTCATGCTCTCAAAAGTTGCTTTCACTTTGTCGACCCAATATTGGATGAATTTTGGTTCCTCATACCAACTCTCCACCGATTTAATTGTTAGGCCACCCAATTTTTCCGCTTCTTCTTTGGCACGTCCATTGTAAGACTTGATGCTGAAAGTTGAGAAGTGAGGAGCTAATACAATGCTTAGCGCTTCTGTAATCCCGTCCTCATGCATTTGTTTGACCGCATCCTCGATGAACGGCTCAATATGCTTTAAACCAATGTATAGCTTAAATTCCACTTCATCTTGCATTTCGTTTAAATGCTTTTGCAGTGCCGCAGCTTGATTATTTGTCGTTTGAGCTAAAGGAGATAATCCCCCAATTGCTTCATAACGCCCTTTTAAATCCTCTAACATTTCATCTGCCGGTCTACGTCCATGACGAATATGTGTATAGTAACGTTCAATATCTTCTTCTTTATAAGGGGTTCCATATGCCATAACAAGCAAACCCATTTGTTTTTTTGTCATTTCTTCTGTTCACCTCATGTTTTACGTCTCTAAATCAACATCTTGCCAAAAGATATATTGCTATATCAAATGTTTTGCTTACTTGCAGAGTATTCATGTACAAAAGTAGTAAGCTTCTTTAATGTTTCTGGATTTACTTGTGGGAACACACCATGTCCTAAATTAAAAATATAGCCAGGTTGCTTCATCCCTTGATCTAATATCGCTTTTGCCTTTTCTTCTATCACTTCCCAAGGAGCTAAAAGGATCGCTGGATCTAAATTCCCTTGAACGGTCTTATTAATTCCCATTCTTCGTGCCTCATCAATCGGTAAGCGCCAATCTAAGCCCACCACATCTAACGGTAAATCATGCCATTCAAGTGCAAGATGACTTGCGCCCACGCCAAACATAATCAACGGAACATTCTCTTTGCGTAATTCTGCAAAAATGCGATTCATGACTGGTTTAATAAACGTACGATAATCAGCTACATTTAAAGCCCCCACCCAAGAGTCAAAAATTTGTATGGCTTTTGCTCCTGCATTCACTTGTGACTTTACGTATGTAATCGTTGTACTTCCGAGTTTGTCCATAAGAGCAAACCATGCATCTGGTTGAGAATACATAAATGCTTTCGTTTTATTATAACTTTTAGAAGGTCCACCTTCGATCATATAACTAGCTAATGTAAAGGGAGCTCCAGCAAAACCAATTAACGGAACGGAAAGCTGTTCTTCTGTTAAAAGCTTGATTGTATCAAGTACATACGGAACATCTCTTTCTGGATTGATTTCCCCTAGTTTATCCACGTCTGCAAAAGTTTGAATAGGATTTGAGATGACGGGTCCAATACCAGACTTAATCTCAACATCTACTCCAATCGCAGGTAGTGGTGTCATTATATCCTTATAAAGAATCGCAGCATCTACATTATACTGTTCAACAGGTAGCCTTGTTACATACGCACAAAGCTCTGGTTGATGTGTGATTTCAAATAGAGAGTACTTCTCCTTGATCGCCCGGTATTCTGGCTGTGAACGGCCTGCCTGCCTCATATACCATACAGGCACATAATCCGTTTTTTCTCCCCTTGCTGCTTTCAAAAATGTTTCATTGATTGCTTTGACCATGAAATGAAGTCCACCTTTCAAACCCATCCATTCTTAAATAAGAGAATAGATTATTTTATACTCATTCTAATATAGCGTTTTCTACTACCGTTGTATACAATACCGTTCGAACTGTCAAAAAATAGACGTTTTTATCAATTAATCACTTCAAATTGATTACAATAGGATTCATAATAAAATCCTTGCTGAGAAAGAAGTTCATCATGTGTCCCTCTTTCTATAATCTCTCCATTCTGAATGACCAATATGACATCGGCATTCTCAATCGTTTTTAAACGATGGGCAATGACAAAACTTGTCCGTCCTTTCATTAAATTGACTAGACCAGTTTGAATTTCAATTTCCGTTTTCGTATCAATGCTTGAGGTCGCTTCATCGAGAATTAAAATACTTGAGTCTGCAAGAATGGCACGTGCAATGGCAATAAGCTGCTTCTGTCCTTGACTTAAATTATTTCCCCCTGATGATAAAAGGGTCCCATATTTCTTCGGTAAATGCTTAATAAAACGATGAGCAGAAGCTGTTTTAGCAGCACGAATGACCTCTTCATCCGTTGCTCTTAAGTTTCCATAGCGAATGTTTTCCATAATCGTTCCTGAAAAAAGAAAGGTGTCCTGTAATACAAGACCAATATTTCTACGTAGATCTTTCAAACGATATTCTTTTATATTTCGCCCATCAATCATCACACTTCCCGCATCAACATCATAAAAGCGTGCGAGCAGGTTGATAATCGTTGTTTTCCCAGAACCTGTAGGACCAACAATGGCAATGGTTTGTCCAGCTTTCGCATGAAGGGAAATTTCTTTTAAAATGATATTCTCTTTTGAATATCCAAAAGAAACATGTGAAAATTGTACGTCTCCTTTAAAGGTTTTAACTGGAACCGCTTTTTCCTGTTCTCGTACTTCAGGTACCTCATCCAAAATTTCAAATGCTCTTTCAGTCCCTGCAATGGCCGCTTGAAATGTATTCAGTAGACTTGACATTTGGTTAATTGGACGGAAAAACTGCCGCGAATACGTCACAAAAGCAGCAATGATCCCAACGCTGGCCAAATCATTTAACGTTAATAGAGCACCAGAAGCAATAATAAAGACTAACCCAAGATTATTAATGAAGTTATTAACCGGGCCTAAAAAACCAGACACAATATCCGCTTTTGTTGACGACTGTCTTAGTTGTTCATTGACAGTAGAGAACTTGGTATACACCTTTTCTTCTTTCCCGAATAGTTGGATCACCTCAAGACCCGTGATCGATTCTTCAATGATTCCATTAAGCTCTCCAAGATCACGCTGTCTTTTAATAAAATTGCTACTGCTATACTTAATGATTCTTTTCGTGGAAAAAATTATTACGGGAATGACACATAATGTGATAATCGCCATCAACCAATTCAAGGACAGCATGGCAATTAGCACTCCAACAACGGTTAAAATAGCTGACATGATTTGAATAACACTCTGACTTAAAGCATTATTCAGTTGATCAATATCATTCGTAACTCTACTCATGAGCTCTCCTTGACTCCTTTTATCAAAAAACTTCAAGGACAAGTTCTGTAATTGATTAAATAAGTCCTGTCTTAACTTTCGAATCGTTTTAAGAGATATATTAATCATCAAATATGACTGAAACCAAGTGAATATAGAAAAAACAATATAGACAACAGCAAGAATGGTGACCATCTTAATTGTTCCACTAATATCTTTCGGAATGATGTATTCATCAATTATGATTCCAATCATATATGGACCAACTAGCCCCAATAAGGTCGTTAGGATAACAAGCACGATGGCAAACAGAAGAGACAGTTTCTCATTCTTCATATAAATCCAAATTCTCTTTAATGTTCCTTTGCTATCCTTTGCTTTTACGACAGGTCCTTTAAAATTCCCCCTGCCGCCTGGGTGCCCTCTTGGGGAAAACTTAGTAGTTTGTTGACTCATGGAAGACATCCCCCTTTCCACCCTGTGTATAATAAATCTCCTGGTAAACGGAGTTTTCTTTTAATAATTGATGATGGGTTCCATTTCCAACAATTTTTCCGTCTTCAAGGACTAAAATTCGATCAGCCTTCATAATCGAGGAAATTTTAGAAGAAATAAAAAAGATTGTGGATTGAGCAAATTCACTATTTAGCGCATGCAAAATGCTCTTTTCTGATAATGCATCGACTGCTGATGTTGAATCGTCCAAAATTAGAATCGAAGGCTTTCGAATAAACGCCCTTGCAATCGATAGTCTTTGCTTCTGCCCACCTGAAAGATTGTTTCCTCCCTGAGATAATGAATGTTCATAATGCTTATCGAGCTTTTCAATAAATTCAGAGGCATTTGCAGCTACTGACGCTTCTACTATTTCTTGTTGCGATGCAATTTCTTTCCCATACTTTAAGTTTTCTTCGATTGATCCTGAAAAAAGCATCGCCCTTTGAGGAATAAATCCGAAAGCTTGTCTCAACTGCTGAAGAGAATATTCTTTGATGTTCTTTCTATCGATAAAAATATCGCCGGAATCGACATCATATAGACGTGGCAATAGTTTCATTAAGGTCGATTTACCACTTCCAATCGTTCCAATGATTCCAACTGTTTCTCCTGCCTTCACTTTAAAAGAGATATCTTTTAGGACATACTCACCATTTTTACTATAGCTAAATTGGACACCTCTAAACTCGATCGCTCCCTTTATAATTGAACGACTGCCATCTTCGTGTTCGGCAATCTCTAATTCTGTATCCAGTACATTTTTGATTCTTTCTGCTGAAGGTACTGCTCTTGAGATCGACATAAGCACATGGCTGCTGCTAATTAATGCATTTAACGTAATCGTTAAATAGTTGATAAAGGCAAGGATAACACCTACATTTGTCGTCCCTTCCTCAACTTTAATCGCTCCCATCCATAGGGCTGCGACAATCCCGATGTTAACAAGGAACAACATGACAGGCATAAGTCCCATCATCATTTGACTAGCAGACATATTCATCTTTGTTAGAGCTTCGTTAATATGAGAAAAATTGTTTTTCTCATATTCCTGTCTCCCGAATGCTTTAACGACGCGTATCCCTGCGAGATTTTCTTGTAGCTTCGTATTGATCTTGTCGATTGCCTCTTGTACTTTTCGAAAAAGGACTCCGGCATGCTTCATAAAATACCAATTGACGATTGCGAGTAATGGAATTAATACTAACAGAATCGGAAAGAACTCTCTTGCAGATACAAACACAATAAGAACACTTCCAATGAATAAAAGGGGACTTCTTACAAGAATTCTTAATGTCATCATCGTGGCTGATTGAACAGATGTGACGTCATTCGTGGCAATCGTAATTAACTTCCCTGTACCAAATTTATCTTTATCCCCCGCTGAAAACTGTTCAACTTTTTTGAAGAGATCTTGGCGAATATCGGTAGCGAAGTTTACAGCTGCTCTCGTGCTGTAAATCGAGGAACCTAGACCACCTATTAAACCAACAATCGCAATAACCAGCATGAGAAGGCTCATTTTGATTACATAGGATTGATTGTCTGCCGCAATTCCGTTATCGATAATTTGCTGCATAATCATTGGTTGAAGTAAATCCATGGCTACCTCTATGCACATAAACAACGGACCAATTATCGTAAAAAATAAATATGGTTTTATATATTTTAATAGATTCAATAATGCTCGCATGTGACTAGCCTCATTTTTAATGTGATTAGAAAATAAGCAACGGATATATTATAAGCTTCATTTAATTGAAAAACAATTTAGGTGAGTCAATTACACAATGTACAAGTGCAATTTTTAAAAACGAACATCCTTAAATAAAAATTTGATTTATATTCGTGTTTACGAGATTTCCCCTTCAAAATAATCAAAAAAAATTCGTTTTTAAATTTTTAAAAACACAAAACGTGATAATAATTTAGGGCATGAAAAAGCTCCTACAAAATGTAGGAAGCTTCCGGTTTGTCTAATTCGATCCAAACATCTCTCCCCCTTAAGCGGAATTTTTCCTGTTATCTCCACAATGAAGTCCCTTTTGGGGAAATAACGGAAGATTTTCCGCTTATGGAGGGCAAAAGCGTTTATTTTGGCATTTTTTGAGTGAATAGCAGGAATTTTTCCTGTTATTTCGGCTCTTTTTCATGATGGTTGCTCATTAAGCGGAATTATTCCTGTTATTTTTCCATACCGATACTCTTACTGTTTATACGAACACTTATCCACAAATCGAGGGAATTATAAATTCCTGGTAGACAATGAAAGCACCCTATAAAGAGTGCTTCCTCGTGAAAAGTTCAAAATTTCGACTTGTTCTATTCTTTATTCTTAATCACTCCATTGCGATTGGCATAAACAGCAGCTTGAGTACGATCGGCGACATTTAGTTTACTTAAAATATTGCTAACATGGGTTTTAACTGTTTTTATGCCAATGAATAGCTCTGAGCTAATTTCTTGATTATTCATACCTTCTCCGATGCACATGAGCACTTCTAACTCTCTTTCTGTTAACTCATCATGAGGCTTTTTCTCTTGTTGTCTTAGTCGGATCATCATGCGGTTCGCGACTTTGGGTTCAATCACTGATTCTCCTGAAACCGCCTTACGAATCGCTTTAACTACTTCTTCCGCTGTTGCTGTTTTAAGCATATAGCTAAAGGCTCCAGCCTCAATGGCTGGGAAGACCTGTTCGTCGTCATAAAAACTAGTAATGATAATAATTTTACAATGAGGCTCATGCTTTAAAATTTCTTTTGTTGCGTCAATCCCTGTTCCATCTTCCATTAATAAGTCCATCAACACGACCTCTGGCTTTTTCTCAAGTACAAGTTTAACAGCTTTATTTCCACTACATGCTTCTCCTACAATATCAATCTCTGGTTCCGTAATTAAGTAAGATATAATCCCTTTTCTGACCATTTCGTGATCGTCAACAACTGCTACTTTGATCATTCCTTACCCCTCCCTAGTAGATGGTATGCGAATATCGATATATGTACCTTCATTTTCTTTTGAACGTATATTAAAAACTCCACCGACCTCTTCACATCGTTCACGCATCGTTTTGAGCCCATAGGATGCTACTCGGTCAATCGTCGGATCAAATCCTTTGCCATTATCAGCAATATACAAAGAGATATAATTCTCTTCCTCTGTTAAGGAAATCGTGATTTTAGATGCTTCGGCATGACGTAAAATATTCGAAAGAGCTTCTTGAATAATACGGAATAAGTGTTCTTCAGTTGCCTTTGAAATATGAACGATTTCATCAATGCTAGCTTGAAAGTCTAAATTCGTTTTCCCTTTTAAATCTTGGATCAGCTTAATAACCCCGTCACAAAGACTATCATTACTAAGTTGAATAGGACGCAAATGTAGAAGCAGTGCTCTCATCTCACCTTGTGCATTTGCAGCAATTTTTGAAATCTCTTCTAGCTGTGCCTTCGCCTTGTCTCTATTATTCTCAAATAATCGTAATGTGGCGGAAGACATCATGCTTAAAGCAAATAACTGCTGACTGACCACATCATGTAGGTCACGAGCAAGCCTTTGTCTTTCTTCCATCACTACCGCAGCATGTGCTGACTGTGCCAATGATGTTTTCGTATCTGCCAGCCTCTGCAATGAATGCTTCTGTTCCTCGATATAACCCGCTAAATGATTTAACTCTTCTGAAATAAGTCCGATTTCATCCTTTTCATTCACTTGGATGCGTTCAGAAACCTTTCCACTTCTTAAAGAAGAAATAAAGAGGAAAACATCCGTTAATCTTCCCTTTAGAAGTGAGCTTGATCGAAACGCAAAATAGGCACCAACAAGTAAAAACACGAAAAGGACGATAAAGGAAAACCAAAAGATTGTTTCAATCGTTAATGTTGCAAAGTCTTGATTAAAAAGCAATATTTGAAATCCAACAAACAGGATTAATGTATTTATAAAGGCCATCATCAAAAAGCTTTGTAAAAACGAATATCGAATGCTCGTTAATTTTTTCATACCTTCGCTCCTACACCTTATCAATTCGAATAGAACCAATCTTAATGTCTATCGTTATTTTTAATTTCCTCGTCGCTTCATCATAGTCCTGTGATTTATAGTACATGCCCCTACTATTTAACGAATCTCCCTTATTATTAAAAATTCGAACATCCCCTATTTTCGAATGAGCTTGAATATTTACTGGAATATTCTCCGGAATAATCATCTTCACATCCCCGACCCTTCCATTAATGACGATCTGCGTTTCTCGTTCTGGGATAAAAGCTTTACTAAAATCAAAGAAGTAGTCTCCAATTGAATTGTTAAGTTCCATCGGTTCTAATGCCCAATTGCTATCTTTATAACTGACGTCTCCTATCCAACCACTAACTTTCTTTTTTTCTTGAAATTCACTACCATTGTCAGTTACAAATTCTTTATCTTTCGAGGATAGGTCTATATCAATTTTCAATGTACTATTTTTAAATAAAAGAGAAAGAGCAATGAGAATAATCAATACAGGCCAAAGCCTCCATACATCCATGAATTGTAACGAAATGACCTCAAATCTATCCAAAATTAATAGTGAAGAGAATAATAGTAATAGCGTACTAAAAGTGAATTTCTTTCTCCCTTTACGCAGGAGATTTTTTAATAACATGCTTAAACCAATAATAAAAAGAAGAAAAGGATAAAAAACGACAAAAATTTCTTTCATTTCCATGGAAATGACACCAATATTGATTAATAGGAGAACAACTCCTAACGCTAGTAAAAATAAAGCAAATAAAGTTTGATTGATCGATTTATGCTTCACAAGCTTCCCCTTCCTTCTTCCATACAGCGATCTGTTCTAATAACTCGAAGTAATCTTATTTATTAGTTTACTATTTTTTTCATAAATAAAAACAACCTATGGATGTTTTTTTCTCCGTCTAGAGGCGGAGTTCTTTTTTTACGTATCCTCCGCACTCATTTCATTTTCCAACATATTCTGTTAACACATTCAGGGCAAATGCCCAATTAACTGATCATTAGGAGGAATGAAAATGGGCGTTGAATTAACGGCGCTACATTGGATTTACGTCTTGGTCATATTCGTGATTATTGGATTTATGATCATGCGGCGTGACACAACACTCGTTTGTATTGTTGGAATCTTTCTTATTGCGATAACTGCTACAGGTTCTATAAGTACATCTGTCAGTAGTATTTTTACAAGTTTTATTTATGCGATTACCGAACTTCTTTCGACCATTCTCGTGATCTCCATCATTGTCGCCATGAGTAAAACACTCACATCTACCGGAATAAATGATGTCATGATTTCTCCCTTTGCAAAATTTATCCGTACACCTGCGCTCGCTTACTGGACGATCGGGATTTTAATGATGGTTATTTCTTGGTTCTTTTGGCCATCACCTGCTGTTGCTCTTTTAGGCGCAGTACTTCTTCCCGTTGCTTTAAGGGTCGGTTTGCCAGCTCTTGGTGTTGCCATGGCAATGAACTTGTTTGGGCACGGAATTGCCTTATCTGGAGACTTTATTATTCAAGCTGCACCAAAACTAACAGCAGATGCAGCTGGATTACCAGTTAGCGAGGTCCTCCAGGCAAGTATTCCTTTAGTGGCTGTCATGGGTGTTACGACGACAATTGCTGCCTTTTTCTTTTTAAAAAGGGATATGAAACTCGGGAAATTGACTGTCGATAGAAATACAGCACTTCAAAAAACTCAAGACGAAAAAGAAAACCTACTCAGCACGAATCAAAAACGATTTTTTGCTCTTTTTGTTCCACTGTTATTTCTGTTAGATGTCGTTGCCATGTTTGTACTCGATTTATCAGGAGGAGATGCAACCGCTCTTGTAGGTGGAACAGCAATCTTTATCCTTCTCATGATCACACTCGTTAGTCATAAAAATAAAGGACTTGAGAAAACAACGGCGTTTTTAGTGGAAGGGTTTCAATTTGGATTTAAAGTCTTTGTCCCTGTCATTCCTATTGCTGCTTTCTTCTATTTAGGAGATGCTGGTTTTTTTACAATTATCGGCGAGTTTTTACCAAGTAGTTCGGAAGGGATTGTCAATGATTTAGGGATTGCACTGGCTTCAGTTGTTCCATTAAGCAAAGAAATTGGTGCTATTACGTTAACAACGGTTGGCGCCATTACAGGCTTGGATGGTTCAGGCTTTTCAGGGATCTCTCTTGCAGGCTCGATCGCCAATCTTTTTGCCCATTCGATCGGTGCAGGGGCTGCCACATTAACTGCTCTTGGGCAAATTTCTGCGATTTGGGTTGGCGGTGGAACTCTAGTTCCTTGGGCGCTGATTCCTGCAGCTGCCATCTGTAATGTTGACCCATTTGAACTAGCCCGTAAAAATTTATTACCCGTCACCATCGGGCTTGTAGTGACGACAATCGTAGCGATGTTTTTAATATAGAAGAAAGGCAGGCCTCCAAAAAAGCTGGAGGTCTGTTACTGTACGGTTCGTTTGCAATTTAGTACACTAATGGGTATCAAGCCGTATGTTATTTATGGTGATGGTAAAAATAGTAAAGCGATTATTTCAGGAGATGGAGGAATACATATGACAAAATATACTGGATTTGTTGGTACATATACGAAAGGTGATAGTAAAGGCATCTATTCTTTTACATTAGATACCTCTCTTTCTAACATAACGGATGTTCAGGTAGCTGCTGAGCTGGAGAATCCTACTTATTTAACCGTAAGTGAAAACAATCAATACATATACTCGGTCGTTAAAGATGGAGATGAAGGTGGAGTGGCCGCCCTTTCACTCGATCCACAATCAGGAGAACTCACTCACTTAAATAAAGTGACCACGGCAGGATCACCTCCATGCCATGTAAGTGTTGGAAAGGAAAACAAAAATGTCTTCTCTGCCAATTATCACAAAGGGACGATTGAATCCTATTTGATAAATGAGGACGGAACCATTCTTCCTGCTGCTTCTGTTGCGGAACACCATGGTTCTGGTCCAGACCCTCGTCAGGAAAAACCTCACACCCATTACTCTGCTTTCACTCCAGATGAAAAGTTTGTCATTGCAGTGGAATTAGGGGTCGATAAAGTCTTTACCTATGAGATTTCAAATGGTGTCTTAAGGGAGAAAAAACAGCTAACCGTAAAAGCTGGAAGCGGTCCACGTCACATTGTCTTTCATCCGACTCAAAAATATGCCTATGTGATGACTGAATTTAGCTCGGAAGTGATCGTTCTTACTTACAATGAAAAGGAAGGTAGTTTTACTGAAATTCAGTACATATCAACACTACCTGAAACCTTTAATGAAAATAATCAAGGAAGTGCGATTCACATTTCCTCTGATGGGCGGTTTATTTATGCAGGAAATCGAGGCCATAATAGTATAGCTGTCTTCAGAGTGGACGAAGAAAACGGAACGCTCACTTTTGTTGAGCATACAAACACCGAAGGAAATTGGCCAAGAGATTTTGTCCTTGACCCATCTGAAAAATTTATCGTTGCTTCTAATCAAGAATCAAGCAATCTTGTTCTCTTCGCTAGGGACACTGAAACAGGAAAACTAACACTTTTGCAATCCGATATTACAGTTCCAGACCCTGTTTGTGTAAAATTTTTAAGTTATTAATCGTTACGGGATGAGCGAAAAGCTCATCCTTTTTAATTTCCCTTCTATTCGCATAACCTCTGCTTAAATTAGTCATTTATTGGATATTTTATATAAGTAATGGAGATTATTTAAGATTGAGGTGGAAACATTCATGACATCAAAACACAAAATATTCAACCTAATAATCCTCATCACTCCATGGCTGTCGTTATTATTTTATGGCAAGCGTGATTTTAAGCGGTATGCTGTTTCAGGAGTGACAATCGCGATTTTTGAGACGGTAAATCATTGGTATGGAAATCGTAAGAAATGGTGGAATTTCATTGAAAAACCAAGAAATTTTTTCAGAGATGAACTTCCCTTTGATCTTGGGATTTACATGCCCTTATCGATGTGGATATTTAAAATTTCACGAGGTAGCTTTGTAAAATTTGTCATGATTAATGCGGTAGCAAATGCTCTTTTTGCTTTTATTGGTATGGACTTGTTAAAAAAGTTTAAAATCGTTGGTCTTTATCGTTTCAGCCGCACACAATTCTTTCTCTATTTACACTATAAAGTTTATATCTTATATGCAGTGCAGTACTTAGTTGATAAATGGAGAAATAGATAAGGAAGCAAATCTCGCTTCCTTTTTTTCGTGCCCCAAAATAAATCGTAAGCCATCTTTCAATACTTCTGTTATAATTATCGCAATAGACTAAATTTTTATATAACAAGGAGTGTTGAGAATGATCAATGAGTTATTTTCAAAGCTAGAAGGTTATTATGATGAAATGGTCTCGATTAGACGCTATTTGCATCAAAATCCGGAACTCTCTTTTAAGGAAGTCAATACAGCCAATTACATTAAAAGCTATTATGAAAATTTAGGAATTGAAGTAAAAGGCAATGTTGGTGGCAATGGGGTTGTGGCAAAAATTTACGGTGGCAAGCCTGGACAAACGATCGCCCTTCGTGCCGATTTTGACGCTCTTCCAATTCAAGAAGAAAACGATGTACCATATAAATCTCTTAATCCTGGCGTCATGCATGCTTGCGGACATGACGGTCATACGGCGACACTACTAGTGCTCGCAAAAGTCTTACATGAACTAAAGGATGAGTTGGAAGGTACATATGTCATGATTCATCAACATGCTGAAGAATATGCACCAGGTGGCGCGATTTCCATGATTAAAGACGGTTGCTTAGATGGAGTTGACGTGATTTTCGGAACACATCTTTGGGCAAGTGAACCTACTGGAAAAATCCAATACCGAACTGGTCCGATTATGGCTGCCGCTGACCGTTTTGAAATCCAGATCCAAGGTCAAGGTGGACATGGGGCACAACCGCATAAAACGAAGGATTCTGTCGTCATTGCTTCTCAACTCGTTCTTAATCTACAACAAATTGTCAGTCGCCGAGTGAACCCTGTTGATTCAGCCGTCATCTCTGTTGGTTCTTTTGTTGCTGAGAATGCCTTTAATGTCATTGCGGATAAAGCGAAACTAGTTGGTACGGTAAGAACCTTTAAAGAAGATGTCCGTACTTTTATCGAAAATGAGATTGAAAGAGTCGTCAAAGGAACATGTCTTGCTGCTGACTGCGATTATTCGTATGAATTTAACCGAGGCTATCCAGCCGTCGTGAATCATGCAGAGGAAACAGATTTTCTTGTGGAATGCGTTAAGTCGATCCCTTCTGTCCAAACGGTGGAGGAAGCGGAACTCCAAATGGGTGGAGAAGATTTTGCCTACTATTTGCAGCATGTAAAAGGGACATTCTTCTTCACAGGCGCAAGACCAGAAGGCGTACCTGTAGCTTATCCGCATCACCATCCTAAATTCGATATCGATGAAAAAGCGTTATTAGTGGCTGCAAAGGCATTAGGTTCAGCTGCCCTGACATATAAGGCTCAGAAAAAAGAAGTTTCATTATAATGCTATTGGTGAAGAGGCCTTTGAGGTCTCTTCTTTTTGATCAAAAACGGAAACCCAAAATATAAACGATAGTAGATATGATGACACCGCCCTATAATTCGGACGATTCTACTTGAATTCGAAACTTTTATGACCTATTATAACTATTTTTGACAAATTTTTTAGAATTTTTAAAATAAATAGTTTACAAAAATAGGAAACTACTATATGATGATTTTGGGATTGCAATCACCTAATATTTGGAGGTTATAAAACATGTTCAAAAAACTAATGTTTGGATTTAGCCTAATAAATGCCAGCAGTAATAGTAATTCTATGAAATATTCATATCGCTACAGTTCTAGCGCTCCATATGAAATTTACAAACCTGAAATTCGTATTGAAGACGCAAGTGGTCACCTTCATATCGCAAGTGGTACAGTTATTAAATATCTAACTAAACCATTATAATTTTCATCAAATTTATTCAATTAAGACTGTTCACTTAAAATGTGGACAGTTTTCATAAGGAGGCTTGTGATTAATGAGTATTATCCATTTAGAAAATGTTGAGGTTGAATACAACGGTATTCACACCGTACATGCCCTTAAAGGAGTTTCTTTATCCATCGAAAAAGGCGAGTGGATTACCATATTGGGTCCATCTGGTTCTGGTAAAACGACTCTATTAAATATAATTGGTGGTATGGAACGTTCCACATCAGGAGAAGTGAGAATATCAGACACAGAACTAGCTCAGCTTTCTGATGATCATCTTCAAAATTTCCGCCGAGATAAAATCGGATTCATTTTTCAAAATTATAGGCTCTTGGAACAATTCACCGTGCTTGAAAATGTGATGCTTCCTCAGTGGCCCTATAAACCGAAAAAAGAAATTGAAACAAGAGCTACTGAAATGTTAACTCAATTAGGAATGATCCATCGCTTGCATCATTTGCCAGGCGAGTTATCTGGTGGAGAAAAGCAGAGAACAGCGATTGCGAGAGCGATGGTACACTCTCCTGAAATATTACTCTGTGATGAACCAACAGGAAATTTAGATCGTGAAAATCGAGATAATGTTTTATCCTGCTTGAATGATTTAAAACAAGACGGAATGACAATTATCCTAGTTACTCACGACGAGGAAATCGCAAGCTTCGGCGATCAAATTCTCTATTTACGAGATGGAATTCTGAAAGAGAGGATTAGAACATGAAAGGACTTATATACCGACAGTTTAGACATCGATTAGGGTCTTCCTTACTATTTATATTTGCATTTATTCTCATTTTTTCTATCACCCCTTTCGTCATGTCTTTTTTGGAAAACTCACAAAAACAAGTAGAGTCGGATATTACCTTTTATGGTCGTGGTAGCTATGATTTACTCGTGCGCCCTCTCGAAATTGAAAGCGAAATAGAAAAAAAGCAAGGAATTGTTCCTGAAAATTACATTGGGTTTGGTGAGGGTGGTATTTCAATCAGTCAGTGGAATAAGATTCAGGAACGCACTGACATTGAAATTGCTGCCCCCGTTGCCTCCTTAGGTTATTTTACTGGAATTAACACAAACATCGGTTTGCCGTTCCCTGAAGAATCCACAAGATATGTTGCTCAATATGTAACGACAGATGGGATTAATCAATATCCTATCAGCGAACAATATGTATGTGCCATGTTAGAAACAGCTGGTACTCTCCCTGTTAGATATAAGAGATGGTATCCAAAATTTGAGAATATCTTCTCTATGAGCTTAGTAGAACTTTGTACGGGAGAAGCTGTTCAATTCCCCCTACCTGTCACTTATCATTTGTTGGTTGGAATTGATCCTTTGGAAGAAGAGAAATTAACTGGAATCGTCTTTGATGGGATTGATGAAGAAAAGCCAAAAACCGGCTATGGGGGAATGTACCAAAGTGCATATCCCAATGCTACACTTATTCCTGTGCTCGACAACAAAGATTCATTTGTGCCAGTTGAGCTAACAGGCACGATTGACCGATTGGATATCGGTCCTGAAGATACAAAAAATTATCGTGATGTACTAGGATTATCAGATGAATTTAAAAAAGATGATGTCAATATTGTTACATTTCATGAACTGTTAAATATAAGTTCCCAAGTTCGCGAAGATTTTCTTACGGAAATTACCCACTTACCACCCATTCAATCAGAAAATCTCACGATTGACTTTGGTTCAAAGCTAAATCCTTTTTATCAAAATACAGCCCTTAGGATCAATGAGGATGGTGAAATTAGCGATTTAGAAGCAGGAGATGGATATGTTCAAGTATTAGATTTAAATAACACTTCGCAATACTATCGTGCTGGTCAACCAAAGTATATAGAAAACGATGGCAGACTAACAGTTCCAAAGCTAGGGGAGAAAGATGGAGTCCCCATCTATAGAGAGGTCGAAACACTTGGAATGACGATGATGGAATCCTTTGATACTCAGGAGCCCATTTGGGTTATTGATCCAGTCGGTGAGTTCGATCCAGGAGAAAGAGAGGAAACTCTGGCATCTAGTCCCCTTGGAATTTATCAACAAGCACCTGTTACATACACGGAAGAAGATGGAACAGTCAAGACGGTGAAAGCAACCACTCAACCAGGAAGTTTTGTCACCCCTGCTACATCTGGCGTGACAAATATTCATTCAGCATCATTGATCAAAGGGGAACAACCCATTGATGCCATTCGTGTAAAAGTAGCTGGGATTGGCGGCTATACGAAAGATGCCGCTAAAAAAATTGAAGAGGTTGCGAAAGAAATCGAGGCAATGGGACTTCATGTTTCTGTCGTTGCGGGAGCCTCCCCTCAAAATCTAGAGGTTGACATAGAAGGACTTGGAACCGTCACTGAATCTTGGACGACCCTCGGTGCATCTGGAACTCTAGTATCTCAGTGGGATTTGACAAATTTGATTCTTAGTATCGCTTTTTTCTTTGTTGCCTTTACTTATATCATTAACCGTTTTCTATTTTGGCAAGTGTCAAAAGAAAATGAACTTAATACGCTTACGTATCTTGGCTGGAATCGAAAATATATTTTGAAACTATTAAGATTGGAAATTCTGTTGTTAACAGGGGTTGCTTGGGCCATTTCATTCGTAGGAATCGTGATCTATCAAATTTTGCAAGATGGACCAAGTTCTATCTATTTATGGCATACTGGGTTATCTATTATGACCATTCTAATCTTGTCTCTTTCAGTAGGGAAGAATTCACATCGTAAAAAACCAACACCAAAAAAAGGATTGGTTTTGAAAAGTATGGTTTTAAAAAATATCAAATTTTATAGTAAGTTCATACGTTCTCCCTTTCTTCAGCTTATTGTTGTAAGTGGGCTATCTACTTATGTATATCTATCATTAACAGAAACAGTCCAACAAACAAATGTAACTCTACTTGGAGAATACGTAAATTTACAAACGAGTGGTTGGCACTTCCTTTTAATTATCTGTGCATACCTACTCGCGATCTTTACTTTAGGAGAAGCTTTAAGTTCTTTATTAACAGCAAGACAACATGAGATTGGTGTATTCCGATCTATAGGTTGGAAAAGTAAACATATTTTAATCTTCTATTTACGAGAAATTACTTTATGGTCAGCCTGTTCCATCCTAATCGGCAATATCCTATGTATCATCTTATTTTCTAATCTATATGACATGAGCAATTCCATGTGGTCAGCTAGTGTATTATCAGCTTGTGGTTTCTTCCTACTAGTCGTTCTTTTTGCAGTAATCAATCTTATATATTTCTTAAAGAAAGATCTATCTTCTACTTTGAGCTTAAGAAGAAATAAAGCTCTTAAGAAATCTACTTACTCTTATGAGGTAAAGCAGTAAATATGTTGGTTTCTAAGAGTTTTTTCGTTGCTTACTCAAAAAGAGCTCTGGAGCTCCTCGTATAGCTAAGGGTTTTCTAAACCATAAATTAAAGAAGTTACTCTTCTCTTATTGAGCAAAATAAACCACCACTGTATTATTTTTACACAGTGGTGGTTACTTTTTACAACTATTATTTTTCTATCTCAACAATTATGGGAGCTAGTTCAAAGGATTCCATTGGAGCCTTGCTATTGATCATACGATAAATATTCCCATTCTCATCCTTACCATCTGCTTTAGTGAGTTCTGCGATTGGTGTGATAATTAAACTAGATGCTTCAGGATCAAGTTTCTTTAGTGTAATGGAATTATAAAAAATTCTATGGTTATCCCCTTTCACAGAACTGTCCAAATATACATTTCCTAAATTATCTCTTACCTCAAGCTCTTTCTCACTATCTATTTCATAGGTCACATAAATAATCCTCCCATCAAAAATTGCCTCTTTAATTGTTACTTTTATCCCCTTATCTTCCTGGACAAGATTCAACTTATTTGCATTAGCATCATAATTTTCATATAAACCATTATCATTAAACAGTTTGAAAATCCCACCTATTACGGGAATTTCATCTGCAAAGGTTGTAAACGATAATCCAAAAAGTGAAACTGAAGAAATACCAATTGCTATGGATGCAGCAGTCATAGTTCTTTTCCATACTGAAGGCATTCTTCTATTAATTTTCTTTTTCAATTCTCTTTTTACTTTTTCTCTTTCTTTCTTGCTTACTTCTATATTTTCAAATTCACTTACATCTAAATCAACATCATTTAGAAAATCATAAATGTCCTTCATACAAGTACCTCCCGCCTTCGCTAAAAATTCCACTCTTCAGCTTCTTCTTTCCCCGATGAATTCGGTTATTGACCGCAGACTTAGTCAAATTTAACTTTTCTGCTATTTCTTCTGAGTTGAAATCCATCAAATACCTCATCATAAAAATCTTCTGATCCATTGGATCTAATTGGCTAATCAACTCCAATAGTTCATCCTCATGATCAAACTCCATCGAAAGAGAAATAGGTACTTTTATGTGCTCCAAGGAGAGTTCTTTCCTCTTAACTCCCCTTCTGTAATAATCAATCGCACGATATTTAGCAATGGCGCAAATCCATTTCTTGAAATCTATCTCATCGTTACCACGAAATTTTTGTGCATTTTGCCAGATCGATAGAAAGATATCATTTACACATTCGCCAACCATCTCTTCTTGATGAAGTGGCCCAAGGACCTTTCGCACGATCCCTTTCATAAGAGGCGATATACTCAAGAGCGTCTTCCCTTCCAGTCTGGAGACGTTGGATAAAATTCGTATCATTGGATTTCATAGATTTTCTCCTTAACTTTTTGTAAAAGCTTTTACACTACTTATAACGTAAGGAATACCATTATTTTCTCATAGATCGCCAAAGTTTTTATAAATTTCCAAATTATTTTACATTAATAGCAATTAATGCGAAGATATGTACAGAATAAAATTCAAGAGACGGAGGACGATTCATGCCTTATCACATTAGAGTTAGAGCTTGTGCACTCATTATCGAAAACAATTCCATTTTGTTAGTAGAATTCAATGATCATAGAGGGATACATTATAATCTCCCTGCTGGCGGCGTGGAACCGAATGAATCGATTATTGAGGCTGTTAAAAGAGAGGCAAAAGAAGAAGCGTCTATTGATGTTGAAGTGGGCCCATTAGCAATGGTTTATGAATACGCACCACATTTAAATGAGCAAAAATATGGGAGTGTTCAATCGTTACAGCTCATGTTTGAATGTAAAATAAAGGATGGCTCCACCCCTCAAATGCCAGCTAATCCAGACCCGAATCAAACTGGCGTGAAATGGATAAGTTTAGACGATTTACATTCTATTGAACTTTATCCAAACATCCGAGAGCACATTATCCACTATTCGAAAACAAAAGAGACAATTAACTACATAGAGGAACAGAATCTCGAACAATACGTAAAGTTAAAAGACTAAAATTCAGAAGGCACTTTCATATGAGAGGCGGATTTCAGGATGAAAAGTCTATTGAAAAAAATTTTAGTAATATCTTTATTACAAGTAGCACTCCTTTCTTCCACTGCTCAAGCATTAGAATGGGCTTACCCTTTTGTTGTTTGGAAAGGGAACGTATATGAAGTGAAACAAGAAGAAATGATTAAAGAAGACGAGATTGGTAAAATCATAGGAAAAGTTAAAACGTCAGCTGACGATATGACTGGAGAATATTATGGGGATGCGTCAAATTACTATCCAAAAGGAACGGAATATTACGAAATTAAGGGGACATCAACTTCCACCGCCATCGCGGTAAGGGATAATGAGCAATGGATGAATGCTGTTTATGTTCATGAAGCTCCTTTTCACATAATGAATGTAGTCTTCAATTACTATTTCATAGCTGCTATTCTCATTATTGCAATTATAGTCGTCACAGTTACGATATCTAAACAAAAGAAATAACCTTTAACTAAACAGGATGTTTGAATTTCTCTTCTTTCGGACAGTTCTCGGAGCATAGAAAACCCTACTGTCCGAAGCACGGCTCTTTTCGGACTCTTCTCCAAAAACTAATACTCCCGCTGTCCGAATTCCGTCTGTATTACCCTCCAGCCACAAATATAAATCAGGGACACTACTCACCGTAATGTCCCTTTCTGTCTAATAAAGTTTCGGAGCACTTCCTAGTATACGTATACGATAGGCATTTTTGGCAACTTCGCCTAGATGCTCCATTAAATTATAGTTGGCGTAAGCGCCGACGATAGCTCCAATTCCCGGGACGAGCTGAAGCATTTTGACAAAATCAATATAGTCCCGATATTCCTGCTGGAACTCTTGCCAGTCCATATCGATGATTTCTTTCTTCCGCTCCTCCCAATTCTCAATGATCTGAAGCGTCTCTTTCCTCTTTTCATCACTGGAAAAAGCGAGCTGAAAAATATGAAGGATAAACAGCCTTTCCTCATATTCTTTCGTATCAAAACCATAGACTGCCGCCGCTTCAAAAAGAAATTTCATCTTGATCGATAATAATAATGGAAAATCAGCTAAACCGAGAAGAATGCCGCCTGCTCCTGTTCCCGCACCTTCAACCGTCGCTGTTTTTTGATAAACGGCAATCTTTTCGGTGAGCTTTTTTTCTCGCTCTTCCAACGATAAATTTCTTGTCAGCTCCATTTTCGTTGTAAAGCTGGAACCTGCTACCGTCATTTTTACCATATTTTTAATGCTATCCGTTATGACAGTATGGACTTTTTCTGGGATCTTTTCATTTATTTTTTCCTGAGCTTTTTTCGATACGCGTTTAATTAAGTTGGAGCGTTTCAAAAGCTTTCTTTTCCATTCTTGCACTTCCTCATAAGCTTTTTGCTCGTAATGATTCATGTAGGATACATCCTTTAACAACGTGATAATATAGCATACGACTATACATCCAATTAGTTTCAAGTAATATCCACGATCCTATTCTCTATACAATCGTTTTTCTTCTATAGAAGTTTACAAAGACATAGCTGAAGACGAGTCCTGTGCCAATTGATATAAGACCAACAAGCCAGTCTGCCTTTAAAAACAATGGTAATGATAACAATAATGTTTGAACCATCAACACCTTTGTCAAAAACCCTTTGAATGAGCTACTCTTCAATGATTCCGCTACAGGATATAATTGAATCCAAATTTTATTCTGATGATGATTCCATAAAGGGAATAATTGAAAGCCTGTTAAAAACAGGAATAACAGAACAAACAATATTTGTCCATTTCCAAAGGTAATAAAATAAAGAGCGAGCATGCCAATCATCGTTAAACGTATGAAAATTCCTAAGTAATCTCCACCGCGGATAAACGTATGGACGTATAAATGTGTATAGACACTCTCATGGTGATACTTCAGCATGCCAGAAAGCCAATCCAACCATTTTCGCCTTTTCACCTGGTCTCTTAGCTTCGGAACATCTGTAAACATATTCGCCAATCGATAAAAGGACATCATCCTTCTCTCTTCCTGTTCAATTAAGAAATCCCATTTGAGACCCATCTCTTTTGTTTGCGAAAAATAAAAAGCGTATAGAAGAGCGTAAATGACAACAATCGGAATAAAAAACCAAATCGTCGCATGAGAGAAAAGTAAATAAAGAAATGCTCCATTGACAAAATAACGAACAACGGAGTCAATGCGATGGACATTCACATCCACATATAATTGCACTCTCCAGCGAATGATGATATTCAAGCCTTTTAACAGGCACATGAGCAATAGAAATAAGAAGAAACCACTATAACTCCCTTCATTTACATGAGCATACATTGGCATGAATACACCTAACCCAATGAATAACAAATATAGTTGAACAAAGAAGCTTACAATCATAGAACGCTGAAAATAAGGCTTAAGTCTTTCCTCAAGAGGAATGAGAAAAATCCGGTCAGCTTCCAATAAAAAAGTAAAAATAGGGCTGATAGTAACCACTAAAGCTAAAGTAATCGCCATTATGAGCGCTACTGGAAAATCTGTGCTTAACGTACTTATCCATTCCTGATAATAGTACGCAGCTGTTCCAATTAAAAACACCAAAATAATCACGATATGTCCGTTAAAAATGTAACGAAAATACTTCCCTAACTCCTTAACTGTATTCCCAAATCTCTGCTTCCAAAGAATCTTTTCCTCAAACATAGTCTTCTTCCTTTGTTAACTGGATGTATAAGTCATCCAGTGTAGCATTTGGCATCGAAAATTGCTCTCTTAGCTCCTCTAACGTTCCTTTCGCTCTTACCTGTCCCTCGTGTAAAATGACAAAGCGATCACAATAACGCTCCGCGGTTGCTAAAATATGGGTGGACATTAAGATCCCTGCTCCCTCATCCTTCATTTTTTTCATTAGATCAAGGAGTGATTGAATCCCTAAAGGATCCAATCCAACAAATGGTTCATCGACTATGTAAAGACTCGGTTGCACCAAAAAGGCACACATAATCATCACCTTTTGTTTCATCCCCTTTGAAAAATGGGCGGGGAACCATTTTAAGCGCTTATTCATACGGAATTCCTTTAATAATACTTCTTTGCGCTGTTCAAAAATACTTTTATCCAAACCATATGCCATGGCAGTCATCGATAAATGCTCATCTAAAGTTAATTCATCATACAAAATCGGGGTTTCAGGAACAAAGGTAAACTCTCTGCGGTAAGCTTCTTTATTTTCCTGAATTGACTTCCCGTTGATCTCGATATTTCCTTTTTGCGGTTCCATTAACCCAATAATATGCTTAATCGTCGTACTCTTCCCTGCACCATTTAAACCAATCAATCCAACCATTTCATTGCGATTGACTTCAAATGAAACATTTTTTAAAACAGGGTTCCGCGTATAGCCCCCTGTTACATCATTGATTTGTAGCAATGTCATCATCAACAACTCCCAAACGTAGTTAGCCTCATTTTACCAAATTATTTTACTAAAAAATAGAAATAGCTATATGCATAGTTCACTTCGTTTGGGACATGATAATATTCGAAGGGGAAACAAAGAGATGATTTTAAAAACATCATCAAAATTTTGAAGTGGGGTGTCTGTCGCAGGCATATAACACTCAAAGACGTTTCCTATGTTCAAAATAAGGGGATGGTTGTATTGGACTATTAAGTTCATGTAACCAAAAGATCTAACGTTACACACATTGATAAAAAAATGAGGTGTTGACGAAAGACTATCTACCTGCTTTATACGTTGAAGAAACATATAAAGAAATAAGGGGATGGTACGCTTGAACTATGGATCGATTTCTCACTAGATAACATTCATGTAAATGAGGTGTTTATCAAAGAGAATAACCCGAAAGAGAACAAGGAATAGTTTTCCCCTTCACACGGCGGGCGGGATTCCATGCGGATCCTGTCCGTTCTTTTTTTTATTTTATGTTATCCCTGTGGTAAAATATACTAAATGAAAATGAAAGGAGCTTAGACATGAGCGATTGTATTTTTTGTAAAATTGTCGATGGCGACATTCCAGCTGCAAAAGTGTTTGAAAATGAACATGTCGTAGCATTTCTAGATATTAGCCAAGTGACAAAAGGACATACCCTCGTCATTCCGAAAGTACATAAAGAAAATCTGTATGAACTTACACCCGAAATTGCAGCAAACTTATTTGAAGCGGTTCCGAAAATCGCAAATGCTTTAAAAGCTACATATGAACCAATTGGTTTAAACCTTCTCAACAACAACGGTGAAAAGGCTGGACAATCAGTGTTCCATTTTCACTTACATCTCATCCCACGTTATGGTGAAGGTGACGGCTTCGGAGCTGTTTGGAAATCACATCAAAGCGAGTATAAGCCAGAAGATTATCAACAAATGGCAATCGCTATCCAAAAAAATCTATAAAAAATAAGGCTTCTCAGTTTTCTGAGAGGTCTTTTTTACGTTGTTTCCGCAATGATTATGTTTTTTTTTCGTAAATGTCCTGCGAAAAGTGCCTTTTTTGATTATTAAAAAAATATTCATTTACACCCTCTTTTATATTCTGTAGAATTTATCACATAAAACTTTCCTTCTTTAAAGCAATGTTGTGAAAATTCTATGTTAGTGGAGGTTCCAGAAAATGACGCGAGCACTAAATTTTAATGCAGGACCTGCCGCTTTACCTGAAGCGGTTCTCCAAGAAGCACAGAAGCACTTATTGAATTTCAACGGTACAGGTATGTCCGTCATGGAGTTAAGTCATCGTAGCAAGGACTATGAAGAGGTGCATAACGGTGCCAAAAATCAACTGCGAAAATTACTATCGATTCCAGACGATTACGAAATTCTCTTCCTTCAAGGTGGGGCAAGCCTACAATTTTCCATGATCCCGATGAACCTATTAACGGAAGGAAAAATTGCTCATTATGTTTTAACTGGTTCTTGGTCTGAAAAAGCCCTTAAAGAAGCAAAAAAGCATGGAACTACTTCCATTCTAGCTTCGACAAAGGATGAAAATTATCGGTCCATTCCTGCTCTAAGTGTTGAGCTACTTGATCAGAATGCTTCCTACATCCATATTACAAGCAATAATACGATTTATGGAACTGAGTGGAAAGCTTATCCTGATGTATCCATTCCACTAATTGCTGATATGTCCAGTGACATTCTTAGTAAGCAGTTAAACGTGGAGCAGTTTGGACTCATCTATGCAGGCGCCCAAAAAAATCTAGGTCCTTCTGGCGTAACAGTCGTCATCATGAAAAAGGATTTAATTCAGACACCTGCCGAAAATTTACCCACTATGCTTAGCTATGAAACCTATAGCAAAAACAATTCTCTTTATAACACCCCTCCTACTCTTGCGATCTACTTACTTAAGCTTGTCCTTGATTGGGTCGAACAAGAAGGTGGCATAGAGGCAATGGAAAAAAGGAATAACGAAAAGGGGAAAATTCTCTATAATGTTATAGATGAGAGCAATGGCTTCTATACAGGTCATGCAACACCTGATAGTCGTTCCAATATGAATGTGACGTTTACATTGCCATCTGAGGAAAAGACGAAGGAATTTTTAAGCTTGGCGAAAGAAAAAGGATTTGTTGGCTTAAATGGTCATCGTTCTGTCGGAGGATGCCGGGCTTCCATCTATAATGCTGTTCCTGTTGACCATGTCGTTCAATTGGCTGAGTTTATGAAATCGTTTCAAAGACGTCTTTAGCTTATAGACGAAAAAAATGTTTATGATATAATAGGAGAAAGCTTTTCGCTACAGGCAATGAGTGCACTGTAGGAGAGGTGAAGATAAGTTAGTCGAGATGAGGAGAGATGAGAAATGAAAACGAAAAATCTTGTTGCACTTGCCCTATTAGTTGGGATGGGTGCTGTATTGCACGCGGTGATGCCCGGTATCGTCTTTGGAATGAAGCCAGATATGATGCTAGCGATGATGTTTTTAGGAATTGTTCTATTCCCTGATAGAAAGAGTGTTTTACTATTAAGTATTGTCACTGGAGTTATCTCCGGATTGACAACAACTTTTCCAGGAGGACTTATTCCAAACATTATTGATAAGCCGATTACAGCCTTTGTTTTCTTTGGACTATTTTTAGCTCTTAAGAAACTCCGTTCTAATATTATCAGTGTTGCCGTTTTAACAGCATTAGGTACAGTTATTTCGGGAATTGTATTTTTAGGTTCTGCCTTTTTAATTGTAGGCTTACCAGGGCCTTTTGCAGCACTTTTTGCAGGGGTTGTCTTACCAGCAACAGCTGCAAATACAATCGCCATGGTTGTGCTTTATCCGGTAGCCGTAACCGTTGTTAAAAGAACAAAACTTTCAACAGGGCAAACAGTCAGCAACTAAAAATTTGGAACCCATTCTCTGGGTTCCTTTTCTTTTGCCTCTTTATTTTAAGGCTGCTACAAACATTCCTAAAAATAAACAGATGATTGCCACCACTCCTAAGGCGAGGGCTCGTCTCTTTAAAACTTTCTTTGGCGGATAAAAACCTGGCTTTTTAATTGACAATGTATTATAAATGGCCCCAAAGACTAAGACCATGCTTAAAGTGAATAACCCAAAGATAACACCATCCAACCATCCTCACTCCTTTATCTCCAACTAATAAATCTTCATGCCACCTTGCTTATCTTTTCTTCAAATCCTTTAAAAAGGGTATAATACATATATATGCGAAAATTCAGGTGGCTATGAAGCGAATAGTGGAAGAATAGCAAATATTAGAAGAGGTGAATGTAGTTGAACAAAAAATCATTACTGATGGGGTTCCTAATTGGAGGTATTTCCGCTGGAGTTGCGACCTTGCTTTCCACCCCTTCTTCAGGCAAAGAAACGAGAACATACATAAAAGAAAATACGCAAATATGGAAAGAACAGATACTCGAACTAACATCGGATCTAGATAGACTCAAAAGTTCCTTAACCGCACTTACTAAAGAAGGGAAGGATGGCATTAGCTCCTTTATAAAAGATGTTAAAATACTCGTCGAGACGTGGAAGATTGACATGAAACCCCATGAAGAACAACTAAAAAAAGAGTTACAAACGTTACAAAACTCCATTCAAGAATTAGAGTCGACGATCAAATAACTGAATACCCGACAAAATCCTTCTTTTACCAGTATTTTTTTTTACAAAAAAGAAGGATTTTTATATTTTAAAGCAGAAAAGTAATATATTATAAAAATGTTCATTTTACGGTGAAACATTTTCTGCTTCCAATCGTATTTTATATAAGCACAGAAATTTAAAAAACCATCCAAGAGTTTACTAAAACCTTCTGATTAATATTTCCATTAAGACCAATTATTACCTTAGTTTAACTTTTTGTAAAAAAATTTCTAAAAATTTAGTATATTTTTTCTTTATTTCTTATTGTTTTCTTGGCATAATGAAATAAAGAATATTAAAGCGGGTGAATGTTGGGGATGACAGAGAAAAATTATACAATGAAAGAAGCGATGATTTTCAGTCAAAGAATAGCACAATTAAGCAAAGCGTTATGGAAGTCGATTGAGAAAGATTGGCAGCAATGGATTAAACCAGCAGATTTAAATATCAATGAGCACCACATCTTATGGATTGCTTATCACCTAAACGGTTCATCCATTTCAGATGTAGCCAAATTTGGAGTTATGCATGTATCAACAGCCTTCAATTTTTCTAAAAAATTAGAAGAAAGAGGCTTGCTCGAGTTTTCTAAAAAAGAAAGCGACAAACGAAATACGTATATCAAATTAACGGAAAAAGGCGAGGAACTTTTACTAAGCTTAATGGAAACCTATGATCCAGATAAAAATTCAGTATTTACAGGTGCCATGCCATTGAAAAATTTATATGGGAAGTTTCCAGAAATCGTAGAAATGATGGCCATTGTCCGCAATGTGTACGGGGATGATTTTATGGAGATTTTTGAAAGATCCTTTGAAAATATCGAAAACGAATTCGATGATAAAGATGGGACCTTAACAAAAAAGGATCCTTCCAAAGAATTAGTGTAATCTCTTTTTAAGGATCATTTTACAAATTTTTTCAATTCTAACATTAAAGGTAAATATATTTTTTGGCGGAGACATGCTTGAACGACTTCTTTCGCATCGAGGTTTGGATGCAAAGAGTCCTTGAAGCTTTTAAAGAGAGATTCAAAATAGACAAAACCCTCCGCTTGTTGCTCTTCAAGTGCAATGGTCAACTCCTCACACTTTGCAAAAAAGTGTTCGACGTCCTTTCTACTTAAAGACTTTTCGACAATTAATTTATAAAACTGATCATCGCTTTTGGATATCATCATCAATAATATTGATTGATGATATTCAAGGCGATTGATTTTTTCTAGCAAGGTATCAAGGTCCATAAAAAAACCTCTTTCGAGTATATTATCGATATTTGGACAAAAGATGATCTATGTCCGCTCTTATTTTACACAAAACATAACTAAAAATGAAATAAGAAACCTATTGATTTTTTTATTCTTTGATTGTAAAGTATCAGAAGTGAGATCATGATTCACATTTCACATCGACGAATTATTCTACTAGCTCCTTTTGGGGGATGATACTTTTGAATTGCTGGAAAACAATTAACTACACAAAACAATACGGTCCTCAAAGACTATTTATCATATCCTTGATGACTATGTTATTAGCATTTATTATATTATATATGATGATGTCTCATTTATTAGTGCCGACTACTCTATATGATAATCATTTTGCCGTATTAGTATTCGGCTTGCTCTTTACCTATCCACTCCATAAATTTTTGCATTTTTTACCAATTGCTCATCTTGGTCCAAAAATCAAAAAGAAAATCGAGTGGAAATATGGAATCTATCCAATTATCGAAATTAGAGTTCATGAGCCCATTACAAAAACATTATTTCTAATTGCCTTGCTTATGCCTTTATTCGTGATTACGACTTTCCTAAGCCTATCATTCTTTTTATTTGAACATTATGTTCACTATATTACGATTTTAATGGCTTACCAGATTGGATTATCTGTTCCAGACTTGCTCCATGCAAGTAATATTGTAAGAGCTCCGAGAAATGCTTTTATAGAGGAAAATGAAGATGGCTTTGAAATTTTAATTACAAAGCATCAATAACGCTTTACTGATGATTATGCCTAAAGGAGGGATTTTGTGATCATCTCCATTTTTATTATTTTTGCTATATTTATATTGTTTAACATTAATAAACTAACAAATTCCCTTTGTTTGCAAAAAGAAATCCCGGAAGAAAAACACGCAAAGATATTTAGAACGATAAATGTTTTAATTACCATCCTTTTAATATCTTCATACATTGAAATTTTATTCACATAGGTTACGACAAAAAAGAAGAACATGGCGTGTGCCGTGTTCTTCTTTTAATATTTTTACTTTGAGAATTGTCTAGTTCCGGCGGCTAAACACACCACCTCCACTTTTCCTTATAGCCATGCTGCTCCAACAATGATTAATAGAATGAACAACACAACGATTAAAGCGAAACCACCACCGTATCCTGCTGCACCCATAATAACACCTCCTTCCAAGATAAGAATTGTCTAAATAATCCCCCTACCGTACTGGCAAGTTATCTGTTTTTAATTGGTACATAGACCATTGATTTGTTTGGATTCCCTCTCATCTTGTAGAAGAGGACTTAACTGCTTACACTTTATCCTATGTATTAGTCCTTATTTTGGAATAGGTATACTGCCTATTTTTGAGGATAACCTATTTAAAAATTGGGTATGGTTTTGCTTTTGTTCTTTTTCCAAATTATGATATAGTATACTTTGTGGTAACCAGTGATACATTTTAAAATAGGTTTTCTTATTATGATGGCAAACGAATAAAAAACAAGGGAATGGTTTTCATCTATCCAATGAAATGTAGTCACATCAAGAAATTTAATTTATAGGAGTTGTTTTAATGAAGAAGTGGGTCCTTTCCCTATTTTTACTTGTAGGTATCATTACTTTAGCTGCATGTAATAACGGGGGTAATTCTGAAACAGTCGCAGAAACAAAAGCAGGCAACGTAACAAAGGACGAGCTTTATGAAGCAATGAAGAAGTCCTATGGACAAAACGTCCTTCAACAATTAGTTTATGAAAAAATCTTATCTGACAAATATGAAGTAACCGATGAAGAACTTGACGCAAAATTAAACGAAGTGAAAGAGCAGTTAGGTGCCAACTTCGAAATGGCGTTAATGCAATACAATATGACTGAAGAAAGCTTCAAGGAAAGCTTAAAGTTAGATCTTCTTGTCGAAAAGGCCGCTACTGCAGACATGGAAGTAACGGAAGAAGAAATTCAAGAGTACTACGATAACTATCAACCACAAATTAAAGCACGCCATATTCTTGTTGAAGATGAAGCTACAGCTAAAGAAGTGAAAACGAAGCTTGATGAGGGCGGAGATTTTGCTGAATTAGCAAAAGAATATTCTCAAGATGGCTCTGCTGAAGCAGGTGGAGACCTTGGTTGGTTCGGTCCTGGAATGATGGTTGAACCATTTGAAGAAGCTGCATATGCACTTGATGTAAATGAAATCAGTGATCCTGTTCAATCTGAACATGGTTTCCATATCATCCAAGTAACAGAAAAAGAAGAAAAGAAATCTTTAGAGGACATGAAATCTGAAATTGAATATGAAGTGAAAGTATCCAAAATCGATAACACGATGATGACAGAAGCACTTCAAAAAGAATTAAAAGAAGCGAACGTAAAGATCAGTGATGAGGAATTAAGCGGCTTTATGCAGACTGAAGATCCTGCAGACGCTGAGACTGAAACTGAATCTGAGAAATAATATCGCTCAACTTGAAAGCAGTCTGAACACGTAAGTTCAGACTGCTTTTTTGATCATGAGTGGGCAATTTCTTCTTTTAGTTGATGGTCAGAATTTTAACCAAAGGAACGACTCTCGCTTTTTTCTTCTTTTTTCTTTTCTAACCGTTCCATATAGACTTCGCCTTCTTTTTCGATTAGTTCATTTTCTTTTTCTCTTTCTTCTCTGCCTGTTTTAACAGCCATAAAGGCACTGATCATAATTCCTCCAACAATCAATAAAATCCAAAAAGGCACATCCATTTTTCTTTCCTCCATTACAATAAATAGATTTGTACAAGCTTCTTTGATTTCATTGTATGCATGAGTCTTCAGAATATGATGGTACTAGCAGAGATTAAAAGAAAAACCTCATCTGAAGAAAAAGGTTGCTATTATCAATCCAACTATAATATCTTCAAGTTCTAAATAATAAAAGCTAGTTCATACTATTCAACTTTAATTCCTTTTATCAGTGGCTCTTATCTCAATCATTGTTGCTATTGATCAATAAAATCAAATAGAAAATCCATAAATTTACTGCCAAGCAAAAAACAACAGAGAAAAGAGCTTGCTTATTCCATCCGTGCTACTGTACTGCGTATAAATCGGAATGGTCGGCATTAGGACCATTCCAAAAGCCACATTCCGTACGAAAAATCCTTATTAAAGAAAAACGGCAGACATTTTCGATCTTTATCGATTTTGTCTACCGTTTATATTCCCTTTTTAAAAAGGCATTCATTATTTATGAAACGTAGGTTTATAAAAGGCACGGTTGTCTAGTGCGAATACTCTTTCTGTGTATTCTCCTGGTTTGACGCGTTCGAGTGCACGGTCGAGCATGTTCATTTTGGCGTCAATATTGTCAATATAGTGGAGAATTTCAGCTTCTTTAATAAGCGGTGGCTTTGGACTACCCCACTCCGCTTTTCCATGATGGGATAATACTAAATGCTGAAGGACCAGAACTTCTTCACCAGAGATTCCGAGCTCGTTTGCCGCTTGGACAATTTCAGCTACCATAATATTAATATGACCTAGTAAATTTCCTTCCACCGTATAAGTAGTAGAAATTGGACCTGAAAGCTCAGTCACCTTACCTAAGTCATGAAGTAACACACCTGCGTACAGTAAATCTTTATCCAGACTTGGATACAACCCTGCAATCGCCTTTGCTAAGTCTAACATGCTTACCACATGGTAGGCTAAGCCTGAAACAAATTCATGATGGTTCTTCGTTGCTGCTGGGTACTCTAAGAAATCATCCTGATATTTTTTCAGTAGATGTCTTGTGATTCTTTGGATATTTGGGTTCTTCATTTCGAAGATATATTGTGTAATTTTGCTTAGCATTTCTTCCTTGCTTACTGGAGCTGTCAAAAGAAAGTCTGAAAGATTGACTCCATCTGTCGGAGTGGAAGGACGAATTTGCCGAAGTCTTAGCTGGTTTCTTCCACGATAATTTTGGATGTCACCTAACACCTTTACAATCTTCTCCGCACTATAGTTCTTTTCATCTGCGTCAGATGCATCCCATAGCTTTGCTTCTATTTCACCGCTTTGATCCTGCAAAATGAGGGTTAAGAAAGGTTTTCCATTGCTGGCAGTACCTTTTACAGAACTTTTAATTAGCAAAAACTTTTCTACTTGCTCCCCAACATCGTGCTGCAAAATACCTTTACTCATATGAACAGACGCCCCTTTCTATGAACCTATTATAGCATACGTTTAATGGTATTTAGTAAAAGCTATTGTATCGATATCCCTTTCTCACTGTCGGCAAGTTTGTCCATTTGCATGATTTCTTTCCCTTGAAAATGATTTAGTAAATGTTGATGGCATGTGAAAAAGAGAATCTGATTCTCCTCCATATTCTTTAATAAATCTATCACTTTGGACGTCCGAATATGGTCAAAATTAACAAAACTATCATCTATGATAATGGGAAAAGAATACTTTTTATAAATGGTCGTGGCAAGGGCAAGGCGTAATGAAACATATACTTGCTCAGTGGTCGCCTGACTCAATTCATTTGCTTCAAAGAGAAGATGATCCTTTCTTTCAATAAGAAATCCATTCGCTTCCGTTTTCGGCAAGATTCTTAAATAATTCCCATCTGTTAAAAAAGTGAGGTATTCTTCCGCTTTCTTGAGCATCGCAGGCAATCTTTCCTCCTTAAAGCGATTAACCGTTCTTTGCAGCATTTCTTTGGCCACCATAAGCTTGGCCCATTCCTTTGCCTCTTCATCTATCTCAGACTGGAGCTGTTTGTACTGATGGAGTAGTTCAGCATATACACCACCATCTTCTAGCAATGTAATTTGATGTTTTACATCTGCTAAAGTTTGTTGATGTATTTGAATTTCTTCTTTCAAAGCATTCATGTTAGATTGCGATGCTTCTTTCTCTTCTTGTGGATCAACCATTTCCATTTCTTCTACGTGGAGAGAGGATAGTTGAAGTTGCTTCGATAACTCATCCATTTTTAAAGTGATTTGCTGCATTTTCTCTGCTTCTTTTCCCTTTAATCGATACTCTTCCTCCGAAGTTACTTCGGCCATCTTAAATAACCTAACTCTCTCCGTATCAAGATGCTCATATTCTTGCTTTATATGTTCTAGTTGTTCCGTTATATCCTGAAGCTTTCCAAGCAATCCCTCATACTTTTGCTTTTTCACAAATTCTCTTTTCAGCGTTTCCTTCAATAAATACGCCTTTTCTACAACCGATTGAGGTGGCGCTGTAAGCAGAAGTTTGCTTAGGTGTTCCAATCTATCTTCAAAGCTCTGTATGTTTGTTTCCTTATTTTCTAGTTGAGTGAGAATATCTCGTTCTTCCTTTTTCAGCTCTTTCCATTTTGAAAGCAACAGAAAGGCCTCATGAATATGGTTTAAAGCGATCTCCTCTGGCAAGTAAAGCTCTTGTCCTAGTTCGGATAAATACTTTTCGTGTTCTCTTACTTCTTGCTCCCAATTTTCATAAGCATGAAGGACTTTTTCATATTGGGTATTTTCTTGGTCCCATTTAATTTGGAAAATTGTTAACTGATCCTTTAGTGCTTGATCACGCTTTAATTGCTCCGTCAACAGAGAAATATCAGAGGCAGAATAATCCTTCATTTCCATCTGAAGTGCTGCCTCCTCTTCTTTTAAAGCATGAAACTCCTCCTCCATTTCTTTTTGACGAGTCTTTTTTCGTAGGAATAACATGTAAAGGGAAAAGCTCAAGCCCACAGCACCAATCACCATCAGGCCCCATTGGTCTTGAAGAAATCCCCAAATCGTTAACATTACAAAGAGAACACCTAAAAAAAGAAATTGTATTCGATTGAATTGAAGCTGTTCCTTCTCTTTTTTTACATTCATTTTTAAGAGATGCATTTTATCCCCTACACTATGAAGCTCTCTTTCTAACAAGTCCTTTCTTTTCCAGCGTTGTAGCTTTTGTTCCTTATCTTCACGAACGGCATCAGGTAATAAGTCCTCCTGAAGTTGCTGGATTTGAAGCTCTAGTCTTTCCATTTCCTCTTGCTCTTTGGCAAATTGTTCATCAAGCTCCCGTTTCCGTTCTTTTAGGCGCGCCTGACGTTTCTCTGCATCAGCCGTTTTTTCTTTCATAAAAATACTAGTGTTCACTTGCAAATACTGCTCTTCATCGAGTGATAGATGAAGCATCTCCTCAACCTCTTCGATTTTTTCAAGCGTCTGTTTTCGCTTGATTTGCCACTGCTCGACTTCTTCTTTCATCTGCTGATATAGAATCCCCTGGTCAAGAACCATTTGAATGTCAGATTCTTTTTCTAACAGCCGTTCGTCTGGTTCATGTAGACGTAATTCTTCTTCTACTTTCATTTTCCGCTCAGTTAATGACTTCATTTGTCCTTCTAACGGCTTTAATAGCTGTTGTAATTGCTCCAAGCGGGAAAGCCCATCAACTGGAAACAAATCTCCTTTTAAGTCCTCTAACTGTGTTTCAAGCAGTCTTCTTTCTTTGACGATGGGTGACAGCTTCTCCCATTCTTCTAGTTCCTGCATTTTTCTATGTAGCCTGTACATCTCATTTTGCTTTTCTTGAATGGTCTGCTCAAGATGCTCTCTTTCATTGAGAAGCACTCCATATCGTTCATTTTCTTGCTCAGCTTTTTTTAGTTCTTGATGTGCACTTTTGATTTCGTTTAATTTTTCGTTAATGCTCGGCTTTTTTCCATTTGGCTTGAAGCGACTCTCCATTTCCTTTTGTAGCTCAGTCTCTGCAATTAGCAACCGGTCTGTTCCAAGCGTCCCAGTAGAAAAAAGAAATTTCCCTAAATCTTCTCCCTTTAATTGATGGACATTTTGCAACCCATGTATATTAAAGGAAAAGATCGACTGGTATAGGCTTTTATCCATTCGAGAAAGGAGCTCCTTAAGCAAATCTTCTCCGCCAGTGGTTCCGTCAGCCAACACGACCGTCACATCCCCTACTGCCTTCCCTTTTACACGCTCGACTGTCGCTGTCCCTTTTGCAAACTCAAGTACCAATTGTCCACCATATTTGGAGCCTTTCTTCGGCTCATAGCGCAATTCATTTTGTTGCTTTGTAGGAAAGCCAAATAGCATGCTATGTATAAAAGACATAATGGTCGATTTTCCCGCTTCATTTTCTCCATAAAACACATTCAAGTCTTGAAATTCTGTGATGCTAATATTTTCGAGTTTTCCGTACCCATAAATGTGGAGCTCTTTTATTTTCACCCTTCACACCTCCTTATTCCTTTAGTAACTTCTCCATTAACATCGTTTCTGCATTTAACGTGATTTCTTTCAAATCATTTTCCGTAAGTGTCGATAAATATTTCCTTGCACTCGGGTGCTTATAAAGTGTGGCCAAGGTTTCTTCGATATTGGTAAAACGATCCATCGTTTGGAACAGCTCTCCATAAAAATCAGAATCCTGTGCAAGTTCCTCACGATTCCATGAAATTTTCTCCTCAGCTTGTACACGAATGACCCACACAAATGAATCCTCTTCTTTTTCCCCTTCCTGAAAGATATCTAGTAGATCACCAATGAGTGCAGAATCACGTTTTTTCAAGTAATTGATTTTTAATGTTGCCAGGACACCTCGTCCATCCAATCGGAGACCATCTATTTCCTCAACACATTGACGATACAATTCATCAAAGGTCGATATATTCTTAGCATCAATTTCTAGTTCCGTCCATATAATCTCACTTGTTTCAATAAAATCAAGCTGCACTTCAGATTCATTTAGCTCAACCAAATAACAGCCTTTCATCCCTTGTTCTTTTCGATGTCTTCCTTGCGTATTCCCTGGATAGATAATCGGTGGCTCTTCATGAAGAATCGTTCTCTGATGAATATGCCCCAATGCCCAGTAATGAAAATCCTTTTCGAGTAACTCCTTCACCTCGAAAGGAGCATAATTACCATGATTAGAACTTCCCTCTAGGTTTCCATGAAGAATTCCAATATGAAAATCGGCTCCTTCTTTTCGCTTGTAATCTTGAATCTTTCGTTCAAACACATGTCTTTCTGGATAGCTGAAACCGTACAAATGGACCTTTGATCCGTTTTGTGCGGTAAAAACTTTTGTTTCTACATCCTTGCCAAAAACATGAACATGGCTAGGAAGTCCCATTTTCGTCCAGTTTCCTCCTAGATGATCATGGTTTCCATGAACGATAAAGACCTCTATTTTCTCCTTTTGTAATCGTTCTAATTGTTTTCGTAAAAACACTTGAGCTCTTACACTTCGATCTTCAAGATCAAATAAATCTCCAGCTAAAATAATAAAGTCAACTTGATGTTGAATGGCAGCACTTACTAAATGTTCAACAGCTCTAAAAGTACTCTCCAGTATTCTTTTAAAAATAGCGTTCGGTAATGACTGCAAACCGAGCATTGGACTATCGATATGTAAATCTGCTCCGTGGATAAACTTCACATTTTCCATATTCATTCCCCACTAATAGTTTTCCTATATCATACCACAAAAGCGAATATACGTTCTAGTATAAGACATATAAAAAAGCAGACTCATAAATGAGCCTGCTTGAAAGTTCGAATGAATTAAGCTTTGTTAACGTTAGCAGCTTGAGGTCCACGAGCACCTTGTTCTACGTCAAAAGTTACTGCTTGACCTTCTTCAAGAGTTTTGAAACCTTCGCCTTGGATAGCTGAGAAATGAACGAATACATCTTCTCCACCTTCACGCTCGATAAATCCGAAACCTTTTTCTGCGTTAAACCATTTTACTTTACCATTTTCCATGTATGTTGCCTCCTATGTGCGTTAAGCGCACAAATGTATTACTATTCTTGCTCTTCCAGGCGAAAATATATAATTCTTCCCTTAATTTCTGAACAAAAATAATTCTTACTTAGAATAACAGAATAAAATGGAAAACGCAAGTAAACTTATATATTCCCATAAAATAACTTTTAATTTTTATCCGACTTTGTTAGCTGGAGCGCTTTTTTGATATCTTTGAAGGAGCTTGTTTTCCCGTACATTAACACTCCTCCTTTATAGACCCTTGCTCCAAATACTGCTAACACGATAATGGAGACAAGTAAAATGGCAATACCAAGAATCGGTTCCCAGGCTGGTAGAGTTAGCATTCCAACACGCATGAACATGAGCATTGGTGTGAAGAACGGAATATAAGACGTTGCAGTCACAAATGGCGCATCAGGTTTTCCAAGACCAAACATGGCAATCATAAATCCAGCCACGACTAATAAAGTCATTGGTGTAATCATTTGCTGCACATCTTCAATTCTGCTGACAAGCGACCCTAAAAATGCCGCTAATGTAGCATAGAGAAAATAACCTAAAATAAAGAAGACAACCGCATAAACAATCGTAGATACAGGAATATCACCGAATCCGAATGCGCTAAAGAAGCCACCTTCCATGGATTCAAGATTTTGCTTAATGGAAAAATATCCTACCCCTAACAAAAGAGCCAGTTGAGTTAAGCTTAATAGTCCAATCCCGAGAATTTTAGCAAACATTTGCTTAATCGGAGATACACTTGAAATTAAAATTTCCATCACACGTGAAGACTTTTCAGTTGCCACTTCCATTGCAATCATATTGGCATACATAATAACCGCAAAGTAGATAACAAATAATAGCACATAGACAAGTCCTCTAGCCTGATTTAACTCTTCTTCTGTTTTCGCATTTTCCGCTAGTGCCACTCTTTCCATCGGAACTGGCTCATAAAGGGCTGCAAGTTGTTCCTGTGATAAATTAATCTGACTTGCAGCCATCTGCGTTTTGATTTGCTGAAGACCTGATTGCAGCGCGGAAGAAGAATTCGTATCAGAAATACTCATTGACTTGTACGTCGCGACCGGTAAACTAGCTTCATCAAATCCTAAAACTAATAATCCACTATAGTCTCCTTCCTCAACTGCTTTTTCACCATCTGCGAGTTCTTTATCATAATGTTCTAATACAATCTCACTATCCATCACTGTTAACTGTTCTTGAAGTGGCCCTAACAGTTGATTGGTTTCATCAATTACAGCGATCTTTTCTTGGTCATCCTTATTAAAAAACTCGATAATATTCGCCATATTCGAGAGACCGACGACAATCGCTAATGTTAAAATAGTCGTCACAACAAATGATTTCGTTTTCACCTTACTCATATATGTGTGCGATAAGATAATCCAGAAATTATTCATAAGAAGCACCTACCTTCTCGATAAAAATATCATTCAAAGAAGGCTCTTCAAGCACAAATCTTCGAACAAACCCTTTTCCGACAATATCCTTTAAAATCTTTTCTGCCACATACTCTCCTTCAATTTGCAAATGAACCCCTTCTGGCGTACGCTTCACTTTCGTAACTCCTGGGAAGCTCTCAAAACCTGTTAAATCAAAATCTGCATGAATGATTAGATTTTTCTTCCCATAGGCTCTTTTAATTTCCCGTAAGGACCCATGAACGACAGGACTTCCACGGTGCATAATACATAAATGCTCACACATCTCTTCTACATGTTCCATCCGATGACTGGAAAACACAATGGTCGTACCCTGCTCCTTAATTTCAAGGACTGCTTCTTTTAACTGCTCAACATTAACTGGATCAAGCCCACTAAATGGTTCATCAAGGATGAGTAACTTTGGCTTATGTAGAATAGCTGCAATAAATTGAATTTTTTGTTGGTTTCCTTTTGAAAGCTCTTCTACACGCTTATCTAAATACTCAGGTACTTTAAAGCGCGTCAGCCATTTCTTTAATTCCTCTAATGCATCTTCTTTATTCATTCCTCTGAGTCTAGCCAGATAGACCAATTGATCCTTTACTTTTAATTTCGGGTAAAGGCCACGCTCTTCAGGCAGGTAACCAATAATCGGGCTTGTTTCATAATTAATTGGCTTTCCATTCCATGTAACCTTTCCTTCACTAGCATCCAGAAGCCCTAATATCATTCTAAAGGTCGTTGTTTTTCCAGCACCATTGGCTCCTAGAAAGCCAAACATTTCCTTCTCTGGAATCGCAATTGAGAGATTATCTACGGCCGTAAAACTTCCAAATCGCTTTGAGACATTTTCTAATTTTAAAACCATTTTGCTACCTCCTCTTCTCACTTAGTGTATACGAAATAAGAAGAAAAAAGGTTCATTTTCTATCGTTTTTTCTTTTTGCAATATTTTTATTATTATGTAAAAATGAAGTTGTTAAAGCGCTATCAGACCTACTTAAATCATTAATTTTACGAATAAAGGGGAATCTTGATCATGAAAATCTATAAATTGACGGCATTTGAAGCAAACGGGGAGAAAATTTTAGACGAAGCATTTGAAGCAGCAAACGATCAAGAAGCAAAGCAAATTGGAGAAAAGATGCTGAGCGAAAAAGGAGCACTTGAAAAAACACATCGTTGTACCTCTCCAACTGGACAGTTGTTATTATTTCATATGTAAAAGCTGACAAATAATTTATTAAGTAGTTCAATTATTGTGGAGAAAAGTTAAATTAACAAGCTAAACCGTACCTTATTATAATCTCTTTAAAATACTATTTAATCTATTCGAAAGCGGTCATTTTATGAACAGGTATACACCTGAAATTAATGGCAAATCAAGTATTAGTGTTTTAGAAAGTGTAGCTATCGGTGGTATAGAGCAGTGGGTTTTAATTCGAGGAGAGAGTATTAACAATCCAATTGTTCTTTTTCTACATGGTGGTCCAGGAAATGCTCAAATTGGATGGGCTCCCAAATTCCAATCAAATTTAGAAAGAAACTTTATAGTTGTTAACTGGGACCAACGTGGTTCTGGATTATCTTATTTTGAAGGAATTCCTGAAGAATCAATGAATATAAATCAATTTATTCAAGATGCATACGAGCTCACAATTTATTTATTAAATAAATTTAAAAAGAATAAAATATTCATTGTAGGCCATTCGTGGGGAACTATTATTGGTATGCCTTTAATACAAAAACATCCTCACTTATTTCATGCTTATATTGGAGTAGGACAGAGCGTGGATTTACAACGTGGTGAGTTGTTAAGTTATGAATATACGTTGGAGTATGCAAAGAATAACAATAGACGAAGAAAAAATAGTATTCAATGGCTTAGCACATAACATCCCTTTTGAAGACCCTAAATTATTTAGTGATACACTATATAAGCTTTCTCAGCGTTATAAAGATTAATAGATTTTTTTAATGGGACTACATTTCCCATAAATATATGCCTTAAAATATGTTCTAGAAGTATAAGTATTTTTACCATTTGGTAGCTATTCTTCAGAAAAGGATAGGCTCTAGCGGGCAATCTCTAAAGTCCTATCCTAAGATATTTCTTTTTTAACTTTTATACAGATACAAAGATTATGCTTCTTCCCTTAAATCTAGCATCACCTCTTTTAACACACCTAAGCCTTCGAGGAGTTGCTCATCTGTTATGACAAGAGGACTTAAAATACGAATGATATTCCCATATAATCCGGCACTCATTAAGATTAATCCTCGCTTATGGGCATCCTGGAGAATTTCCCCTGTAAGTTCCTTATCTGGTTCTTTACCACTTCGATTCTTCACAATTTCAATCGAAGTCATCGCCCCTAATGTCCGAACTTCACCAATGAACGGAATATCATCCTGAATCACCCTGAAAAATTGAACAATTGTCTCCCCTATTTTGTTCGCTCTCTCTGGGAGATTCTCTTTTTCCATCATTTTGATCACCTCTAGGGCAGCCACACAGCCAAGGGGACTTCCTCCATATGTCCCACCTATCTCACCACTTAATGGGGCATCCATTATCTCTGCTTTACCCGTTACTGCGCTTATCGGGAGACCTGCGGCAATCGATTTTGACATCGTCATTAAGTCTGGTACGACTTCAAAATGCTCCATCGCAAACATTTTTCCCGTTCTTCCAAAACCAGTCTGGACCTCATCGGCTATAAAAAGAATGCCATGTTCCATACAAATTTGTTTCACTTTTTGAATAAAGTTTTTCGAAGGGATAACAAATCCGCCTTCTCCTTGAACAGGTTCCATAATTACTGCAGCGACGTCTTCTGCAGGCACCTCACTTAAGAAAAAGGTCTGAAATTGCTTGATAATTTGCTCGTCAACCTCATCTCTCGTCATCTCTTCAGGCGCACGATAATAATAAGGATATGGCATTTTATACGTATCTGGCGCAAATGGTCCAAAGCCATTCTTGTACGGTTTGACTTTACTAGTTAGCGACATGGCCATATACGTTCTACCATGGAAGCCACGTTCAAAGGAAATGATTGCTCTTCTACCAGTATATTTACGAGCAATTTTAATGGCATTTTCAACTGCTTCTGCCCCACTACTGAGAAAAAAAGTCTTTTTCTTATGCGTTCCTGGAGTGAGCGCATTTAATTTCGCTGCTAACTCGATATAGGGCTCATACATCATGACATGGAAGCATGGATGTAAGTACTTCTCCAATTGTGCCTTTAATGCCTCAACAACTGACGGGGGACAATGACCTGCATTTAATGAACCAATTGCTCCTGCAAAATCGATCAATGTATTCCCATCCACATCTGTGACTATGGCGCCTTCCCCTTTTTCAATAAAAGAATGAATGGTATTAAATGGCCCTCGCGGGATATGTTCCTCTCTTCTTTTAAGTAGTTCTTTCGCTTTTGGTCCAGGAATTGAAGTAACTAATTGAATAGACTCCGTTTTCATCGTCATAAATAAGCCTCCTTATCTATTTTCCTGCTAAACTCGAATGATCGATTTCACACCATTCCAGCAACGTTAAGGCGATGATTTCGGCTACTACAAATACTTTATCGAGTTCAATATATTCATTTGAAAAGTGAGCCATCTCTGTCACACCAGGGCCAAAAACAATGGTCGGTGTGTCACCAACATTCGTTAACAGACCGCCATCTGTCCCCCACGGAGATGCCTCAATAATAGGCGGCTGTTCTAATACATCCTCATATTTATCAACGAGAATCTTCATCAACTCATGCTCCTGTTCGATGGCACCTGGTAGCCACTGCGCCCCAAACCATTGTAACTGAGGGGGATATTGTTCAAACCATGAGTCGAGGTTCTTTAAATCCCCCAACCACTTTGCCATTTCTACTTTTGCTTCGTCCATCGTTTCCTCAGGTGAAACACCCATCCGTCCTTCAATTTGTACTAAATCGGCGACAGATGATGGCCAATCTCCACCAGAAATTTTTCCAATATTAATCGGAAAAGGAATTGGAATTGCTTCGTAAAGGGGGTCCTCCACTCTTTCATTACGAACTTTTTCTAATTGTAAAATATGATTGACAACGGTCATGCTTTTTTCAATCGCACTCACTCCTTCATAGCGAGTCCCCCCATGAGCTGATTGGCCTTTAACTTGAATTCGAAACCACATAGAGCCTTGTTGTTTCGGAAACACCTTCAAGTTCGTAGGTTCAGGAATTAGGGCGGCGTCCGCTTTATAGCCCCTTAAAATTGTCGCCAGTGTACCCGCTCCACCACTTTCCTCTTCAATGACGCTTTCGAATAACACATCTCCTTTTAATCGAAATCCTAATGCTTGAATCGCTTGAATGGCCAAGAGAAGAGAGACATTGCCGCCCTTCATATCCGTCGTACCGCGACCATACATTTTTCCGTCCACAATTTCCCCGCTGTATGGATCGTTTTCCCATTTATTCAAATCCCCTTCAGGAACAACATCAATATGCCCATTAAGAATAATCGAGCGTCCTCCCCCTGTACCTTTTAAGACGCCGACGACATTAGGACTGCCCGAAAATTCCGTTCTTGGTGATGTGAAAAATGGATGGTCCGCTAGTTCCTTGCCATCAGGCTCCCACACATCTACCTCAAGTCCCATCCGATAAAGCTCCTTGACCACTAGCTCTTGTACGTCTCTTTCAATTCCTTGTGTACTTTTTGCTTGCACGAATTGTTGTAAAAGATCAATGCCTCTTTCCTGATTGGATGTAAGCCAATTCTTCAACTGTTCCTTAATCGCTGTAACCATCTTTCTCCTCCTTCCTAATTAATCTCGCTCCTGTTTTTTCCCTCACATCTTTTTCCGTAAAAGGTTCCATCACTTCTTTTAAAACCAAACCCTCTTCTGTCACTTCCATTACCGCCATATCGGTAATGATTAAGTCTACACATCTTCTTGCGGTTAAAGGTAAAGTACATTCTGGTAAAATTTTCGGCTCTCCAAGTTTATTGACATGGCTCATTAAAACGATGACTTTTTTTGCTTTCTCAGCCAATTCCATTCCGCCGCCGATCCCTGGAACTCTTTTCCCTGGGATCACCCAATTGGCTAAATTCCCCTTCTCACTGACCTCAAGTCCACCTAAAATGGTGACATCTAAATACCCTCCACGAATCATGGCAAAAGCGGTAGCACTGTCAAAATAAGATGCACCTGGAATAATCGAGACGGGAAATCCGCCTGCATTGCACAGCATCCCATCCTCTTCTCCTTTTAGTGGCGAAGGTCCCATCCCAAGGACTCCATTCTCAGCATGAAATAAGACATCTATTTCGGGAGGGAGAAAATTAGGCACAAGAGAAGGGATCCCGATCCCTAAATTGACGATCATTCCATCTTTTATTTCCTTTGCTGCACGACGAGCAATTCGATGGCGTACCTCTATTCCCATGCCCATTTCCAATCAACCCCCTTACTTTCCACAATGAAATCGACATAAATACCTGGCGTAATAATACATTCTGGGTCAAGTTCACCTGGGGCTACGATTTCATCAGCCTCTGCAATCGTGATTTGCCCCGCAGTTGCAACTAGTGGATTCGTGTTTCTTGCACTTTTGTCATAGACAAGATTTCCGAAAGTGTCAGCTTTTTTGGCATGGACAATCGCCACATCTGCTCGAAGAGGCATCTCAATTAAGTATGTTTTTCCATCGATTTCTATCTTTTTTTTTCCATTGTCAATCATGCTTCCAATTCCAATATCAGAAAGAATTCCTCCAAGTCCCGCACCACCAGCCCGTATTCTCTCCGCTAATATCCCTTGTGGGCAAAACTCCACCTTCATCTTCCCTTCGACCATTAGCTTTCCTGCAACCGGATTAGAGCCTATATGGGTAGTAATTAATTTTTTCACACGTTCAGCGCTCACCATTCGCCCAATTCCAATATCGGGAAAACCAGCATCATTTCCAATGAGAGTTAAATCTTTGACCTCTTTGTTGAGAATCCCATTGATTAATGTAGGAGGGTTTCCCACTCCTCCAAAACCGCCAAACATTAAGACACACCCGTCATTAATAAAAGATAGTGCATGTTCCAACGTGGTCAACTTTGACTTCTTTCTTGCTCCCTCTTCCATATCGCCCCTCCATTCCTTTAACTGATTGAGTCGTATCTGTTATCAAGCGAGAATCCATTTTGAATATCGTCCAAAGTCTCTTTAAAAATGTTCACTAATTGATCAATCTCTTGCTTATTAATGGTCAGCGGAGGCGAGATAATGATAGCGTCCCCTGCTCCACCTTCTATCCCCGCTGAAGCTGGATAGATTAATAGTCCCTTATCCCTTGCCAATGTGACAATCGCATTCGTTAAATCAAGATCCTTACGAAAAGGAAATTTACTAAAATAGTTCTCTACAAATTCAACGCCAATCATTAAGCCCTTCCCTCGAACATCGCCTATTATGGGAATATGTTGGGCTATTTTTTGCAGTTCTTTTAGAAGATACGCTCCATTTTCTTCCGCCTTTTCCACTAGATTATGCTTTTCGATATACTCTAGAACCGCTAAGGATACAGCGGCTGATTGGGGATTGGCACTATATGTGTGCCCACTCATAATGACCTTCGAACCTTGCCGAATCGGTTCCATTACTTTTCCACTGACAAGTGTAGCCGCAATCGGGGTATAACCAGCACTCATTCCTTTTCCTAATGTGATGATGTCTGGCTGCACTCCCCAGTGCTCCATCGCCAGCATTTTTCCGGTCCGTCCGATTCCTGTCATGACTTCATCAGCAATCAATAGAATACTATATTTGTCACAAATTTCTTTAATACGGTCGTAATATCGATCAGGTGGAATAATAACAGCTCCAGCAGCGCCAATGATTGGTTCTGCTATAAATGCTGCTATATGGTCTGCCCCTATCCGTTGAATGGCCGTTTCAAGCTCAGTTGCACATTTCAACTGACAGCCTGGATACGTCTCATAGAAAGGACAGCGATAACAATAAGGGGCTGGTATCGTTGGTAAATCATCTAAAAGGGAAACGAACCTTCTTCGCCTTTCAGAATGACCAGATAGGGATAATGATCCCATTGTGATCCCATGATAACTAGTCCATCTAGAAATCACTTTATTCTTCGCCTGCTTCCCTTGCTCTTGCCAATACTGAATCGCAATTTTCATCGCTGTCTCCGTCGCTTCAGAACCACTGTTAACGAAAAAGGAGCAATATCCTCCATTTTTAATAAAATTGATATTGCTCAGTTTTTCGGCTAATTTTTCCGCCTCTTCGGTTGCAAATTGTGAGCGATAGACAAATGAAATTTTCCTTGCTTGTTTGATCATCGCTTCGATTATTTCAGGAACGGCATGACCAATACTAGCAGTTACGGCTCCTGAAGAACCATCTATATATTGCTTATTCTCATCATCGTAAATATAAATTCCTTTTCCATACACTGCTGTAGGATAATGACCATCTAATAATGGCTTAATTAAAAATGACTTATCCATGACTGCACTCGCCTCCTATGGGGAGTTTCTAATTTTCATTTAATTCTGATAATAATATCTTATTTGAAGAAATGACTAATTGATATACGCCAAACTAATGAAAATTAGTGGTCGTTTATTATACAATATGTATAAGTACTTCCTTTAAATGTTAGATTGGTGGGATGTAGTCAATGAGCATAAGTGTACATGAAGCCATTTCTCTTCCAGTGATGAAAGATGCCACAATAAGAGGTGGGGAAAATGGTCTCCATAATCAAATAAAATGGGTCACGATCGTAGAAGTAATCGAAGACATTAATCGGTTTCAAGAAGGGGAATTTTTAATTACGACAGGCTATGGCTTAAACGAGCACAGTTCTCATTTTCAGAGATTACTAGCGATGAACCAACTCTCAGGGGTCGCCATATACAGTGGCTTTTATCTCCAAGAAATTCCACAGGTTTTTATCGAAATCGCCAATCAACACCAGTTACCACTTATCGAGCTTCCAACACATCTGAATTTTTCAACCGTCACAAAAAGCATCCTCCAGCAAATCTTAAATAAACAGATGGAATTATTAAAAGAAGAAGCAGTGAAGCAAACGCAAATTCGATTACGAGGAGAATTTTTAGAAGAAATCATTAATCGAAGCTTTCAATCCTCCTCTATCATCATCGAAAGAGGGAAGACGCTCGGATACAATCTCTCTCTCCATCACGCTGTCCTGCATATTAAATTGGAGCAATATAAGGACAATGAGCTTTTTAAGCGTTTTGTTGAAGTCCTTTATAACGACACTTTTACCTACATGGATAGAGCGAATAGACAATTTCTGCTCCGAACGAGATTAGATGGACTGATCATCCTTACCCAGATCAAGGTAGATAAAGATGGAAGCTTTAAACAAGATAGTCTTAAGCTAACGAAGAATTTACTTGAAAACTGGAAACGACGTCACCCTGATATTCCTATAACGATTGGGGTTGGAAAAACCTATAAGAATGTTAATCAATTAAGTGACAGTGCCAACGAGGCCAAGTATGCAGTCGATTTATCCGGCCTTTTATTATCAAAAAAGGAAATCATTCATTATGACGATCTCGCAACCTTTCACTTATTGCTACAAATGAAGGAACTCGGGATCAGCTTAGAGGATTTTTACGAAGAAAAAATTGGTGAATTATTAAAAAAAAGCAAACAAGGAATTGATTACATTCAAACATTAGACATGTATTTCAAATATAATCTTAATCTACAAACAACAGCAGCTCACCTTTATATCCATCGCCATACGTTAAAATACCGCCTTCAGCAAATTGAAAATCGAAGCGGGTATGATTTAAGTTCTGCTGATGAAAGGCTGACCCTTCAATTAGCAATTGCCGCCTATAAACTTGAACAATATTATAATCAGTAATAATAGGCCTGGAATAGATTAAAAAGCATCTATTCCAGACCTATAAAGCGATTAATCCCCTGTAAAATTCGGTTTTCTTTTTTCTATAAATGCGGCGATTCCTTCTTGATGATCCTTCGTTTGTCTCATCGCATACTGTCCATTTTTCTCTAACTCTAATAGTTTTAGAAGCTGCGGGCGGTTTTTTTCTGCGAGAATCTTTTTCGTCTTAATCATTGCTTTTATCGGCTTGGTTAACCAATCTTCGATTCTAGCCTGTAGTGCTTCCTTATAATTAGGTGCGACCTCATGGATCAAATTTAGTTTCATTGCCTCTTCAGCAGTGAGTACCTTTCCTTCCCAAATAAGCTGTTTCGCTTTGTTTTCGCCCATTCTTTTCTCGAGGAAGAAATGTGCTCCACCATCTGGGATAAGACTAATTCCGATAAAATTCATAGCAAGCTTACTCTTTTCATCAGCAATTATGTAGTCAGTCGCCAAGGCAAGGCTAAATCCTAATCCAGCAGCTGCCCCAGAAATAGCGCTAATGGTCAGCATTGGTAAACTATGAATCGTGACGACCAATTCGCTAATATTGTCCATAAGGAAGAAGAAATCGTTTTCATCTCCTTCCAAATTAAGCATCGTTTTGATGTCCCCTCCAGAAGAAAATGCCCGTTCATCTCCAGTAAAAACGACAATATCAATCTCATCAGATTTACTAATTTCCTTCAGATTACCGGTCAATTCCTTAATCATTTCTACATTTATCGCATTTAGGCTTTGAGGACGATTAAATTGAATGGTGGCCACTCGTCCTTCCACTTTCACATTTAACGTATTGGTCAGAAACTCTGTCGTCATTTCCATTCCCCCTCCGATAGTTCCTCACCTCCATTATAAGGGCAATATAAAGAAAGGATAAGTATTTTTTACATTATTTTAAAATTACTTAATTTTCTATTAAAAAAGGCTCTTTTCGTAAACATTGTTGCTAGGAGAATAAAGCCCTATTATTACTCGTTAAATTTGGTTCAAGTAAGCGAAAAGTACCGCGCAAAAATAATATGTGTTCTAAAACCTCATTTGAGGGGTAAATGTCGGCCTGTGATTTTTTCGGAAAAAAAATTTGGACATTTACGAAAAAACCACAATCATTACGAAAACAGCATAAATAAGCTAACCTTTTTTTGATTCGTTACTTCAACTTTTCACTCACCACAAATCATAAAAAATCTGTTAAGTTATTCCTATTATCCTACTCTGAACGTTTTTCAAATTTAAGAACAAAGCTCCTACAAAATGTAGGAAGCTTCCGGTTTGTCTCATTCAATCCAACCATCTCTCACTCTTAAGCGGAATTTTTCCTGTTATCTCTTCGATGGAGTCCCTTTTAGGAGAAATAACGGAAGATTTTCCGCTTATGGAGAGCAAAATCGTTTATTTTGGCATTTTTTGAAGGAATAGCAGGAATTTTTCCTGTTATTTTGGCTCTTTTTCGTGATGCTTGCTCATTAAGCGGAATTTTTCCTGTTATTTTTTCATGCCGATACGCCAGCTGTATATACGAACACGTTATCCACAAGTCGAGGGAATTTATCCTAGACAATAAAAAAAAGAGAAGCCAGATTTGGCTTCCCCAATCTCAATTCTTCTGTAATTCCTCTTGAACTTTATCTCGTAGAGCACGTTTGAGAAATTTGCCGACTGATGTTTTTGGAATTTCGTCTAAAAATAAGACATCATCTGGCAACCACCATTTGGCGAATTGCGGTTTAAGGAATTCTAATAGTTCTTCTTTTGTGACCTCTGTATTGTCCCTTAATACGACACAGGCAACAGGCCTTTCCTGCCATTGTTCATGGGGGACTGCTACAACAGCTGCTTCAAACACTGTCTCATGGGCCATTAATGCATTTTCTAGATCAACAGAAGAAATCCATTCTCCACCACTTTTAATTAAATCTTTTGTGCGATCGACAAGTTTGATAAAACCTTCCTCGTCAACCGTAACAACGTCTCCCGTATAGAGCCAGCCGTCCGAAAAAGCTTCAGCCGTTCTTTCATCGTTATAATACTCTGAAGCAATCCATGGACCTCGGAGTGCAAGTTCGCCCATTTCTTGCCCATTCCAGGTAACTTCTCCGTTCTGCCCTACTATTTTCATTTCTAATCCAGGGACGAGTATCCCCTGCTTTGCCCGTATATCGAGTCTTTCCTCATAAGATAATTCTTCCTGATAACTTTTTAACGTGGAAATGACTGCAAGTGGACTTGTTTCTGTCATTCCGTAACCATGCATAAACGGAATATTGTATTTCTGTTCAAACGCTCGAATCACCGATTTCGGTGCGGCTGATCCCCCACATAAAACAGCTCTCAAACTACTAATATCATATTCATTCTCTTCTAACTCTTTTAATAACCCTAGCCAAATCGTTGGTACTCCTGCTGAAAATGTTACTTTTTCTTGTTCGATCAACTCTGCCAATATTTTTGGAGTGAAATATGGGCCTGGCATGACTAGAGTTGAGCCAAACCAAACACCAGCAAAAGGAAGTCCCCAAGCATTAGCATGGAACATCGGGACAATCGCCATTGCTACATCTCTCTCGCTTAGTGCGGCACTATCAGCCATCCCTAGTGCCATGCTGTGTAAAACCGTGCTTCGGTGTGTATACACAACACCTTTCGGATTTCCAGTCGTTGCCGAAGTATAACACATCCCCGCTGGATCATTTTCATTGAGATCCTCTGGATACTCAAAATCATCGCTTCCATTACGGATTAGCTCTTCATAATGGTAAACAGGTGAAAGACTTGTCTCAGGTAGCTCCTCTTCGTCTGTCATGATTACATATGCTTTTACAGTGGGGAGTTCACTTTGACATTTTTCAATTAATGGGACAATATCCGCATCAATCAGTAGGATTTTATCTTCTGCATGATTAATAATGTAGGAAATATGATGGGGTGCTAAACGTATGTTGATCGTGTGGAGGACAGCTCCGCTACATGGTATCGCAAAATAGGCTTCCAAATGACGATGAGTGTTCCATGCGAGCGTTCCGACCTTATCTCCTTTTTGAACACCAAGCTTTTGGAGGCTATCGGCTAATCTTCTCGTTCTTTCTGCCATTTCCTTATAGGTGAATTTGGCAATACCTTTTGTTGTGCGAGAGATTACCTGTTTTTTCGGGAAAAATTTCTCTGCTCTTTTAATCATTTGCGTCATCGTTAAAGGGGTTTGCATCATCACTTTTATCTTCCTCCTTTCAAATTTAAAACGCTTACATTTTGTTGCTTGTAAATGTTTATGATTTCCCTTATAAAAGATTCTCTCTTTTAGTAGAAAATCCTTTTTTTGAGAAAAGAATATTCATCTATTATAAATAACACCCTTGCAAATAATTTAGCAAGGGCACAGATGCATTATTTGTGAATTAACAGTTAATCCAAAAGTATCCTATTTCCCATGTTTCCACTACTTATTTAGTGATACAGATTTCGCTGTTCCTATTTTTCAAGAACATTTATATTCCCTTAACCATCCCGCCATCGACTAAAAAAGATTGTCCAGTCATGTAGGAATTTACATCCGATGATAGGTAAGTTACAAAATTTGCGAATTCTTCAGGTTTTCCGTATCGTTTAAGCGGGATATTTGCTTGGGATTGTTTTTCGATATCTTTTTGTGAGATTCCTAGTTTGTTGGCTTTAATTAAATCTAGTTTCGCTACTCGGTCTGTTGCTATTCGTCCAGGTGCTACTGTATTAACTATAATATTGGATGCTGCCAATTCTTCTGCAAGTGTTTTAGTTAGGCCGACAATCCCCAGTCGAAACGTATTGGAAAGGATGAGCCCTGGGATCGGTTGTTTAATCGAGGAGGAAGCAATATTGATGATTTTACCTCCGTTTTTCTGCATAAAAGGAATGGTACAACGAATCATTCGAACATAGCTTAGTAGATTTAATTCAAAAGCATCCTGCCAGGCCTTATCATCCAATTCTAGTAAGGAGCCACTTGGAGGCCCACCTGCATTATTTACGAGAATATCGATAGAACCAAATTCTTTAATAGTATACTGTACTAATGCTTTAATATCTTCAGAGTTGGTGATATCGGTAACGATATGAGAGACACGGCCCTTTTCGAGTTGAGTTAGTTCCTCCCGTACTTTCATTAATTTTGCTTCATTCCGGCTGGCAAGCATAACATTTGCCCCTTCTTTCACAAGTTGAGCAGCTATGGCCTTGCCAAGCCCTTGACTTGATGCGATGACTATAGCTATTTTTCCATTTAAGTTCAAATTCAATTGTTTCACTCCCTTATTTTGTTTTTAAATCGATAACAGTATTAGTAAGTGTATCGAAACCATCTATTTCACAACCCACAACATCCCCATCGCGAATAACGACGGCCCCTGGCGTTCCCGTTGAAATAATGTCTCCTGGGAGGAGGGTCATCACTTTTGAATGAAAAGATACTAGGTACCAAGGATTAAAGGTCATATTTGACACTTTATTTTTTCGGTGCAAGTTTCCATTAATGGTAGTAGAGACCTCTAATTCTAATACATTTTCCACTTCATCAGGTGTCAGTAAAGTAGGACCAAAACTAAAGAATGTATCAAAACTTTTAGAACGGGTTAAGTACCTAGGATTTTTCTGTAAAATATCCTCAGCTGTCATATCGATAATCGTAGTAAAGCCAGCAATGAAATTGGATGCATCTACTTCCTCCACATCTTTGCATGTTTTGCCAATTACAATTCCAAGTTCAGACTCTGCTGTTGTCCTTTCGGATTGAAACGGAATTCTAATCGTATCATTTGGTCCAATTATTGTTGTATCGGGTTTCATAAAACTAGCAGGTTCAGTACTTGGTGCTTTTTCGCTTAGATCGGCTGCATGCTCAACATAATTGAGCCCGATGCCCCAAATTTTCTTAGGATGTCTGTACAGAGGCTGACAATCCACTTCGTCCCATTGAAGAAGGTATTCATTTTGGATTAAATCCGTAGTAAACCAATCTCGAAGGCTTAATAACTGTTCTTTTTCAATCAAACTAAAAATCGAAGTCTCCCACTTTGTTTTAGCGAATTTGTTAAACGTTTCTATCGGTAAAAGTCCAGATGGTGTGACAATTACTCCCATTTCTTTTTCATGATATTTGACAGTGGCTAGTTTCAAATTCTCTACACTCCCTTGTATATTCATTTATCCAATCTTATTTTCTGAAACAACTATTTTCTTCAATAAATAGGACGCAACTCTAGGTATGAGTAAAAAAACAATGACCAGTCTTGCGATTTGTATGGTTGTGACAAGTGATGCATCGAGATGTAAGGAGTAAGCGATGGATGCCATCTCACCGGCACCCGCTGGAACTAAGCTTAAAATGGAAACCAAATAATTTGTCGATGTGAACATAGTAAAGAAAAGGGACACTATCAGACTGATGATAAATAAGCATAAAATTGAAAACACGCTGATTGGTCCAATTCTTTTTAATTGAAACAAGCTTTCTTTTGTAAACCGAAGTCCAATATATCCTCCAATGAGCACCTGTCCCAAAACAGTCAACAGTTGAGGAGGGGTGGGAATGGAGAATATAAAGTTATTTAGGATAAAACCTAGAATCATCGAATACAATAACGCACCAGCTGGAATTTTAAATCGATTCGAAACGACAATGGCAATTGCGCATAAGATCAAAATTACGAAAACATCTAATAGATGAAAATGGCTGAAATCAATTATGGTATTTCGGTTTACCTCTAGTGAAAAGAAGGTGCTTATAATAAATGGAACGACTAGCACGAATAAGACGATTCTAGTTGAGTGGAAAGCCGCGACTATTTGCTGGTTGGCACCATAATCCTTTGACAGAGCAATTGCCTCTGAAGCACCACCTGGAATGCAACAAAAAAAAGCTGTTATCCGATCCAAATCAGTAAAACGAAAGAGAAACTTCCCGATAAGAAGAGCTCCAACTATCGTAATGACAAGACAAATGAATAATGGTGTTAAATAGTCTTTTAAAATAAGAAAAAAATGGACGTCCATAATGAGACCAATATTGACCCCTAATAAGGAAAGGGCAATTTTGAACATGATATCAGGTAAGAAGACTCTTTCGAATGCCAATTTGAATACTACTCCAGTAAGGATAGGTCCTACCAGCCATCCTGCAGGAATATGAAGCAAATTGAATATTGTTCCTACAATCACGATGGAAACAATATATACAACTATAATCATATGAAAACCTTCTTATACTTATTTTATAACTTCCTCATTGATGATTCTTTTAGGTTCTTTACGAACAAAATAGGATATAACATTATCGATCGCCGTCGTTAAAAATTGAGTCAGCATTTGATCGGTTTTCCAGCCAATATGAGGTGCCAGCACCACATTTTCAAGCTGTAAAATGAGATTGTCTGGTTGAATTGGTTCTTGTGTAAATACATCGAGTCCAGCACCTCCAATTTGTTTTTCATGTAATGCCCAAATCAATGCCTCCTCATCCACAACTTTTCCGCGGGAAGTATTAATGAAGAAAGCATCCTCTCGCATCAACTGAAAATGCTCCTTTTTAAGCAAATGGATTGTTTCAGGAACTAAGCGAACACTGATTGAGATGTAGTGAGCTTCTTTTAATAATGATTCAAGAGATACATATTCTACATCTTGTTCATCTGCACGTTCTTTCGTCAGTCTTGGTCCCCAAGCAATGACCCGCATATTAAATGCTTTCGCAACTTGAGCGACCCCGGCACCAATTTTTCCTAACCCAATAATGCCGATCGTCTTGCCGTCAAGGCTGCTTCCCACTGCATGTGGCCAGTTTCCATTTCGTATTTCTTGATTAAGAGAAATCAATTGTCTAGAATGAGTGAGGATGAATCCGAAGATTAATTCGACAACCGCTCTTGATCCCCCAGGTGTAGTAGCAATCGGAATACACAAACGATTTGCTTCACCTTTATCAATATGGGCTAATCCTCCACCAGTTTGAGCGATTAATTTCACATTTTTCATATGCTGGAGAATTTCTTTTGTGAATTTTGTCCGTTCTCGAATGGGAATGACAATATCTGCTGATGCTAATCGTTCAATAAGGACTTCCTTCGTTGGTTCGTCATGATAAATTTCCACATCAAAATGTTCTCTTAAGGGAGCAATTATTGAATTATCTTCGAAAAAATATTCCCAGTCATCTAGAATAATTGCTTTCATTAATATTTCCTCCTTTTTGTATATGACTAAAAGCGAACGCCTATAATACTACGTTCGCTTCTTGGAATCTCATTAGTCAGCAAGCTGTTTATTAATATACTCAATCGCTGCTTCACGGCTTGAGAGGACTGTTCTTTCACGCTCTACATCTTTTACTAATTTTGCTTTCGCTTTTCCGATGATATCTTCTGCCTGATCTAGAGGGATGCAAACGACGCCATCCTCATCTCCCAAAATATAGTCACCAGGGTTAATAACTGTATCGCCGCAGGAAATCGGAACGTTGACCTGTCCTGAACCATGTTTATCACTTGCTGCAGTTGTGACTCCCTTACAGAAAACAGGGAAGTTCAATGCTCTAATTCCAGCAACATCTCGAACGACGCCATCAATAATGACACCTGATAATCCTAATGTTTTTGCTAATCCAATCACAAAATCACCTGCAGAAGCGTTGTTCAAATAGCCTTTTGCATCGACAACCAGTACGTCACCTGGATTTGCATCACGGATTGCTTGGAGCACTAATTTATTATCTGCTGCGCGAACTTTTACGGTGAAAGCTTTTCCTGCTGCTTTCATATCATTTGTTAATGGTTTGATAGCCGGATCCAGATTATTTAATCCGTTTAGTGCATCAGAAACGCAGGTGGTGGTTAGTTCTTTTAATTCATTTAATAGATTATCCATTTCTAGTTCACTCCTAATGAAAGATTTAATAAAGGCACATGTTGCTGTGCACCAAAGACATCGGTATCGTAAAAGTCTCCAGAAGGATGAGATCTTGGGATGGAGAATTTAATCGATAGAGCTTGGTCGTAATAATAGATTTCTACATCCTCTGGAGGGGTTTTATACAATTCTCCAATGCTCTCAGGGTTAATAATATTTGCGTTTTTGGCCTGCTCGTAAAAGCCCTCATTCTCAAAAATCAAATCAAATGTTAGAAAAAAGGGGCCCGCGTTCTTACTGCGCAAAATATAAACTGCATCTTTAAGTGTTGTCATCTTATACCTCCTTATATTCGATAGGGAACAACTCATATGGGTCATTTGGTTCCACTACATGGTTTGATGAAAAAGAGAAAACTTCTCCAACGGAAATATCAGGAGGGGAAAACGGGAATGCCGTATTTCCTGATATACATAGACGCCCCTCGAAATGACTGTGTAAAACGAGTGTTCTAGTTGTCGCAAGAATGGCAGTGGTTAGTTCTTGTTCAGTTGCTACAACATCAATCAGTAGCCCTATCTCATGACTCATCATTGTTTCCGGCTCTGTTTCACCCATCACCCCGTTTAAGCCATATTTTCGAAATAAAAGTTGATAGTCTTTTTCGTGATCGATCTCCGCATTGTAAATGGAATCAAGCTTTCCTCTAAGTTCTTCACGCACAAAATCAAGATAGTCGTCGAGCTGTGATAATAAAATCGGATCCCTTAAACCTGCTAGACAAACAGAGCGGTAGCCGATTTTTTCAACAGACTCGAATTTAATGGTATATGATTCTGCTCGAGTAAATTGGCTTCTAGTCACACGAACGCTGCTAGGTGTCAGTTGCTCGTAAACCGCCTTTGTCGTGTCGATTGTGCCACCGGGCTCCTTAATATGAAAAGGACTGGTATTCTCATACATTGTATGAGCAGCGACATTTTTCCAAGGAAGTGTTTTCTTTGGATTAGGTGTTTCGATAACAAATTCATCATTTCGGATATAAGCCATGATGCAATCGTGGCTTTTCGGAAAAGCAGTTGCAGCTCCGCATTCAATAATTTTGGCTGCATGCCAAGCTGGTCCGGGATTCATATTGTGCTTTAAAGCGACTGCAGAGAAAACAGAGGCATCGGTTGCTCTTCCAGTAATGATAACATCGGCCCCTTCGTCCAATGCTTTCATAATTGGTTGTGGTCCCATCATTCCAACAACCTTATGCATATTTTTAATCGTTTCCTCTGTAATCTGAACAGTGGAACTTAAAGGTGATATTTTTCCACTCTTAAATTTGTTCAGTAAGTAGTCTCTATCGATCTCAGAGCGAATAACAGCTAGTTTAAAGTGGAGGGATTCCTCCTCGGTAATTTCGTCCAAAATATCGGTTAGAAATTGAACCCCCGCATTGCTCCCAGTTCCTCCCGCAGATCCAATAATGAGTGGGATATTCTTCAAACGTGCAGCCTTTAATAGCAAACGTAGATCTCTTTTTACGGCGGCTTTTGAGATAAAAGATTTGCCACTCCCTAGGTAATAAGGACCAGGATCAGTGGAGCCAGCATCACAAGCAATGAAGTGAGGGTTCATTGCTAAGCTTTTGTCCAATGATTCTTTTGGAAAACCATATCCTAGAATCCCTGATGCAGAAACAGCTCGAATCTCTTCCATTTCAATTCCTCCTTCCATTTAGACTTGTTCAACTAATAAAGATTTGGGAATTTCTATGCCATTTTCTTGATAAAGCTGAATGAGAGCCTCATATAATTTCTGAGGCAAATGGACATATCCGTCTTCTTGATTGAGTTTTGATTGCCATTCTCTTTCACCTGGAAGAAGAATTTCTCGATCTGCCTGTATTCTTGGTGAAGACTTAATGCTTTCAATCAGTTCCTTCAATCTTCCTTCAAAATATTCATATCGCATAAATTTTTCTATATCGATAGCAATAAATAAATGGCCAACATTTCTTTTGTCATTAGCATCGTGGTCAACCATTTGCTCACTAAAGTGAGAGCCGGTTAATACGGCAGCTAGAATTTCAACCATAAGGGTAATTCCATATCCTTTGTAATCTCCAACTGGTAAAATGATTCCTTTTAACGCTTCTATCGGATCGGTAGTGGGAGTGCCTTTTTCATCAAGTGCCCATCCTAGTGGGATGGCTTCACCTCTATCCTTTGCTACTCGGATTTTCCCCTTTGATGCTACACTGTTTGCCATGTCTAATGTGATTGGGTAGCCTAAATGGGTAGGTACTGAAATCGACCAAGGATTGTTTCCAAGTAAAGGTTTTAAGCTACCAGTAGGAGCAATAGCAGGGGAGGCGTTTGTTAAGACAATCCCAATTTGCCTTTCTTTGCTGGCCATTTCCGCGTAGTGTGCAGCTACTCCAAAATGATTGCTCTTGTGCACTCCAATGATGCCAACTCCATTGTTCTTACATTTTTTTATCGCTTCTCGCATGGCTTTATAACCAACGACAGCACCAAGTCCATGATCTCCATCGAAGACATCGACAGTTTCGCTTTCATTCACTTTTCTTATATCCGGGTTTGGCTTGATATAGTGATGCTTCAATTGTTCTACGTATCGATTCAATCGGAAAAGTCCGTGGGTATAAATCCCTTTACGGTCTGATTCTAGTAATGAACCAATTTGGATATCAGCATCTTCTTCAGTAACACCCACTTCCATTAACATCTTTTTCCCAATGGTTACGTAATCTTGTTCGGATACTTTATATGTTTGCGTTTTGCTCATTGTTTGCTTTCGCTCCTTTGATTTTTTTTACGGCAATATAAATAAGAATGAGAATATTTCCTATGAAGAGAATCGTAAATAATGGTCTGCTGAAGACGGCAAATAAATCATCAGAGAACAAGCGGTATGTTCTGAGAAACTCGCTTTCAACCATGCTACCTAAGATAATCCCCATTACGACTGAAACCACCGGATACTCAAGCTTTCGCATGATATACCCAATGACACCGAATATTAAAGCAACGAAAGGATAGACCATTGACTGAATAATGCTGTAGGTCCCAATGACCGTCATGGCAAAAATGGCAGGAATTAATAATTTTGTAGGGACATAAACAATTCTTGCAAAATAGTAGATAAAGATAATCCCTACTAATAAAAGAACAATTGCTTGCAAGAAGTTAGAAATAATAAAGGCATAGACAAAGTCCATTGAGTCGCGAACGAGATAGGGACCAGGAATCATCCCATGCATTAAGAAAGCAGAAAGTAAGACAGCCGCCGCTCCTCCTCCAGGAATACTAAAGGCTAAGGTTGTAGCCATCGCACCAGCTTCTGATGCATTATTAGCAGTTTCAGAGGCAACGATTCCGCGGGGATCTCCTTTGCCGAATTGGCTTTTATCCTTTGCGCTTTCTTGCACTTGGCTGTAGCTTAATAGAGAAGCAATGGAGCTTCCTGCAGCTGGCAATAAGCCAACAACTACCCCGATAATCGATCCTTTAAAAAGAACCATTCGATGTTTCAGACCTTCTTTAAAACCTTCGAAAATCTCTTTTAAGAACTCTGATGGTGTCCTTTTATTTCTTTGGCTGACTTCTTTATCATCTGTAACGAGTGTATTTTGTTTAATCAGGTAAAATAATTCGGATATCGCAAATAATCCAATGACAGTTGGAACGAGAGGGAGGCCATCGTAAAGTTCATAAAATCCGAATGTCCCTCTTGGTTGTCCAAGTGTACTCATTCCGATCGTTCCGAGTAATAAGCCAAAGAATCCGGCAACAAGACTTTTGACAAAACTCCCTTGCACCAATCCAATAATCGTGAGAGCGAGTAGCACGATCATGAGCATTTCTGGCGGACCAAACTTTAAGACGAAGGCGCCGAGTGGCTGCATGAAGAAAAAGAGAAGTCCATACGAGATGAAGACTCCGATAAAGGAACTAATAAGCCCTAATCCCAATGCAAAATTCTGTCTTCCTTTTTTTGTTAATTGATAACCATCAAAGGTTGTCGCAACCGCCCCTGGGGCACCAGGCATATTAAACACAGTTGCCGTTACACCACCGCCATAGACAGCACTTGTATAGACAGAAGATAAAAAGACAATTGCCTGAATAGGAGTCATATACATAGAAGGGACGAGCATAAGTCCTATTGCAAGTGTGGCAGATATACCAGGGATAGCGCCCATGATGAGTCCATAGACAATCCCAACGATAATAAATAAGTAAACCTTCCAATCTGATAGAAGAAATAACGCGTCAGTAAGAGCTTCAATGTTTAGCAAAAATAATCCCCCCTTATATCAAAAATCCACTGATGACATTTTGATTGAGAAACGTAACGAAGAGCATGTAGATACATACTAAGATAATGAAAGGGACTAATAGGATTTGCTTCCAACTTCGTGACCCTAACCAATAGACAACGATAGCAAAAAACAGAAAAGACGAAACGAAATATCCTAGTAAGTTAATGAAGAACAAATAAATGGTTAATAGGATTAACAGAATAATCGTTTGATTTTTGATGATCTTGCCGATTCCAATTGCTTGTAAGAAATTCTTGATATCATCCATATTTAACTTACGAATATCAAGCAGAAGTTGAATGAGGAGCAGAATACCAAGTGTAATAATCGTAAAGGTGATAACGGCATGGTGTTCAAAATTATTTGATTGACCCATTACTTGTAAATAGTAAATAGCTGAAAAAATTGTAATTCCAATCAGGAATAAGATATTTGCTAAGTTTTTCATCAAGACACCTCGCTTTTTCAGGTTTTGCAGCAAAGTAATTCCTTTTTTGTGGATAAAATAACCCTTTACTTCATAAGCAAAGGATTATTTTATGTGTTTCATGTTTATTCATTAAATAAATCCTTATATTTCTTAATTGTTTCGTCAGCTTCTCGGAACATTTGCTCTGAAGCTTCAATATTTAAAAGACTCATATACATATCTGCATCTTCAGCCCATTTCAGGAAATCAGGGTTTTCATACGTTTTTTCCAATGCTTCCCGTAATATTTCAAATCTCTCTGGATATTGTTCCTTAAAGGAAGCATGTGTTGATAAAAGACGGAAGTTTTGAACAACACTTGTGAAATCATCTAAGTAGTTAGATAGAATGTCCTCGGAAAGTGGTATACTCTCATCTAGTACATGAGGAGTTTGAGAGAATAATAGTAAAGGTTTTGCTTCGTCTCCAACTGCTGTTACTGTACCTTCATAGTCAGATGTCATGAAGTCAATATGCCCACCTAATAAAGCAGCACGTTGGTCTCCACCACCATCATATGGGACTTCTTTTAACTCAACATTGTCAGCGCTTTCTTTTATTACAAGAGCTGCAATATGAGAGGCTGAACCTGGTTGATAGCCAACTGAAATTTTGCCAGGATTGTCTTTGATTGCTTGAATTAAATCTTCAACTGTTTGGTATGGTGAATCTGATTTTACCCATACAGCAATTGGAGCTTCGTGCGTGACACCTAGAGTGGCAAAGTCATCCACACTATATTCTCCACCTCTCATAATTCCTCCGCTGAAATGGTATTGTAGAGGATAGAAGAGTGTTTGACCATCATCTTTTTGCTGTAAGAAACTGATAGTACCTACGATAGAGGCACCTCCATCTCTGTTTTCGACTGTAACTGGAACACCTAGGTATTCCTGAAGATATGGGGCAAGCGCTCTAGCTTGTCTGTCGTTACTACCACCTTCCCCAGTTGGTACAATGATAGTAATCGGTTTGGTTGGCCAATTCTCAGATGACTCCCCTTTTGTACCCGAGGAAGCGTTTTCAATTTTCTCTTGACTATTACATCCTAATAAAATGGTTGCTAAAGTAATCAGTAAAGTAAGTAGTAAAGTAAGTTTTTTCTTTCTCACAATTGCATCCCCCTAATAACAATTATTTGATAATTCATACTATACATGCTATTCTGTATTAAAACAATTTGAAAATCTTATACGCTCTATAAGAAAACTTTATAATCCAGGTGATTCCAATGATTGAACGATTAATTGCCTTTTTAGAAGTTGTGAAAACAAGAAATATTTCGAAGGCTGCAGAGAATCTTTTTACATCACAACCTTCCATAAGTATGAAAATCAAATCACTTGAAACTGATTTCAATACCAAACTCTTTCATCGCACGAAAAAATATATGTTGTTAACAGATGAAGGAGAGCATTTTCACAATTATGCAGAATCCATGGTCGGCCTATATAAACAAGCAATGGTCACGATTGGTGAATTTAAAGATTTAGAAAGAGGGACCTTATCTGTATCTTCCGGTGCTTTTTACGGAATTTATTTGCTCCCTGAATTATTAGGAATCTATAAGGAACGGTTTCCAAAGATTGAGATTAATATTGAAATTGTATTTTCTGAAGTAGTCGTTCAAGGGGTTTTGAATAATAAATTTGAGTTAGGCTTTATTGGGGAATTAAATGAGGCAAAGAATCATACAGATCTTGTATGCAATAGTTTTTATAATGATGAATTAATCCTTGTTTTTTCACCCAAAAATAAAAGATTATCTTCTATGAAAGAGGTCCAGTTAGAAGAGCTTTTGACTGAAATGTTTATCATCTCTGATCACACTTCTGCTATGAGGCAACTAGTAGAAAAAGAGTTTTATAAAAATGGTCTTAATCTCCGCAGTATGATCACATTAAGCAATATCGAGTCCATTAAAAATACAGTCATTAATAATCTAGGAATATCCATTCTATCAAAGCTTTCCGTTAAAAAGGAAATAGAACAGGGTATATTAAAAACAATCCCTATCAAAGATCAAGTCTTCAGTAGGAAACTTTTCTACATCTACCGGAACGATAAAACTCTTTCAAACTCTGCAAATGAATTTTTGAAACTGTGTTTGGAGTATTTCTCCTAGGGAAAGCAGTGAGTTGTCCTCTTTCTCTCTCTTTTTCATTCTACTAAATACAAATGAGTATTTATGGATGCTTCAATTTTTTGTTCACGCCAATTTTCATTAGATACTTGATTTAGAATTATAATTTCCCAATGTATTCTCTTCTTAAGGTTTTTTGGGCAAATTCATTTGAATGTGCTGGGTAAAATTTCAATTTCACCTAACTCGGATCGTAATTTTTTCCTCCTCGCCTAATAAATTACCATGTTTTAATCATTTACTGATAAAAGGTATACACCCATATGTGGTTATACACTTCTTTTACTTTAATGACATTTCGGAATTAGGTGATGAGAGAAAAAGAATGATAAAAATAAAAGCCCAATCGTTTACCTTCAAAGTAATGATCATAATGTTGTTTATAGAAGTAGCAAAGGACTTATATTCCTTATTTTGAAAAATTGAACTGTATGAGACGAAACCTGCAATCGGATTGTTAGTAAGTTAGCAGTTATATATTTGGGCTCATTACTTTTTTTAGAAGAAAGTATGGAAATTAAATGGACAATCGAATTCGGATATTAAGAAAATCTCGAAGCCTCTCCCAGGAAGAAGTTGCAAAATTATGTGATGTATCAAGGCAAACGATTAATGCGATTGAAAACAATAAGTATGGTCCTACTCTGCAGCTAGCCTTTCGATTGGCAGATATTCTCGAAGTTAAAGTCGATGAGCTCTTTATCTATAATAAGTCAAACTCATAAATTACATAAAAAACTGCCAACTAAACTCTTTCTTTCTCGAGTTAGATGGCAGTTCTTTCTGAATTATTTAATCACAGTCTTGTTCTTAAAAATCTCATTCAAAATATCGATCTTTTTGATTGTATATTCTTCAAAGCTGTCGTTGTAGGTTTTCGGGTCTTTCGGGTTAGCGAAATGGTTGATTTTCCCATCCGTATCAATAAATTTACTTGCCGCCCCACAGCCGAGTCCGATAATCGTTTGCTGTTCTTCCATAATCATGATGTTATAAATGCTTTCTTGATTTGGCAGAGAGTAGCCAACATTTTCTAGATTTCCTAAAATGTTTTTCTGTCTGTATAAATAGTACGGAGCATAGCCATGTTCCTGCGTCCACTTTTCTCCTAAATCCATCATCTCTACGATTTCTTCTCTACTTGCCACTTTATAGCGCGATTTATTTCTCGTCATTTCAGAAGCTCGTTTGAAGGATAAAGTATGAATTGTTAAGGATTCTGGCATAAGCTTTTCTGTTTCAACAAGTGAATGTTGAAATTCTGGAACTCCCTCACCAGGTAAGCCAATAATTAAATCCATATTGATATTATTCATGCCCATTTGCCGAGCAAGATGGAATTTATCAATCGTTTCCTCTACTGTGTGGTGACGCCCGATCGCTTTTAATGTCTCCTGTGTATATGATTGAGGATTGACACTAATGCGATCAATTTTCCACTTTTTCAGAACTTCCAGCTTTTCTGGAGTAATCGTATCCGGTCTTCCTGCCTCTACCGTTATTTCGCGGATGTTTTCTACATTTGGGAATGAAGTGTACATTTCCTCATAGAGCATATCCATTTCTTCAGCGGTAATACTGGTCGGAGTTCCTCCACCATAATAGACAGTCGTAATCTTGACATTGTTTTCCTGCAACCATTCGCCGATTTTTCTCATTTCAAAATGAAGACCACCAAGGAAAGAGTTGACGGATCCTTGTCTTCCGTTTATCGCATAAGCCGGGAAGGTACAGTACGCACATTTCGTTGGGCAAAACGGAATGCCGATATAAATACTGACTTCTTTTTGCAGCTCATACAAATCTGGAACAACAGCTAATTGGCGGTCAACAATCGCCTGCATCAGTTCAATTTTTTCGTCGGTGATTAAGTACTCGGACTTTAGCTTTCGGTGAGCATCCTCACTAGACATTCCTTGTTGAAGAGATTTATGCAATAATTTCGTCGGCCGTATCCCTGTTAGAATGCCCCACTTTTGCACCATTTTTGTAGCTTCTTGTAATACAGATAAATACACATGGGCTACTGCATTTTTAATAACTTTAAATTGTTCTTTTTCGGAAAGACCATCAGGAATCTCCTTTTTATAAAAAGCTTTAAAGCTTTGATCATTTTGCTTAAGGGTAGCTTGAACTTCTACTTTTCCCCCAACCTTCAAATCAAATTCAATGATGATATTTGGTTCTCCTGTTTCTTCCTCAAGAGAAATGGTCGTTTCTTCAAAAAATAGATTGGCAATTAACTGAAGCGGCCTTCTAAACCGTTCGTCCTTCAGGCCATTTATATGAATATGCAAAGTTTCTCTCTCCTTGTTCTTTCGCATGACAAAATTACTTTTAGTGTACAGAATGAAGACATTTAGGTCAATTGGAAGGTTCTTCACAAACGCTATTTTCCAATTACTTAATTATGCACTAAAAGTGAAAGGAGCCTTCACCAAAGAAAATGGACTGCCTCATTAGCAATCCATTTTCAAGAGAATTTATCGAATGATATTCATCTTACGCAAAAATTCAATCGGCTGTTGTTTGCGGAAGTGCTCCTTCACCATATAGCCGACCCCTTGTTGATTATTAGAGCGGGTAATCCAATCGGCTGCTTTTTTTACTTCAACAGGTGCATTCCACATCGCTACACCAAGTCCCACGGCTTCTATCATTTCAATGTCATCGATCGCGTCTCCGATAGCAACCATCTCACTACGTTTGATTCCTAATTGTTGACCTAAATAAAGCAGTCCAGTGAGTTTTGAAACGCCACGTGGAATGATTTCCATCCGATAATCATTAAGTTTTAAAATATCAACTTCCGTAAACATTCCCTTTATCGCTTTCTCTGTATCATCAAGATCACTTTTTTCTTCAAAATATACTTCTATCTTCGGTGCTGAGATTGGTTCATCGATAATTGTATCGCTTATGGAGTCGACAAATTGGTGAGGGTAATGAAGTGGATCTCCTGAATTTACGACCGTCTTTGCGAGAAGATTATTATTTATTTTTAGTTTATTGGCTAGAGAATATTTTTCATGGACCAGTCTTATTTGACATTGAAATCCTTCTAGAAGTCTCACAATTTCAAATGTAACATCCTCTGAAATTCTTTTTTCCAAAACGGGTTTCTCTAATTCCTTTGCCACATACCCTCCACGATGAGTGACAAGAACTGAATCTTCTAACTTTAATGCTTTAGCTACTTTTTTTGCTGATTGAAAGCTTCTTGAAGTGACCAATGTGACGTAAATCCCCTTATCTCTTACATAATCAACCGCTTCCCTCGTTGATTTATGTAATCTTCCGTTTGATTGTAAAAGTGTGCCATCAATATTCAAAGCTAACAGCCTATATATCACGTGAGTACCCCCCTGTTCATAGATGTCCTTGCCGTCACTTTCGTAAATGGCTACGAAAATGTTACCTAATACACTTTTATGAAAATGGGTGACAAAATAGAACAAGCAAGAAGGATATTTGCCGTCCCCTCCAGAAACTTTTTTATCTTAATGAACAAGAAAAACTTACCACATTTCATCTATGAATAATTAATTTCATTTGATACATAACTAGAAATGTAGCACAAAAAACAAATACACCAAGGAGATGATTAATATGGCAAGAAACAACAGTTCAAACCAGCTTCTAGTATCAGGAGTACAACAAGCAATTGATCAAATGAAATTTGAAATTGCATCAGAATTTGGCGTAAATCTTGGCCCAGAAACATCTTCAAGAGCAAATGGTTCAGTTGGTGGAGAAATTACAAAGCGTCTTGTTCAAATGGCTGAGCAACAGCTTGGTGGCAGCAAATTTTAATTGGATATTGGTGGCATATAAAGGGCGCATGAACATTCATGCGCCTCCTTTAAACACTATTTACTCTTGCCAGCTTATTTTTCAAATAATAATACGATAGAAGAAGCGAATTCGTTTCTGGGATAATATTTCTGTTTTTATTTCCAAATGGGACAAAAGGCATAAAAAAATCCCGCTAAAAAACTAGCGGGGATTAGTCCTTATTGTCCAGCTCCGTAAAGCTCTTCAAGAGGCTTCATGATGATTTGATTTAATTCATTAATAATCACGCTCATACGCTGTTCTGCTTCCATCAGCTTACCAATCACTTCATGTTGCTGTACAAGAGCAACTGTTTTTTGGGCTTGTTCAACCTCATCTTGAGTAATTTCTTCACCCATCATTTGCTTCTGTTGCAATTGTAATTGAATGTTACGGAAATTCTCGAACATGTTTCGAGCTGTTTCATCGGCATTCACAAGGTCATACATTTTCTTTAGATCGCTTAATTCATCACTATTGCGAATCGCTCTTTCTAGCTCATATGCTGCATCATGTAAATTTACTGCCATTTTAAAAAATCCACTCCTTTTTTAGAACTCAAGTCCTATTTCATCCATAGACTTCGACTATGAAATGTCAATCCATACCACTATAACAAACTATGAAAGAAATTGCACATATGTGTGGCTACTGTCGCTCGCTTTTTTCATAAAATTCCGCAGCCATATTTCCTTTTGGATTAACCAATGACAAGAACAAGGATTCCTTGAAGAAGACCGATTGCGCCACCAAGTAATGCTCCTAAATAGGTGATCATTTTCAATTCTCGTCTCGTAATAAGAAGGACCATTTCTTCCAACCTTTCAACCGAAAAGGACTCTACTTGTTCACGCACAACATCAGCCAAGTGTAATTTTTCCAGCATCTCTTCCATTTTGTTTGAAAGCCAGTTTCCAAGCATAAGCACCGCTTGAGGAGCAACATTCTCGATTACTTTATCTCGATAAGGCTCAGCCAAGACAGAAATAGGTGTGGCTAGGATGCGGTCGACACGAATAATCTTCTTAACCGTTCCCTTTATCGTATTTAAGAGCTGCTCTCTTCCGAACTGTTCTTCGATTGTTTCAGCCTGCCATTCTAACACCTTATCCCATTCTTTTCTTAAAAGAGTTGTGACAAGCTCTTCTGTGCCTTCATTATTTAAAAACTTCAATAATTCTTTTTGAATGATTCCAGTTAGGCTCACATTTCCCAAAAACATTTGCATCATGTTTCCGAGCATCCCTCCGCGTCCCTTCACAAAATCATCGACCATTCTTTCAATCCGAAGTTCCCCTTCTACACTAGAGAAATACTCTACACCCTTTTGAAGAATATAGTGACTAATTTGCGGGATTTTCGAGTCCATTTTCTCTAAAAGTTCCTCTGACAATATCGACTTAATAGGAACTTCTCTGTATTTTCCCATGAGCTGGTCATATTTGTTTTCAAGAAAACGTTCAAAATTCTCTTCAATCCATGCTTGCCCATTTTCATATCCAAGCTTTGAAAACAGTTCATCAAGGTTTTCTTCTCTCGATAAAAGTTGTTCCAGCTCCTTTTGAGCCAATTTCGTCATTTCTTGCTGAAAACTTTCATTCATAAACTTCTTTTGAATGCTTTCTGGAGTTAAAAGATGTTCCACGACCATCACTCCGAGCTGAGTGGCTAATTCGTCTCTACGCTTCGGGATGAGTCCTGGAGTAAACGGCACTCTCCAGCTACCAATGTAGATTGGTTTGTATGGGCGAAAGAGCATTTTTATCGCAATGGAGTTTGTAAATCCTCCAATAATCGCTCCAATGACAACCATTAGAAAAATAATTAAAAAAGTATTCATATTCATCAACCTTCCATCCTCTTCTAAAAGGGAGCCCCTTTGCCTAGAATAGGCACAACTCATTGTTTTTTTTCATACGATACTCATAATCAGCTTTTGCCTATATGAAGTAAAAGAACATATATCCAATATTGCTATTATATATGGAGCTACAAAGACGAGCAAATGAGGAATGCTTATGTCATCAACTTCTTATCTTCCTATTACGATCATACCGACAAAAACGTTTCATGATCAGCACAATACTATTTTTTTCAATAGCTCCTTTCTTAAATTTTTGGAAATGGACCCCGGCGAAGAAATCACCCTCTGTATTGGGACTAAATCAAGACTTGTCACTGTTGACACAAAAGCTTTGGAGAAGGATCACATTCTTATCAATGAACAACTACTCTCCGAATTCCCTTTACCACACAAGCGTCTTTCATTTTTAAGCCAATTCAATAAAAAATATCAACGCCTGTTCATAGGTCCCATTTTTGCACTAGTGACAGAAATACATGAAAGTGAGGATCAAGAGCCGAGTTTTCGCTCCATTCATTCATTCGCCGAGGAGCTTCATTATACCGCCGAGATGGCTGGGGGATTATTTTATATTTTTCATATGAAAGATTTCTCACCTGATGAAATAAAAGGCTATTATTACGACGAAGATCGGTGGAAAAAAGGAGAATTTGTCCTGCCTAATGTCATCTACAATCGAATTCATTCTCGAAAATTAGAATCGAGTTCATTTTTTAAAAGGATGATGGAGGAAATGAATCTAAAACAAATTGCTATCTTTAATGAACGCTTCTTATCAAAATGGGAAGTCCACAACCTTTTATTTCAAGAAGCACATTTACATCCATCCCTACCTGAGACAGATTTATATAGGAGCGATAAATTTCCGGCCTTTCTTGAAAAACACAAAACTATTTTTATAAAACCATTAAATGGCAGTCAAGGACGTAATATTTTCAAAGTTTCCCTTAAGAGTCATCATATTATCGTAAAAACCACTTCGGTTAGAGAACATGAACAAATAACTAGTTTTCAGCATATAGAAGAGTTTATAAATTGGTTTCAAAAACGCCAGAAACAGATCCGGTTCATTATGCAACAAGGAATTCCTTTAGCAACGTATGTGAATCGGCCACTTGATTTTAGAGTCCTTTGTCATAAAGATCACAGCGATTCGTGGAGAATGACCTCGATTGTAGCAAGAGTATCAGCTAAATCTGAATTCGTCTCTAATCTGGCTCGTGGTGGAGAAATGATGAAAGCCTCCAAACCTTTAACTCATTTATTTGACCACCAAACGGCTCGATCCCATATATCGTTTATGAAGGAGCTTTCCATAGAGGTTTGTAAAATCATCAGTCAATCCTCAAAAGGAATCGTTGGTGAACTCGGGATTGATATGGGAATTGATTCGAACGGAAGGATTTGGATTATCGAAGTCAATTCAAAGCCTTCGAAAAACATGGAGGAACAGCAAACAAAAATTCGTCCATCGACAAAGGCAATATATGAGTACGGAACAGCACTCGCTTTCCAACATTTAAAAAGGAAAAATGATTAAAGTTAGCACACTAGCAAGCAATGACTGGGGGAAATGAGAATGCCTACTACTCTTGGAATAATGACGTTAAATTTGCAAAATGAACAGGGGTATTTTACCGAAATGGCAAAGCGTGCAAAAAAATTTAATATTGATTGCTTTCGCTTCATCCCATCTAATATCAATCCTCAATCCGAAATGATTCAAGGTGAGGAATTTGACAGTAACCAAGAAGTATGGAAGAAAAAGCTCTTTCCACTTCCAACGATTCTTTACGATCGTTGCTTTTACGGTGATGATTTTCATTCAAAACAATGTAAAGCAATTGTTGATTGGCTAAAAACAAAGAAATCCGTTCAGTTTCTAGGTTACGGATTACCTAATAAACTTAAACTTTACGATGTCTTAACTCGTTCATCATTATCTCCATATTTGCCGAAAACGGTTAAAGTAACTTCCCCAGAAATGGTTCACCGACTCTTACAAACGATGAAAGAAATCATTTTAAAGCCAATTAGTGGTTCGCAAGGAAATGGTATTTATTATATTGAAAAAACAGAGAAATTTTGGATAGTGCGGACAGATAAAACGGAATTTCAGGCTTCACGTTCTTTTTCCGATTCGTCACAGCTTATCCATTGGCTCGAAAGACTCCTTTTAAAAAAAGAATTTATTCTTCAGCCTTATTTACCTTTAATCAATGAGTTTAATCAGCCCTTTGATATCCGTTCCCTTTTACAAAAGGATGAACACGGAGAATGGCTCACTGTTGGAAAAGGCATCCGCATTGGGAAAGTGAATGGCATTATCTCAAATTTAAGTGCTGGAGCATCAGTTGTTGATTTTGACTCTTGGCTAGGATCGATTCCAATTCAAAAAAGGGCATTTATTAAGGAAGAAATTGAAGATATTCTCAAGAATCTCCCACTTATTCTTGAGCAACATTTTCCACCCTTATTTGAACTTGGGGTTGATATAGGTATGGCTGAAGACTACTCTCTGTGGATTCTAGATGTCAACTCAAAACCAGGGCGCAAAGTATTGTTGCAAAGCTTACCTGAATCAAGCGCCTACCTTTATGAAAGCCCCCTACTATACGCAAACACCATAATGAAAAGGAGCAAATCGTCTCATGAGAAAACTTTATCAGATTGAAATCATGAAGGATGCGAAAAACACATTTTACATTCCCGCAGACATTCAAAGAACGAACGTCCAAAGAATCGCTTACGGCACTTTTTCAGTAGAAGTTCGAGGTGTTCGCCATCCTAAGGGTCAGAACAGGTTAGTAATCAGCCAAGACATCGCCACAAAGCTAAAGCTACCTAATCTAAAGACGCCACTACATCTATTTCTACACGATCAAACGATCTATTTAGGACCACTCGTAGGGATCTTTTCATCTGGCTTTACTCCGTTTCCATTAAGACCGATCGGCGAACGTTCCTTGTTTTTTTCAAAGCTACTTTCTGTAGAAAAATTAGTTGGGGCACACGCCTTTGTGTTTGGGGAAGACCATATCAACTGGGAAAACGGAACGATCGAAGGGCTTTTCTATCTAAAAAATGGCTGGGAAAAGATTGAGGTTCCTTTTCCAAATGTGATTTACGACCGACTTCCAAACCGTCGTAGTGAAAAGAAAGCCATCCTCTCAAAAATAAAAGACCGATTACAAAAGGAATACTTAATCCCTTGGTATAACCCGGGCTTCTTTAACAAGATGGATGTATATGAACGCTTGCAACAAGATTCTGCAAGTGCGGTCTATTTACCGGAAACCCATGCTTTCACTTCTTTTTCAATGATTGAAAAAATGCTTGCAGATTATGGTCATGTCTACATTAAACCGATCAATGGAAGTCTTGGACTTGGTATCCACCAAATCATCTTTGACCGTGAGTCCCAAACCTATTACTGTCGTTATCGGGAAAAGAATGGAGAAAACAAGTTAAGGAAATATCAAACTCTTGAAGCCCTATTTAAGCATGTATTTAGAAACCGCAATCTCTCTCATATGCTTGTACAACAAGGAATCCATTCGATACGTGTCGACAAGCGAACCGTAGATTTTCGCATTCATACGAACAAAGACACTGAAGGAAATTGGCAAGTAACAGCCCTTGCTGCCAAGGTAGCTAGTCCTGGAAGTGTGACAACCCACATTAATAATGGTGGCGTTATTAAAACCATTCGAGAAATATTTGATTCACCTGAAAAAGAAAAAGAGGCAGTCAAGAAATTAAAAGAGGCTTGCTTAACACTCAGTCATGCATTAGAGAACTATATGGAAGGAATTATCGGAGAAATTGGTTTTGATATGGGGATTGATCGAGACGGAAATGTCTGGCTTTTCGAAGCGAATTCTAAACCAGGGCGCTCTATATTCAAGCATCCTCATTTAAAAGAGTTTGATCTTTTAACAAGAAGACTCTCTTTAGCCTTTTCGATATTTCTAACAGAACAAGCGATTATGAATCCTGAGGAAGTCTTCAAATGATCGTTTACTATGATGCGAGAACTGAATCCTGGTTTCATACGGTTCAACATCAACGATACACGTTTGGAGCCGAGGAGATCCCTCTTTTATTTCGAGCATCTCCTACTCCTACTTCCATTCCTTTTACGGTTGAAACATATCATCTCAACCTTGGCCCGCTCGTCGGTATTTTAGCGGGCCGGAAAGGGAAGGAATCCATCGTTGGGAATGGGACCCTTTTTAAAAAACTGCAAAAAAACATGGCAGAACATCATGGTATAGCCTTCATTTTCACATTAGAGGATATTGAGAAGAATGGAATAAAAGGTCATGTGTATTTACCCGAGAAAAAGAGCTGGTTCAAGGTTTATAGTCCATTTCCCCATATTATCTACAATCGACTTCCTTTTCGAAAATTGGAACAGTCAGATAAATATCAATCAGCACGCAGGCTCTTTCAAGAAAAAAAGGTCTGTTTTTTTAACCCTTCATTTATAGATAAGCATGAGCTCTATACGGTCTTAAAAAAGGATCCAACATTAGAGAATTGGTTGCCTAGGACCATTCTCGTGGAAGATAAGGAGAGTTTAAAAATCTTCTTGGACAAATATGAACAGATTTATGTAAAACCTGCTAACTCTGCAAAAGGAAAAGGGATTTTCAAAATCCGTAAAGACGCTGCAACGATTGTCGTGACCGAGTATACACGTGAACAGCTCTTTCCAAGCTTTGAAGCATTCTGGACAGAATATGAGAATACCTTTTTAAAGAAAAATTATATTGCACAAGAAGAGATTACTCCTCTTTTATATAAAGGAAATCGGTTTGATTTTCGGATTCTTGCGCATTTCGATGGTCAATCCTACCAGGTTTCAGGTGTGGGAGTTCGTCAATCTGGACAGCAAAATGTAACAACACATGTCCCGAACGGAGGAAGAATACTTGATTTTAATGAGGTAAAAAGAGTCGAAGATGAGCAGTTTATAGAGAACTTGGTCAATCGTTGTGGCGAAATTCTTTCACAGGAATTAGGTTTTTTTGGAGAGTTTTCTATCGATGCGGGGCTAACAGTAACAGGAGATTATGTCCTTTATGAAATAAATTCTAAGCCCATGAGTTTCGATGAAAAACATATTGAGAAAGAAAGAATCAACTCATTAATTGACTTATTTCATCAGCTTTTTAGATCGCAGCTATTTTCGGATTAGAAAACAGCTATTTTTTTTGAGGTCGCAAAGCCTTCCCACATGCTAAAATGATTTTAGGACAATTGTTTAAATGGAGGGTTCCTGCATGATTACACACTTTCAGTACAAGCCTTTATATGATAACCAAGAAATGCCTGGTTGGAGATTTTCGTTCTATTTTAATAAAGAGAAATACTTCGGTGTTTATCAACCAGATGGAACGATAGAATGGACGACCCCGCTTGCTTCAGAAGACAAAGAAATCATCAGCAAACAAGTTCATGAAATTATGACTTTTCATGTTTATGACCATTAGTAAGCGGTTTGTTCTTTACTCCTGAATAAACACCACTTCATCCGTTCCACATTGTGAGCATTTGAGAAGATGGGGACATTGTTCATGATGATAATCATCTGGATAACCATCTTCTAACTTCATTTGGTCAATCGGCATGTATGGACTATAGTCATCATAATAGTCCATTACTCTTCCTGCATCATCTAGCACAGCCCCACATGTACCACATGTTTTTTCTACATTTTGAAACCCATTGCAAATTGGACATACTCCCATTTCAATCCCTCGACTTTCCCTTTTTAGAACATTAGTAACAGCTTATTTATAGTGTGTGTTGTTTTTTCACTTGTATAAGCTAACGATTCGTTCATAGAAAGGAAAAAATTCCCGCAAAAAATGATCGAATAAAACAATTCAAAGATTCCATACTATTAGTAAACACCGCAACACCAATACCATTCACTGGGTTAAAACCAAGTAAAGGTAGCAAGTTAACTTGCTTGCTGGTGCAACTCCAGCTAACCCAACCATTATTCAAAAATCATGAAGGAGAGTGTACATCAATGGCTAACAACAATTCTTCAAATCAACTTTTAGTACCTGGGGTATCTCAAGCACTAGACCAAATGAAGTATGAAATTGCTAACGAGTTTGGTGTAAACTTAGGTGCTGACACTACATCTCGCGCTAACGGTTCTGTTGGTGGAGAAATTACAAAGCGCTTAGTTCAAATGGCTGAGCAACAATTAGGCGGCAGCTTCTAATAATTAGTATGTGCATAGATAGTACAATTCAATAAATATGGCTAAGCCCCCTTCTTCTTGAAGGGGGCTCCACTAATTTTATTTATTTTTCTACATTTGTTAATGCGTTGCCGATGAAGTAAATGAGGATCATCAAACTTGCAATCGCTAATGTGACACTTAGTTCTTCCATCTTCTCTCCCCCTTTTTGCTATGTACTTATTCATTTTTAAAGTAGCACAGCAAAAGGGAGAGGCTCCGTAATATTTCGCACTATTTTGTGTCGATATTTTGTCTTTTTATTGAACATTTTTCAAACAGCCGGTGATTTACATTACCCTGCCTTAGATGATTGACCTTGTTGCAATTGATACATTTGATAATACTTTCCTTCTAACTCCATTAATTCATCATGGGTTCCACGCTCCACGATTTGTCCTTTATCCAACACAATAATTTGGTCAGCATTGCGAATCGTCGATAAACGGTGGGCAATGACAAAAGTCGTTCTTCCTTGCTTCAATACATCCATCGCTTCTTGAATGATCACTTCTGTTTCTGTATCGATACTCGAAGTCGCTTCATCCAATATTAAAATGGCTGGATCAAAGGCAAGTGCACGGGCGAATGAAATGAGTTGCCTCTGTCCACTTGAAAAAGTACTTCCTTTTTCTAGAACAGGTTCATCAAACCCTTGTTCTAAATTCCGAAATACTTTATCTGCCCCAACATCCTTCAAAGCCTTTTCCACTTTTTCTCTTGAAATCGAAGGGTCATCAAGACTGACGTTTGAAGCGATTGTCCCGGTAAATAAATATGGATCTTGGAGGACAATTCCCATATGTTTACGTAGCGTTTGATGGGGAATATCTTGAATATTGATCCCATCTATAGAAATTGAACCTTTTTGACAATCATAAAAACGAAATAGCAAGTTGATGATTGAGCTTTTTCCTGAACCAGTATGACCGACAAGAGCGACAGTTTCTCCCTGTTTCGCCTGAAAATCGATATCCTTTAACACGTATTCGTCTTCCTTATAGCCAAAATAGACATTTTGAAAGGAGACATTCCCTTTATATCTCGGAATCGGTTGATCAGCCACATCGATTCCCTCTTCATCTAAAAGCTTGAAGACCCGTTCACCTGCCACTAGTGCCTGTTCTAAATTAGCAAGCTGATTAACAATACCTTGTACCGGTTGGAAAAGCCGAGTGATATAATCGACAAACGCATAAAGCATCCCTAGCGAAATGACAGAACTCGCACTTAACGCCTCTCCTCCAAAATACCAAATAAAGGCGACAAACACGATATTACGTAGCACACCCGCTAAATTATGTGAGGTTAACGAGTTTAAATTAAGAAGCTTATTTTGGAATGTAAAATGTTCATGGTTCAGCTTTTCAAAGTCATTCTTAATTTCTTTTTGACGATTAAAAGCTTGAATCACATTCATCCCTTGAATCGATTCATTTACCATCCCGTTAATGTCACTGTTCCGGGCACGAATGACGCGGTTATACTTGGAAGCAAACTTGCGATAAAGAATGATCCATGCATATAAAATCGGCATCAGCAGCAAACAAATAAGAGCTAATTTTACATTTAAAATAAACAGGGCTACATAAATACCTGTAATATAAATGATGCTTGTAAAGAAAGTCGAAAGCACGGTTACGTATAACTCTCGAATCGCTTCCGTATCATTCGTAATTCGGGCAACTACTTTTCCAGCTGGGAGGTTGTCAAAATACTGGATTCTCAACCTCTGAATTTGTGCAAAGACATCCTCACGCATTTTTTGAATGATACGATTGGCTGTTTTCTGCAATACATATCGTTGACCATACTGAAAGAAGGCCGCAATAATGAGTAATCCAAAAAAGAAACCTAATAATTTCAACATTCTCGGCACTTCAGGCATGTAAAATCGCAATAGTTCAGCACCACTAATAACCATTGCTTCATAGGTTACACTTTGTGCACCACTTGTTATGGTCAGTACTCCATCCTCAAAGGAACGTCCCCCATCAAATTCAAGATTTCCCTCCACAAAAACAAAGCTCCGATTTACCTGGATAATTCGCGCACTCCCCAGCCTTTCTTCGTTCTCATTAAGGTAATCTTCTCTTTTGTAAAAATGTCCATTGTATTCAACAGTATCTTTTCCACTTTCTGTTTGAATCCAATTTGATTCTATTCCAAGAACATGGTTATCAATTAAATGTTTGGCAATGAAGGGACCAGACAAATCAGTCGCAACAGATACAGTTAGCATTAATAAAGCGGCAATGATCATCTTTTTATAAAGAAGGGCATAGTCCACTAAACGTCTTCCCGTTGTTTTCATGATGATACCACCTCCCCTTCTATTGCTGATTGCACAAGTTGTCTGTCGTGTTGCTCCTTATACCAACCATTTTGCGAAAGTAATTGCTCATGAGTCCCTTCTTCAACGACTTTTCCATCGTCAAAAACAAGGATTCGATCTGCATGCTGAACAGCAGACATTCGGTGCGTACTAATAATCGTCGTTTTGCCAGAACGCTCTCGGCGGATATTTCCAATGATTTTTTGCTCTGTTTTGGCATCAACAGCAGATAATGAATCATCGAGAATTAAAATTTCTGGGTTCTTAATAAGGGCACGGGCAATCGAAATTCTTTGCTTTTGTCCTCCTGATAAGGCAACCCCTTTTTCTCCAACCAATGTATTTAATCCCTCTGGCAACATTTCTAAATCCTTCTTAAAATCAGCTAATTCAATGGCTTTATTTAGTTCTTCTTCGGGTGCTCCTGTTTTTCCAAAAAGAATATTCTCTTTTACAGACTTAGAGAACAGAAAATGATCTTGAGGTACATAACCAATCCATTCTCTTGTATCCTCTAATCTTTGTTTCTCCAGTGAAATTCCTGCTACCGATAGCTCACCTGAACCACTTGGATATTCTCGTAAGAGCTGCTTAATAAACGTCGTTTTCCCACTTCCTGTTTTCCCAACGACACCTAGTGTCTCTCCTCGATTCAAATTCACTTGAACATTGGCAAGGTTTTCTACTTTAGAGGAAGGGTATTGGAACGTAATATCCTTAAAATCGATAGATCCAGGCTCTTTTACTACTGTTGGATCAAGTGGATTCTTCACATCTTGTTCATAAGCCAATGTTTCCTCCACTCGATCTAATGAAGCATTCCCTCTCTGCATCACATTAATTAGTTCCCCGAAGGCAAACATGGGCCAGATCAACATCCCTAAATACACATTAAATGAAACTAGCTGACCTAGTGTAATCGCTTGGTGAAAAACGAGATAGGCTCCATAACCAAGTCCAATAATATAACTCAACCCAACTAAAATATGAATCGTCGGATCAATGAGAGAGTCAATTTTAGCAACCTTTATATTTTTCCGGTAAACATCTTCTGTCATCGTATGGAATCGCTCTTCATCTGCCCGCTCCTGCACATAAGCACGAATAACTCGCACACCTGCGACAGACTCTAACACTCGATCATTTAGTTCTCCAAATGCGTCTTGTGCTTCTGTAAATCTTTTATGAATCCTGTCACCATACACCTTCATCAACCAAGCCATAATCGGTAATGGAAGAATTGCTGCAAGGGTCAACTTCCAACTTACCAAGAAGGCCATCGTACAAAGAATGGTCAGCATGAACACGCTGGAGTCAATGAGGGTCAAAATGCCAAATCCAGCTGTTATGGAAATTGCCTTTAAATCATTGGTTGCTCTCGCCATCAAATCACCCGTCCGATTTTTCTCAAAAAAGGTCGGTGTCATTTTTAATAAATGATTCATAAATCTAGAGCGAAGTTTCCTCTCAACGAGGTAGGCACCACCAAATAGCTGATACATCCAAATATAAGTGACACCGTACGAGACAATGGTGATTAAAACAAAGATCCCAATATATTGAAAAATCTTTTCACTAGTCATACTTCCAACATGCATATCATCAATTGCCATTCCCACTAGTCTTGGTGGCATCACATCTAAAATTCCTACAAAAATGAGTAACGTGATGGCAACTGTGTATCTTTTCCAATTTTCTTTAAAAAACCAGCTTAACTTCTTAAGTATTGAGAACAAAAAAGCACGCTCCTTTCATCTGTCAAAAACTCCACTAACCGCCTTCAAGCTCCACCGTTGATACCATTCTGTTAATTTGTAACATGTTCATTCCTCCTTAATTATTTTTGAATATCTATAGAAAATGAGAAAACTCATTTACTATCCAAAATATGGATCAAAAAAAAGGCATATCGGTATAGTGCGACATGCCTTTTCTCATATAAGTGCACACGCTACAGGAAGACGTAGACCAGTGCCTTTTATTAAAGATCAATAAATTTCAGATCAAATGCTAGGTATGGTTACGTATTGGTTGTATTTAGTTTGAGCTTGAAGTTGAATTCTTACAATCATGTTCGTAACCTCCTACCTTTTCATATTTTTTCCACTTTGTTAGCTTATCATCGAAAATATTAAAAGTCAATTCCCATTTTTCTAAAAAATCATGACCTATTCGACGTACACAGCTGTTCCATAAGCAATGATTTCAGATGCATTTTGCATAACGGTAGAGCTTTCCAAACGGGTAGCAATGATCGCATTCGCTCCCTTTGCCCTTGCATCTTCCACCATACGGCCAATTGCTTTTTGACGAGCTTCATCCATCATTTCTGTGTATTCGCTAATTTCTCCACCGACTATTGTTTTCAATCCTGCTAAAATATCTTTCCCTATATGCTTCGATTGAATCGTATTCCCACGTACAAATCCTTTAAGTTCCTTCACTTCTTTTCCTGGTACAAAATCAGTAGTTACGATAATCATTTTCGTCATCCTCCTCTTTTTCTTTTATTCTTTCTACAATTAAGACAATAAAGATAGCAAGCATTGCTAAGCCAGACAAAATAAATATTAAGATCCCGACAGTGATGTTGAAAAAAAGTATGCCGAAACCAAGGAGTTGCCCAAGAACGCTTAAACTTAATAAAATTTGTTTCAGTTTCCCCATTTTCCTCAGTCCTTCAATGTCTTCATCAAATAGATACTTCTAATTAGTCTCCACTTTTACATACGATTCTAGTTGGAGAATAGGTTCAAATTTTATAAAAAAAAGAGACTGGGACATAACTAGCTTCACCTTTCTCTATTTTTGTATATGTTAATTTTGCCTTAACGCAAGACCTTCGATTTTCCTCGTACTAAAAAATCGAGTGAAACGCAAACTAGCCTTCAAGAATCCAATCGATTTCCACTTTGTCTAAATTTCAACTATAAGCTCCTATTTTGCTCCAACCATCTCTCACCCTTAAGCGGAATTTTTCCTGTTATCTCCTCAACGGACTCCCTTTTAGGGGAAATAACGGAAGATTTTCCGCTTATGGAGGGCAAAATCTTTTATTTTGGCATTTTTTGAGTGAATAGCAGGAATTTTTCCTGTTATTTCGGCTCTTTTTCATGATGCTTGCTCATTAAGCGGAATTTTTCCTGTTATTTTTTCATACTGATACTCCAACTGTTTATACGAACAATTTATACACTCCAAACTAGAATCAAAAAGTCGTTCCCACCGACTTTTTAACCCAGCCTCTTAAAAAAATTAAGCTTCACTTTCTTTAACCTCTGCTAACGTGATTTCATTTTCTCTTGTGTATTTCGGAAGGGTGAATAAATAAAATACGCCAACAAGGATGATACAGACTCCAACTAACCAATAAAGAGCTTCTATCGATAAAAATGTTGGAAAACTAATGGTGATAAACCCTAACGTTATCGATTGGGAAAGCATCATCAGTGGGGTAATCATTCCTTGTACTCTTCCCATCATTTTTGGATCGACAATACTCGGCATCCAGCCTCCAATTCCAATATTGACGAGCGGAAGTGCTAAAGACGAGATAAAAATGACGGCCATAAATATTATGATATTATTCGGTAAGGAAGAAGCGATGACAAAAACTCCAGTGATAAGTAATCCAATAATTATTAAATGATACAATTTTATCTTCTGGCTCAAAAGGGAAGCAATAAAACTTCCAATTAACACACCTGTTCCAAACACGATTCCGATAACGATTGAAAATTGTTCATACATGTCTGGCGCAAACTTATATTTAAGCATAAAAATCGGCATAACAGAAAAACCGCCATTCACAATACCAAGTACAAAGAAGCCGATTAATAAGGTTCTTAAAAGCTTATTTTTCAAAATATAAGAGAACCCTAACTTAAAATCCTCCAACATCATTTTTCTATTTAAATCTTTGAAGCGATGCTTTCCATTAGGCATTCGAACGACATTATGTATTTTGCACGCTCGAATTAGTAAGGCACTTATGACAAACGATAAAAAGTCTACTACTAACGCTCCGTATACACCAACCGTCCAGTATGCAAAAACGCCCAATCCATTGCCAAACAGCATAAACAAACTCATGACGAGTTGATTTAGCCCAGCTGCTGTCGTGTAATCATCCTTTTTGAGTATTCCTTGTACCATTCCATGCTCAGCTGGAAAAAAGAATTTTTGAACAGCACTTCGCAGAAAGAGGACTGCAAAAATGAGTGGCATCCAACCAACATAAATGGTAATGATTAAGGTTAACGATAAAAGGGCACTCATCCAATCACAATAATATGCAATTTTCTGCCGATCCATTCGGTCCGCTAATACTCCAACAATAAAAAAGACGGCCAATGTTGGCAAAGAATACATAAGCTCCGTAATCGAAGCATATGCAGGCTGATCAGTAAACCGATCCATTAAATAAAACATAAACGCCGTTAATCCAATCGTACTTCCTAACTGTGAAGTGAAATTTGCTAAAAACAAGCGCATATAATTACGATTTTGAAATATTTCTTTAAATTTCTTCATGTCGTTTCTCCCATCAGCTTTATTTATCTCTATACTAAGGGAGAATTTTCCTGTTCTTAAGAGCCCGATGATGGTTTCTTACTCCGTCTCCAGACGGAAAAAAGATGGGTAATGTAATTGACTCGCTAATCCTTGGCTAATTCGTTAAATCTTTCTAACGATGCTTTCTCATCCGTACTGCTGAAGATTCGAAAATACTCTTCATCGAGAATTCGAAAATGTTGGCTAAGTATATTTTGCTGGAGAATGAAGCTATTTTTCTTTGCAATTTCTCTCCACCAAATTTTTCCTCCAAGTGTTTTTTCTTTGCGATAATCGATTCCGTCACGCGCTACTGTCTCAAGTACTTCCAGTGGTTCATTTCCAAATAGGTACTGAACCGTCTCCGTTTCACGAAAAAGGGCTGAAATCGTCACAACTGTTGGCCAGTTGGCATACATTCGCCCTTTCTCAATTTGGACTAACGTCTTTTTCGATACACCGATAATCTCTGCCATTTTATCCTGTGTATAGCCTGCTTCTGTCCGAATAAGCCTTAATTTCTCAGATACCTTTAAAATAATCTCTTCTCTTGTCACCCATCGTCATTCCTTTATGTATAAATTGGTGTAAATTTACACTTTATACGTCCATTATACAAGATGAGAGACCTGCTATTCAAGGAAAACTAGACTTGTTTCTCCTTTCCCTCACAGCATGCTTCACTAGAACATGAGCCTTTAATATCACAGCTCGCACATTTTCCTTGCTTCGATCTTTTAATAAATTTCCAAAGCGCCCAGCTTGCATATCCAAATATAAGTCCACCAATGATTATGTTTACCATCATCTTACCGCCTTTCTTAATGGATTGACTGGATTCCTCATGAATTGTGAAAAAATGAGCAATCTATCATTCTTTAAAAACCTACTAAACTTCCAACCTGATAAATGACCAATGAGAGTACATAGGCGATTAACAAGGCATACCCCATCGAAAAGGCTGTCCATTTATAGGATCCTGTTTCTTTTTTGATCGTCGCAACTGTCGCTAAACATGGAATATAAAGGAGAATAAAGACCATAAAACTATATGCTGCAACAGGTGAAAAGCTATTTATCAATAATCCTTGTAAGCTTGCCTCATCAGGAACAAAGTAAATAATATTCATCGTAGAAATAATCGCTTCTTTTGCTAAAAAGCCTGTTAAAAGTGATGCACCTGCCTGCCATGTCCCAAATCCTAACGGTGCCAATAATGGGGCAAATACGCCACCAATCATCGCTAAAAAGCTATCATCCATATCTACATTAACACCTTGAGGTCCAGCGTAAGACAATAACCAAATAATGACTGAGCCGGCAAAAATAAAGGTACCTGCCTTTTTAACAAAACCTTTCCCTTTTTCCCATGTACTCTTCCAAAGAGCTTTTCCTTGTGGAAGGCGATATGGTGGAAGTTCGATAACGAAAAAGGATGTTTCACCCTTTAAAATGGTTGCTGAAAATACTTTTGCTAAAATAAGTGCAACAACAATGCCAAGAATATAAAGTGATAACACGATAAGGGCTTTATGATAGGCGAAAAAAGCTCCAACGAATAATGCATAGACTGGTAATCGAGCTGAGCAAGACATCAACGGTGTCAGCAATACGGTTAACATTCTTTCTCTAGGGGTTTCAATTGTTCTAGCTGCCATTACACCTGGTACATTACAACCGAATCCAATCATCATCGGGATAAAAGCTTTTCCATTCATTCCGACCAATTCCATTAATCGATCCATAACCAATGCGACACGAGCCATGTAGCCTGAATCCTCTAATAATGAAATAAAGAAGAAAAGGATAAAGATTTGCGGAACAAAAACAAGAACTCCTCCTACCCCAGCTACGATTCCATCAAGTACTAAAGCATGAATAAAGGATGAGGCACCAATAAAAGTTAAAAAGTTCTCAAGCCCCGATGTTATCGGTCCTGAAATCAACCCATCAAGTAGATCAGAAAGTGGAAAGCCAAGCCAGTCAAATGTAAGCATGAATAAGAAATACATAACAACAAAGAAAATCGGTAATCCTAACCATTTATTTGTAATAATCGTATCGATTTTTTCAGAAAGTGGTTGTCTATTTTCTCCTTGTAAATAGGTAGACTTTTGTAAAAGCTCCGAAATGGCAGCTTGTCTTTTCCTATAAATATATTGTTCAATCGTTCTTTCCTGCTGTTGCGCAAGTACAGCTTTTGCTGTTTCGTGAACAAAGGGCTCCAATGTCTCCTTATTAATAAAGTCTTGTAAATACGTTTTTACGTAGGGATTTCCTTCTAATAATTGTAGCGTTAACCATCTAGCAGAGTGAGGCGATTTCCCTTGAAGTAGTTGCTCAAATTTCCTAATCGCCGCTTCCATTTCGCTCCCATACGGTACGGTGAAATGGCTAGCGGATTCTGTTTTGACAGTTGTTACCATTTCAGCTAGCTCTTCACAGCCTCTTCCACTACGTGCGATAACTGGTATTGTTTTAGCACCAAGTTGGGAAGAGAGTTTGACCACATCGATTTCAATTCCACGTTTTGATGCAACGTCGACCATATTTAAACCAATTACTACTGGCTTACCAAATTCAAGAAGTTGAATCGTCAAATGTAAGTTCCGTTCTAGTTGGGAGGCATCGACAATATTTAGCATTCTATCAAATGAATCATGAAGCAAAAAGTTCGTAACTACTCCCTCGTCCTTCGAAAGTGGGTTAAGTGAGTATACACCTGGCAAATCAATCAGGGAAGCTTTTCCCTTCTTAAACACCCCTACCTTTTTCTCAACCGTTACGCCGCTCCAGTTTCCTACATATTCATAAGACCCAGTCAGATTGTTAAACATTGAAGTTTTGCCTGTATTTGGGTTCCCTAAAAGTGCGATATCCATTATAATCCTTCCACCTTTATCGAATATGCTTCACGACGCCTGATTCCGACACATTGTCCACATGATTCAAGCATGACTGGTCCGCCAAAAGGCATTTTACACTTGATACATATTTCTGAACCTTCTGTTATGCCTAAATCAAGTAGCCGTCTCCGAACTAATTGATCAGCACTCGAAATATCAATAATCTTAGCTCGTTCACCTGTTCCTAACTTCGACAACATCCTGATCACCTAATTTCATTTAATTGAGAATGATTCTCTTTCGTTATAGCACGATTTATGTATTAGAACAGTGTGAAAAGTCACTCCAATTACACAAAAAGCCTTGAATTGTCTCCAATCCTTATAAGTACTACATGTTTGGGTAATATGGAGTTTTTTTGAACTTTTCAATCATCCAAGATTTTTCCTTTCAATTCGACGCATAGGATAGTCATATAAAGGAGGGGAAATATGTTTACCATGAGAGTTGATCATGACATAGAGTTACAGCTACTTGAGCCCCATCATGCTGACGAGTTTTTTCATTTAATAGACTCAAATCGATCGTACTTAAGAGAATGGCTTCCTTGGGTAAATGAAGTCATATCCCCAGTGCAAACCCATCGGCTTATCTCACTCTGGATGATGCAATTTAGTGAGAAAACCGGATTTAGTCTAGGGATCCGTTACAGAGGTAGATTAGTTGGCAACATCGGATCGCAATTTATAGATTGGAATAATCGCCAAACATCGATTGGCTACTTTATTGCTAAAGATGCACAAGGTCACGGGATTATGACCAAAGCCGTTCGAGCTGTATTAAATTATTCCTTCTTTCAATTAGGTCTTAATCGGATTGAAATTCGTTGTGGTGAAAAAAATGCAAAAAGCCGGGCTATTCCAGAGAGACTTGGCTTTACGTATGAAGGTTTCGTCCGAGATGGCGAGAATTTGAATGGGCGATTTCATAATTTACTTATGTATAGCCTGCTCGCGAGGGAATGGTCTAGCCAGTAAATCAGGAGAATGAAGCACCCACCTTGTGATCTAATCATACGATTTTTGTATGTTCAAGATAGTAAGGGCAAGAGAACGGCATCATTTCTCTAAGTCTGTTAAAATTCTTAACAGACTTTTTTGTATTTTCAAAGAAATTTCCAGAGAACCGTTCATATTCACTCCAATTTATAATAAACTAAAGGTAACATATTTTTTCATAACCACAACGTTTGACTGTATGGTTTTGCATCCTTTATAATCATGTAATAGGAATAGATTGAGGTGATATGATGGGGCATTGTATCGTATTGGCGAACTAGCAAGTATTGCACATGTATCCAAAAGAACGATTGATTATTATACAAGTATTGGACTCTTAAACGCTCAACGCTCAAAATCCAATTATCGGATTTATACAGAACAAACTTTAGAGGATTTAAGGTTTATTGAAGAATGCAAAGGTCTTCATATTCCACTTGAAGAGATTAAGAGAAAACTAGAAATTAAGAAAATAAAAGAAGTACAAGAAGGGGAACTAAGGAAACATATCCTTTCGGTAACACAGCAAATGAAGCAGCTTCAAATCGATTTAAATGTTCTCATTCCATTGATTGAAAATCTTGATAACGGTCAAGCGGAGAATTATTCCAAGTTGCTTAATACTGAAGGTGAAGTGTTATTAAAATCCCTTTCCGAATTACATGGTTAGACTAAATTTTTGAATTTATTGGGAGGTGACTCCTTACTCGTTTTTGACGAGATAAGGAAATTTATTTGGACATATTTAACTTGGTTTTATTAGCCATTTTGATTGCTTTAACGGCATTTTTTGTCGCTTCAGAATTTGCGATCATTAGGATAAGGAGCTCAAGAGTAGAGCAGTTGATTGATGAAGGAAGTAAAAGTGCAATTGCTGCGAAAAAAGTTATCACTCATCTTGATGAGTACTTATCGGCTTGTCAGCTCGGGATTACTGTTACAGCGCTAGGAATTGGTTGGTTAGGAGAGCCGACTATAGCTAAAATGCTAACTCCTATATTTGCGGAGTTTAATATTCCTTCCACTTTATCCCATGTTGTTTCAGTCGCGATAGCTTTCTTATTTATCACATTTCTCCATGTGGTTGTTGGTGAGCTTGCTCCTAAAACTGTTGCTATCCGTAAGGCTGAACAAGTCACACTTGTTGTGGCGAGACCACTCATATGGTTTTACCGCCTGTTCTATCCATTTATTTGGACTTTAAATGGATCAGCACGGATCATTGTGGGATGGTTTGGTTTAAAGCCTGCTAAAGAGAGCGAAGAAGCACATTCTGAGGAAGAACTTAGACTGATTTTGTCTGAAAGTTATAAAAGTGGTGAGATTAACCAATCTGAGTTTAAGTATGTAAACAAAATCTTTGAATTTGATGATCGAATCGCAAAGGAAATCATGGTTCCAAGAACCGAAATTGTTTCCTTATCAAAAGATGACACGATCAAGACATTTTTAGAAGTCATGTATGTCGAAAAGTTTACCCGTTATCCTATCATTGATGGAGATAAAGACCATATTATCGGCTTAGTAAACTTAAAGGAAATCATGACCGATTTATTAAATCATCCTGAAATTGCCATGCAAACACTAGAATCCTATATTCGACCGATCATCCGTGTGATTGATACAGTCCCTATTGGAGACTTATTGGTCAAGATGCAGAAGGAACGTATTCATATGGCCATTTTGATGGACGAATACGGCGGGACATCTGGTCTTGTTACCGTTGAAGATATCATTGAAGAAATTGTTGGTGAAATCCGCGACGAATTTGATATGGATGAAATTTCTGAAGTACGAAAGATCAATGATGACCATTACATTCTTGATTCCAAGGTGCTTGTAAGTGAAGTGAATGATTTGTTTAACCTTAATATTAATGATGAAGATGTGGATACCATTGGAGGCTGGATTTTAACAGAAAATTATGAAGCCCAAGAGGGTGACACAATTGAAATTGACTCCTACTCTTTTAAAATCATTGAAATGGAAGACCATCACATTAAATATATTGAGGTAACACTATTGGCAGAAGAAAAGGAGGGGAAGATTGAACAATTTCCCTTAACTAATTCTTCCATCGTTTCATAGAAATTTAAAGAGTACATTGAAAAACCCATTTCTAGTTCCTCTAGAAATGGGTTTTTCCCTTTTTTCATGGTTATTAAACCTTTTCTTTTAAATCCATTAATATTATATGAAACTTGCATTTAAAAATATGGCAACTCTCCACCTATAAGTAAAAGACAGATGAAATATCTCTCACTTTGTTGGATAGCCGTCTATATCGAATTTTTTTCCCTAGATTTCGGTTTAAGTACAAAAATGATCTTAAATAAAGGCTCTTTTCGCAAACATTGTTGCTATTTAGTCATAGATAGGAGAATAAAGCCCTATTATTACTCGTTAAATTAGTATCAAGTAAGCGAAAAGTGCCGCGCAAAAATAATGTGTGTTCTAAAACCCCATTTGAGGGGTAAATGTCGGCCTCTGGACATTTACGAAAAAACCACAATCATTACGAAAACAGCGTAAATAAAAAAAGCTCCTACAAAACGTAGAAAGCTTCCGGTTTGTCTAATTCGATTCCAACATCTCTCACTTAAGCGGAATTTTTCCTGTTATCTTCTCAATGAAATTCCTTTTAAGGGAAATAACGGAAGATTTTCCGCTTATGGAGGGCAAAAGCGTTTATTTTGGCTTTTTTTGAGGGAATAGCAGGAATTTTTCCTGCTATTTCGGCTCTTTTTCATGATGGTTGAGTCATTAAGCGGAATTTTTCCTGTTATTTTTTCATACCGATACTCCTACCATTTATCCGAACATTTTATCGAACACTTATCCACAAGTCGAGGGAATTTATAAATTCCTGGACAAAAAAACTGAATCAAAAAGTCATTACAACCGACTTTTTGACCCAGCCTCATTATTTCTTATTTAAACACCATAGCTGCTTTTACAGCTTTTTTCCAACCTTCATACAATTCTTCACGATTCTCATCTTCCATTGTTGGTTCAAATTTACGATCTACCGCCCATTGCTTAGCGATCTCTTCTTGGCTTTCCCAATAGCCAACTGCAAGTCCAGCTAAGTATGCAGCTCCAAGTGCAGTTGTTTCATTAACAATCGGTCTTTCAACTGAAACATTAAGAAGGTCACTTTGGAAATCCATTAAGAAATTATTCTTTACTGCTCCTCCATCTACACGGAGTTTCTTCAAGACAATTCCTGAATCTGCTTCCATTGCGGACAACACATCTTTCGTTTGATAAGCAAGAGATTCAAGAGTTGCTCTAACGAAATGTTCTTTTGATGTTCCACGTGTTATGCCAAACACAGCTCCACGAACATCACTATCCCAGTAAGGAGTTCCTAATCCCACAAAAGCTGGTACCACATATACACCGTCCGTTGATGCAACCTTTGTAGCGTATTCCTCGCTATCTTTCGCATCTTTTAGCATTCTTAAACCATCGCGAAGCCACTGAATAGCAGAACCAGCGACAAAAATACTACCTTCTAAAGCATACTCCACTTTTCCGTTAAGACCCCATGCAATTGTTGTAAGGAGACCATGTTCCGATTGAACTGCTTTTTCACCTGTGTTCATGAGCATAAAGCAACCGGTTCCATAAGTGTTCTTTGCCATCCCTGATTCAAAACAAGCTTGACCAAATAATGCCGCTTGCTGGTCACCTGCTGCTCCTGCAATCGGAATTTCTTTTCCAAAGAAATGATAATCGACTGTATGTGCATAAACTTCTGAGGAAGGACGAACTTCTGGAAGCATCGCTTTCGGAACTTCAAGGATTTCCAATAACTCTTCATCCCATTTTAATTCATGAATATTATACATTAATGTTCTTGATGCATTAGAGTAGTCCGTGACATGAGCTTTTCCACCGGATAATTTCCAAATTAACCACGTATCAATCGTTCCAAATAGAAGCTCTCCACGCTCAGCTCTTTCACGCGCTCCCTCTACATGATCGAGAATCCATTTTACTTTCGTTCCAGAAAAGTATGCATCAATAAGCAGTCCTGTTTTATTACGGAATAAGTCAACGTAGCCTCTTTCCTTAAGATCTTGACAAATATCACTCGTTTGTCTTGATTGCCAAACAATTGCATTATAAATTGGAGTACCCGTTTCCTTGTCCCATACGACAGTTGTTTCCCTCTGGTTCGTGATTCCGATACCTGCAATCTGTTCAGGTTTAACGTTGGATTCAGAGAGTACACCAGCAATAACAGATAGAATCGAACCCCAAATTTCATTCGCATCATGTTCTACCCAGCCTGGACTTGGAAAATGCTGTGTAAATTCCTTTTGGGCCGTGTATTTTATTTCTCCCTTTTGATTAAATAAAATGGCGCGTGAGCTTGTTGTTCCTTGGTCTAATGATAAGATGAATTTTTCCATTTTTAATTCCCCCAATTTAAGCTGCTTGATTTTCTTTGTCATAAATAGTTGTTTGGTTCTTACTTGCAACAAAAGCAATTGTAAGGACAACTACAGTAATAGCTAATACGATCCATAAAGCCGTTGTCACTGTTTCTAAAAAGACTGCTTGATAAAAGACTGCTCCGATACTTCCACCTAAAAGCGGGCCCACTACAGGAATCCATGAATACTTCCAGTTAGAACCACCCTTCCCAGGAATCGGGAGCAATGCGTGAGCAATTCTTGGACCAAGATCACGGGCAGGATTAATCGCATAACCTGTAGAACCCCCTAAAGACATACCGATTACAACAATGAGTAGACCGACAACTAGTGGATTTAATCCTTCAGTAAAATTATTTGCTCCTATAAATAATAACCCAAGTACAAGTATAAATGTACCAATGAGCTCACTTAACAAATTTGAAAAAGTATGTGGAATAGCTGGTGATGTTGCGAATACTCCAAGTTTTGTACCTGGCTCCTTTGTTTCTTTCCAGTGTGGTAAGTAGTGTAAGAATACGAGTGTTGCCCCTAATATTGCTCCAATAAACTGGGCAACGATATAACCAGGAACATCAGCCCAAGCAAAATCTCCAGTTAAGGCCAACGCCACCGTTACAGCAGGATTTAAATGGGCCCCACTAACCTGTCCAACTGCAAATACACCCATTGTTACCGCAAGTCCCCATGCAAGTGTAATAACAATCCACCCTGCATTTTTCGAATAAGACTTTTCTAAAGAAGAACCAGCCCCAATTCCAGCACCCAAAACAATTAAAATCATGGTACCGATAATCTCTCCAATAAATGGTGTCATCTTTTTCTCTCCTCACTAATATAATGTAATCGGTTTACTTCGATGACGAAAAAAAAGAGACACAACAGATCACCCTATTATAAAATAGGCGCTGTGTGAGTCTCCTTATCTCCATCACAATTGCATTAACTTATAGCATTAGTATACGAATTCTTGTAAGCGGTGTCAATAATAGATTTCTAGATTTATCGATAAATGTTACAAAAGATTGACAAACAATACATGTATGTTGAAAACCTTTTCTTTCAAAAAAATCTTGAGCAGGCTACTCCTAATCTATACATAAAAATTTTTCACAGAAAAAAGATCTGAGCCTATTAACTCAGATCTTTTTTAGTACTACGATTTAGAAGAAGCAAGCGAACCTTCTTCCAGATTCTTAGAGTAGGATTCTGCAAGAATTTGCATTGGGTGTATAACCGTTTTAGGTGTCAGCTGTTCTAACTGATTTTTACACATGCCACACTCTGTTACTGTATAATCGGCATCTGCGTCTGCAATCGCTTCAGCCATCGGTTTACCAATTTTCATTGAAATATCATATTTTTCTTCTTTGAATCCGAAGGTTCCACACTGACCACAGCATCCTGCCGCAACATCTTGAATTTCATAGCCTGGAATAAGTGCAAGAATGTCCATAGCAGGGTTGCCAATTCCTTGACCTTTCATATGACATGGCGCATAATAGCCTGCCTTAGCATTCATTGGTGCAAATTCCGTATTCAGTTCACCAGATTCATGTAATAATCGTAAATATTCATCTGCATCATACACATGCTTTGCTAGCTCCATAGCGCCTTCTGATTTTAAATAATTGACATATTCTTTTTTAAATGCAAACGTACAACTCGTACATGTCAAAACAATGTCATAACCTTGCCTTGTATACTCAAGCAAACTATCAATATTGTAATTTGCGTTCTTAAGACCTTGCTCCATTTTGCCGTTTGCAAACATAGGAACTCCACAGCATTTCTGCTTAGGTACAGCGACTTCAATTCCATTATATTTCATGACTTCAACAAAGGAATCTGCCACCTCAGGTGCATTGTACGTAGCATAACAGCCAACAAAATAAGCAACCTTGCGCTTTGTTTGAGCGGTTGTTTTTTTGTATTTTCTTTTAAAATTATTAAAGCGATACTTTGGAAACTTTCGTTCAGCCGGAATGCCCATCACCAATTGCATCGCTTTACGGACAGGTTTCATCGTCATCGCAACATTCGTAATCGGTGCAAATGCTGAAGCTGCCATTCCAACTAACTCTGCATTACTTAACACCTGATCACGAAGCTTTGTTCCTTCAATATCAGCATGAATTGCCTTTGCATAAGCAGTTAATGTTGATACATGGACATTCTCTGGACATGAGATATCACAATTCCCACATAAAGTACATAGCTCAATTCGTTTATCATCTATAATGTGTTGATTATCTGTAAGCCTTTTTAACTCTGGACCTAAATGCTTCGGTCCACCAAACTCCAATGAGACGCTTGAAACCGGACAACTTGCTGTACAGGCATTACACTTGAGGCAGGCATCAAATGAACGGTCTAAGAAGCTATAATCAAGCATGTTGAAGCCCTCCTAATTTCATATTTTCGTTAAGTTCCAAAAGAGTTTCATAGCTCGATAGAATCGAAAAGACACCGCCCGTAATTCCATGCTGAATCACTTTTGTACCTTTACTCGCACCGACGAGGAAAACATTATCAGGGCAGTTTACATAACGGCCAAATTTATCAAGTTCCCTACTTAGCACTTTATCTTTAAAGCCTTCTGCGGTTTGCTCAATGCCACCACCTAACACACCACCTGTTGCCAATACAAATCGCTCAGACTTTATCTTCATATTTGTGCTTGTGATCACTGCTTTGACGATATTATCCTCGACTTCTGCATCTTCAATGGTCGTATTCTCATAAAATCTTACACCAAGTTTTATTGCTTCTCGTTTTAATTTGTCATGCAAACGAATCGCTGTTGCATTGGGTGGCATCCCGGATGCTTCAGTAACAGCAGTATTTAATTCTCTAGTCAACCGCTCTAACACCATCTGCCAATTGTTGAAACCTAATGAGGATGGAAAAATAAAGAGATCAGGCTTTGCTATTTGTTTGTTGACCATCTCTTTCTGGATTTCATTTATCACCTTCGTACAAGACTCTTCTTCATCAAGTAAGTGAGCGGCATCAAGTTGTGACATCGTTCTAGATGAATTTTTTCCGAGTGAGACGGTTATAGGATCAATTTTCAAGAGAGGTCTGCTCTTTTCTAGATTTCCTTTTATATACATTGGAAGGAAATCAACTACCTCTTCAAAGCCAACGATTACGACATGTCCTTTGTCAGGTATTGGTTTGATTGTTTCGGGATAGAATGCTGTTTTCTTAACATGACCGGAACCTGTTACGATTGTAACGAGAGTTTCCACATCACCTTGATAAGGGTACCCAATTCGCTCTGTTAACTGAAAGAATTTCTTCATTGCTTCATTTATATTTAAGCGTGAACGGGTATCTAACTCATATTTTGAAATTAAGTCCGTGAACGTTCCATCTTGTCCAGGGATAACATCCATTACACCTGAGGACTGAAGAATTTTTCCTAAACCTGAGGAAACTAATGCGACACGCTTTCCCTGCTCACGACTCCAAATGGCTGTTATTAACCCTGTTAGTCCTTGTCCGACAATGACTTCATCATACATGTTATTCATCTCCCTCTTTTAGACGTAACGAAACATTGTAAATGGCATCCATTAGCTGAGCTTGTTTTGCTGTCTCTCCTGTTGCCACAACAGTCATGCCCTTTTTTCGTTCATGGAGTGCATCGTTCAATGCCCAAGATACTTCATCCGAAGTTGCTACTCCTTTTTCCACTGCTACTGCTGCGGCACGAAAACTACAAAATGTCCCTTGACAAGGGCCCATCCCTAAACGAGTTCTTCTTCTAATATCACCTAGGTTAAAATGACTATCTTTTGTTAACGTTGATTCAATTTCGGCCCATGTGACCTGCTCACATTCACAAATGACTGTTCGATCCATTTGCGCCTGTTTTAATGACTGTTCAATTTTCGTAGCCTTTGTTCCCGCCCAATGAAACAATTTCGTTTTGGCAGCTGGAGCCATGTCGACTTCCTTAAAGAAACTACTCGCTTCACGATGGGGAACGACCTCTTCATGAGATGTACACTTCGCTTGGATATTCATTTTTTCACAGACCATGTCTACTGTTTTTTCTGCCATATATCGGAATGTCGTCAACTTCCCACCGGTAATCGTCATAAACCCATCGACACCATCTCTTTTTTGATGGTCTAATAAAGCAATTCCCCGTGTAACTGACCTTCCGCTATCATCAGCAATACTGGATTCTTGATAAAGAGGACGACTTCCACTAAACGCTCGAATGAGACGCATCTCCTTTAAATCTGGAATTAGCGCCAGACCTTCCTCGATCATTTCTTCCAACTCTTGACGATTCAAGCTAAAATCATTCGGATCATCGACATTGATCCCCGTTGTTCCAAAAATGGTTACATTATGGGCTGGAACAAAAATATCCGCATCTCCTGGAAGTCTTAATCGATTGATCACCTGTTTATTAAAACGATGATTGAGGACTGCAAGCATTCCTTTATTGTTTATTAGATGTAAGGAAATACCTGCCATTTCAGCCATTTTTGCTCCCCATGGACCAGCTGCATTAATGACGATATCTCCATGAATTTCCGTTTCTTCACCTGTATAGCGATTCCGTACTACAACGCCGGTCACACGATTCGTTTCTCTGATCACATCAATGACTTCATGATACGTTAATGCTCTCGCTCCCCTTGACACGGCATCTGCCACCACATCCACAACAAGAGTGAAACAATCGATAGAACCATCTGGTACAGAATAGACTGATTGAATGTTTTTATTTAAATAAGGTTCGTCTTTAAACGCTTTTTCAAGGGGAATATTCGATACGGGAATCCCCACTTTTTCACACGCTTTTACCCATTTCTGAACATAGGCATCATCATCTTCTGGCACCTTTGCAAAAAGACCTCCGGTTTGCTCGACTGAACCAGGAATTGTTTTTTTTATAATGATATTTTCTCGGTAACTCTCAATCGCAGCTTCTTCATCTCTTACCGCATACCGTGCCCCTGAGTGAAGGAGTCCATGATTTCGAGAGGAAGTTCCATGGCCAAGATCCCGCTGTTCTACTAAGATTGCTTTAATTCCACGGACTGCTAAATCTCGGAGAACTCCTGCTCCCGTTGCACCTCCGCCTACCACAATCACTTGAGTTTCGATCATTTTTCTCATGCCATTTCCTCCTTTATTTATTAAAGGCTCTTTTCTCAAACATTGTTGCTACCTATCAAAAAAATAGAAAATCATTTTATTTATCCTGGCAAGCAAAAAACAACAGAGAAAAGAGCTTGCTTATTTCATCCGTGGTACTACGATACGTATAAATCGGAATGGTCGGCATTAAGACCATTCTAAAAACCATAATTTTCGTATGAAAACAGCCTTATTAAAAAAAGAAACCGCAAAAAACCTGGTGGTATAAGACATACTTATCCCTAACAGATTTCTTGCGGCTTCTCCAATTCTCCAGCCAACTATTATATTTTCACTATAAGAATACTATAAATTCCAGCGATATTACGGAGGATTTCATGGCAATATTGTGAAATGGTTGCTTTGAAAAACTTTCACTACTCCTACCTTTTAATAATAAAATAGCTTTTTTATCATAATTTAACATATTTTGGGTACCATAACTTTCGTGGTTATTTTGTACATAAAGGAGAGATTCAACAATGAAAAAAATAAGAGTTCTAATAGCGATCCTTTTCATTACACTTACATGGGACCAGTCCGTACCTGTTCATGCAGAAAAGGAGCTTTACAAACATGGACATCACCACAAGTTGATTGAACATGAAAAAGCCGAACAGCTAAAAGAGGAAGGTTATTCGAAACAGGATATTTTCATGGCAGCGATGTTAAGTAAAAAAGCAGAGAAAGACATTGATGATGTACTAGCACTATACAAAGAAAACAAATCTTGGGAAAAAACAGCTACAGAACTTGGAATCGACATGGAGGAATTTAAACGAATTGATTCTATGCGTCAATGGGAACAATTTGTTAAGGAAAATAAAAAGGAAGTAAAAGCCTTTTTAGCTGGGTACGCAAATAAGACGGAAGCAGAAATTGATGCCTATATAAAAGAAGGAATTCCATTACGATTTTTAATCGGGGCTGCAGCAATTGCGAAGCTTAGTGATAAACCCATTGATGAAATCATCACTTATAAAAAGGAACATAAACCTTTCCATGAAGTGATGGAGACACTTGATATTAGTAAAGAAGATCTCCATAAAGAACTTAAACAGTTTAAAGAAGATGTGAAAAAATCAGTCGAAAAAGACGATTAACTACAAAGAGGCTAGCCGAAAGGTGGTAACCAACTACTCATTCGGCTAAAGCCTCTCCATTTTATATAAAGGCTCTTTTCGCAAATATTGTTGCTTTTTCGAAAGTTTTAAGCAACAAAATACCTATATCTCCTCTGAGAGATTAATAAGAGGAAGCGAAAAGTGCCGTCGCACACTTCATGTATAGCAATACCTGTGATAGATAGGTAAAAACCGGCTTCTGGGTTTTACCAATAACCACAATCTATAATAGAACAACGTATATAAAAGGTCTAAAGAAAGACCTATATTTGGAACATCAACTAGCTTGAATATTATTTGCTAAAGTCATTTTTTCTGTTATCAATTTCCCTTCACGATAAATCTTTAATTCTACCTCATCGCCTACTTTGGCTTCAGTATATAAGTATTTTCGTAAATCATTGGATGTTTCTACTGTTTGATCGTTAATTGCCACGATCACATCTTGTGCCTTGATGCCAGCCTCAGCTGCCCCTGATGCTGGATCCACATATGTCACCATCGCACCACCTGTGACATCTTCTGGAAGCTCCTGATAATAAGCGGAAGGAATTTCATTAAGACTAGCGAGACTAACACCCATATATGGTCTACTAATCTTTCCTGACGAAATAATTTCATTTACAATTGGAACGACATCATTACTTGGAATGGCAAAGCCAAGTCCTTCTACTCCACTTTCGGAAATTTTTAAACTATTAATCCCAATGAGCTGTCCTTGCGAGTTAATCAAGGCCCCACCACTATTACCAGGGTTAATGGCTGCGTCGGTTTGGATGACATTCAGTTCCCATTCACCAGCAGAAGTGGAGACCGCAATTTCTCGATCTACCGCACTGACTATCCCTTGTGTGACGGTTCTTGAAAATTCTAATCCAAGTGGATTTCCTATCGCTAATACTTGTTCACCAGCTCTTAACGTTGATGAATCTCCGAATGAAAGTACATTGTCTGCATATTTTGCATCGATCTTCAATACAGCTAAATCAGTAAGTGCATCTGCCCCTATTAACTGCGCTCCCACTTTCTCCCCATTATGAAAAGAGACTTCAATTTCCGTTGCTCCTTCAATGACATGATTATTGGTAACAATGTATGCTGTATCATCTGTTTTCTTAAAAATAACACCTGAACCAGAACCACTTTCAACCACTTCTGAAGTTCTAGAAAAAGGGTTGTTCTGTTGCTGTTTGTTAACAATTCCTACGATAGCTGATGATGTTTTGTCAACAATATCTGCTACAGATGCAGAAGCATTAGTCGTTGAAGTCGGGACAATATTTACTGCATTTCCTTGAGATGAAGCTTCAGCTACTGCTCCACTTGCAACAGGCTGATAGTATTCATGGAAAAAATCGGTTTGTGGAATAACCGTCATCGTTAATACAGAGCCGACTACCCCGGCTGCAACCATACTGAAAAATCCCTTTAGCTTCAGTTTCGGTTTATTATTCTTTGCGGCTCGAATTTCTACTTCTTGAGTCTCTTCCTTTTGAGATTCAACTTCTGGAGTTTCATCCTCTTGAGTCTTTCCTTCATCAGTATCCACTTCTTGAATTTCTACTTCTTGGTTATCGTCTTTATGTAAATCACTCATCTTAATTCCTCCTCAACTTCTTACGTTGAATACATTTTATCCCGAAATTATGAACAAAAAGTGACAAAACTTTTAAGAAGAAAGGAATGAATTAGGAAAATATGATGAAAAACGCTCTTTTCTCAAACATTGTTGCTATTGTTTCATAAAATCAATAGTAAATCCTAATTTATACTGTCACGCAAACAAATAGCAGAGAATAGAGCTTGCCTATTCCATCCGTGGTACTGTTCTACGTATAAATCGGAATGGTCGGGATTAGGATCATTCCAATAACCAAAATCCGTACGAAACAGCCATAAAAAAAAGAACCACATGTCTGTGATTCTATAATTTCGCTCCTTATATATACGGAATGTGAATGACAAACTTTGTTCCTTTTCCTTTTTCACTAAATACTTCAATTGAGCCTTGATGCAGATGAATTAACTGTTTTACAATTGATAAACCTAAACCAAATTCACCGTACGGGTTATTCGTTCTTGAAATTTCCGCCTTGTAAAATCGGTGCCAAATTTTTTCAATTTCCATCGTATCAATACCAATACCAGTATCTTCAATTTCAATAACCGTGTGATTTTGCTCCATTCTTCCCCTTAGCCAAATGTGGCCATTCTCAGTAAATTGAATACTATTTTTCGTAATATTAATTAAGATTTGTATCAGTCTATCATAATCAGCCAGAATCCGGACATCTTCCTCGACTTCAATCTCAATTTGATTGTCTTTCTCAGTTGCTTGTAAATGAAGCTGTTCCTGAATAATTTCAAATACCTCTTGTAACTGTACATCTTCTTTATTTAGTTTTATTTGATTGGACCTTATTTTATCGTAATCAAGGTTTTCATTGACTAAGCGAATCAATCTCTTTGTTTCTTGACTGACTAAATTAATGCCTTTTTCTTTTTCTTCTTCTGCAATCATCCCGTTTTTCAAGCCCTCAACGACACCACTAATCGTCGTTAATGGTGTTCTTAACTCATGGGATACATCTGACATGAAATTCCTTCTTCGATTGTCCAGACTCTCTATTTCCTCAGCAGCGGTGTTTAACTTTTTCACCATATGATTAAAATCATGAGCGAGCTCCCCGATTTCATCAAAATTTGATGGAGGCAGGTTAACAGAGTAATCACCCGCAGACACCATTGACGTCGCTTCCTGAAGTCGCTTAATCCGATTAACATGGACCTTTGATAATAGCCAACTTGGAAGAATAGCTAGTGCAAATGCCAACAATGCGGTAAAAAATAAGTATTGGTTGATTTGACTGATCATTTCTCTAGAGCCACTAATTGGGGAAGTCAATAGAATAACCCCTATTAGCGTATCATTCATGATATATGGTAAGGCTAATAAAGTAACTTCCTGATTCGAATGTTTAATTTTATTTCTTACAACATGTGGATTTCCCTTAGCAATTTGCTCTAGGACTTCGTCTACTAGCTTCAAGTTTCCACTTGGGTAAAGAAGATTCCCTTCTTCATCAAAAATACTAAAGCTAATATTTCTTCCTTTTAGAACATTACTATATTCATTCACTATATTTGTAGCAGAACGTGTCCCTCTCGTAATATCGGTAAGGATATTTTCCCCATAGGATATAAGCTCATCCACTGTGTCTTGATAGACTAACCGTTCAACATAGTGGGTAAATACAATACTCATGATCAGGAAAGCTACCAAAAGAACACCCATATGACTAATTAATTGCTGATATAAATACTTAATTTTCACTGGTTTGGATCGTTTCATCGAACTTATACCCTACTCCCCAAACGGTATGGAAAAATGGTTGGTGATCAGTACCGATTTTTTTCCTGAGTCTTTTGATATGAACGTCAACAGTACGCTCATCTCCATAAAATTGATAGCCCCACACTCGATCAAGCAACTGTTCTCTCGTGAACACTTGCTTAGGATGTTGAACAAAATAGTAGAGAAGGTCGAATTCCTTTGGGGTCAGATTAGAGATGGTTTCACCATCCAAAAAAACTTCCCTTTTTTCCTTACTAATTTGAAAATGCTTCGTAACCAATAAGCCTTTTTCCGCCTTCTCCACAGGACCTGCATGGACTCTTCGTGTAATCGCTCGAATACGTGCCATTAAAGCAAGTGGACTAAATGGTTTTGTTACATAGTCATCTGCTCCCATTTCTAATCCAAGAACCTGATCTGATTCACTATCCTTCGCCGTTAACATAATGATTGGGATCGAGTCCCCTTCAGCTCTTATTTTTCTACAGATGGTGACGCCATCCATCCCTGGTAGCATCCAATCAATTATGAGAAGATCCCAATTTCCTTCCTTATATCGTTCGAATCCTTTAAGACCATCATGGACATATTCACCATGTATTCCCTCTTTAGAAAAAAACATATCAATCATTGAACAAACACTTTCATTATCTTCGATTACTAAAACATTCATATTTTCCACTCCCAAAAAACCGTTTCAACTGCAAATTCTCTCTCAAATTTAACATAAGACTATTTCGTTATTTTATCAACTCTTTGCAAATATTTTCTCCTATTTTATATTTATTTTTTAAGAACACCCATAGTTTTCACTATCGAACCGAAGTATATAGTAGATATTTATAAAATATAGGTTTAAAGTCACAAAAACCTGTGAATAGTACAGTATCGAAATGAATAATGAAGAGGAGGCCACAATCATGGTGAAAACAGACATCGACCAACTACTTGAAGCAACAGAAGACCTAGATATGGATGTCAATCACCTTATTCTAGGAGATATTGAAATCGATTGGCTATTGGAGAGCACTCAAGATGGATCAAAAAAGAGCTACTCATGGAGTAACCCTTACTTGTTGACTAGCGCTAGTAACAGAAATCGATTCAGGACGATCTGACAGAATTAATTGGAAAGGTCCCTTTTGAGTATGGACTGTAACTGCAAATTGTTCTCCTTCTACTATACCATTTTGAAGAACACTTTGAGGAAGCATATTTAACTCTACTCCCTCGTTCGACATATTTACGAGATAAATTCCATTATGTAAATTTAAAAATTCACTAACAGAAGCTTCTGCAAGCTCATCGATTTCGGTTAACTCTTCTTCAGCATAGACAGATGCTACATGAAGAAATACACTCTTATCTGCAGATATTCCAGTAAATAGCGGAGCTTCTCCAACTACCTCCTGATGAACGAGCCATACATCACCTTGTCCTTTTTTCGCCCCGACATCGAAAAATAGTTGATCATCAATAAACCGGATCATATTTTTCGCGAATAGAGACAAATACTTACTATATTTCTCAACTTTTGCTTCATCTTTATCCTGTAAAATGAGTTTAACAAGTTCATCGATATCTCCATGTTTAATTGCCTCAAATTTTTCATCTGATAAACTGTAACCTTTTTTATATTCATCCAAAGCTTTTGAAAAGGTCTCAATGGACATATAGCCTTTATCAACTAATGCTTGGGCTAATAATAGATGATTCTGCTTTTGCAAACCTAACATGGATTCTACTTGTTCATGCGTTAAATATCCAAGATCAACGGCAATTTCGCCAAAACGTTTGTCTACTTGTTTTTGCTTTTGATGGATTTCTTCTACCTGCTCAGGGGTTAAAAGTCCCTCATCAACAGCAATAACGCCAAACTTCACATGAACTGTTTTTTGCGCATCTAGGGCATCCACAAGCTGTTCTCTCGTTAATAATCCTTCGTTCAATAAATAATGTCCAAAATATTGACTAAACATTTACGCTTCCCTCCTTCAGAATCTTGTCAATCAGATTCGTGACCGCTTCTAAGGAGATCGGCTTTTGGATAAAATCATAAGCCCCTTTTTCAATTGCCTTCTTCAAATGTTCTTTTGTTCCAGCTGATGATGCCATAATCACCTTTGCATCAGGATTATGTGTAATGATTTCTTCTAATGCCTCGATTCCATCCTTTTCAGGCATGACAATATCCATGAAAATCAAATCTGGATTTTTTTCTTTAGCAAGTTCTACCGCCAAAATTCCATTTTCAGCTTCAAAAATGTCCCCACATTTACATTTTTCCAAAGTACCTCTAAGTTTCTTTCGAATCAACACGGAATCATCACAAATCAGTACATTTAATGGTTTTACCATACTCTTTAGTCCCTCTTTTCATAAGCTGAATGTTCTACTTTTTTCTTTCAATAATTTATTTTATAGTTCTACATACCTATGACAAAATCCTCTATTTTTTTGTATTTTTTGAATTCTCACTACAAACAAAAGAGATTGTTGTTAGCAACAATCTCTTTATAACAAATATATAATATCACTACTTCTTCTTGGCTTTTTTCTTTGTTCCCATTAAAGCATTTGCAATCACACCAATAAAATCCACTAATGCTTCAAAAATTATGAATGCACCTCCATCATTAATGAGACCTATTTACCTGATTGCATTTGATAATTTCTTGTAAGCATTCCGTTTGATTTGATCATCCCAAACTTTTCATAATACGGAACCAAATCATCATCGCAACATAAATCGACCATATAGATATCCTCAAGTTCTGCTAACATTTGCTTCACTAATTCCTGACCGATCCCTTTATTTTTGTAAGGTGGTAACACTTCAAGGAACGGGATATAGGCAGATAAGACTTCATCACTAATAGCAGTGATAAACCCAACTACTTGATTCGTTGCATCTTCATATGCAATAACTACTTTACTACTGTTTTTTAATAATCTTAAATGAGTTTGTGGGCTTGGTGAATTTGGCCAATCTACAAAAAAACCATTTAACATCTCAGAAGAAATTCCATCAAGAGATTTTTTGTATATCATCATCGATCAACTCCTTATTTAATTTTTGGTAGTTGATATGGATCAATAGAAAAGTAACAAGGATTAAACCTCCAAGCTTTATAGGTACTATAAAAGATTCGACTAAAATTTTGAAAATCCTTTTTGAGTTACGCATATCAACAAATTTATAACCAAATAAAAAGCCAGCTTTAATGCTGACTTTTTTTATTAATTTAATGATTTTCGATATTGATATTGTTGCCATTGGAATCGAATATAACATCCGACACAAAATCCAAGAATCGCAATAAAAGCTGCCAAAGCTACCATGATCGTAAAGCTCCAGGCAACTACTGTCCATCCGAGTAGATAACCGACATAACCGAGACCTAAACAAATAACAGAAATTACTTGGTTAAATTGCTGCTGGTCAAAGTCTTCTGGTATATATTCGGATGGTTGTTTTCTTAAAAGTTGTCTTCCTACCATTATTATTGGATTAACTTTAAAGATGAGCCCAATGAGCCCACATATTAAAGGGAATAATAAAATCGTTTCTTGTTGAGTAATCCAAGTTAAAACGACACTTAGAACAATAATCCATTGATTTAACCTCACAAGCGGTCTAGGGATTGATTTATGCTTTTCACTCATTTAAAACCCACCTATCATATAAGAATTATAAGTTATTGTGAGTATACTTGATTTCGTGGTTTTTGTGAAGTGAAAGAGGTTGAAAAATGAAAAGAAAAAAGGATGTTCTAGTTAGCACTTAGAACATCCTTTTTAAGGAAGCGGGTGATGGGAATCGAACCCACGACAACAGCTTGGAAGGCTGTGGTTTTACCATTAAACTACACCCGCATATATATTGTAATTTTATCTTGTTTCTATTTCCTAACGTTGGCCTTACATGCCTCTAACTCTACAAGCTTACTCTGGAATGCCTTATCGTCGAGGCAACTCGTAGATCATTCATAGATGCTTTGCTCGTGGCTGTGGTTTTACCATTAAACTACACCCGCATAGCATATATATTAATTTAATGGGGCGATCGATGGGAATCGAACCCACGAGTGTCGGAGCCACAATCCGATGCGTTAACCACTTCGCCACGACCGCCATTATACTATTATTAAACTATATCCTTACTTGGATATCTCTATACTAAGTACAGAAACCTCATAGTCGCTATCGCGATAAACTAATGAATGCTATTTTACTTCGCTACGCTTCGTAAAATAATGGTGCCTTATTTTCGCTATCGCGAAAAACTAATGAATGCTATTTTACTTCGCTACGCTTCGTAAAAAGCACTGGTGGAGGGGGACGGATTCGAACCGCCGAACCCGAAGGAGCGGATTTACAGTCCGCCGCGTTTAGCCACTTCGCTACCCCTCCAAATTAAAAAGTGGCTCAGGACGGAATCGAACCGCCGACACATGGATTTTCAGTCCATTGCTCTACCGACTGAGCTACTGAGCCATACATAATATTTAATTCCTAAACCAAAGTATGCTTTCGTCCATCGTCCTCATTTCAGAAAGCTATTTCAAGATGCCTCTCAATGAGTACGCTGGGTGTTTCGCTTCGTAGCTTATTCATCGTGCTCTACCGACTGAGCTACTGAGCCATACATAATATTTAATTCCTAAACCAAGTATACTTTCGTCCATCGTCCTCATTTCAGAAGGCTAATTCAAGATGCCTCTCAATGAGTACGCTGGGTGTTTTGCTTCGTAGCTTATTCATCGTGCTCTACCGACTGAGCTACTGAGCCATACATAATGTAGAAAACTGCTTTGAATAAAAATGGCGGTCCGGACGGGACTCGAACCCGCGACCTCCTGCGTGACAGGCAGGCATTCTAACCAACTGAACTACCGGACCAAAGTTTTTTTGAGGTACAAAAAAATAACTTACCTCTATATTTCCGCGTTAGCAAAAATAACTTTCCTTTGATTTTCCGCGTTAGCGAAAATATCAATCCTTTATCTTTTCAACGTAAGGAGAAAATAGCTTTCCTTAAAAAATTAAATAAGGAGGAAAGGGGATTCGAACCCCTGCGCGGTTTGACCCGCCTGTCGGTTTTCAAGACCGATCCCTTCAGCCGGACTTGGGTATTCCTCCATAATAACAAAAATATAAATTTGGTAGCGGCGGAGGGAGTCGAACCCACGACCTTTCGGGTATGAACCGAATGCTCTAGCCAGCTGAGCTACACCGCCAAAATTATATAAATACTGAAAACAATTATCGCATTTGCGAAATATTAAGGTACATTATTTTCACTACCGTGAAATATTAAGGTACATTATTTTCGCTTTCGCTATTTGAAGGTACATTATTTTCACTACCGTGAAATATTAAGGTACATTATTTTCGCTTTCGCGAAAAAATGTTAATGACCCGTACGGGATTCGAACCCGTGTTACCGCCGTGAAAGGGCGGTGTCTTAACCGCTTGACCAACGGGCCAGACTTCAAATGTTTTTCAAAACAGCTATATCAATATAACACCTCTAAAAGGAATCCGTCAATGTTTTTTTCGAAAAAATTTTTTTCCTTTCAAAAACAGCCCAAAATTATATCTAAATGTAATATAATGTAAAAAACAATAGTATTGATTCAACCATTTCTATGTAAAGGATGTGTTCAAAATGAAATACCTCAAAGCAATGTATTTCACAATGGCATTTATGCTCTTAGTTAACCTCGCAAGTGAATATATATTTAAAGGTGAATATTCCGCTATCGCTGCTTGGTTATGTACGATGCTGTTCCTACTAGGAACCATTTTCTTTGTGAATGCACGATTCTTTTTAGAAAAAAACAAAAATTCATAAGCACGCAAAAAAGAACTACAAATAAGTAGTTCCTTTAAGCAGATTCAATGATTTTGACGTCTTTAATGTTCACGAGCTGGACATCATAAACGAGATTTGCGTTTCGAATTTCAATCATACCATTTTTGTAATTAAAGATGATCGTGTACTTCTCTTCATTATATAAGACGTCTTTACCTAACACTTGTCCACAACTCCATCTCTATTAAAAATAGCATCTAAACAGTGTATTAATGCATGACTCCAGGCTCTTCCTCATTCGGATGAATTGGAGTATCCTGGCCAGCATAAGTACCAAAGAAAGCGAGCAAGACGATCAATAAACCACTAAGGAATCTTTTCATATTTCCAACCTCCTTTTTACAAGAATTTTATCATGTAAAAAGAAAGGATGAATTTTCTGAATTCCCTGATATAATAGAGTAAATAGAGTGTTTTCTCGCAAATTCAGACGTTTTTATGCTCCATGATAAATATAGTTATATTCGGAGTGAATTTTATGGCAAGATATTTAGGGCAACGAATTAAAGAGGCAAGGGAACGCCTTGGATTATCCCAATATGAAACGAGCAAAGATATATGTACACAGGCATATATTAGTAAAATTGAAAATGGAAACGTATTTCCGACAGCTGATATTTTGCTTAAGCTTGCCGATCGATTTAGTGTGGATATTTCTTATCTCCTTGATATATCAAGCATCCCTAGACATGATTATGTCATTGATACTTTTTCAGAAATTAGAGAAGCGATTAACAATCGAGACTATGAGTTAGTACGTAGAATCATTGAGGCAGAATCAACTAATGAATTATTTAAGCAAAAGAAATTATCCCAGTTCTTAATGTGGCATGAAGGAATTTGTTCCTTTCAATTAGATCTCGATCTTCAACATTCCATCCAGTGCTTTGATGAAGCACTTAATCTAACTGCCTCTAATAAAAAACTCTATTCTGAACGCGAAATCGAAATCTTAATTAGTAAAGCGAATATCTATAGTCAATGCCAGATGCTAAATGAAGCGATAAACGTGTATAGTGAGGCAATGGAACACCTAAATAAATTTACAGACATCGTTAACAAACATGTTCCTGTAAGACTGAACTACAATTATGCTAGAGTTTTACGTTTAACTTCTCGACATGTGGAAGCCATACAAACTTGTGAACATGGTTTGAAACTTACAGAAAAATATCAGCTTATGTATTTAAAAGGCGATTTATATTTTCAGAAAGCACTATGTCACAAGGCTTTAAATCAAATCGAAAAAGCAATGGAATCTTTTAATTTAGCAGAGATGGTATACATTTTGGAAAATAATCAATCTGTACTTCGGATGGTTAGAAACCACTTAAAGAAATTAAACGATTTAATATCCATTAGCGACCGACATGAACCACTCTTTTTATAAAGCTGTTTTCGTATAGGTTGTGGTTTTTCGTAAAAACCCAGAAGCCGGTTTTTACCCATATGTCACTGTTACTGCTATATATTAAAGGTGCGACGGCACTTTTCGCTTCCTCTTTTTAATCCTTACGAGGAGATATAGGCATTTTATGAACTTATTATTTTCCAAAAGCAGCAATGTTTGCGAAAAGAGCCTTTTATAAAAACTTGAACGGAGTATAAATGATTTATACTCCGCAATACGACTCACAGATACTTTCGATGAACTCCTTTTCCATCATACGTAAATAGCATATTTCTATCCTCGATCATCGTTTCAATATGAACGCCTCTTCCCCATAGATGATGAATATAAGGAAGCACTTTTTCTAAATATTTCAAATCAAGTTCAATTCCTTCATACCAATGTTTAATGTATAATTCCCCATTTTTCAAATAATCCCCATCGGTGACTGTTAAATAAGGAAAGCCTCCATTTACTCGCATATTTACAAGCTGATCTCTTACTTCCTGCCAGCCTTTATCAACAATTTTGTAATCACGACCTTGTTTTTGAAATAAATACATGTCTTCACGCATAACAAGGTCCTTAGTTAAGTAATTTCTTAAAAACGATATGTCTGATTCAATTTCACGTACTTCGAACATTTTTTCTCTACCAAAATTCTCTTTCACTCCACGCAGTTTCATTTCCTCTGTAGGATTATTATAGCGTTCCTCGATATCCTCAAAGATTTTCAATCCTAAATAGTAAGGATTGATTCCCGTTCTTGATGGCTGCACAACTCCAGCATTAAGCTTGGCGAATTCTAATGCTTCATCGGAGGTCAGATCCATCTCCCGCAAAATTCTTTGATGCCAGAACGACGCCCAGCCCTCATTCATGATTTTCGTTTCTAATTGTGGCCAAAAATAGAGCATTTCTTCTCTCATCATCGTGAGAATATCGCGCTGCCATTCCGTTAGTTCGCGACTATAGCTCTCAATAAATAAGAGGAGGTCTTTTTCAGGCTGTGGCGGCAATTTTCTTTTTATCTTTTTCTTTGAGCTTTTTTGTTCATTTTTTTTATCTAAATTCCATAAATCATCATAGGGACTTGCCTTTAGTTCCTCTTCTACTTCAAACTCTACATCAGCCATTGTCCAAGAGAGTTTTGGACGCATTAAGGACGGGTCAATATGCTCTTCAATGGCCAGCACAGCATCGAGAAATTCTTCTACTTCTTGTTTTCCATGCTCAATTTCATATTGGCGAATTCTTTCAGCTGTGGCAGACATACTCTCCACCATATCGCGCTTTGTGTTTTGAAAGCGAACATTATTTTTAAAGAAATCACAATGTGCCAATACATGGGCTACAATCAATTTGTTCTGTATTAATGAATTAGAATCCAGCAAGAAAGCATAGCAAGGATTAGAATTAATTACAAGCTCGTATATTTTGGAAAGTCCTAAATCATAATGAAGCTTCATTTTATGAAATTGTTTCCCAAAACTCCAGTGAGAAAATCGTGTTGGCATTCCATATGCGCCAAACGTATATATAATATCAGCCGGACAAATCTCATACCTCATCGGGTAAAAATCGAGACCAAATCCTAAAGCAATTTCAGTAATCTCATCGATAGCATATTCTAGCTTTTTACGCTCTTCCTCTCTCATTCTTTTTCCTCCTTCTTGGTCTTATCACCAATGTATGAGACAAAAACAAAAATGATGAGTTGAAGCGTAAATCAATTAGAATTTTTTAGGAAGAGCAGATGCTCATTATAGCTGTCCACCATTTTGATGATTTTTACACAGGTAAATGCTGAAAAACCTAATTAACCAAGATGACCAACATTTACAGAGAAAATTTATAAGCTCTCGGCACAGACTATAATCAACTCCTTAAAAAGAGGAGATGAGGAAAAATGGATGTAGTCGATTATGATCGCGCCTTATATTATACCCATCGTTCTGAATGGGACAACTTATTAATTTTGATGGTTAGAACAAAGGACCACTTTTTATCAAAAAAGATTGAACACTTCTTACATGCCTACAATTTTGAAAAAGACTATATGGTCATTGAGAAACACTTATATTCATTGTTAAGATACATCGACCATGCCAACAACCACTTGGAAGAGCAAGAAGAACTGACTGCGAAATGGATGTAAAAGAATTCCACCAAAAAAGACACGGTCACATAGACCGTGTCTTGAAAAATTTACTGATTCATTCTCTCCTCAACGACATTCATGAAGCTCTCTTCTAAAGCCTTTAGTTTCGTTTGACTTGCTTCTAATGAATGGTCTTTAACACTGAAATAAAACTTTATCTTTGGCTCTGTACCAGAAGGTCTTAGACATACCCACGAGTCATCCTCAAGGAAGTATTTCAACACATTTGACTTAGGTAGGTCGATATTTTCCTTACCTGTTTCTGTAGTACGAATACTTTCTAAATAATCCTCTTGTTTGACGACCTTCAGTCCACCAATTTCTAGTAAAGGCTCATTTCTAAATGAGGTTAATGTTTGCTGAATACGTTCTGCTCCAGATTTCCCCTTTAATGTTAATGAACGAAGCCCTTCTTGGTAATAACCATATTTATCGAATAAAGAAAGTAATGCTTCATATAAAGACATTCCTTTTTCCTTATAAAAGGCACATACCTCTGTCGCCAAAAGGGTCGCTTGAACGGCGTCTTTATCTCGTGCGAAATCTCCAATTAGATAACCGTAGCTTTCTTCATATCCGAATATGAAATTGTACTCGCCACTTTCTTCAAACTGTTTAATTTTTTCAGCAATAAATTTAAATCCAGTAAGGACATCAATCGTATGAACACCAAAGGATGATGCCACAACTTTTCCAAGTTCAGATGTTACAATCGTCTTCATCATCACGCCATTTTTCGGAAGAGTATCTTTATTAGCCTTCTCTGTCAGTAAATAGTGAAGCAATAAAGCTCCAGTTTGATTCCCAGTTAGCACGGTATACTCGCCCTTCAAGTCCTTCACGGCAATTCCAAGGCGATCAGCGTCTGGATCCGTTGCGATTAAAAGATCTGCGTTCAATTCTAGACCTTTTTTAATCGCAAGAGTGAACGCTGCATGCTCCTCTGGATTTGGGCTTTTTACGGTTGAAAATTGTGGATCTGGTTGCTCTTGTTCCTTTACAACTGTAACATTCGTATAGTTTAATGCCTCAAGCCCTTTTCGCACTGGTTTATTCGCTGTTCCATGTAATGGAGTAAAAACAATCTTAATATCTGATTTTTTTCCTAAATCATTTTCAGAAATCGTGACGAGTTTCTCTAAATAAGCTTGATCCACTTCCTCACCGATTATTTTGATAAGTCCAGCATTCTTTAATTCCTGTTCATCAGAAACTTCAATACGAAGCTCGTCCTCAATTTCATTGACCTTATCAATGACTACATCTGCATCCTTAGGAATTAATTGTGCTCCATCAGGTCCATACACTTTGTATCCATTATATTCAGGTGGATTGTGACTTGCTGTAATGACAATTCCTGAAAATGCATGTAAATACCGAACAGCAAATGACAGCTCTGGTGTCGGCCTTAACTCATCGAATACGTATGTTTGAATTCCTCTTGTTGCCAAAGTTTTTGCCGCTTCCATGGCAAATTCCCTTGACTTATGACGAGAATCATACGCAATCACTACACCTCGTTTTTTCGCCTCTGAACCATATGTATTAATAAAAGACGCTAAGCCTGCGGAGGCTTTTCGAATCGTATATAGATTCATCCGGTTTATACCAGCTCCTATTTCCCCACGCATGCCTCCAGTCCCAAATTCTAAATTTTTATAAAAGGCATCTTCTAATTCTTTTTCATTTAAAGAAAGCAATTGAGATTTTAGCTCAGCATCCAACTCATCAAATTGTAGCCATCTCTCTGCTTGTTTTTTCCAATCCATAATATCCCCCCAGAATTTAAAAATGGAAGCTCTATCCACTTATTATATCTCAAACCACATTTTTATGGTCATGATTTTCGTAAACTCCTTGAACAAAATGTAAATAATTACTTAATCTTAATCGTTTAATTTGAAAAACAGCTGTTTACAGCATAAAATAATGAGGACTAACTTTAAAGGAATTGGTGTTATGAACGAAAAAAAGGATCAAAGGGAATCGTTTATATTTATTGCTTGGGCAGCATCTGTCATAGCCATGTTTGGGAGTTTATATTTTTCTGAAATACGTCAATATGAACCATGTGAATTATGTTGGTATCAAAGGATTTTGATGTACCCATTTGTGATCATTTTAGGGATCGCCACGATAAAAAAGGATTACCGCATCTCCCTATATACAATGGTATTATCAGCTATCGGTGCTTTGATATCTTTATACCATTACGGGATTCAAAAGTTTTCCTTCTTAGCAGACACCGCCCCCGCATGTGGTCGTATTCCTTGTACAGGAGCATACATAAATTGGTTTGGATTTGTGACAATTCCATTCCTAGCCCTTACCGCATTTGTCATCATCTTTATTTGTAGCTTCATCATTTGGAAGAAAACGAAGGAGGTTTCATAATTGAAAAAAGTCATTATTTTTCTTGTCATTATTATCGTACTATTCGCTGGAGTTGCACTTTTAACGAAAATGCAAAATGAAGAGAAGGTATCAGGGGATAACAAATATAATAAGGATACTTTACATCCTGAAACATTGGCACAGCTAGATGATCCAAACTATCAAAACCTTATTTTGCCTGAAGATTTAAAAGAAAAATTGGACAATAAAGAAGATATGACAGTTTATTTTTACAGTCCAATTTGTTCTCACTGTCAACGAACAACTCCTGTCGTAGCTCCGCTTGCTGAGGAAATGAGCATTGATTTGGTTCAGTATAACTTATTAGAGTTTGATGCTGGTTGGGATCAATATGGAGTGTCAGAAACACCAACAATCGTCCAATACCGTGAAGGCAAAGAAGTAGCTCGCATCGTAGGCTACAATGAAAAAGAAGTATTCGAAGATTGGTTTAATCAAAATAGTAAATAAAAAAAACGAAAACGAATCTCATGTTCGTTTTCGTTTTTTTATTTTTATATCAGTAACTCATTAGCTGCCTTTGTGTACACACTAAAAACATCATCTTTTGTTTCTTTAGCTTGCTTTGCTTCTATAAATTGGTCAAAATCAAATGGGAAAAACAATCCGTATTCCTTCAGAATGTCTACATTTTTTTGGAATATTCCCTTATGCTTAAGCTGCAGCGTATTAGTTTCTAAAATCGAAATTAACGTTTGTAGGCTTGTAATAACCTGATAAGCCTCTTTCAAAGTACCAAAGTACTCAAAATGTCTAGTCGAGGTATGTAGTACCTGCAATCCCTCAAATTTTTCTATTTCTTTGTCAGAATAATAAAGAGGAAATACCTTCTGATAAAACGTATTTACAAGCTCTTTAATCATTTCTTCTTGATCTGGTGTTGATGCAAATACAACCTTCACTCAAAATACCACCTTTTAAAAACATGTTATCGATTTGTTATATACGATAAGAATAACATACGTACAAAGGCTTAAAGCGTGGTAATTATCGCCAAAGAAAACTAGGAAAAACAGTGATTTATTTTCTCAAAAATTGACAACAATGCTTTAAATCTCTATATGAAAGGTGATCCACATGATTGTTTCATCAAAAAAAGGGCAATGGTTTGAACTGATTGTCCCTGCTGAATGGCAAGGTCTTACAAGTGAGCAATTATTTTCAAAGGTATGGAACGCACCCAAAAAGCTCACTCACTTAATGCGAATGAACAAAGAAGTATGGCTCAATGGTCAGCCTGTTATTTGGACGGAGCCCTTAAATAAAGATGACCGTCTTCGAATCAAGTTATTTTCAGATGCTGATTTTGGGGTCATTCCCCACTATATGGATATAAATATTCTTTTTGAGGACGACCACTTAATAATTGCCGATAAGCCATCTGGAATGAATACGCACCCAAATGATCCCGAGCAAGAGGATACTTTAGCAAACGGAATTGCTTTTCATTTACAAGCAAAAGGAGAGTTTCGGCAAGTTAAGCATGTCCATCGCTTAGACCGGGACACATCAGGTGTCATTCTATTTGCCAAACATCCATTTATCGGCTCCATCCTAGACAAAATGCTTGAAGAGAGACAAATAAAACGCACCTACACAGCTCTTGTTCAGGGGAAAATGCCGAGTAAAAAAGGAACCATTAATGAACCGATTGGAAGGGATCGCCATCATCCTACGAAACGAAGAGTTTCACCAAGTGGGCAGAAAGCCATCACTCATTATGAGGTCATTGAGGGTAAAAAAGATACATCCCTAATTCAATGTCAACTTGATACAGGTCGCACACATCAAATTCGCGTGCACCTCAGCCATATTGGACACCCCATAGTTGGTGATAATCTATATGGAGACACTCATGCTAATGAAAGACTATGTCTACATGCGACCGAACTCAAATTTGTTCACCCACTCACTCTTGAAACCATTCAGGTGACCTCACCAGTGAATTGGTCATAAGTCCAATCAAAAGGACGCCCATTTTTGTGGGCGCCCATTTATATAAACGGCAGCTAGCCGAAATTTTTAAATTCAGCGATTTCATAAGGAGCACATCAAGCATTAAACACCATAGAACGTTATAAAAATCGACTCAATTCCTGACTTATTTTGTTGTTACTCATCTCTTCCCGCGTAAAATTCGTCCTAAACCAAATTTTAATTGTCCTATGAGATCTGGGCTTTTGCTGAAATAATTAATTTTACAGGAAAATGTAAAGTGATTTTCTGAGCGGCATCACTTTTAATTTGTGATAGTAAAATAAGCGGAATTTTTCCTGTTATAGGACTTGCTCAGGCTCATTGTCGGAGGATAACGGAAGATTTTCCGGTTATGCAGAGAAAAACCACCTATTTTCACGTTTTTGAAGTCAATAGGCGGAATTTTTCCTGTTATTTAAGCCTTTTTTAACGATATTTGCTAATTAACCGGAATTTATACGAAAATTGATGCTGGTTGCTCAAAAAAAGCAAAAAAAGACCCCCTAAGGTCTAAAATTGTACTTTTTAAAAATGGGTTATAGGCAGCTAGCTGGTTTGTACTTGCTCTAACTGTATCGCATAACCCATTTTTTCTATTTGTTTTTTTAATTGTTCTAACGTTCTTTCTTTCTTATTTGGTAAATAATGCGTGCCTAATTCACTGTACTCTACTTTATCTGATAAGATGTGATAAATGATGCGAAGGTAGAGATGAGCGGTTGCGATAGCTGCTTTCTTTTCCCCTTGTCGTCGCTTTACTCGATGAAAGAACGCTGTGATTCTACAATCTTTTTTTCTATTTATTGCCCAAACGGATTGACAAAGCATCGCTTTTAAATGCTTGTTCCCTTTACGGGACTTCGATTTTTTTTTACACCTGCACTTTCGTTATTTCCTGGACATATTCCAGCCCATGAAGCTAGATGGGCTTCTGTTTCAAATAGCTCCATGTTGGTTCCGATTTCTGCAATGATGCACGCCGCGACATCAGTATTAATGCCAGGAATCGTATCCAGGAGTTCAACTTCTTCTTCGTATGGTTTCAGTAGTTCTTGAATGGATTTCTCAAGATGTGTCACTTGTTCTTCTAAAAAAATGATGGTGTTCATGTGCATACGGATCATTTCTCGATGATGCAATCGTACCTTTCCATTTAAAGCATCTAGTAATTGAGGAACCTTTTTCTTCAGTTTTGTTTTAACCAAGGATCGTACTTGTTCTTCGTCTAGCACTTCGCCATTCATTAGTTTTTCTAGAAGAGCCCGTCCAGAAACGCCAAACAAATCAGAAACGAACGTAGTTAGTTTGATGTTGGCATCTTGTAATAACTTGTGAATACGATTCTTTTCGGATGTAATCATATGGACAAGTTTTTGACGATAGCGCGTTCGGTCTCGTAAATCTCGAATCTCCTGAGTTGGTACCATGCTCGCTTGAACGAGACCACATCGATGCAGTTGAGCGATCCATTGAGCATCCTTGATATCAGTCTTACGCCCTGGCATATTTTTAATGTGAGCTGGATTGGCAAGCGTGAGTTGACAAGATGATTCAAGAATGTTCCATACCGATTTCCAATAAACACCGGTACTTTCCATAGCTACCTCCGTACATTTGTGTTCTGCTAACCAATCTTGCAGTTGAAGTAACTCAGGAGTTGTGGTTCCAAAATTCTTGATTAACGGCTTAGGTTTTCGATCTAATGGACTGTTCAAAATACAAGCCGTAATCGATTCTTGATGAACATCTAAACCAGCACAACATTTTCGAATAGCATCCATGGGGATTCCTCTTTTCATTAATAGACTCACAGATTATGCACTTTTAAGTAGTTGTAGTTTTATACACGTGCTCGAGGCAACAATCGGCGGTACTCGTAAGTGCAATAGGCCGGATTTTTCCTCGGGTTTAAAAACACCAATATTCCGACGGCCTTTAATCTGTTACTAATAGTCTAGACAAAAAAATGGAAATATAATTCATTCGTGTGCTGTACACCATACCAATTTTCATATCTCGCGGTGACCATTAGGTCATGTTTGATTTTTCCTGTTATTGCTTTATTAGAGCTGTCTTCGGAGAAAATAAGCGGAGTTTTGAGACCGTCGATTAATTAGATGATTTAAATTCAGCAACCCAATTTTAATGGAATTTTTACTGAATATTTATCATTTAAGCCACTTTTTACAGTGTTAAACTGGTTGGAAACTTCGTTATTTAAAAGGATAAATGAGTTAATCGACAGTCTCGTTTTTCCGTCTATTTAGCAACTCGGGTTCTAAACCGAAGCCAATTGAAATAGGCTGGGAGCTACCGCTTTGAACTTATACATGTCAATAAGATACAACCTAACAAAAGTATCATCGTGATGAAATGACAGAAAAGACGTATGCCCATCCATACGTCTTTTCCTTCTTGTGTCCATTAACTTGAATTCACCTTAAAAACTTAATCCTTCGGAAAGATCCTTAAGACTTTTTTGAAAAATCTTTACATTGGAAGGTCAGGCTTTTCGGCCATTGGTATTTCGCCACTCATGCTTTCTAAGAAAGCGACTAAATTACTAACTTCTTCCTGAGTAAGGTTTAGTGGTCTCATAAGCTCACTCTTATTCCCGTGAGCTCCACCGCCAACATTGTAATAATTAATAACATCTTCTAAAGTTGCAAGACTTCCATCATGCATATATGGAGCAGTATCAGCAATTCCACGTAAGCCAGCCGTTCTAAATTTACCTTTATCTGCCTCATTTCCAGTTACATCAAATCTTCCGTCGTCTCCATCCATACCTAGATTATGGTAATTATGGTCAGATAACATTGGACCTGCGTGACATGAAATACAGCTTGCTTTTCCTACAAATAGCTTCATACCTTCTTTTGCTTCTGCAGAAATAGCATCGTCATCACCTGCAAGATACTTGTCAAATGCTGTATCCTTTACAACAATTGTTCTTTCAAAAGAAGCAATCGCTTTAGCGATATTATCTGCTGTAATTTGGTCATTAAAGACTTTATTAAATTCTTCGACATAACCTGTTTGATTTAATTCCTCAATTAACTCATCAAGATTTTGATTCATTTCACCTTCTGCTTGAATTGGACCAAGTGCTTGTTCTTCTAAGCTGCCTGCACGTCCATCCCAGAAGTTTTCCTTATAATAAGCTGTATTGATAACAGTAGGACTGTTTCTATGTCCAGCAAAACCTTCAAATCCAATAAATGTAGCTAATCCATCGCCATAGCCAGCCCCAGGAGCGTGACATGAAGCACAACTTAATTTATTATTCCCAGAAAGTCTTTCATCGAAATATAGCATTTGCCCAAGTGCAATTTTCTCATCTGTCAATTCATTATCCTCTGGTACAGGGACTTCACCAAGTGGTTCAAACATTGCTTTAGCTGCTTCTAATTCTTCATCTACTTCAGGTTCAGTTGTTGCTGGTTCTCCTCCTCCAGTTGCATCGCTTTTTTCTGGTGAAGTGGCTTCATTACTACCACATGCAGCCAACAACAATAAAGCGAAAAGAAGAGTTAAGAGTAGCTTCATCCTTTTCATTGTAATACCCCCAAAATAATTTATTGGCTGAAACTATCATGTCGCGACTTTCCATTAATTCCATCCAATTACATTTATTATATAATTAGATTAATTATTATTTTCGACTTATTTTTGAATAAAATGTGAAATATATCACAAAGTAATATAAGCACGTTATTACTGTTGTTAATATCATTAATTCACTGTTGAAGTGTGATTTTTGGTCATATATATACAGAAAAATAGTGTATCATTTAGATATAAACTATTTTTGGAAGGTGATGGAATGCCCGATTGGTCTTATCATCCACTTTTTAAACCTTGGCTATTTCGACTTCCAGGGGAAAAGGGAAGAGAATTTATCCATAGAGGAATGAGTTTTATATCTTCTTTACCTGGCGGGGTTGGTTTTATTGAATTTCTCGGTCATATGGCACCATCTCCACAGTTAAAAAAAGACTTCTGTGATCTTTCGATTGCTAGTCCGATCGGTTTGAGCGGCAAAGTAGATCCACTTTTAACAGGAACGAAAGCATTTTCTCATCTCGGTTTTGGTTTTATTGAAATCGGACCTATATCAGCATCCCCACATAGAGAAAAGACTAGGCTAAGTGATAACAAACAACAAATTCATTATTCCTTACCATTTGAATCACCTGGTATGGAAAACGCTATTACTAAACTTGAAAACCTAAAATCGGTCGACATCCCCTTCTTCATTCGCATTGGAAAAACCAATGACTTTCAACAATTATTATTCATGATCGATTCATTACTATCCTTTGCTGATGCTTTTATTCTCGAAGATATATTAAAGGAACATGAACTAACTGAAATCAAACGACATTGCTGGGACAAAAATTTGATTCTGTCCCTTCCCCATTTACAATTAGAGGAATGGCGCGACGAAATTAGTCAACTACATAGAAAAAAATTAATAGATGGACTTGTCATAGAAGAATCTTTTGTAAAAGAAGGGACTTATCAATATGCACCTCTAGTTCAAAATCAGCAGTTGGCTTTAGCAGTAAAGCAGATAAAAGAAGGTTCGGTTGATTTACCAATCATCATCTCAGGTGGGATACAAGAGCCCAATGATGCCCTATTATTACTAGAAGCAGGAGCTGACCTTGTCTTGCTCTCTACTGGTTATGTCCTTTCCGGTCCTGGACTCCCAAAACGAATAAATGAAGCTTTATTGGATCGCGACGAACCGAAACAGATTTTCAAGGGATGGGGTTGGTATTGGTTATTTGGTCTATGCATCTTTCTTGGAGGATTACTGGCACTTATGTTTAGCATGACTTCTGTAATACTTCCTTATGATGAAGTCTTTTTGCAAATGACAAGAGAACAATTAATTGCCTTGAATCCAAGATTGATTAACTTTATGGCACATGACCGGATGACGTTAGCAGGGACGATGATCTCTGGGGGCATCGTCTATATGTGTTTAGCACGCTTTGGTGTTAGATATGGGATTCATTGGGCAAGGAGGGCGATTAATCTTGCTGGAGGGATTGGTTTTCTTGGAATCTTTCTTTTCATTGGCTATGGATACTTTGATTGGCTCCATGGACTATTTTGGGCCATCCTTTCACCTATTTTCTATTTAGGTTGGAAGACAACAAAAGGAATTCGAGAGGTTTCACGTTCACGAAATAGAACCAATCATTCCAGTTGGAAAAAAGGAATAAGGGGTCAGCTAGCTTTTACCATCCTTGGATTCTCCTTTGTGTTGGGCGGACTTGTAATTTCAACCATTGGCATAACTAACGTTTTTGTTCCAACGGATATTCTCTATATTTGCATGACACCTGAGCAATTACATGATATCACTAGTAAATTAATCCCTGTCATCGCCCATGATCGAGCTGGTTTCGGTGGAGCACTCATCAGTGTAGGACTACTGGTTTTTACCCTTTCTCTCTGGGGCTTTCATCAAGGTGAAAAATGGGTTTGGTACACATTCCTCTTTGGAGGAATCCCTGCTTTTGCAGCAGGAATAGCGACTCATTTTGTCATTGGCTATACGACTTTTATTCACCTACTACCGGCATACTTTGCCTTATTTTTATTTATCGTTGGCCTTTTCCTCTCAAGAGAATTCCTGTTTGAAAAAGAACGGAAATAAAAGAGGAACTGCGATAATGCAGTTCCTTTTACACTTCCCACAAAGCCTTCGTTATTTTTCGAATTAGTTTTGGTAGTATGTTGAAGCTATATGGCTTATAGACACGCTCCGTCCATTTGTGAGCACCCTTCCCATATACCCCAACATTAATCGAAGGGATGTTTAATGTTTTCATGGATTCTAACGGTATCGGAAATAACTCTTCCATCGCCGGAAAATTTCTTTGAAGCGAATTGATTTCATCTTCCGAACCGTTGAATGAGAGGAAGCTACCATCGGATAAATAAGGAAAATACTTTTTTAGCTTAAAAGACTCACCGGTTACCTCGGCTTCTTTTTCAAGTACTGCCTTTATTTTATTCGAAATGGCCATGCCTCTTTCATTGTTTAAATCTAAATAATTCGATGGTAAAAATGGTGGTGCATAATAAAGAATCACTCTCGGTTTCTTTTCAGGGTCTAGCTTTTGAAGGGCATCTACTACTAAAAATGCAATCTCTCGATCATCCTTATCCCTGTTTTCTATTAACACTCGCTCCATTTCTGCCTCAACTGGAAGACCTTTTTGAATTAGTTCTTCCATCAATCTTTCAAGTTTCGTCACTTCTAGTGTCCAGTCTAAATCTCGAGACGGCAATTGGTTCATGTCTACAAATCTTTGATAACTTCTTTTTTGACGCTCTGCAAATGTTCGACATGCCTCCTCTGTTATTTGAAGCAATTCACTCATAATTTGAGCTGGAGATTTTTGATAGAAAAAGTAATTAAAATACATATGACAGCTTAAAGCGGTTTGCACATCATATTGTTTCTTATCATCACGCATATAAAGACAACTAGCCGGAAGAACAAGCTCACCGTCAACTTTCTCAATGAGATCAATATTTTGTCCAATCCGAATATTCAGTTCTGAAGCAATAATCGTTGGGTCAATTCCAGATAAACTTTCTCCAACATGCGCTTCGCGACCGAATATTGAAAAACAAGGGAGCAACTTCCCCGCAGTACCTGTATAAATATATTTATTATGGTCCGCTGTGTATAACGGGGAAATGAGATCATCATTTATCGCAGCGACATAGTCCAAATCATGCTCATCTTTAAGACGGAGTAACGCTTCTACAGCTCCTCTTATTCCTGCATGCTGGCTTTCTTCATCAGGATTAAACATGACAAGTAGATTCCCATCTAGTTCATCTAGATTCTCTGAAAAATAAAGTAAGTTTGCCAGATGAATCGCAATCCCACTCTGCATATCAAGAGCGCCTCTGCCAAAGAGCCATTCTCCAGATTTAGCATCCTCCATCACTTCCAGGTCCTGTTCATAGTTTAAAAAGTATGTAGTTAAGGCATCCGGATGATGGGCAATGGATTGAAGTGCACCAAAATCCTCAGTCCCTACCGTATCGATATGAGCATAGTAAATGATTGTTTTCTTCGATTCGTTCGGTGCTTTTACAAACGCAAAAATATTTTTCCTCATGAAGCGATCTTTTTCTATCACTTCACACGACAGAAATTGAGGATTCTTTTGAAAATAAGGAAATGAACTCAGTAAATCCATCAACCAACCTGTTTTATGATTTTCTCCATCAGTGCGACTGTAACTCTCCATTTTTATGAGCTTACAGGTTAAAATTTCAACTTGTTCTTCGAATGTTAGGGTATGGATCTCCTTAAACAAAGTGCATCCTCCTTACGCTTTTTGAAAAATAGGAAAATAAAATGAGCCATTTATTATCAGACTATCATTATAAGTATGATAAAAATGTAAATTATTTCGAACATTAAGACATTGACTTAAATCAATAATATTCAATTTTAGGCTTGAAATCTACCCCTAAAACGAATATTATAGAGAATGTGTTTTTAAAATGTTCGTGTTTTGGAGGTCAACATGTTTAAATTAAAGGAGCATCAAACGAATGTTAAAACAGAGCTTTTAGCAGGCGTTACAACGTTTTTAACGATGGTATATATCGTCGTGGTAAACCCAATTATTTTAGCAGATGCTGGGGTACCATTTGATCAAGTGTTCACAGCTACCATTATTTCAGCAGTAGTTGGTACATTATGGATCGGATTATTTGCCAACTACCCGATTGCCATCGCGCCTGGAATGGGGTTAAATGCCTATTTTGCCTATTCCGTCGTCGGTAGTCATGGAAATATTGATTATATAACAGCCTTTGCTGCTGTTTTTATCGCAGGGATTATTTTCATCATTTTATCTTTAACGCCACTAAGAAATATGCTTATTGAGGCGATTCCTGAAAACCTTAAGTTTGGTATTAGCGCTGGTATTGGACTATTTATTGCCTTTATCGGATTACGTCTTACAGGCATTATTACTGCTCATCCAACAAACTTAGTTGCTTTAGGAGATTTACGAGAACCATCCGCTTATTTAACTCTAATCGGACTCGCGGTCACTTTAATTTTAATGACATTACGTGTCCATGGAGCACTATTTTTTGGGATGATTATAACAGGACTCATTGCTTTCTTTATCGGAGAGCTTTCCTTCACACAAGGATTTGTCGCACTTCCTAGCTTACCTGAAGGACTGATTGTCTTAAATCCAATTGAAGCACTTGGCGAAGTCTTCTCTCACAGCCTGTATGCTGTAGTCTTTTCCTTCTTGCTTGTAACGATCTTTGATACAACAGGAACAATGGTCGGTGTTGCCCAACAAGCTGGGCTTATGAAAGGAAACAAATTGCCTCAAGCGAAAAAAGCATTGCTTGCTGATTCAATTGGTACAACGGTTGGTTCAATGTTTGGAACAAGTCCCACAACTGCCTACATTGAATCTTCCGCAGGTGTGGCTGCTGGTGGTCGTACAGGTTTAACTTCCGTAACAGTTGGGGTACTCTTCATTCTAGCTGCATTCTTCGGACCACTTGTAAGTGCTGTATCTGGATTATCAGCGATAACAGCACCAGCGTTAATCATTGTTGGGAGTTTAATGATGGGCTCGATCGCAAAAATTAAATGGAATGAGCTTGACGAAGCTTTCCCGGCTTTTCTCACAATCTTAGCGATGCCTCTTACTTCAAGTATCGCAACAGGGATTGCTTTAGGATTCATCTCTTATCCTCTATTAAAAGTAGCGAAAGGGAAATGGCGTGAAGTTCATCCTGTGATTTACGTTTTCGCTGTGCTGTTTTTCTACCAGTTAGTGTATTTACCGCATTAAACAAGTCGAGGAAATATTCTTGACAAAACAAAAACAGAGTCGAAACGTTTTCGACTCTGTTTTTTGTTTTCAATTTTAAATTATAAATTTATGCTACATTTTCACCTGTTGAAGCAATCCATATTTTAAACCATTGCTGACGAGTCATGTTGATTTGTAAGGCGTCAATGGCTGATTTGATACGTTCAATTTTACCTGAACCAATAATTGGCATGATGATAGCAGGATGAGCAAGTAGCCATGCAAACATCAACTTGTCAATTTCTGAAACATTCAATTCTTCTCCTACCTCTTGAAGCACTTTCTTTAATCGAGCTGATTTATCATCCATGCTTGAGAAAATGGAACCCCCTGCTAAAGGAGACCACGCCATTGGAGCCACTCTTTTTTGCAAGCATTGGTCAATCGTTCCGTCTAGGAATGCCTGCAAATGACTAGCTGAGATTTCTACCTGATTGGTAACAAGTGAAAATGGCAGATAACTATCCAGCATTTCAAATTGTGAAGGAGTAAAGTTTGAAACCCCAAAATGCTTCACTTTTCCTTCTTCCTTTAATTGAATAAAGGCTTGCGCTACTTCACTTGGATCCATGAACGGATCTGGACGATGAATGAGCAATACGTCAATATAATCTGTTTGTAAATTTCTCAAAGAGTTTTCTGCGCTCCAAATGATATGTTTTCTGCTCGTATCATAATGCTGAATTTCATGCTCAGGACGTGCCTTTGATACAAGTTTAATTCCGCATTTCGTGACGATCTCCATTTTATCTCTAAGAGAAGGCTTTAGGGCCAACGCCTTGCCGAAAAGGGCCTCATTTTGATAGCCACCATAAATATCGGCATGATCAAATGTCGTAATTCCGAACTCTAAGCATTGCTCTACTAATGAAAGAACTTCATCATCGCCCAGTTTCCAATCATTCAACCGCCAAAGTCCATGAATCATTCTTGAAAAAGTTAATTCCTCTGTCATTTTGACTCTTTCCATTTTAGTCACCTTTTCTTATGTATTTTATTTAGGCTTTAAGTGCTTTCGTCTTATCTGTACATTTCTCCATTGCCTTTAAAACAGCTGCCCGAAATCCATATTGTTCGAGGGCAGATACCGCTTCAATGGTAGCCCCACCTGGCGTACAAACCTGATCCTTTAATTCTCCTGGATGGGTTCCCGTTTCAAGAACCATTTTTGCAGCCCCTAACACAGCTTGAGCGGCAAACTTATAAGCTTGATCTCTTGGGATTCCATTCTTAACTCCTCCATCTGCTAAAGCTTCAATAAACATATATACATAGGCTGGAGAAGAACCACTAATCGCCGGAATACTGTCCATGAGCTGTTCTTTAATCACCTCTGCTTGTCCGAATGAACGGAAAATTGCCAGCACCCTCTCTACTTCGTCACCATTTATCCTCGCGTTAACACTAAGCGCACTCATACCTTCCCCCACAAAGGATGGAGTATTTGGCATAGTACGAACCGCTTTTATTGCTTGCCCAAATTCCTCTTCCAACCATTGCAAAGTGATTCCCGCTGCGACCGTAATGATCACTAATTCTTCCCTTATGTCTTGTTTGATTTCAGCAATCACTTCCTTATGGATATCTGGTTTCACAGCAAGAAAAAGAATATCAGACCAGCGAGCAACTTCCCGATTATCGATTGTCGTTTTAATTGAAAACTGATTTTTTACCGTCATGAGGGTATTCTCTGTTTTCGCACTTACCATCATATTCTCTGCAGAAATCGTTCCAGATGACAACATTCCTTTGATCATTGCTTGAGCCATTTTTCCACAGCCAATAAATCCGATCTTCTTCATTTTGTAAAACTCCTTAATGTATCAAACCTTATGATTCTCTTAACACTATACAAAAAAGTCTCTGAAAACTCCAGAGACTCTACTTTGAGTAAAATATGAAATTTATGAAAGAATAGTAATATAAGTACTTTCTGAGGTGTATTTCATGGAAATGATAGAAGTATTAAAAATTTTGGGTCGTATTGTCACGATTCTCCCTCTTTTATTAATTGTTACACTAATAATGGGGAAACGTTCTATTGGTGAGCTTCCTGTGTTTGATTTTTTAGTTATTCTAGTACTTGGTTCAGTAGTAGGGGCAGACATTGCTGAGCCGGACGTAAATCACTATTATGTAGCGCTCGCAGTCGTAGCAATAGGGCTCCTACAATTTATCGTGTCCCTCCTCAAAATCCGGTATCGAAAACTGGGGAGTTTGCTAACTTTTGAGCCCACAATCGTGATTCATAATGGTCAATTTTTAATAGAAAATATGAAAAGAATTCGATACTCCATTGATAATGTCCTCAATATGCTTCGTGAGCATGATGTTTTCAATGTGAAGGATGTAGAAATTGCGATCATTGAGGCAAATGGTAGTCTTTCCGTCAAACTTGTTCATCCAAAAGAGCCAGCCAAGATTGAAAATATCCATGCAGTCGTGTCTGATCAAGGAATCGAAATAGCCGTTATCATTGATGGAATCATCAACGAGCAAGTGCTGCAGTCCTTTAACTTAGATGCAACGTGGTTGGAAAGAGAACTGAAGAAAAACAATATTACAGATGCGCGTTCAGTGTTTTATGCGGCGATTAATCAAGCGAAGGAACTTCATATTTCGCCCAAAAAGAATACGTCATCTGGTCAAAGACCAATCATTTTGCACTAATCCTCGACAGGAATGCGGAGAGTATCCCCTATTGTCAGCTGTTTCGGGTCTCGATGCTTGTTAACCATGAAGATGGACATAATGGGGATATTCAATTCTCTGGCGATTGAACAAACGGTATCACCTCTTTTGATTTTGTATACCTTTAACATGCCTTGAGAAGTTGTTTTCTTTTCCAAAATGATCACCACCATAGCTTAAAAGTTATTCAATAAATACCCTGCAATTCGGGCGTTAAACGCGGATAAGCCTAGATTTTTTGTGACCATTTTGGAATAAAACAAAAGAGGATTTTCTAAAAAGATAGCTCTCTGGAATGGGAGTGGGTAAATAATTCAATGAGCTAGAGCGAGGATTAAGAATAGGGAAAATAGCAGGAAAATTTCCGCTTAATTTGCGATTCACACTAAAAATAACGATTATAAGCGGAGAAATTCCGCTTATTGGCGCTAAAATCGGAAAAACAATCGATTTTTCACTGTATAAGCGGAAAAACTTCCCTTATATTCCCCGAAATGAACTTCATTTTCCAGTTAACCGGAAAATCTCCTGTTAACTATAGTTTGTCAACAGACTGAATCGTAAATTTATTCGTATCTTAAAGCCTCAATCGGATCGAGCTTTGAGGCTTTATTCGCTGGTAGTAGGCCAAAAATAATTCCGATCACCATCGAAAAGACGATGCCACCAACGACCACCTGCCACGAGATAAGTGAAGGCCAACCTGCAAAGAAAGCAACAATCCCAGAGACACCCCAACCAAGGAGAATCCCGATCATGCCTCCAATTAACGTTAAAATAATCGCTTCGATTAAAAATTGTGTCAGCACTTGGTTTCTCGTTGCTCCTAGAGCCATACGTATTCCTATCTCTCGCGTCCGTTCAGTAACAGACACAAGCATGATGTTCATAACCCCAATTCCACCGACAAATAAAGAAATTCCGGCAATGCTCCCAATGATGAGCGTCATAATTCTTGTAATTTGCCCAATACCTTCAGCCATTTCTTCCATATTGATGACCATATAGGAATCCTCTGTATTGTGAAGCTGATTCAATTGAAACGTCGCTTTTTCCCCAACGATTTGAATGTGATCGGCTGAAATCGCTTGAAGGGTCATTTGCGTAATATCATCTTTTCCGAAAACCATTTTCCACGTATTAAAAGGAAGATAAACATCCATCGAGCCAAAAGCGAAAAGGCCAGTTGGCTTAGCTAACACACCGATGATTTCAACTGGTTGATTGCCAACCCGAATGACTTCACCTATCGGATTTTGACCTTCAAAAAATTCCTCCTGCAATGTATTGCTTACTAGGGCCGCTCTTCGTCCACTTCTAAAATCTGATTCAGAGAATCCTTGGCCTCTTTCAATCTCTAAATTATTCAGATCCATATAAGCTTGGTTAATCCCAAAAACAGAGCTATCTCCGGTTTGTTCCCGATAACGTATGGGTGAATATTCAGAGCTTGAAGCAACCACTTGCTTCACTTCTGGTATCGCCTCTAATATTCTAATATCCTCACTCGTAAAAGCAGCATCATAAAGTACGCTCGGGTTCGCCTGTATCTCTTCTTCGCTTGGCTGGTAAAATAGTTCAACGGTGTTTCCTGGCCCTGTAATTTGTGATTTTAGAACGGCCTCTCCACCTTGACCTATGGCGACGACAATAATGACGGCACCAACACCGATAATGATTCCGAGCATCGTCAAAATGGAGCGGAGCTTATGAGCCTTTAAAGAACTGAACGCCATTTTCATATTTTCCATTACACTCATAAGCTCTCACCTCCTCACGTCATTTGCGACAATTTCGCCATCGCGAACGGTGATTGTACGATTTGTATACTCGGCAATTTCCGCTTCATGTGTTACCAATACTACGGTTGTACCTTCCTCATTCAGTTTCACAAATTGCTCCATGATCGAGACACTTGTCTTCGTATCAAGTGCTCCCGTCGGCTCATCTGCTAAAATGATTTGCGGTTGATTCACGATCGCTCGGGCAATCGCTACACGTTGCTTTTGTCCACCTGATAATGCATTCGGTAAATGCCCCATCCTGTCGCTAAGACCGACTTTACGAAGAGCCTCTTCTGCTCGTTCAAGCCTCTCTTTTTTCCCGATACCACTGTAGATCATTGGCAATTCTACGTTTCGGAGAGCTGTTAACCTTGGCAATAATTGAAACTGCTGAAACACAAAACCGATCGATTGATTTCGAACCCGCGCCAAAGCGACATCCTCATAATCAGAGATATTTTCACCGTTGAGCATATACTGTCCACTTGTTTGCTTATCAAGACAACCGATAATATTCATTAAAGTAGACTTTCCAGAGCCTGATGGCCCCATTATCGCAGTGAATTCCCCTTCCTCAATCGTTAGTCGAATCGATTTCAAAACATCGATTTGTTCCTTCCCGACCGTGTAGGTTTTTCTTATATCTCTTAACTCAATCATTGGACAGTCACTTCCATCCCATCACTCACTTTATCTGACGGGTTCAATACAATCGTGTCTTCGGCTTTAAGACCCTCAACAACTTCCATTCGTTCACCTGATGTAATGCCAATTTCAATCTCTTGTTTATGGGCAATGCCATCATTTACTAGATAAACGAATGTTTTATCATCCTCATAGATAATAGCTTCAGAGGAAATGACAAATCCTTCTTTTTCTTCCGTCTCAATTTCCATAATTAGTTGGAAGCCAGGTTTGAGATCTATCCCATCGTTGATCTGAACGATAATCGGAAACTGTACTGCTTGATTCTCCATCGGGTTTGCTAGCCCAGTATTCTGCGGAACACTAGCAACATTTACGATTTCTCCCTCCCATTCTTCATTTGGAAGTACGTCCGATTTTAGAATGACCTTTTGTCCACTCCTCACCTTTAACACATCATACTCTGATAAAGAACCAGTAGCGATCATACTATGTAAACTGCCGACTTGGACAAGCGGCTCTTGCACTTCTGTTACAAGTTCTGTCGCATTCTCATTTACCGTTAGAACAGTACCCTCTACCAAACTAGTAAGTTCAAAATCTTTTACTCTCTCTTCAAGAGCATCTTTTTGTAAAAGGGTTTGCTTCAAATCCAAATTAGCAAGCCTTATTTCCATTTCAATTTGGTCATATTCGGAAGCCAATTGCTTTTCTGCTTCCTTTTTACCGATTTGATCAGAGAGATCCTTTTTCCTACTATCAAGATGTTCCTTTTGCTTTTGTAATTGATTGATCCGTAAATATCCGGATTCAACGGATATTTTATTCTGTTCGATTTCAAGATTGAGTTGAGAATCGTCAAATCTGACTAGAACATCGCCTTTTTTAACCTGTTGCCCTACTTCAACGAGAATTTCTTCGACCTTGCCAAGCTCAGGAGAAGAAAATACACTCTGCTCCTCCTGAAGTTCTAAAGTCCCTGGCACCATTAAGGTGGAAGAAATTTTTTCTTGTTTCACTTCCATTACCTCGACGGCAAGCGGCTTAGCAAAAGCTGTTCGATAAGCACTTACTCCAACCATGATGATGATTAAAGTGGCAACACCTACGCCAATCCAAAGTTTCTTTTTCATTACACTCCAGCAATCCCTTCAAGTGCAACGCCAAGTAGGGCAAAACTTAAAGCAATCACAAAGAAGACAATCGCAATAACCCATGAAGCAATCTTTGATAATTGACCAACTTTATGAAGTCCAATCGCCGTTAAAATTAATTGCCAAATAGAAAAAACTTCAAATGTAGAAAGCACGATGGAATCACTATTAAATAACCCTGCCAAACTCGTTAAATAAACATTGGGATTTCCACCTAGTATCGTTTGAAGAAGCGTATTTAATAATAGACCTGCTGCTCCAATCACCAAAATATATGTATTCATGGAGAAAAGCTGTTTAAATGTAACATCCTTTTTCGCGATTTTAACGATGATCAAGTGAATAACAGCTGATATTAGTACTCCTAATATAGGAGCAATTACCCCCGCTATAGCTGTGACCATTTTCGTAAATCCCAGTATTAGTTCTGCATCCTCTAACGAAATAGAGCCTGGCACAACAATATCCTGAGCCGTTATGGTCGAAGCGATCGTGACCGAAGCAATAATGTAAAGAATGGTGATAATACCTAACGCTCCCCAAATACGTGGATTTTCACGTATTTTTCCAAGCTGTTCCCCAGGGCTCCAAAACATCCCTAACAAAGAAGGCTTTCCACTCTTACTTGTGCTAATCTCTTTTTCCATAATCAAACACCCCTAAAAAATTATTTGTTCTTAATAACTTTTACGAGGTGTTTTGGAAAAAGTTTCATATATTATTTTATATCGCTAGGATAAACGACTCCCATTTGCTTTCTAGCTTCATCTAGGATCTCCATTACCATTTGGGACGTCTCAAAAGTATTAATGGAGGATTCATATTTTCCATTTTGAATAAGTTCAATAAATTCCTTCGTTTCATAATACATCGGATGATTCGATTGTTCGACTGCAATATCCTCGACGTGTCCATCACGATAACGGATTTTTACATCCTCCGGTGGATTGAGCTTATCTAAAATAATGCTCCCTTCTTCTCCTTGTACTTCGGAAGGCAAATAAGAATTCGTTATTTTTGAAAAAAGAATGACGACATCCTTATCATCGTATTGTAAAATTAAGCTTCCTTCTGCATCCACACCAGTCTCGAGTATAAAACCACTTGCTTTCACTTCCGTTGGCTTTTCAAATAAATATACAGCAGGGTAGAGACAATAAACCCCGATATCCATAAGAGAACCATTTGAAAATTCTGGTTTGAAGGCATTAAGAATCGTTCCTTCTTTGTACGCATCATAGCGAGAAGAATATTGGCAATAGCTTGCGAAGTATCTTCTTACTGGCCCGATTTTATGTAAGTTCTTCTTGACCTCCTGGAAATTCGGCAAAAAGGTTGTTTTCAATGCTTCCATTAGCAGCACATTATGCTTTTTCGCTGTTTCCATCATTTTCTTAATTTCTCTAACATTTGATGCCATTGGTTTTTCGCAAAGAACATGCTTCTTATTTTCCATCAAAAGAATAGCCTGCTCAGCATGGTAAGAATTAGGGCTGGCAATATAAACTGCATCAAGCTCATCACTCTTTGCCATTTCCTCAAGATTGGTAAAGGTAAGTTCTACACCATGTTTACCCGCAAATTCTCTGGCCCTTTCTTCTGTCCTTGAATATACCGCAACAAGCTTAAATTCTGGATGCTCACTTGCTGCACTTATAAATGAATCAGTAATCCAATTCGTACCTATTACTCCAAAACGGATCATAATAAAATCCTCCTTTTTTTTTCTATATGTATGCCCATTTATTGTAACCGAAAAGGTGAATATGAGAAAATAATAGTATTCAAGCTCTTTTAAGGAGGAGAAAAAATGGTTAAAAACCTAGAAAGTACAGTTGCATTACATAATGGAGTACATATGCCTTGGTTTGGATTAGGCGTTTATAAGGTGACAGATCAATCTGAAATTGTCGAGGTCGTATCTGCTGCTTTAAAACACGGGTATCGACATATCGACACAGCTTCTTTCTATCAAAATGAAGAAGGAGTTGGAAAAGGAATTCGGGACTCAGGGGTTTCACGTGAAGATATTTTTGTGACCTCAAAGGTTTGGAATGATGAGCAAGGCTATGAAGAAACATTAGAAGCTTTTGATAATAGTTTAAGAAGACTTGGAATGGACTATTTAGATCTTTATCTTGTCCATTGGCCAGTCGCAAGAAAATATAAAGAGACATGGAAAGCTCTTGAGAAGCTATATAAGGAAGGTCGAGTAAGGGCCATTGGCGTCAGTAATTTCCACGTACATCATTTGCAAGATTTAATAAAAGAGGCGGATATTAAACCAATGGTTAATCAAATCGAATATCATCCGCATTTAACACAGGAAGAAGTTCGTGCTTTTTGTAAACAAGAAGAAATTCAGCTAGAGGCTTGGTCTCCTCTCAAGCGTGGAATCTTATTAGATGAGCCTGTTCTCTTTGAAATCGGGAAAAAGCATGGGAAGACACCTGCACAGATTATTTTACGATGGGATCTGCAAACAGAAGTGATTACGATTCCAAAATCATCTAATCTAGCACGCCTAGTTGAAAATGCGGATATTTTTGATTTTGAGCTAACTTATGAGGAAATGAAACAAATCAGTTCTTTAAACAAAAATGATCGAGTTGGAATGAATCCAGACGATTTAGATCAAAAATAAACCTTAGCATTTTAGCTAAGGTTTATTTTTGAATGGTACAGATCAAATTATTTCTTAACCGTCAATAATTTACGTCCACAGGCACAAATACTGGAATGTTTTAGCTGAACCATTTCTTGGTGACAAGTATCACAGATTTTTTTGACCACAATGTTCAACTCCTTTGAACTAAAATTTTCTATGTGATAAATTAAATTGTTTTTTAATATCTTAATTAGAATTATACCAATCTAGAAATTAAAGTCAATATTTATTTAAAATAATTACAAATAAGAGAGTAACTCATTTATCGAGCTACTCTCTTATTAACGTTAAAAAGTGGGAAAGAATTCTAGCGGTTAATCCCCAAATGACTTTGTCTTCAAAATAGTAAAAGTGCTCCTCTATCCCCCGAATTTGCCACTTGTATTTTTCTCCACCTACGATTTTCTCATAAGGGAAGGATTCCTCAGGTATTGGCTTAAAATGGATGTGATAAATATCAGGTTCAACCTTTTGCAAATAAGAGAGTGGGACAGTAAATACTTCTGCAACCTCCGCTTTATTGATGGAGAATGGAATAAAATCTTTAATGAAGCCAACAAACGGATAAATGGTACTTCCAAAAGGATTAACCACAAAGTCTAAAGGAAAGACTTTTTCGATACAATTCTCTTCGATTCCTAGTTCTTCAGAAGTTTCTCGAATCGCTGTGTGTCTTTCTGAAGGATCACTCTGGTCGACTCTTCCGCCTGGAAAACAGATTTCTCCAGGTTGCCGGCGCATTTCATAAGAACGGACCTCAAATAAAACATGGAGATCATTGTTTTTTTCTATGATGGGGAGTAAAACGGCATAATTTGAATATTTGTCTCTTCCTAAAATCCCTGGCTTACGGTCTTGGAAAATATCATTAAGTTTATGTTTATCCATATATCCCCCTTTGCATCTTTCCGATATTATATCTATTATAGCCTCTACCACAAACATTCATAAAGCCTGATTTACTCTAAAATTAAGAAAAAAGCTCCTACAAAATGTAGGAAGCTTCCAGTTTGACTAATTCTTTGATCCAAACATCTCTCACCCTTAAGCGGAGTTTTTCCTGTTATCTCCTCAAAGGAGTCCCTTTTAGGGAAAATAACGGAAGATTTTCCGCTTATGGAAGGCAAAATCGTTAATTTTGGTATTTTTCGAGGGAATAGCAGGAATTTTTCCTGTTATTTCGTCTCTTTTTCATGATGGTTGCTCATTAAGCGGATTTTTTCCTGTTATTTTTTCATACCGATACTCCTATTGTTTATACGAACACTTTTCCACAAGTCGAGGGAATTTATAAATTCCTGGTGTATGAAGAAATTAATCGTCGGTTATATTGGTTCCGTAAAAAATCTCATCCATTTCTGTCACGAGCTTTTCTGTGATTTGTTCTTCTTCCTCTACTGATAAATCTGCTTTCGATTGATGAAACAGATAATTAGCCAGATCAAATTCTTTTAGCTTACATTTTGTATGAAAGATATTATCTTGATACACATTCACATCAATCATATGATAGAGTTTCTTTACTTCATCGGGAATATAATTTTGAATCGAATTGATTTCATGATCGATAAAAAGCTTATGCCCTGTAATATCTCTTGTGAAACCTCTTACTCGGTAATCCATCGTCATCACATCTGTTTCAAAAGAATGAATGAGATAATTCAACGCTTTTAACGGGGAAATCTCACCACATGTGGAAACATCGATATCAGCACGAAATGTGCTAATCCCTTCATCTGGGTGCGACTCAGGATAAGTATGAACGGTAATATGACTTTTATCCATTTGTGCGACAACAGAGCCAGGGATCGGACCTGGAGATTCTTCGAAAGCTTCCGTCTCAGATTCATCAACAGGACCTTCTGAAACAAGGATTGTCACACTCGCCCCTTGAGGAATATAATCCTGTTTGGCTACGTTTAAAATATGAGCCCCAATAATTTCAGCCACATTCGATAAGATGTTTGTCAGGCGATCCGCATTATACACCTCATCAATATATTCGAGGTAGGCATCTCTCTCCTCTCTCGTTTTTGTATAACAAATATCATACATATTAAAGCTTAATGATTTCGTTAAATTATTGAATCCATGTAGCTGTACAATTTGCTTCGGTGTTAGGTTCATGGCCAAATCCCCTTTATTATTATGAAAAAGTTCCATGTTCTTATATTTTTTTGAAATGACAATATTATGCGTAAAAATGTCAGAAGGAAATCATTTCAATCATGATAATTTAACCAACAAAAGCGCAAAATATAACGAAAATAATTGAAAGGATGAGTTTGATGACAAATCGTAACGATAATCGTGAACGAAAAAATAAATATCCAAATAAGAAAAATGATACAGAATTCTCGAAGGAAATTAATATTCGTAGCGAAAAGACGAAGAAGAATTTGAAGAAATAATTTTTTCCTAGGACCCCGTTTGGGTAGGGTCCTTTTCAGTTTTCCCCCTCCTGTAAGAAGGAAAACACTCGTCACATATGGAATGTAAATATTAATACGAGAAACAGGGGGAAAGTCATTGAAATACGATGTTATTGTTGTTGGGGCTGGGTTAGCAGGCTTAGTAGCTACAACTGAATTAGCGGGAGCGGGGAAAAAGGTTCTGCTACTGGATCAAGAACCAGAAAACTCGATTGGAGGACAAGCTTGGTGGTCCTTCGGTGGCCTCTTCTTAGTTGATTCACCTGAGCAAAGACGATTGGGGATTAAGGATTCTAAAGAATTAGCGTGGCAAGATTGGCTTGGCACAGCAGGTTTTGATCGGGATGACGATGAAGATTATTGGGGAAAAAAATGGGCTGAAGCTTATGTTGATTTCGCTGCTGGTGAAATAAGAGAATGGCTTCATCAAATGGGAGTTCGCTTTTTCCCTGTCGTCGGTTGGGCCGAACGCGGCGGGTATTTAGCAGAAGGTCATGGCAACTCAGTTCCACGCTTCCATATCGTCTGGGGTACTGGTCCTGGAATTGTACAACCTTTTGAAGAAAGAGTAAAAAGGGGGATTGCAACTGGACTTATTGACTATCGACCACGACACCGAGTAAATGAACTGATAACGGAGAATGGATCTGTCGTTGGAGCAAAAGGTGATGTTCTCGTGCCGAGCAATGCAGCACGGGGAGAAGAAAGTTCTCGAGAAGTGGTTGGAGAATTCGAGTTTCACGCTGAAGCCGTATTAGTCTCAAGTGGTGGGATTGGAGGAAATTTCGACCTTATCCGCAAAAATTGGCCATCTCGCTTAGGGGAACCTCCAAAAAAGTTGATTTCAGGTGTTCCTGCACATGTAGACGGACGCATGCTTGCCATTACAGAGCGTGCTGGTGGCAGAATTGTCAATCGAGATCGGATGTGGCACTACACAGAAGGAATAAAAAATTGGAACCCTGTATGGCCGAATCATGGTATTCGTATTCTCCCAGGACCCTCTTCAATTTGGTTAGATGCAAAAGGTAACCGCTTTCCTACTCCGATTTTTCCTGGCTTCGACACACTCGGAACGCTCGAAGCGATTCAGAAATCAGGCTATGATTACTCTTGGTTTATCCTTACAGAAAAGATCATCGAAAAGGAATTTGCCCTTTCTGGCTCTGAACAGAATCCTGATCTGACTGGAAAAAGTATTAAGAAAGTTTTATCAAGAATCCTTCCAGGTCCAACTGCTCCAGTAAAAGCATTCTTGGACAAGGGGGAAGATTTCATCATCGCTGATACTTTATCCGAATTAGTAGAGGGAATGAATAGACTTACAGGAGAAAATCTATTGAGCCTCTCTCATATCGAAAGACAGCTAGTCGCGAGAGATCGAGAGTTGGATAATAAATTCACAAAGGATTTGCAAATTACTGCAATGCACGGGGCACGGAATTATATCGGTGATAAACTCATTCGGGTCGCAAAACCACATAAAATTTTGGACCATAAAAATGGTCCTTTAATTGCTGTTCGTTTAAATATCGTCAGTAGAAAAACACTAGGTGGTTTACAAACCGACCTATCTGGAAGAGTGTTAGCTGAAGATGGAAACCCTGTTCCAGGTCTCTATGCCGCAGGTGAAGTTTCTGGATTTGGCGGTGGTGGCATTCATGGCTATCGTTCGCTGGAGGGTACGTTTGTTGGTGGCTGTCTTTTTACTGGGAGACAAGCTGGACGAGCTTTGGCGGAGGAATTAGATTAATAGAACGAAATCCCTAGCACTCCAAGTGATAGGGATTTTTTCGTAGTTATTTCTTTTTACAAAGAACCATCCATTCGTCAATTTCGTGGGACTGTACTTCTCCATCAACTATCTCGATTGCGAAGTATTCTTTAAGCTCTTCAGTCGCGCTTAACAATAATTGCTCAACCTCGTCCCTCTGTTCCTGATTTTCGGTCGTTACATTTACCCATACTGGAAACATAAATTTCTTTTTTCTTTGTCTAGATTGACCTTCTTCAAGATCACTGTTTTGAAAAAGTTTTCTCCACTCCGATATCGACAGGCAACGTCCATGACTTTTATCTCTTAATTTTTCAACTTGATTCATGAATTCACCTTTATCTGAATCCTCTGGGGCAATATTATCAATTAATAGAAACTGACTCCTTGGTTTAAGTACCCTACTGACCTCTCTAATGAAATGACCAGGATTTGGAAAATGATGCGGAGCAATCCGACACGTTACTTCGTCAAAAGTATTGTCTAAAAAAGGTAGTGATTCCGCATCTGCCAAAACATAATGTATGTTTTTGTATTGTGTTCTTAGATGCTTCGCCGTATTAGACAACATTTCTTTCGTCAGATCTGTCGCAAGTACAGTAGCAACATGAGGAGACAATGTTTTGGCCACATGTCCCCCACCTGTCGCAATATCCAGGACAATAGAATCCGACTTTGGATTCAACCATTCTACGATTAACGGAAGGTCAGTCCCTTGTGAATGAGATTCACTCGTCACATATTTTTCGGCATTCTTTCCAAAAACGTTTTTTACGAGGTTTTTTGCTTCTTTATTGCTCAGGGTGATCATCCTTTCTCAAATTGATAGATTTATTGCTCTAGTAAACTAAGATTTCGAGAGTGGTTTTGATGATTCCTGCTTTTTATAGTGAACTATACAATGGTTTAACACAAGAACGTACTTATGTATAACGAGAATATCAGTTATACTAATTTAATTCTCCATATCCAAACATATCAAAACCCTCTCTAATATAGAATATATGCTAACTTTTAAAATCTACTTTATGTAAATAAGGACCTTGAAAGGAGGAAGCAAATAAAAAGTATTTACAACAGCCAAAAAGGCCAGCATCGCTGACCTGTTCTAGTGCTTTCAATATCTTCTTTTTATAAAACACTTCAAACGTTAAATAGTAAATGCTTCAAATGTTTGCTTTGCAAATAAATCTTCTACATTTAATTTATTCTTAATTAATCCATCTTGGTAAGAATAGTTAATCATTGCTTGTAAGGTTTTATAATTATCCTCAAATCCATACGGCCAGAAGTCATCACCCAATATACTTCTCGTTTTTTCTAATTCTGGAATTAGCCAAGGAATAGTAGCTTTTAATGCTGCTGTTTGTTCAAAGCCTTCATAAACTTTTTTCTTTGCTTCTACAAAAGCTTTATAAAGATTCTGAGCAACCCAAGGATGTTTCTCCATGATTTCATTTTTTATCGCAACAACATGCATAATCGGATATATTCCCGTTCTTAAATAATATTCTTTTTCCACATCAACGTAATTTGTAAACAATCTTTCAATGTTTGAAGAACCTTTTAAGAAAGAAGATGGCGCACGTGGACCGATAAATGCATCTATTTCACCGCTTTCCAACATCTCGTTTAAAGTTTGGGTATCTCCTATTTGCTGAATATCAATGTACGCTGGTAAATCAAGCTTGATTTTTTCGATGCGACCTGGTGTTTCCTGACCTCCTGTATACCAATGCACATCAGACCGATCAACACCATATTCGTCATTTAAAATTCCACGGAGCCAAACGCATGCGGTAAGCTGATACTCTGGAATTCCAACACGCTTTCCTTTTAAATCCTCTGGTTTTTGAATACCAGAGTTTTTATTAATATAAATTCCAGAATGGCGAAACATTCGAGATAAAAAAACGGGTATTGCTGTAAAATTTGGATATCCACGATCACGTGATATTAAATACGAAGAAAATGATAGCTCTGCAACATCAAATTCTTGGTGACGCATCATCCGAAAAAACGTTTCTTCAACCGGCATATTTAACCAGTTCAAATCGATTCCATCCGCCTTAACAGACCCATCGATTAGCGGGTAAATCCTGTCATAGTCCCAACATGCAAACGATAAATTTAGTTTAGACATACTAACTCCTCCTACTAATAGACTATTAATCTACAATCACATTTACAGTTTTTATTTGGGTGTAACTATATAGCTCTTCAATTGACTCCTCACTATCAAGACCACTGTTTTTATAGCCACTAAACGGCAAACCTACATAATGTCGAGAAGATTGATTAATCCAAATAACACCAGATTGAATTTCTCGACTAAATCGTACAGCCTTCTTAATATCATTTGTCCAAAGGGAAGCTGTTAGTCCAAATTCTGTACTGTTTGCTTGATTCAAAACTTCCTCTTCTTCATTCCACTTAATGATTGAAAGTACGGGCCCAAATACTTCTTCTTGAGCAATCCTCATACTTGAATCCACACCATCAAAAATGGTTGGTTCAACAAAATATCCATTCTTCAATTCTGGTAAGCTTGGATGATGTCCTCCGTATATTAATTTAGCTCCTTCTTCCTTACCTAACGAGATATAATAATTCACCTTATCGTACTGCGATTTTGAAACGAGGCACCCCATCGTCGTAGAAGGATCAATTGGCATCCCAAGTTTGATATTACTTTCCATCTTTGCAATCAGCTTCTGCACAAACTCATCATGGATATATTCATGAATAAACAATCTGCTGGTCGATCCGCATGATTGGCCCTGAACGGAGCAAAAGTTCATTCCATTGAATACACCATCAACTGCACCGTCAATGTCTGCATCTGGAAAAACGATCATTGGATTTTTCCCGCCTAACTCTAGTGAAATATGTTTAACTGCCGTTTGTGCAGCCGCTTCTTGGATTCTCATTCCAGTAGAGACGCTGCCGATTAGTGATATTCTTTTAATATGTGGATGCTGAACTAATGCATTCCCAGTAATAGGGCCATCTCCCGTTATTATATTAATCACTCCAGCGGGGAGGATCTTATTTATTAGCTCCGCAAAATACATGCAAGCTAAAGGGTCTTGATCAGGAGCCTTTAAGATAACCGTATTTCCCATAACTATAGGTGCTACAATTTTAGTAGCTGCAAACATCAAAGGGTGATTATATGGCACGATTCTAGCTACAACTCCATACGGTTCTCTCGTCGTAAAATGCCAATTTCCTTCAGTGGAAGGAAAAGTTTGCCCCTTTACATCTAACGCTGTGCCAGCTAGGTATGCCATACTATCACAAGCAATATCAACATCCTTTAGCATTCCTTGTAGTGGGTTTCCAGAATTTAAAGCATCAATCAAAGCCAAGTCCTCTTTATGTTCCTTTAGAATATCAATAATTCTATATATAAATTTCACTCTTTCCGTTACTGGTACATTACGCCACTTTTCAAACGCCTCAAAAGCTGCATGATACGCATCTTCAATATCTTCATTTTGTGCAAACGGGACTGTTGCAAGAAGCTCTTGGGTTGCTGGATTATATGTTTCTATTGTTTGACCTGACTTAGCTGAAACAAACTCCCCATTTATAAGCATCTCCCATGGTCTATTTAGTAGTTTCTGCACACGTACCTTATTTTCGTGATAATCCTTCATTTTTTCCTCGTACCTGTTCATTCTATTCACACTCCTTTTTCTAGAAGTTCGCTGCCCCTATCTATTAATCTATTTTTTCTGCTCCGATTGGGGTTAATCCTTCAGGTAAACCCTCAAATTGGTCCTGAATAATATCTATAACTGCTGGTTTTCCAGATGCAATCGCTCTTTCAATAGCAGGAAGAAGATCATCAGCAGATTCAATTCTTTCCCCATATGCATTCAACAGCTTTGCATACTCTGCAAAATCAGGATTATCATAAAAGACCCCTAAATACTTTCCACCATACGTATTTTTTTGACGATCTCTTGTGTTTCCAAATGAGAAATTATTAACAATCAGACATATAACGGGTATATTCTCGCGTACCGCAGTTTCTAGGTCTTGTGCCACCATCCAGAAAGAACCATCCCCTATAATAGAGAGAACCAATTCTTCAGGTCGTGCCAATTTTATACCCATTGCAGCTGGTAAGCCCCAGCCCATTGACCCTCCTGCTGAACCGTAATATTTCTTAGATTCTTTGATTTGAAGGTATCTTTGTGCCCAAACTCCAAATGTAGGCACATCCATAACCAAAGATGGATTATGTTTATTAATAACTTCTTGTACACTTACTACCAAATCATGCGAAGAAACGTATTCTGTTGGAGAATCTTTAGGTAATTTTGATTCCTGAACTAATCTTTCTGATTCTTCTTGGATCCATTTTTTTCTATTAACTACCGTATTTTTCTCGGTTTCAATTTCCGGTAAAATTCGAGTCATACTTTTGAGGGTCAAAGCAGCATCTCCGCACAATCCTAATTTTATCTCATAGATTTTCCCGATTTCTTCAGGATCTATATCCAGTTGGATAATATCTGTTTTTTCAGAAATTAAAGTCCACTTTTTCGTTGTAAATTCTGAAAAATGACAGCCTATTGAAAAAATAACATCTGCATCAGCGACTAACCGTTCACTCACTTCATAAGCTCCATACCCAAGTGTCCCAAAATACAAAGAATGATTATTCGGAAATACATCTTTTCTCAACCATGTCGTGATGACTGGTAATTGCAAAATTTCTGCAAGTTGAACAATATCAGATGTAGCTGTACTGCTCCCACCACCCAATAATACCACTGGGTTCTTTGCCTTATTAATCATTTGTAGTGCTTCTCTAATATCTTCAAGTGCAGGCATCGAATATTTTTGACGATGTTTTTGGTGGAATTTTATTTGTTCAACCTTTTCAGACAATAAATTAAAAGGAATTGAAACCATGACTGGTCGTGGACGCCCGCTAGCAGCAGTCCGAACTGCTCTTTGTAATAGTTCTGGGATTCGTTTAGCATGATGAATTTCCATTGACCATTTTGTAACAGGCTCGAAAAATTTGATCAGGTCCATTTCCTCAAAAGCTTCTCGATAATAATGTTCATCTGAAACCTGCCCGATTAGAGCTAGAACCGGAACTGATTCTGCATAAGAATTGTGTAAGCCTATTGTCATATTGGCTGCACCTGGCCCTCTGGAAGCTAAACAAACACCGATATCCCCATCCTTAGTTGCTCGAGAATAACCATCTGCCATAAAAGCAGCTACTTGTTCATGACGAACTGTAACAAAACGTATTTGTTCATCTTCATATAATTCATTTAACAACGGCATAATCGTTGTTCCAGGTAATCCAAAAACATATTTTATACCTTCTCTTTTTAATGCTTCAATTGTTACTGCCGCACCTGTCATTTCTTGAACAATCATTGACTATCTCTCCTTACCGCTTGGTAAACTACGAAATTACCTATCTATTTAATGAGAGCTACATCCTAGATAGATGCAGCTGGTGGACCTGCATCTTTTTTCTTTCGGAATCTACCAAATATATTACCTATCACCATCACCAAGATAATAATAATTAGTGCTAATGAGAGGGGGCGTTCTATAAAAACCGAATAACTACCTTGTGAAAGGATTAAAGCTCTTCTTAGACTGATTTCAATAATCGGACATAGGACAAACGCAAGAGCAAACGATGGAAGTGAATACTCTAACTTCCGCAAAAAGAAACACGCAAAACCGAAAATTAATGCAAACCATAAATCAAAATACATAATGACAGAAGCATATATTCCAACAATAGATAAAAATAAAATAGAAGGAATTAATATATGAACCGGGACTGTTAGAACTTTTGCATACATTGGACTTAAGAATCTGCCAATGATAAACATAGCTAAAGTTGTTAGCAGGAATCCATAAAAAATTCCATTTATTAAGTCAGCATTATTTGTGAACACACTTGGACCGGGCTGAATACCATGAATAATAAAGGCACCCATGACAATTGCAATGGATGGAGAACCAGGAATTCCTAATGCTAACAAAGGTACCAATGCTCCACCAACCGTTGCATTATTTGCAGCCTCAGGTGCCGCAATCCCTTCTGGATTCCCCTTGCCAAAAGTTTCCGGTGATTTAGACATTTTCTTAGCAGCACTATATGCAAACCACGAAGAGGCACTTGCTCCTAATCCTGGCATTACTCCCACAAATGAACCGATAATTGAACCAATTCCTATTGGTTTTATGACTCCTCGAAACTCTTTAAGGCTTAATTTTGAACGGATTTTCTTCGCTGATACATCATATTTTTTATTTAGTTCATCACTAATCATCGAAAAAATCTCAGTAAAGGCAAATACACTGACCATCAACGTGGTCATACTTAATCCATTCATGAGCTCAGGTCGATTAAAAGTAAACCTTGGACTTCCCGATAGAGCATCCATACCAATCGTTCCTGCTATTAAACCGAGCACTACTGAAATCAGGCTCTTTGTTACATCCTTAGAACTAATAACAGAAACAGCGATTAACCCAAGAATCCCTAATAAAAAGTACTCAGGTTCAGAGAACCGAATTGCAAAAGAAGAAATCGGAATAGAGAGAAATACTAACAAAAGTCCACCAACGAGACCACCAATCGTTGAAGCTATTAATGAATACAACAATGCTTTACCTGGGGAACTCTGTTTAGCTAAAGGATTTCCATCTAAGGTAGTGGCAACTGCTGACGGACTACCAGGTATCCCTAATATAATTGAAGAAATTGACCCCCCGTACTCTGCAGCTTGATAGGCTGCCAAAAGCAATAATATTGAAGCCAAAGGAGTCATCGCATATGTTAAAGGCAAGAGTAGTACAACTGCTACTGGGCCGCCGAGACCTGGCATTGCCCCAATCAGCATCCCAACGAGGGTTCCCATCAAAATCGCCAAAATATTAGATATAGAAAATAAACTTAATATATCAAACCCCAAAACCTCCAAATCAATTGTCACCTACTTTCTGCTTGATTAAAATCCAATAAACATTAATTTTCCAAAAACAAAATAGATAAATATAGTAAATACACATGCAACTACTGCGCTTTTTATTATTCTTTTAAAGCTACGATCTTTTAGAAAAAGAATGTAGAGACTTGTTAAAAACAAAAATGAACCTAAATAGAAAAGATCTAAAAAATACCAAAGAGCAAAAAATATCGCTGTAATCCCAATCATGGCGAAAATATACTTAAGATTATTCACAGTGAATTTCTTATTCTCATTGTTTCTTAATGTTTGAAAAAAACTAATTATGCATAGGACTACAAGTAGAATCGTTATCAAATTTGGGAAATATCTTGGTCCAATCGATGAGTTTTGTACACCGATATTCATCGTATTGATCATGTAGCCATATATAAACGCAAATAGGATAATACAAAGCAAGGATATATAGGTCGCCTTTTTATAACTCACCTAAATCCCCCTTTTCTTTGGATTTTATTAAGTTCCACTTACAGAGAAGCGGGTCCAAAGAAATATTGACCCGCTTCCTCTATTAATCTCTTAACTTACTCAAATGAATTATTTGATTATTCCAATATCTTTTAATACCTCTTCAAACATCACATAAGTATCTGAGAATTCTTTTTGGAGATCGTCTGCACCTGCATAGGAAACATTGATACTTAGTTCTTCCAGCTGTTTACTTACCTCAGGGTCATCAATTGCTTGTTTAAATGCATCATGAATAATTTGTTGCACTTTTGGATCCATTCCTTTTGGAGCAACTGCAGCAAAGAAAAGTTCCATTGACAAGTCAAATCCATTTTCTTCAAGAGTTGGTACATCTGGAAGCTCTTCCACTTTTGATTTCCCTAAAGTTGTTAATACTTTAATGGTTCCAGCCTCAACATGGGAAATTACTGCTGATGGATTAACTGCTGCACCATCCAGATTTCCACCTAAGACGGCTGATACAACATCTCCTGAAGCATCATAAGGTACATGGGTTGTTGTAAACCCTGCCTCTTTCCCCATTTTTTCTAAGATTACATTTCCTGGTCCACCTACTAGAGATGTACCATACGTAAACTTACCTGGGTTAGCTTTCACATAATCAAGCCAATCTTCAAATGTATCCCATGGAGCATCCGCTTTAACTGCCAGTAAAAACGGAGCATTGGCAAGCTTTACAATTGGTTGAAAACTATCATGTGACCATGCTGCATTACTTGTTAATGGCGCAACTGAAAGAGAATCAGAGTTTGCTAGGGCAATTTTATAACCATCAGGTTCGGCATTAAAGATATCGGTCATTCCAATTGCTCCACCACCACCTGGCATGTTTACAGGTACTATTGTTTGATTATTGGGTAAATACTTTTGTGCTGCTGTACCAAGAATTCGCGCAACGATATCTGTACTACCACCCGCACCGTATGGAATAATCATCTCAATCGCTTTTTCTGGGAAGGCAATTTCTTGAGTCTCTTCTGTCTTCTCATTACCTTCATTCCCAGTAGATTCATTACCTGTGTTTCCTTCTGAATTTTGTGTAGTTTGAGAACACGACGCCAAAACTAACATTAAAAACATCATTAAGGTAAGCGCTTTCTTTTTCATCGAACCACCCTTTCATTTCTTATTAGTTTTCTTCAATTTATCTTTTTCCAAAACAAACCTTGCTCAAGATAAGATATGAATCTTTAGGTCCTTATCTTACTTAAATCCACCTCCTATTTTTTGAAACGCTTTCATTATTAAGACTTCTACATTTCTGAAAATCTCTTGAATAAGAATTCAAATTTGCATAATTTTTAGAATAATCTTATACTAACATGTATTAAAATATATTTAAAATACTAATTTCATAATGCTTATATATTAAAATACATATGGAGTGAGCAAATTGAACTTTAGGAAACTTCATTATTTTATTACCATTGTAGAAGAAGGAAAAATTACGTCAGCTGCAAAAAAATTAAATATAGCTCAGCCTCCTTTAAGTCAATATCTCAAAAAATTAGAAGACGAAATAGGTTCAAAGTTATTTATACGGGATGGTAAACATATGGAATTAACAGAGGCTGGTAAAATTCTCTATCATAAGGGAAAACAAGTACTACAACAATACGAGGAAACAATACTTGAGGCAAGAGAAACAGCTGAAGGACTAAAAGGAACTGTGAATGTTGGAGTAAATCTGACTTGTACATATTATCTTCCTGAAAAAATTCACACTTTTACAAATGCCTTTCCAAATATTAAACTTAGTATTTTAGAAGGAGATCCTTATCGAATTGATGCATTACTAGAAGAGCGAAGTGTTGAATTAGCAATTGTTCGAACACCTATACAGAAGGATCCTAAAAATAGGAATGATAGATATTCAAGTATTAGCTTAGATATAGATCCGTTTATCTATGTTATGCCCGCTAGTTGGAAAGAAGCAGAGTATCGAAATGATATAAGTTTCGAAGAAATATCCAAACACCCTATGGTAGCATTGCGTAGAATAACAGGAAAAGGAATATATGAACTCATTATTAACGAGTTTCGAAGGAATAGCATTGTGCCAGATTTTATTTGCGAATCACCCTCCACGATAGTACTTTTGTCTTTGATTGAAAAAGGAATTGGTGGTGCGGTTATGCCGCGATCAGCTCTTCCCCCCTCTACTAATAGGAAAATAAAAATTTTAGAGATTCGCGATTGCATAGCAAATACTGAAACATCTCTAATTTGGTTAAAAGATAGATATATTTCAAAAAACGCTCAAAATTTTATTGATGTGTTTCGACCTAAATCTGAATTTGGCGATTAAAAGGAACAAAGCCAGTATCTCTACTGGCTTTGTTCTTTCTAAGCATACATCTTATCTTCCTGCTCCTTTTTAAAGAAGCTTCGCATGGCATGGAAAACATCGGCTTTTTGCTTGAGGATGTAGTAACGGAAGTCTTCATTTTTGATGTTTTTGTACGCAGACATGAGGGTTGAATGGCGGTTATACTGATTTAACACCTATTCATATATACGAGGATAAAACCCTGATTTAATCAGGTTTTTAATGCAAAGTGTCTTCATTCAATTTCCGATAAAGTGTAGCTTGGCTTATTCCAGTAGCCTGTACGATCTGATTTATGCTGTAATCCTTTGACTGATACATCTTTATCGCTAACTGCACTTTCTTTTTATCAGCTGTTGGTCTTCCACCGTTCCTACCTCTAGCTCTGGCAGCTGCAAGTCCTGATTTTGTCCTTTCACTGAGTATATCACGTTCTAACTCTGCAATACTCGCCATTATTCGAAAAAAGAAACGTCCCATAGCTGTTGAAGTATCAATATTGTCCTGGATAGATACAAACTCTATACCTCTCTCTTCAAACAAGTCACTGAGCTCAATTAAATGTTTTGTGCTGCGGCTTATTCTATCTAACTTATAAACTACTACCCTATCACCTGAACGAAGCATTTTTAGCATTTCGTTAAGGGCTGTCCTATCTTTCTTGGTTCCAGAATTTTTTTCTTCGAAAATTTCTAGGCACCCTGCATTTGTAAGTGCATCTAGCTGCATCGATAAATTTTGGTCTTGAGTTGATACCCTTGCATAACCAATAATCATTTTTCCACCCTTTTTTAAAATTGGATATTAGGTAATTCAAAAGCATTATACTGATCTTTATTATCCGAAACATTTAATTCCATTGTGAAATTTGTATTTGTACTCTTTACAGTTATAGTTTCCTGGTCATTCTTTTTCACAATCATACACAAGTCAACCATTTCTTTGATTTTTTCATCTAATCTATTTATATCGAAAGCAGTGAGAATGAAAATAATATTATTATCCTCATTATTTAATAAAAAATGCACCGTACCTTTAGAATTCATGTATACTCTTTCAAACTCATCAATACAAACAATTTTAATTTTCTCGTTCAAACTTAGTTTTGAGACCTGCTTACTTTCTGACAGAGAATAATTCGAATATAATTCAGCATTAAATTGGTCTCTGATTTTTTTTCCTAATACTGACATTGTAAGAGTTTTCCCTTCACCAGCTCCTCCAGTTAAACAGATTATTTTTCTATTCCTGGGTATTTGTTGTAATAGTGCTTTAATCATTTAAATCACTCCTTTCCTCTATTAACCAAATATTATCAAAAACGGTTTGTTTTGTATATGATGAAAATTTGATTTTGATAATAGTTTTGTTAAAAGAAAAACAGGATAATTTCGCCTGTTTCCCTTGTTAAACTTTTTTCCTTATAAACGAACGTTTTTGATAAATTACTCTTTCCAACCTATAACTAAATCCCCGAGACTTCCTTTTAGCTTACAAATATATTTCTTGTTTTCTTTCCAATGAGTGCTGCAAGAAAAGAATTTATAATTATATTTGTCCTCCATCTTTCTTGTGAACCCTTCGAACCCTTCATTGTCTACAATTTTACAAGCTTCATTATGATCCAAGATTAAATCGAACATAATTAACACCACTCTAAAACGGCTTAAATCGGTCAATTTCTCTTTTTATGCGTTTCTTGATAAATTGTTTAGCATATTTCTTTCCTTTCCGTTTAAGGTGTTTCCCTAGATTCGCAGGAGCAAAGAAAAGGAAAAGAGTTATCAGTATTAGAGATAAAGGGATAACTATTGTTTCGAACGCAGCGTTCACTGTGAAACACCCTTTATCGTGGCTGCTATATCTAACACTTGATCGATGTAGCTTTGCGAATGGTTATAATGCCATAAAGCCGTTCTCACGTTCTTATCAATTCCACTGACTTTTAGGTAATGAGCAGCAGAAAAGATCGCATCTTCAAGCTCCCACGGGCTTATAATGCTGTTCCCGTTCCCGTCCACTCCGTAAGCCTTGAAAGTTTGAGGCATGAATTGCATATGACCGATCGCCCCTGCGTAGGAGATCATTTTTTTTATCCTGGAGAAGTCGGTCTCGACTTTATGAATTGCAGCAAGCAAAGGCCATTCTACCCCATATCTTTCTCCTGCTGATTTATAGATAGGAATGTAAGCAGCTGGAACAATTTGTCCTGGTGTTATTTTTGAAGAAAAGGATGTGTGCGCAGCTGCATGACCCTCCGAGTTTTTTCCAAGGGCTTTCGAATAGGCATCAACAAACGCTGCTACTTTGGTTTTTTTCATTTCTAACGAAATTAAAGAGCTTATAGCTTGTTCCTTCTCCGTTCCCTCGGGCAAAGATTCAACATTTTGTCTTGCTGCTATTATTTCCTCCTGGAGAGCAGCCTTTTGATCTAAACCTACTAATCTTTTAGTGTAGTAATCAAAGTTACTAGCCTCGGAAGGGGTTCCGAAACAGAAAAACAAAGGAATGATAAGCAATAATAGATACTTATACATTCTCTATTTTCCCCTTCACTTGAATAAGTAGATCCAATTGTTCTTTATTTTCCTTTTCGTCTGCTGCCTTTGCCTCCTCCAGGAATGCTTTTAGCTTGTCTTTATAGATACAAACAAAGGATGAGAGCATATTTAGTTGCTTAGAATCTAAACCAACGGAAATATTACTTTCATAGTCCTCTTCATCAAACAATTCAAAGTCGCCTTTTAATATCTCCTTTACTTCGTCATAGCAATTAAGATGCTCTTTCCCTTCTTTTTTCCCGTAATTACTTTTTAAGACATTCTTTATATTTTTTCTCATTGCTGTCATATGTAGCAGCAAGCAAGCTACTTCTTTTTTATTTAAGGATAATTCCACCCTAAACCCTCCTTATTTCCGAACATTAACTAGCTTTGATATCCTCTAACAAGGCTTCTAGCTTCAATTTTTCATTTTTTGTCATTTCATCCATACGCAACAAGAAAAAAGATTTACGGCCAATCTTGATCTTTCGTTCATAGCCTAGCTTTTTGGCCCTTTCCCAATGGATGCAGCTCCACGGTAATAAAATATAACCTTGTCGCTTTGCTAAGTCTTCAGCAACCTCTAAAGCCTGGTAAAAGCTAAATTCCTGCATCTTCTTAGCGTAAGCTACAATATTTAAGGTTGTGGGATACAAATAAGGAAGCGTTCTAGGATCTTTGTCTCGATAGTTCTTAGGAACAAGTGTAAATTCTTCTAGCTTCATGCGAAAACAATCTCCTTTTTGGGTATTCGGATTTTTCCTCTGGCGATGTCGTGGATTTCTTCTAGCCTTTCAAAAAATTCATTTCCTTCTCTTTCATTCTGAGGAACAGGGAAGTATTGAACCATATTTTCAGTGTCATATAAATTTAGTTTCATAATCTTCTTAGCCTTGTACATCGGCAAGAACTGTTTGTGCATGAACTCTTTTGTCTGATAGTCATAGAAATAGTATTGAAAACCTTTGTCCCCGATTTTTCGAGCTGTTATCAAAACTTCAACAATGGAACGTACTCTTGCATCCACAAAATTAATTGAAGGAGCGCTATAAATTTGTACTGATTTCATTTTACGTGTAAGCTGCATAACATCTGTCAAAACGGATTGACCGTATTTGCTCCATTTTCGGTTAGAGAATGCAAAGTTAGCTTCATCAAATATACAAATACTTCCCTGAGCTTCTGCAACTCTGTACCAATCTGTATAGTGTGTCATAGGGGTAGAATCCTCTAAATCGTAATTTGAGAAAAGCTCAATCTTTCCCCCTTGTCGTTCTACTTTACCCTTCCAGTAATGCGCTAGAATGGAAGCAAGGAGAGTTTTGCCTGCTCCAAGTGATCCCTGGACAAAAAAGTGATGGGCCATTATTTTCCGTCCTCCTTTTTACCTTCTTTTTCTAATATTCTTCTCCAGTACTCTTCGATAACGGGAAGAGCTGATGTTTTCCCAGTTCCTTGTTTACCTGTGATTTTATTTTCCATTACTTCTTAACCCCCTTTTCTGCCAATACAATAGGCTTCGGAGGTTTAGGTATTAAAGCTTCAATCGTATCTAAATAGTAATTCGGATCAGCTATATGAGTTTTACCATCATTGAGAATGTAATCATACAATCCTTTATAGGGATTTCCATTTGGATGAAGGTATTTATTTTCACCCATCTTTTCTAATAAAATTAAAGCTTTCATTTGTGGCTCTCTCAAATTTTGAGAGAGCTTTGTCATTTCTTCTATTACCTGTTTTATATCTGATATATGAGCAACCTGAGGAAATAGATCGTCACCAATCGCACTTTGCAGCTTCTCGGCATTATTTGAATAAATAGGTACGTTATTCTCTTGCATTTAGTGGACAACTCCTTGATATAACAAATTTAATTTCGCTGTAGGACGTTTCTCAAGCATTAGTTCGCACAGCTCGTAATACCCATCACAATAAAAGCTACAAATACTAGACCGAAAAGAAAAATCTTCGTACCGTCGAGATTATTCGGTGGAACTGGCGGTCTATAAGCAGTCACTTGTTCTAGTACCATGCTCATTTCTAATCTTGCAAGCCGTTCTGTTTCTCTTATCGATTGACTAGGGGCTCTGTAAAAAAAGTTTCGTCCTTCTTTACCTGTTGTAATTTCGCAATCTTCCAGGGGGACTTTACAAGTTCCCGCCACAATCACCGCATCTTCCTCGATTGCCGTAACCCTGTGAATATCACTTATTTTTTTATCATCATCAAATACGATCAAAAGATCCGTGGTTTCAAATAAATACTCATCATCTTCTTTACGTTTTAGAAATCCCATTCTAGTAACCCACCTTTTTTTGTTTTGGCTTTTTATTATTTGACTTTTGATAAACCTTCCAAGCGAGGAAAACAACTGTTGCGACTCCTCCAGCCGTTCCTGCTCCAACTACATACATGTATACAAATGCTTCTGCCATATTAAAAACCTCCTTTTTTTACCACCACTTAACTCCATCTTTAATCGAATAGTACATGCGCATAACCGATCGAAAGATTAATAGTGTAACCAGTAGCACGACACTAGCTAAAAGAGAAGTGACTACCATTTGCCATGAGGACGGTAAATCACCTAGTACACTAAAATATTTCCCTATGTCAATTCCTTGCGCGTTAATCATTTGTATGGATTGCAGCCGTTCGATTGCAAGTTCCAAAACCTCAATTGGCGGCTGGAAAATCTTATTAATAAAGCTTATAATCGTATCCTTTATACCCACTTAATCACCACCTACCCGAATAGATGATATTAATTTAATTGCACTTATTGCTGTTGCAAACCAAATTCCAAAACTCATAATGACAGCGAAACTATTGAGCGAAAATACGTCGGCATAATCAAAGAGACGCCCCATCAATTCGCTATATCCATGACCACCACTTCCTCTCGGTGAGTAAACTAAGCTTCCTAACGTCCTTCCGAGTCCAACGATTAAAGACCATAAGACTTTTAACGCTTCGAACAAAACCAAGAAGAGTTTAGCAGCAAGTACACCTATCATATAAAGGAGATATAAAAGCCCTTCGATAACTTCATAAATCGCCGTAAAAAAAGCTACTAATATATCAACTAACCCTTGAAAAAGATTTTTGATTAAGTTCCCAATCCATACGATAACGGACCATATAACACTAAATAATTTTCCGAATGCGTCGCCGACAATCCCCATTAATAGCGCCTCCTTCGTCCTCCTGGAGAACCATCAAAGGCGGAATGAATTAATCCAATCAATTCTTCACTGAACACTATTCCCATCAAGAGTAAGAGGAAAGGGGAAAGGAAAAGCATATTCCCCTTAAACACAATCTCAATAATCGTCTGTATAAATTCTGTATTCATTGATTATTAGCCTCCCCTTCTTGTTCGTGGTTCCCGTTCTGTTACCTTCTCTTTGGTGCTGCTATTACTTCCACCACTTCTAAATGATGAGTAAATTGTATTGATGACTTTCGGCACAAATCGAAAAGCTAAAGCTAAGAGTATGAAGGCTGCAACCAAACCAACTAAACTCATTCCTGCTGTTACCATATCTTTAGCTGTGAATGGTAGCTTCGCATTACCAATACTCACCCCTCCACTACTATCAGGCGGTTTTATCGGACTTCCTTCTTTCCCAGAATCCGAAATAGGTATTAAAGTTACTTTAGGATTATCGAAAATGTCATACTTCATGGAATCTTTTGGAATTAGAATTTCTTTTAACTCTGCATCCACCGTTCTATATTCCTGTCCATCAATTAGTACTTTTACTTTTCCTGTTGTTGGCTGTGACCAGGTATAAAGAAAGTCTCCATTTTCATCCTCTGTGTAAACTCCTCCCACTAATTCAGGTTCTGGTTCTTCCAATGTCGTAGCTTGTATAACCGTTCCCTCTGATTCGGCATCAGCTATATTAACCGTAGTCATTTTGTAACTGTATGTCGTTTCTGGCTCAACTGTAAGGTCGTTCCAGTACGTTCCATTCGTTTCGAACATAGGGCTAAAATCTTCATTTTCGGCTGCATACGCTGTCATGGGCTTAAATAGATTCATAAAGCTTGTTTCCGTTGTTTCTTGTTCACTCTCATCTACTTTTCTATAAATCTTTACATGATTAAAAAACTCACTTTGCGGATTGCTCCAGGAAAGATTTACTCTGTCATGTTTTGCATTTGCATTTAAGTTATTTACTTCTGGAACTAAAGGAACATCATCAGTAGATACTTTTATAGATTGTCCGTATGTTTCTTCTCCTTCACTATCAACGGCTTTTATAGTGAAATTATATTCTTGAGATGGGCTCAATTCTTTAAAAGTATAGGTCTCTCCAGTAAAATTTGTTTCTACTAATTCCCCGTTTTTATAAATATTTAAATACGAAAAAATAGATTCCTCTGGATTTTTCCAACTGATAGTTATTTCAGCAGGTAAGGTTTTTAACAGAGACAAATTTTTAACATCAGACAACTTGATAATTTCCTCTGTAGACAATATATAGGGGTCTGATTTTGTCCCTGTTCCTACTTTAAGTAATCCAGGCATTAAGTATAAGGAAGGTCTTACGCTCACGCTGGTAGTAGGAGCATAAACACCATTGTAGCCTTGCGTTGTGATAGCTATAACGCTCCCCCCTTTTCCCCTTGGGGTTAAAGTCCAAAATTCATAAATTGGGTTAGGTAAAACCGTTCCTTTGTATGTTCCCCACTCACTAGCTGATAACAGTCCTATTTTGGTAGTCACTGTTTTTTTAAATACATTATCTGTATCTTTTATTTCCCAACTTTTATTAGCTACAAAACTAGATATTTCACCCAAATTACTCAAAAAAGTTTGGTTTAGATAATAACCAACATTAGAAGAATTAGAAGGATCGTATAAATCAGAAGCACTAGAGAATCTTCTATTTTCTAAATATCCATCATAAAATAGATAGTCTGTTGAAGGATTTAAAACCTTAAATACATAACCATTTAGTTCTACATAATCACCTTGCTTAAACCCATAATTTGAGGCACTTGCAGCAGCAGGAATTATTAAAAAGGCTGCCAATGCAATAAATGCTGCAAGTAATTTTTTCATCATATCTCCCTCCTATTTCTACATTGGATTCCCTGGTATTGGAGGACTTCCATCATCCCCTCCTGGTATTGGTGGATTCCACTCATTGTTTCCAGGCATTGGCGGACTCCAACTCCCTCCATTATCACCTGGAACAGGGGGACCACTTTCATCATCACTACCACTTCCCCCAGGAATAGGTGGACTATAACTCCCACCATCCCCTGGTGTTGGAGCCTGACCGCCTTGATCTTCTGGAACGGGTGCCGTTCCTATGTTATCCTCTGGCATCGGTGCACTTGCTCCATCATCTTCTGGTATTGGAGCATCCCCCGTTTCGTCCTCTGGAACGGGGGCGTCCTCTTCATTATCTTTTGGTGGTGGGGGTGCGAAGTTATCCTCGTCTTTCGGAACATTGTCCTTAAACTCATCTTGTGATGGTAAATTATCGACTGGATCCATGATCGTAAAACCATCAGATGTATCTGGTGTTTCTGGTATTTTTGGAGCTTCGTCTTTTATTTTGCTGTAATCTGTATCTCCTAGCCCGGGAGCTTCGTTTCCCTGTGGGGCTGAATCCTTAAATCCTCTATCATCTATTCCACCTAGACTAGATGGTGGTGATGGTGGGTTAGGAGCTGACCCTAATAAATTTCCTAAATCACCTATTAAACTAGGTACAATAGTATCTCTAAAGGTGTTAGCTACTTGCTGCCAATTCGGAGCAGGAGGAATAGCGTTCTTTATTTCATCAAGCTTACCCATGTAGATTGACCAATTAGGACATTCAAAAACTGCGCATGAGTCACATCCTTCTTCTGGAGATGGATCGTTAGGTTCAACCCCACTCATACATGATTCATTTTGTACCTCGTCCGAATAGAATTTAAGTGTTCCAAGCACGTTCCCTGACCGGTCATAATAAACTGATCGATAATATGTTTTACACGAAAAATACGATAACCCCGTAAAATTACCACCATCTATATCACTTTCCGCAATAATTGTAGAATAGCTGCTGTCGCTATATCCTGCGAGCCATACACGATAAACATTGGTATCATCAAAATGGATAATATAGCGATCTTCACTAGCTTGATAATGAGGATCCTCTTGAAATATCGAACCTGTTCTCTCATACATCACAATCGCGAATGTAGATGGAGTAACCACGAAGTATAAAACAGCCATAAAAAAAAGGGAAATTATGCTTTTTTTCAACATGACTTATACCACGCTTTCCTATAAAAAAGGGGGAAAGAGCGTTTCGCACTCTTCCCCCCTTTTTTACAAAAGATATTAGGCTATTAGGCTCTTCCGCCACTACCACTACGGAAAGCTGAAAAAATAACTGTGATGATTTTTGGTACAAATCGGAAAGCTAAACCTAGAAGTACGAATGCTCCTACAACTCCAAGAAGTGCCATACCTGCTGTAACCATGTCATTCACCGTAAATGGCAATGTAATTCCTGTTAAATCTACCAAATTAGATCCCTCCATAATTTTCATTTTCCTCCTTTATGCAAAGAGTTTTTATAATATCGAGTTTCCTCGATGATTAACAATTTAATAATGCTTTATTTCGTAATCGTCTTCGTCATCATCTTTTCTAGCCTCTTTAAAAATTCGAATGATGATGCCGATGGTGAATCCCACAGCGATTAAGGCAAACATCAACATGACCATAGGAGAAGCTGACGTGAGTATCGTTTTCACATATCCCCAAAACTCCATCATTCTAGCTTCTGTAAAAAAATTCATGCTCATGAACTTCTACTTGCCTTTACAGCTTTGATAATAACTGTGATTAGTAATCCCACAGCGATTATAGCGACGATTATCATAACAAAGTTTGCTGCTGTTCTTAGCAAGAATCCGAATGATTCCCAAAAGAAAGTCCAATCCCACACACCCGATAAATTCACAATTTACTAGCCCCTTTCATTTTCTTCTAAATTCGATGACCGTTAATGATAGGGTTACTAGAATCGCCCAGGTGATTAAGGCGGTCATTATGTCTGGATTGCCAAGAAAATAGCTGAATGCGTAAGCCATGAGTCCGCCTATTTCCACTTAATCAACCCCCTTGCGCTTGTCCCGCCATGCTGTGGCTGCCGTTACTATCAGACTAAAAATCGGAAAAGTAATAGCGCAAGCTGCAAAAAACACAATGTACGTGAAGATAATGTCTTTTGGTGTCTGATTGAAAACATCATACATTTTTTGTTACCTCCTAATAATTCGGCTTAGTACCAGGAATATTAGGATTGCAATTAATGAGGTCGATACTAGCAAATCACCTATTGTAATCTCATGAATTATGTTGATTTTTCCCTTTTCATTTTCGAAACGAGTCATATCTCTGATTTCAACAGGGACAACTACTTGAGGTGTAAAATCCGAAATAATATCTTGATTCTCAACTGTAGGATTTGAATTAACTGTCTCTGGCTCCATACAATGATCACCTCTTGAAATCAATATAAAGTCTTTTCCCCAACACTTGTATCCCAAAAAAAATTTTGGGATACGTTAAAAGGGAAATGAAAGAAAAAAGTACATTTTTCCTCATTTCCCTTTTAAATGGTTCTAACTCTCTCTTCTACCTTGCTTTAAAATTTTTTTCATTCTTATCCCTTATCGAGTCGTGATTTTATTAATATATATTTATATTAATATATCGCACGTTTTCCAGTTTCTACATTAAATTCCCTTCCATTTTTTGTGATTCCACTTTCTAGTGTTTTTATCCAATTTTTTAGGTCATCCTCCGTATATCCAAGTTTTATCAATTCATGTGGAAACTCTTTTTCAAACATATTTAACCATCTTTTCATCTTCAAAATTGCTATTCGACTATTACCAAAAGAAAAAACATGTATCTCTTTCTTAGTAGAGAACTCTTGATTTCCACAATATTCAGTCAGATAAATGTATTGTTTTCCACCTGCTCGCACTTGGCTTAAATATCCCACTCGTGTCATTCTCCCTTCTACATCTAATCAACACAACTATCAATTTGTTTCGCTAAATGTTCGGAATGTTCGTTAATGTTGAATCATTATATTGTCATCAACTATTCCTAAAATCACATATCCGTCAGGCACATAAGGCTTATCAGTAAGCATATAAGTAACCAATTTATGAATCCGTTTCCCTAGTTGTTTTGTTTGAGGGTCATAATGGACTAAATCTAAAAAGTCCCCTATTTGATAGTCTCTATCAAACTTTCTTACTTCAAAGGTTTTATTGCCGTTTTTCACTTCTGAAAAGTACGGTTCCACGGTTTTTAATTGGTGTATCCTATATGTTTTTCCTTCTGTTGGTAGGATAATAGGTTGTTCTTTCATCCGATTCACTCCTTCACAGTTTGGTTCTTTTGTGAAACTGGTTGCTTAAAACATTAATTAAGATTACTCTGTCCAATAGACTAAATCTCTTTTTAATAACTCTTCACATAGTTGTTTTATTTGTTCTTCGATGTCTGGATTTTTAAATTCTATTCGTCCAAACGCCTCTTCCATTTCCCAATATTCAGGACCTCTAGTTAAGAATTGCGTCATGATCAAATCAATTTCATTGTGATCTTTGTGTGTGAAAATTTCTAGTTTGGTAGAAAAACGGAAAGTGTTAGGAATATCCATTGCGATAGTCTCATCTGTAAAATAACCTTTCCCATTATTAAAAGATGCCCCATTAACCTTTAATCCTTCTAAATCCCTTAGAGTTGGTTCTTTTTAAATCTCAAAATTTTGCCCATTCTATATGCACTCCTTTTTAGTGGTGTTGCATTTCGTTACTGTATCGATTAATCTATTCAATTTGAACACACACTTTTAATATTTCTGCAGCGAACACTCTCGCATCCTCTACACTTATCGTAACTACAGCGTCGATTTCATGGCCATTCTCGTTGTCTTGGAACATAACAAAAGAGACAGCATCATCTTGTCCCTTCCCCTCTTCTGGAACAACGTACTCGGGTTCAACTTCAAGATAATAAATTGCTCTTTCATCCTCATTGATTTGCGCTAGTCGCATTCTTCTTTCCCCCTCCACAATACAATTTTTTTAATTCCTCTACAGAAAGCTCATACAGCTGCCTACCATCCGATAATTTGGTATAACCTAAATCGAGTAGCATTAGGATTAATTTTTCTTTAAAACTATGAATTGATTGTTCTGTGACACTCACTGGATCACCCCACTTTCTTCCCTCTTTTTTTATTGAGCCAATCTATAAAGCTAGCTGCTTCTTCAAAAGCCCTTTCGAAAGGAACGTTCTGAACTATTGATTTCGTCCTATAAGCCTTCCTATCGCCTTCCTTATAATTTTCTCTCCAGGATGATGCCTTGCCATTCGGAAGGCGCTCTACAAAGAGGTATGAGCCCCTTCCGAACCGATACTCATAGAGTTGTCCATGATTATAGACAAGAAAACCTATCTTTCTAGCAGTTTCATTTTCATCTATCCATTGAAGGAGTTCTTTTTTATTCAGCTTAATTTGTTCTTTAATACCATCATCAATCAATCCATGTTCATAAATAAGCTTAGTTTTATTATCTTTTTCTTTTATTTTTATATTTAAGTTATACATTGTGTTAAGAAGTTGATTAATCATTAAATCTCCTCCTCTATTACCCTAGAGTTACTTTTTGTATCAAAAGTTACCGAAAGTGATGCAGTTTCTAGGTTCGTCTCAAAATTTTTCTCTATAGGAGCTTTACTAGAAAACGGGTCACTTTGAGTAACTAGGTAACTATTAGGTAACTCGTCATTATAATCAGCAATTAAACCGATGCCAAAAAAGAATGTTCGATTGCCTGTTGACTTACGTTTCGAAAAACCGCGCATCTGTAATCGACTGCTGAAAGCTCTTTGTTTCATTGGATATTCTCCGTTTTCCTCGGCCCACTTCATGTATACCTTGTGAATTTCACTCACAACAACTTTAGCAGCTGGCATAATTACACAGCATTCATCCAAAAAGTTTGATAGAAGATCCATTTCTTCTTTATATTCGTCTGTCGCTGCCTTCACTTCTTCTGGTTCTCCTAGTCCTTCTTGCTGCCACTTCATGCAGCCCTCAACAGCCCAACGTAAAATCCCTGGCAATTCTGCCCTTAACTTCTCTGGTAAATGCTTGTCCACATTTTCTTTCGGAACTGTGTGAGTAAATGGGACAAGTCGAATCCTTCTCCAGATCCCTTCATCGTCCCCTTTAACAATGGGCTTATGATTGGTGGTAAAGAAAATCTTAAATTCAGGAGTGAATTCAAAGAATTCTTTTCGTAAAAAACGTGCTGTAATGGGCTCTCCACCTGTTAGCTGCTTAATCAACGATTCTGAAAGCTTTTGACTATCTTCCGATTCAACGGCTGACACGAAACGAGCACCATATAAGCGAGCAACGTCATTATTAATGCCGTTATCGTTCATTTTTGATGTAAAAGTGTCACTATTTGTTTGCTTTCCGTAATCTCCAAGTATTTCTTTGACAATATTGATAAAAGTAGATTTTCCGTTTCTTCCGGTTCCCCAAAGGAAAAATGCTACTTGTTCACTTGTGTCTCCAGTAAGGGTATAGCCGATTGCTTTTTGTAAAAAATTGATAAGTTCATGTTTTACTTCGTCTTTTTCATCCTTCATAATACTTTCAAGAAACGCTATCCATGTTGGACATGTAGCTGATGCATCATAGCTTATATGTGTGTTTTTAGTCATTAGAAGGTTTCTTTCATGTGATTGAAGTTCTCCAGTTCTAAGATTAACAACACCATTCTTACAATTTAGCAAGTATCCATCTTTATTAAGCTCGTCCTGACTTAATGGCAGCATAGCTTGCGCTCTAGCAATACTATTTAAAAAGACTGAACTCTTTTCACTGGACTGAGCCCATTTAACGATTTGGCTTCTTCTATCCATGTCTTCTTCCTTAGATGCTTCCCCGTACATTTCTCTGAAAGTTTTAATAGCAATTCGTTCAATTTGTCGTTTCTTATCCTCAATCCAAGTGCTGCCGTTCCACAGCAGCCATTCCTCAAATTCTATGCAAAAACGCAAGTTCTGACCGTTTTTATGGACAAGTCTTTCTGCGTTTCCCATTTCAGTAAGGTTAAATTTAGACTCTTTCGGAGATGTATACTGCGGAACATTCTTAACGGGTGGCTCTCCATAGTTCTTACCACTTGGCTTTTGATTTAGCGCACTATTAAATGTTGCAATAAACTCTCTATGCTCTAGTTGTGGAATTAGAAGATGCTTATTTGTAAAACTAACAATCTCGTGAATTTCATCAGCACTATAGCCAAATTCAACCAATCGGCAAGTGTGCTTGTAAAGAGCGTTATTTCTTCCCCCTTCATTGAGTGGGACAGGAAAGGGACGATCTTCTTTGTTCAATATTTTTAGTTTGTCAAAAAAAATTGGGAGCTCAGATAATTCACCCTCAGCAATTTTGATCCATTCCCTACCTTTTGTATTAATGGATGGTAAAACAATTTGTCCCTTATCAGATAAACGGTAATCACCAACACTCCCACAAGCCATTAAAACAGCAGCATTCTGGATTTTTATTCGTCCATTATCTTTAAAAATGAATTGATATCCATTTACTGTTTTAATTGCATGAAAGTTGAGTTGGTCCTTTCTTAAAGCTTTATAAATTAACTCACCTTCTAGCTGATCGTCAATATCAAGGACGATGTAATCGTTAGGAATAACAAGTCCTGTCCAACCACCTTCTCGAATCCACGAATCTGATTCGCTCGCAGAAAGACCAGGCTTATCCCTCTGTTGCCATCCCTTCATAAATGGCCGTTTTGCAGCTGTATATCTTTTGTTGTAATCCTGTTCTTTATTGAAAGAAGAAAAACCTAAGAGTTTAATTATCTTTATTGGACTAGAAGGGAAAAGCCGTTCTAGGACGACTGAATCCCCTTTTTCTGTTTGAGTAACTAGCATCGACTCTTTCCTTTCAGTTTTATTTCTGGTAAACTGTATGTGTGTATTTACAAAAGACATTTTTTGCAGTGAGCTCTACGCTTGCTGCCTTTTTTTGTGTATTTTTGAGTATTTTTGATTAATTTCCACAGCATTTTTCGCAGCTATTTTCAAAAAAGAAGCCCTTTGGGCGAAGTCGATATTGATCCCCCTCTTCTGCATATCTGCAACGATGGCCACAAGTAATTCTCTTCTCTCTCTCTTTTTCTGTATATCTGCTAATCTTTTAATCACAAAATTCAATTCTGATAGTTCCAATTGAGCAGACTCAAAATCTTCCTGACAAATAGCGTCGAATAGATAATGAACAGTGTTTTTAGCTTTTGATATAATGTCTCTTTCTTCGACATTTGCAACGGGTAATTGGCACATTTCGACAATTCCGACTCCTTTTTAGTGGTATTGTTATAATAGGGGGTTTTTATGCTTGCTTTTCCTCTATATATCTATCGAGTAAACAATCGTGAGCTGCTTGAGCAATCTCTCTGAGGATAGTGTTTCCTTTTTTCCATTCGTCTTGAAAAAAAGTCTTCTGTTCCTCTTTTGTCATTTCAGTTAATGGGGAAAAAACAATCACTTTTGAATTTCCATAGGTGTATTCTTTTGGCAAGTTAATCCCTCCTTACTTATATATATGTTTTAAAAGCAATTGGACTGCCCTAATAATTTCTGAAACGTATTCTCATTGCTTCAAATGCAAGCTTTCGATTATTGTCATCAAGACAATCCAGGTCCGAAAGAGTAAATTTGTATCTTTCGTTAAAAAGATGAAGTGCTAAATTCAGCATTACTTTTTCTGATGAAGACCAGGGACCTGCATGTTTTTTTAAAGTTTGAATTTTAATTGTTTCAGCCTTCATATCAAAAAATCGGGTATTGAAACATTCGGTTAATTTGTAGTGATTTTTGAATAAGTAAATTAATGAACCCCAATATCAATCATTGAGTAATGTTGCTGGTATTGTGTTGGACATAAAATACATCTCCTTTTAATAAATTCTCATATCGTGAACAAAAAGCTTAAAAAAATATTAACTAAACAACTCATTAATTTGAACACCTAGTATTTCAGCTAATAAAGGAACTTTTTCAGCATCAAGACCTTTTTTACCAGATTCTATCTCACTCAACATGGATGTAGATTTATACCCTAGCTTTCTTGATACATATGCCTGAGTTAAACCTTTTGAACTACGAATTTCTTTGATGTTATTTCCAAATTTATTTTGCATTTTATCTATCCTCCTTCTAGTTCTCAAAACGTGAACTCAACTATATTCATAGTATATGTTCACATTACGAGAAAGTCAACATATAATTTCTCGATTTGTGAATATTTTTTCGCATATAGAGAAATAATGTTAAAATTCTTTAAAGAGGTGAATATCATGGAATTTCATGAGAGATTAAAAGCAGTTAGAGAGAAAAAAGATTTAAGACAAAAAGATGCTGCCATAAAAATTGGTATTAAAAACAATACTTTGTCAAGCTATGAATCAGGTGATCGAAAACCTGATTATGATACATTGATAAAACTAGCAGACCTTTACGAAGTGTCAGTTGAATATTTACTAAGAGGCAAAGACTCAGTAAATGAAGAAAAGGGTAATCTCTACTTTTTTGACATGGAAGGACTTACAGAAGAGGAAATCGAGGATATTAAAAGACATATTGAGTATGTAAAATGGAAATCAAATCAGGAGAGTAAATAATGAGTAGGAAACTTTCGAGAAAGGAACGACAGAATCAGGTCTACCAAGTCTTTGTAATGTTTCCTATTTTGTCGATAGTAATTTTACTCATAATGAATGGGGTAACTAATTATTTCCTTTTAGGTGGAATATTGCTCGGAGGAATAATATTTGGAAATATTGCGGTAAGATATGTTCCTGATATGAGAAAAAAAGAAAACAAACATAAAAATCAATATACTGGATTACCTTCAAAATCTAAATCTACCAACAAAACTACACAAAATTCCACAGATAAGATTGAATCCAATAGTTCATCAAAAAGTAGAAAAGTACACTCTGATAAAGAACTACTTACAGCAGACATTGATTCTTTGAAAGGTGAAGAATTCGAAAGATTAGTATTTATGTATTTTGATGATAAAGGGTATAAACCTGAGACTACACCAAAAACAGGTGACCATGGAGTAGATCTAGTTATTACCGATCCAAAAGATGGTTTGAAAATTGCAGTACAATGTAAGAGATCCAAGAATGGAATAGGCAATGCTGATTTGATAAAACTTGAGGGCGGTAAGAGATTTTACAAATGTCCTAGAACTCTTTTTATTACCACTAGCTTTTTCACAACAAAAGCAAAAGAATTTGCTGAATCAACTAGGATGGACACATGGAACGGACTGCAAGTCGCTGAAAAAATTGGTAAATGGAGAAAAGAACAACTTAAAATGAGTAGTTGAGTAAGACCAGAATTCCTCTGGTCTTTTTTTACTATTGAAAACAGGAACATTTGTTCCTATAATGTTTACGAGGTGATTCTTTTGTCCCATACTTATTATCCTTTTCCTCTAGATAAATGGGTATCCCGTTTATATAAATCTATAGGGATATATAATCCAGAAGACATTGAAGAAAGAAAGATCGCTAAAATGTTAGGAATTCATTTGACCTATTCAGACAAGCGTAGTTTTGCAAGAGATGAAGGAAATTTCAAACTTATAAACATTAACAAATACTTGGATAAAAAAAAACAGAGGGAAATCTTTTATCATGAGTTATGCCATATCCTAAGACATTCCATTTACCAATATAAAATAATGCCTACTGCATTTCGTGAGATCCAGGAATGGGATGCTAATCATTTTGCTCGTTATGCAGCGCTTCCTTTTCATATGCTAAAATTTTTTGATTTTAAAAGTCCCACTTTAATAAGTGAACTGTCTAATACATTTAAAATATCAGAAGACATTTGTCAGTATCGTGTGGATCATATTTACAGAAATGCTCGGCCAAAAAAAGCATATAATGTTTTAAAGGGGTGATTTTATGCTCGAATATCTGAACGCTCTCACATATCTTAGGAAGAGTAGAAAAGACTTGGATGAGGAAAAAAAGGCTGCTGAACAAGGAAATCACTTTGATACTTTAGAACGTCATCGAATGCAGCTCCTTGAATTTGCTAGAGTAAAGAAAATAAATATTATTGATATACTTCCAGAAGTTGAATCTGGAGAATATATTTCAGAACGACCTCAAATGCAAAAGTTACTTAGAATTGTTGAAAATGGTGAAGTTGATGCTGTTCTCGTCATGGATTTAGATCGTTTAGGTCGTGGCGATATGGTTGACCAGGGAACAATTTATCGAATATTTAAAAACTCTGAAACTCTTATTGTTACTCCTACAGAAATCATAAATCCTCAAGACGATAATCAAGAGTTAAATTTTAGTATAAAGTCTCTTATCGCACGTGAAGAATTAAAAGCCATTACAAAAAGGATGCAGCGTGGAAGAAGGCAATCAGCAAGAGAAGGCAAATCTATATCACGTAAGCCTCCTTACGGCTATTTAAGAGATGACAATTTAAAACTTCATCCTGACCCTGATAAAAGTTGGGTAGTTGAAATGATATTTAATAAAGCTGCTTCTGGTTCTGGAAGAAGGGCCATTGCAGAAGAATTAGATAGGTTGAATATATCTCCTCCGGAAAGAAGTGAAAACTGGGATGGAAGTACAGTCCGTGAAATCATCAGAAACGAAGCGTATATCGGGAAAATCATATGGGGGAAAGTAAAGTACACTAAGATAAATGGTAAGTATAAAAAAACTAAACTCCCTCCTGAACAATGGAATATTAGTGAAGATGCCCATGAACCCATTGTAAGTAATGAATTATTCGAACTAGCTAATGAAAAAATGACAGCTCGGTGGAGGCCTCATGTCAGAAATGGAAAGACTCTATCAAATCCTCTAGCTGGATTACTATTTTGTGAGATTTGCGGTAAAGCTATTGTAATGCAACCCCGAAAGGATAGACCTGATAAAGCATTACGTTGCTTTAATCATACATGCAAAGGCGTTCAGAAAGGCTGTAATTTTACTCTTGTGGAACAAAGAATACTATTATCATTGGAAAGCTTCATCGAGCAATTTGAGCTTCCTAATAGAGTTAAAAAGAAAGTTAATACATCTATTAAATCCAAAGAAAAGGCTCTTCAAGAACTCATTAAAGAAAAAACTGAAGTAAATAAACAAAATGACAACATTCATGACCTTTTGGAAAAAGGATTCTATGATATACAGACATTTTTGCAACGGCAGCAAGTTGTAAAAGAAAAACTGAATGATTTGGAGAAAAAGATCGAGGGAATTGAGAATGACATTAACCAGGAGAGAAAACGGCAGCAGGCAAACAATGAATTCATTCCTAAAATTAAAAACGTACTAGAAGCCTATTACTCGACCGAGGACATTGAAAAGAAAAACAAGCTATTAAAATCGGTGATTGAAAGAGCTACTTATCTAAGAAAAAAAGAGTGGATTAAGAAAGACCAATTTGAAATTAAGTTATATACAAAGATATAAGATAGGAAAATGAAATATGTGTGAAGATGATTAAACAAAGCCCTTACTCATTGAGTAAGGGCTTTTAACTATGAAGCAGAAGCTTTATCTATATCTTGTTTCTTAAAAAAGGACCTCAGAGAATGGAATATATCAGCTTTTTGTCGTAATACATACGAACAAAACTTCTCATCCTTGATATTTTTAAAGGCACTTTGGAGAGATGATGAACGGTTATACTGATTTACTTCTCCGTATCCAAACATATTGGACACCTTCATGATTTGCTCAACAAGCTTGACACATCTTGCGTTATCGGAGGTTAAATTATCCCCGTCTGAAAAATGGAAAGGATAGATATTATATCTTGTCGGATTATACTTCTCTTCAATTAACTCCAACGCTTTTCGATAGGCAGATGAACAAATCGTTCCTCCACTTTCCCCTTTCGAGAAAAAGTCTTCCTCACTCACCACTTTAGCCTCTGTGTGATGTGCAATAAACTCAATTTCAACCTTTTCATATTTCGTTCTTAAAAATCGGGTCATCCAGAAAAAGAAACTACGTGCCATATACTTTTCCCAAATCCCCATCGAACCACTGGTGTCCATCATGGCAAGGACAACCGCTTTGGAATCTGGTTTTACAACCTCGTTCCAAGTTTTAAATTTCAAATCTTCTTGATAAATCGGATGAAAGCTAGCCTTTCCTGTCATCGCATTCCGCTTAAAAGCAGTCATCATTGTTCGTTTCTTATCAATATTCCCCATTAGACCTGTTTTCCGAATATCGTTAAACTCAATATGCTCGACGACGATATTATCTTGCTCTTTTCTTTTCAGATTCGGAAGCTCGAGTTCCTTAAACAGTGCCTCTTCAATATCCATTAATGATACTTCCGCCTCAAAATAATCTTCACCAGCTTGGTCTCCTGCACCTTGACCTTTTCCAGGTCCTTTTTGGTCACTTGAACCATCACGCGCAACGACGTCACCAACTTGACTGTCCCCATCACCTTGGCCAACATGTTTGTTCTTATCATAGTTGTAGCGAATTTTATATTCATCCAATGAACGAATCGGTATTTTAACCACTTCTCGACCATTTGACATGACAATATTTTCTTCTGTTATGAGGTCGGGTAAATTGTTTCGAATCGCTTCTTGAACTTTTTCCTGATGACGTGTTTGATCATCGTGGCCTTTGCGGTGGAGGGACCAATCTTCCTTCGAAATCACAAATTGATGATTGTTAGCATCAGTCATTTTAACCCCTCCTTATTTTTTTGTTCTTATAAGTGCACCTTAGAAACCACTGTTAACTCTCCCAATTAGCTTGCTGCTCGTTTCTAGTGTTTAATAAAGAGTGAATAAAAATTTTCACACAATTTTACTTTCTTGCATACAATATCTCGGGTGTCTCAGGCATAAAAGTAAATTGGTGATTACTCTATCCTATGCAGTAATGATAAATAATTTACAAATTATTTCGACAATAACTAAATAGCCTATAAAAATGGACAAGCTATTTGTTAATTTTAGAGCATGAGGACAAAGTATTGTTATTGTATACTTTTTTTGGAATCAAGAGATTTTTCATGAGGTACACTTTCACCTCTTGCACCTCTTGAGTTTGATCTCCCCCTCCCCAAATTAGATATAAAAAACTGACAGAACGCGCTGTTCTGTCAGTTTTCTATTTTTATCGATTTAGTAAGCTTCCTACGTAGCGTAAAAGTTCATTTGCGGATGTGGAATTGTAGCCGTGCTCATCAATTAAGCGGGCCACCACTTCATTGACTTTCTTCAGTTGCTGCTCATCTGGTGTTTTTGTGGATGTGGTAATTTTCACAACATCCTTCAGGTCGGCAAATAGTTTTTTCTGGATCGCTTCGCGCAAACGATCGTGAGAGTTGTAGTCGAATCTCCTGCCTTTTCGGGCATAAGCAGAAATACGTATTAAGATTTCTTCGCGGAACGCTTTTTTCGCATTTTCAGAGATTCCGATTTGCTCCTCGATTGAGCGCATCAACTTTTCATCTGGATTAATTTCTTCTCCAGTTAACGGATCACGGAGCTTATTTTTGTTGCAGTAAGCTTCCACATTATCCAAATAGTTATCCATTAATGTTTTTGCTGATTCTTCGTACGAATACACAAATGCTTTTTGCACTTCTTTCTTAGCAATATCGTCATACTCTTTACGAGCGACAGATATGAAATTTAAGTAGCGCTCTTTTAATTCGGCTGTAATGGAAGGATGTTGATCAAGACCTTCTTTTAATGACCGTAAAACATCTAACGCATTAATGGACGTCATTTCTTTTCGAATAATGGTTGAAGAAATACGATTGATGACATAACGAGGATCGATTCCACTCATTCCCTCATCATTGTATTCCTTTTTCAGTTCTTCTACGTCAGCAGAATTAAAGCCTTCAACATTTTGACCATCATATAGTCTCATTTTCTTAACAAGGTCGATATCCCCTTTTTTCGGTTCCTTTAATCGGGTTAAAATCGTGAACATTGCGGCGACCTTTAACGTATGCGGAGCGATGTGTACATTGGAGACATCACTTTCTCCAATCATTTTTTCGTAAATTTTCTCTTCTTGACTGACCTTTAAATTATATGGAACAGGCATCACGATAATCCTTGAATGTAAGGCTTCGTTTTTCTTATTCGAAATAAATGAACGATACTCCGTTTCATTTGTATGAGCCACGATGAGCTCATCAGCAGAAATGAGCGCAAATCGACCTGCTTTAAAATTACCCTCCTGTGTTAATGAAAGTAAATGCCACAAAAATTTCTCATCACATTTTAGCATTTCCTGAAACTCCATCATCCCTCGGTTTGCTTTGTTTAACTCCCCATCAAATCGATACGCGCGAGGGTCTGATTCTGAACCATATTCAGCGATGGTAGAGAAATCAATACTTCCTGTTAAATCGGCAATGTCCTGTGATTTTGGATCAGATGGACTGAATGTTCCAATCCCAACTCGTTTATCCTCTGAGAAGAAGATTCTTTCAACAATTACATCTTCAATCCGTCCTCCATATTCCTTGTCTACACGCATTGTATTTAGAGGGGAAAGATTTCCTTCGATCCGGATTCCATATTCATCAAAGAAATCTTGACGCAAATGATGTGGAATTAAATGTAATGGATCTTCGTGCATGGGGCAGCCTTTAATCGCATAAATGGCACCACGATCTGTCCGAGCATACGTCTCCAAACCTCGTTTCAGCATCGCGACCAATGTCGATTTACCCCCACTCACAGGACCCATTAATAATAGAATTCTTTTTCGTACGTCTAGTCGCTTTGCTGCTGGATGAAAATATTCCTCCACTAACTTCTCTAATGATTCTTCCAACCCAAACAGCTGGTTACTGAAAAATTGATATTGATTCTTCCCATCAACTTTTTCTACTCCTGCATCTTTTATCATATTGTAAACGCGGGAATGTGCTGACTGGGCAACCCATGGCTGTTCTTTAATAATCTCTAAATATTCTGCAAAAGTTCCTTCCCATTTTAACTTTTCTTCTTCGTGTCTTTGCATCTCAATTTTTTTTAAAATATCCATAAGGACCCTCCCCTGTAGCTTGATCAGAGACGATTAATATAATCTATGCGAGCTATCATTCGAACATGCGTAAACAAGAGTGAGTTTTGTAAACGCACTTGTAGAAAGTCCCTTTACCTAGCAGAAAAATGACCTGTCAAAAAAAATCCATACTTAACATTCACACTTTTAATTGAATAGGCTATAATAAGGCTATATGTTATTTTTTGAGATCAACTATTGATGATAAAAATTTATTTTAAGGGGGCATACATAAGTGAAACTAATTCTAATTCTTGGGGTTATGGTTGCATTCCTATCAGCTATCTTCACAGCTGGCTACAACGATAAGCCAGGTGCGAATAAATAATTTTGCTACATATAAAAAGCTGCTGAAGCGTTCAGCAGCTTTTTTCATTACCGTAATTTCAATTTTTGCCCTTCCACAAATTCCTTCATATACATACGGGATTGCTTTTCAAGCATCGTCCCCATTTGTTCTGTCCATGTATCGCTTCGATTACCGCCTGTTCTTTCTAAATAATACTTTTGAATGATTTCATTATATTCATTCAGTTCTTCTATATAGGTTTCTTTATTTACTTCATACGTATTTTCGTGATACACATGCTTGAAAGGTAATCTTGGTTTTTGCCCAGACATTTTTTCCGGATAACCCACTGCCAAACCAAATAAAGGAATCACTCTTTTTGGAGTCTTTAATAGTTTCACAACCTCATCTAACTGATTGCGAATCCCTCCGATGTAACAAATTCCAAGTCCCATTGATTCAGCTGCAAGGGAGGCATTTTGGGCAGCTAAGGCAGCGTCAATGAGGGCCACCATAAATTTTTCTGTGCTTTCAATAGAAGGTTCAACATTCTTTCCTTCTAGTTCTCCAATTAACGTATGTCGATATAGATCTGCACAGAATACAAAGAAATGGCCATTATGCTCTACATATGATTGCTGTCCAGCGATCTCAGCTAATCTTTTTTTCTTCTCTTTATCCGTTACGCCAATAATGGAATAGGCTTGAATAAAGCTAGATGTAGAGGCAGCCTGTGCACTAGCAACAATCGCTTCAATTTGCTCCTTCGTCAATGGCCTATCCTCAAACTTTCGAATCGAACGATGATTTAAGATTGTCTCTATCACTTGATTCATTAACATACCCTCACTTTCAACATGATCTACTTTCATTCAAACAAATATATGGAATAGATACAAATATTAGGACTTCTCAAGGAATGTGTAAATACACTTAACATTGTCCATAAATATAGATAAATCATTTATGGAGGAGAAAGTATTGTCTATTAAATCTAATTTATCGGGTCGAAACTTATGGTCAGGGAGTCTTTTTGGTCTTGGATTGGTGGCGTTTTTTGATGAAGCTGTTTTTCACCAAATTCTACATTGGCATCATTTTTATGATAAAAGTTCACTTTCTATTGGCTTAGTTTCTGACGGTCTATTCCACGCATTCAGTTGGTTTGCGACCATTGGTGGCCTATTCCTACTGGCGGATTTAAAGCGTAGAAACGCTTTTGTGTTAAAAAGATGGATAGGTGGCATGCTACTTGGAGGAGGGGGATTCCAATTATACGATGGGACCATCCAGCACAAATTAATGAGAATCCACCAAATCCGGTATGTAGAAAATGTTATTATCTACGACTTCATTTGGAACATTATTGCGATTCTACTTATCTTAATTGGCTTCCTCTTCATTAAACAAACACAGAAGTCACTAGGAGAGAAAACGACAAATGCACAATGAAAACACAAATTACGATGTCCCTATCCTTGCCATTCTATTTGTCTTGTTAATAGTGGGCTATATTTTTGCTGTCCTACTATCCAATCAACACTACAAACGTTGGCCATTATACCGTACTAGTTCTTGGGCATTAGGAATACTTTGTATCGCTACGGTATTTATAGGTCCATTAGCAGAACTTGCCCACACAGATTTTACAGCGCATATGCTAGGACACTTACTTTTAGGAATGATCGCGCCGCTTCTGATTGTAACATCTGCACCTATGACCCTCCTTCTGCGAAGTCTTCATGTAAAACGAGCTCGTCAACTATCAAGCTTGCTAAAATCAATTCCAGTACGCCTAGTTAGTGATCCCATTGTCACTTTAACACTTAATATGGGAGGCTTATGGGTTCTCTACGTAACAGATCTTTATTCAGCTATGCATCATAATATATTTCTATATTTGTTCGTCCACATTCATGTATTTCTTGCAGGGTATCTTTTTACAGCTTCCATCGTATATATTGACCCTACACCACACAGAACAAGCTATATTTATAGAACGATGATTTTGGTACTTGCCTCAGCAAGCCATGGAATCCTATCAAAATACATATTCACTAACCCACCAGCAGGGGTACCGATAGCACAGGCAGAAAAAGGAGCAATGCTCATGTATTATGGAGGAGATACAGTGGAGATTATCCTGATCCTCATCTTCTGTTTCCAATGGTACAGAGCTAGCAAACCAAAAAAATTGTTCCCTAAAAAGAGCCTAGATGCTTGAAAAGCGGTCAGAGATATTTTCTCTGACCGCTTTTCAAGTATGAATGACCATTCTACTTCAAGTGCAAATAATCTTGCTGTCTTAATGCTTCATAAATCAAAATGGCCGCCGTGTTCGATAGATTTAAAGAGCGAACATTTTCATTCATTGGGATACGAAGACAACGATCCAGATTTTCCTGGATTAAATCTTTTGGTAAACCTGTCGTCTCTTTGCCAAATAGAAAATAATAGTCTTGATCCTTCTGACTATAATCAAATGATGAATGAGGCTTTGTTCCAAATTTCGTTAAATAGAAAAACTCTCCCCCTGCATTCTTTTCAAAAAATTCATCTAAAGAATCATAATAGACAATGTTTACAAATTCCCAATAATCTAATCCCGCACGTTTCAACATTTTATCATCTGTTGAAAATCCTAATGGGCGGATTAAATGGAGAGTTGTATCTGTTGCTGCACAAGTACGGGCAATATTCCCTGTATTTGCTGGTATCTCTGGTTGATATAAAACGACATGTACTGCCACCAAAATTCACTTCCTCATACAATTTACTCTGTGAGTATTATATCATTTTTTTACCATTGAAGAAATTTCAACTTTAATCATCTTTTATATGAAGAAATTTATATTTAATATTGGGCGTATACGCTGTCGAATCCTCATACGCCCAGTATCTCATTCGACTATTTGCTGTATTAGCATTGACGAGGGGCATGCCATCTCCATCCTTTGCTGTAACAATTGTTGTATGATCAAACCTGCCGTCTCCTTGAAAATCATAACAAATAACATCCCCGTGCTCTAATTGCCTTGGATCTGACACTTCCTCAGCCCTCAAGCCCCTTTTGGCTTTCGGCAAATACCATCTGAAAGAATGAGCTACCGTCCAGGTATAGCTCCAATTTTGATTTTGCATCCACCAGCCATTACTTCGATTAGGATAGCCAACCATTGGAGCATCTCCAGCATGAAGACATTGTGAAATATAATTTGTGCAATTAACTTCAAACTTTTTATAGGCAGGATTAAACTCATTCCACCATCGCTCAGCATATTTAACGGCCTTCAGTCGATCATATTTAAAATAAACACGTTCATCCCCTTCGGTCACTTCACCAATCGTGAAAGCATCGCGATGATCAGGCTGTTCAACATTTAATTCGTGATCCTCAATCAAAATCCCCTTATAAAACTCGGCAACCCGTTCCTCCACTTCTTCCTCGACATATATATTGCCTTTATGATTGATTACATATTGAAAATGGGCACGATAGAACGCTTTAGGAGTCTCTGCTTCTTCTGATATATGATCGATTTTTCCGGTCGCATGGACCTTGACGATCTCTCCTTTTCTATTCGAAACGCTTTCTTTTTTCTTCTCCATTTTTTCACATATGATATTCCTTGAGTTCGTTACACATTGATTCACACGCTTTATGAGATGTTCTTGCAGTTGTTCCTTCATGTTGCTCCCTCCTCTCACAACATATATATGAATAAAGATGTGAAAAGAGAAATTAAAAAAGGAACTCAACCGAATGAGCTCCTTCCATATAAATCATTTCATTATTGCATAGCAATCCAAACACTTTTTACTTCTGTATAGTTATTTAGTGCGTAGGATCCCATTTCACGTCCGATTCCCGATTGCTTATATCCACCAAACGGAGAAGCTGCGTCAAATGCGTTGTAGCAGTTCACCCAAACAGTTCCTGCACGAAGATTATTAGAGATGTAGTGTGCTTTGGCAACATCTCGCGTCCACACACCTGCCGCTAAACCATACTCACTATTGTTAGCTCGATTAATTAACTCGTCAATATCATCATATGGCATAGCTGCAATTACTGGACCAAAAATCTCTTCTTTTGCAATCGTCATTTCATCTCTTACATCAGCAAAAATGGTTGGAGATACAAAATAACCTTGATCCTGTGGTTTGTTACCCCCAGTTAAAAGTTGGGCGCCTTCACTAAGCCCTTTTTCAATATAGTTAAGTACGCGATTTTGTTGCTCACTTGACACGAGTGGCCCGATTTCTGTATCCGCATGAATTCCTGCGCCTTGTTTTATCTTTTGTGCATGGGAAGCCATATCAGCTACCACATTATCAAAGTCTTTTTTCTGGATAAATACTCTAGAACCTGCACAGCAAACTTGTCCTTGATTAAACATTACTCCGTTTAATGCACCTGGGATCGCTTTGGTTAAATCAGCATCAGGAAGAATAATGTTTGGAGATTTCCCTCCTAGTTCCAAAGTAACGCGTTTCAATGTTTTTGATGCATTTGACATAATCAACTTTCCTACTTCAGTTGAGCCAGTAAACGCAATTTTATCGACTAATGGATGATCGACTAATGGTTGACCAGCAGTTTCTCCAAAGCCAGGAACAACATTGACAACCCCTTTTGGGAATCCAACTTCATCAATTAGTTCAGCTAAGTAGAGCGCCGATAGTGGTGTTTGCTCTGCTGGTTTAAGAACGACCGTACAGCCAGTTGCTAGTGCTGCACCAAGCTTCCACATGGCCATTAGAAGTGGAAAATTCCATGGAATAATTTGTCCGACCACCCCTACTGCTTCATGACGAGTATAATTGAAATAAGGTCCGTTAACAGGAATGGTCTGTCCCACAATTTTAGTTGACCAGCCAGCATAATAGCGCATATGTTCAATAGCTAACGGGATATCTGCATTCGTTGTTTCACGAATTGGCTTCCCATTATCCAACGTTTCTAATTGGGCAAGTTCTTCCCTGTTCTCCTCCATTAGATCCGCAAGCTTATACATTAATCTGCTACGTTCAGCAGCACTCAACTTTGACCAAGTGCCCTCATCAAATGCTTTGCGAGCAGCCTTTACCGCAAGATCAATGTCCTCTGCTTCTGCTTCAAACACACTAGCGAGTACTTCCCCTGTAGCTGGATTATAAGTATCAAACGTTTTTTGAGACTTACTCTCAACAAATTCTCCATTAATATAAAGCTTCTTCTTACCACTCAAAAATTTTTCTACTTTTTCTTTTAACCCTACTGCAAGTTGACTCATAAAATTCCTCCTCATAAATTGTATTTTATGTAGCACTAGTAGTAAAACGGGTGATTATATAGGTGTTAACGCTTACAAATGAATCGTAACACTATCAATCTAACAGAATCAACGTTTAAAAATCTAAAAATTCCGATATTTAATGACATAAAGTACAACTTTTTTGCAAGATTCATTATAATTCGAATACATTCGAGACCACTACACTTGTTTTACTCGTTAACAAATTTTAATACATGTCTCATGAAATGCTCATGAGACATGTATTTAGTAGAACTAATTTTAATTTTGTAATAATCGAAGTCCTTTTTCAATCTCCGTTAACACTTCAGTATCCATTTCTTTTTCCTTCGCTTGAAGCAGCTCCTGCTCTGCTTTCTCTCCACCGATTTTTCCAAGTGCCCATGCGGCAGTCCCTCTCATGACTGGCCTTGAATCTTCCTTTAATACAATCGTTAAATCATCCACAGCAGTTTCATCCTTAAAATGGGCAAGGGCAATGATCGCATTCCGTTGAATCGGCTTCTTCCCTCTCCAGGAACCAGAAAGTTGGCCGAAGCTTGTTTTAAAACTACGATTGCTTAAATGTAAGATTGGCTTTAATAGCGGTTTAACAACCTTTGGGTCAGCTGTCATTTCTTCATGGAAATAATAGTTTTTCCCTTTATTTTCTGGACAAGCTGTTTGACAAGAATCACAACCATAGAGACGATTGCCAATTTTATCGCGAAATTCTTCCGGAATGAAATCCTTTGTCTGTGTCAAAAAGGCGATGCAGCGCTGAGCATTAATTTGACCACCTTGAACTAACGCTCCCGTTGGACATGCTTCAATACATTTATTACACTCCCCACATCGATCCTCCATTGGTTCATCAGGTGCAAAAGGGAGATTAGTTATCATCTCACCTAAATATACGTAGGACCCGAATTCTGGAGTGATAATCGCACAGTTTTTCCCACTCCATCCAATACCCGCTCGCTCCGCAACAGCTCGGTCAACTAATTCACCTGTATCGACCATCGATTTACATTTTGCCTCAGGTACTTTTTCTTTAATAAAATCCTCTAGCTTTTTCAACCGATCCTTTAAAATAATGTGGTAATCCAAGCCCCATGAAGCTCGACAAAAAAGACCACGTCTCTCTCCTTTTTTACTGGTGACTCGTTCACTCGTCTTGGATGGATATGCTAATGCTATCGAAATAATAGATCGCGGTTGCTCCATTAATAATGAAGGGTTCACTCTTTTCTCAATGTCGGGCTCTTCAAATCCAGATTGATAGCCTAATTCCTGCTGCCGAAGCAATCGATTTTTCAGTTCGCCAAAGGTGCTTGCTGTAGTAAAGCCGATTTTATCGATTCCGATCGTTTTGCTATATTCTATAATTTCATTTTTCAATTGTTCGTAATTCACTTATGCGCCTCCTTTCTCTGGGGTATATATAAATAAGTTTCTTTAATGTGAAAACCATATCCACTATGATAAACTATTTTCATTAGTTTTTGGAGGTGGAATGCTTGGAAATTACTCTATCACCCCAGTTATACAAGCTTATTCCGAATTTTAAAATCGGTGTCATTCATTATCGTAATATTGAGGTCGGTGCATCTCCGCAAATGTTAAAAGGAAGATTGCAACTATTTCAAGAATCAATATTTTTTGATTTGGAAGATAAAAATGTAGCAGACATTGAAGAAATCAAGGAGTGGCGCTCTATTTTTAAGAAAACGGGTAAAGACCCGAATCTCTATCAACCAACCGTTGAAACACTCTATCGCAAAGTACAGAAGCAGGAGTTTCTTCATTCAGTTAATAGTGCCATTGACTTGACTAACTTCTTTTCGTTGCAATATAAAATCCCATTAGGAATCTATGATTTGGATGCAGTGGAAGGTCCAATTTCTATACGTATCGGAGATGAAGAAGATGCATATGAGGGGTTAATTGGGCGGATGAATGATTGGCAACAGCTAATCGTTGCAGCGGATAATGCGGGGCCCTTCGGCAGTCCTTTGGTGGATTCAGCTAGAACTTCCGTGTCTCAAAAAACAAAAGAAGCCATTCAGATCGTCTATTTGAGACCATCGATATCGTTGGAAGATGCTGGTCAAATGGTAGAATCATTAAGAAAAATGTTTGTTCAGATTCACGGTGGAGAGGCAAGCTTTGAGATATTTAGCGATTTTGCAGTATAAAAAGTTCGGAGCCAACAGCTTGTCAAGTGCTGTTGGCTCCAGTTCTATGGTAATAGGGGTAACCATGGTTATTATTATCCCCAAAGGGACTGTTCTCACCTAATTAGACGTTTGAGATGATTAAAAGTTTCAATTTTTCTGGACAAACCTTTTAATATTAATATTCATTGTTGATTTTCGTGAAGGCGTGCAGATATGAGAATTCATAGACGGAGAATTTCCGGTTAATATGTATAGAGCGAGCTTAAGGGGCAGATATAAGCGGAGATATTCCGGTTATCGGCTTTAAATATGTGAAAATCCAAGGATTTCGATACGATAGGCGGAAAAACTTCTCTTATTTTTAAGAAAATATAGCTATTTTCCAATATAGCCGGAAATTTTCCGTTTATTTTTCAAACAGAGGAAAATAAACATTAAAAAACGCAATACTTCGTTCTTTAAGATACGAAATACTGCGTTATATATGTATTGGAGCGGGTGATGGGAATCGAACCCACGACAACAGCTTGGAAGGCTGTGGTTTTACCATTAAACTACACCCGCATTTTATATTGTAATTTTATCTTGATTCTATTTCCTAACGATGGCCTTACATGCCTCTAACTCTACAAGCTTACTCTGGGATGCCTTATCGTCGAGGCAACTCGCTGTTGATTCATAGATGTTATGCTCGTGGCTGTGGTTTTACCATTAAACTACACCCGCATTTTTGAAGGATTACTTAATCCTATTAGCAAAGATAAGAACATAGAACAATATATCACTATTTTTTTTGAGCGTCAAGGGTTCATAATGGATATCTGTCGAAAAATGAGAGGTTTTGTAGTAATTCCTGTGATTATTGAAAATATTTTGACAATACTCTAAAATAAGAAGTGGATACAATTACATAGGTCTAATGGAGGATATCCACATGATACTACTAAAAGGCTTGCTCCTAAATCTTCTCTTTATTCTACTTATTGTATTATTTTTCAATATGATAATAGTGAATAAACAGAAGATACTCTCACTTAATTTTCAAAGAGGGACTCTTGCGTTCATTTCATCCTTATTGATTATATTAAGCCTATTATTATCAATTCCAATTGAGAAGAACTTTGTTTACGACCTAAGATTTGTTCCATTTCTATTAGGAAGCCTATACGGTGGAAAAAAAGTAACACTTTGGTTAGGAACACTGCTCATTTTAGTACGAATTCCTATCGGTGGTGACGGAATATGGTTAACCATCATGCTTGTAATTTGCTCCACAGCCGTGATCCTTGGGCTCTCTCAAAGATTCGAGAACAAATCAACGAAATGGAGATTGTACTTTACGACTAGTCTCGCGTTCCTATACTCCATCTTTGCTTTTTTAATTCCTTCTTTTTACTATGGATTTCATGATATATTTACTTTTTTCATTTACTCTTTTGTACTTACCTCTTCGACCTTCTTTGTCACGTATCTATCAGAGTTACTGCGCACCACATATATATTACAACTAGAAGCTATAAAGAATGAAAAAATGGAAATTGTCAGCCATCTAGCTGCGAGTATCAGTCATGAAGTTCGTAATCCATTAACATCGGTAAAAGGATTTCTTCAGCTCATTTTAGAACATAAAGGGATTCCAGATAGTTGTAAAACATACGCCTCACTCGCTTTAGATGAGACAAGCCGTGCAGCAGACATCATTAATGACTATCTTACCTTTGCAAAACCGCATCCAGAAGAGCTTTATGCTCTTGATATTGAAAATGAGATCTTAAAATGCAGAGAAATCATCACTCCCTTTGCTTTAAAGCATACCGTTGAAATGAATATCGTCTTTTTTCATACGAGAAGTATACAAGGAGATCCACATAAATTTCGTCAAGTCCTACTGAACATTTGTAAAAACTCGATCGAGGCTATGCCCACTGGAGGAACGCTTTCCATTGTCACTGCTACCAAGTTTAATAAAACATTCATCCACATTACCGATACTGGTCAAGGGATGAGTCCTGAACATCTCGCTCGCTTAGGTGAACCTTATTTTTCCTTAAAAGAACAAAAAGGTACCGGACTTGGAATGATGGTCGTCTTTCGAATTGTTGAAGGTATGGGTGGTAGCGTCAAGGTGAGCAGTGAAGAATTGGTTGGAACTTCCATTACACTTAGCTTTCCAAGTATCGCATAATCGGACGATCATCAAAAGGCAGCGAGAGCACGAATCTCGTTGCCTTTTGTTCATGAGGATTGATTTTTGGTAAAAGTTAATTTCTAGGCGCAAATAGCATTACCGAAACGCCGACAATACAAATCGCTCCGCCTAACCAATCGTATAAATCTGGCGTTTTCCGATCAATTCCCCACCCCCATAAAATGGATAGAACGATAAAAACTCCACCGTAAGCGGCATACACTCTCCCAAAGGTCGGAAAAGACTGAAACGTAGCGATCACGCCATACAGAGCAAGAGTCACCCCTCCAATCATTCCTAAATAAAAGGATTTCCCCTCACGTAGCCATAACCAAATTAAATAACCTCCGCCAATTTCTGCAACCCCTGCTAATAAAAATAATATAAATGCCATCATGCTTGCTCTCTCCTTAATTCATACACTTCTTTATCTTCCATTATGACAGATCAGTGAATAATGAAAAACGTATTGATTTTTCTAACAATTGGTTATATGATATGTACTGAGTACAAATTGTATATACAATTTATACTCAGTACATATTTTTTAAAAAGAGGAGCTCATAAAATCATGATTAGAATCGCATTTTCCTTTGCTGGTGGATTTGTTCTCATATTCGTTGAAGCGTATATTGTATTGTTAATAAAAGGGTACCATTCTATCGATTTCGGAGGGATACAACCATTCTTTAATGTGTGGATTATGAACTTTTTCTTCCTCTTCTCCATCCTCACCCATATAAAAATGTGGATGAATGAAGAAGGCAATTCTAGACGAACCATTCGCTAGATTCATGTAACCACTAGAAAATTTTTCAAAAAAGTATATAGTAAAAGAAGAGTGTTTTTCAAGAAATACTCGTTTATACTTTAATAGAAAAAGTGGTGGTAAATTTGAAAATTGGGAGATCTGCTAACAAAAAACAACAGATGGAAGAAAGAATCTACGAAGCAGGCATGACTCTTTTTCAGGAAAAAGGAGTAGAAAATACAACACTTCAAGAAATTTGTGAATTAGCAGGTGTTTCGAAAGGCACCATTTTCAATTATTTTTCCTCTAAAGAAGATATCGTTGCGAAGTTTGGTCAAAACCAAATAAAAGTATTAAGGGAATATGCAGAACAGCTACCAGCATCTATGAACACAAAGGAAAAAATCATTGCCGTTCTAATCGAAGATATACGAGGAGTGAAGGAGTCTGCCTTCAGCGCAAAAGCCGCCTTAAAAGGGATTTCCGAAGGCGGAGAAAAAGTCTATCAGTTAGAATCGAAAAATAGAAGTGATCTAGCTAGTATTTATGAAAGTATTTTAAAAGCGGGACAGAAAGAAAAAAGTGATTTGAATACAGCATTAGTAGCTGATCTTATCGTGAGCACTTATTTCCATGTCCTCAATAAACATTTCTACCATAATAATCAATTAGATATGCTCGAAACATCTATTATTGATTCCGTTGATGTGCTCTTTAATGGAATTAAATCACATATTATAAATTAACTCGGTACTTAGCTCATGCTAAGTACTATTTTTATGCTCACCAACTAATCCGTATACTTCGAAGGCATTACCATAAAATAAGTCAAGAAAAATATGAATCATACATCATTGGAGGTAAGAGTTTTGGGAAATTCAAAGAATAAACAAACCTTAACCGCTGCAGAAATATCCGCTCTTTGGCTTCAGTACTTGGGCGACAGTATGGCCATTTGCATTTATAAGTATTTTCTCAAAATTGTTGAAGATAACGAAATTAAATCAATTATAAAACTATCCTTGACGTTAGCTGAAAAGCATCTTACCAAAATCAAGGAATTCCTAAAAACAGCAAATTTTCAAATTCCTGTTGGTTTTTCTGATGATGATGTAAATCTAAAAGCTCCACGTTTATTCTCAGATCAGTTTCTCCTTTTCTATTCCTATATTATGACGTTACATGGATTAACTGCGTATAGTCTGGCCATCACCAATTGTGAAAGAGAGGATATTCAAAACTATTACTTTGAATGTGTACAATCCTCCAAGGACCTATTTCAAAAAATTGTTAGATTAGCTGAAAAGCAACCTAAATTTTCACCTGTCCCTACTATTCCCTCACCTCAAGGAGTCGAGTTCACCGAAACAACAGGGTTCATCTCAAATTTAGTTGGGGACAAAAGACCACTCAATAGTTCTGAAATCAGTAATCTATTTTTTAATTCAAAAAAAACAGGCTTTATCCGATCGTTAAGTCTTGCTTTCAGTCAGGCGGCAAAACAAGAAGATGTCCGTGAATTCATGTTAAAGAATGTAAAACTTGCTGGAAAGGATGCAGACAGCTTTAACCATATTTTAGAGCAAGATCATTTACCGATTCCGGAAAAATGGGATGTAGATGTTACTTCCTCCACTGTCAGTCCTTTTTCTGACAAGCTCATGATGTTTCACGCTGCTTTACTAGTCAATACGGCTCTTTCCTATTATGGAGCCTCACTAGGTGCGAGTCTTAGAACCGATATTATCTTAAATTACAGAAAAGTATTTAACCATGCCATGCAGGCAGGAGCCCTTTGCTACAATATTTTAGTTAAACATGGATGGCTCGAAAAACTTCCTGAAACCATTGACCGAGAATCTTTGGCGAAAGGTACGAAAAAATAGAAATAAAAAAAGCACCTACAATATGATGGAAGCTTCCGGTTTGTCTAATTCGATCCAAACATCTCTCACCCTTAAGCGGAATTTTTCCTGTTATCTCCTCAATGAAGTCCCTTTTAGGGGAAATAACGGAAGATTTTCCGCTTATGGAGAGCAAAATCGTTTATTTTAGCATTTTTTGAGAGAATAGCAGGAATTTCTCCTGTTATTTCGGCTCTTTTTCATGATGCTTGCTCATTAAGCGGAATTTTTCCTGTTATTTTTTCATACCGATACTCCTACCGTTTATACGAACATTAAGTCGAGGGAATTTATAAATTGCTGGACAATTAAAAATAAAACGAGGCAACCACTTAAGTGGCCGCCTCCTCTTATTCATATAAACCGTATGTTCGATTGACATCCTGGATAAAAATAATTCCATTTCCAGGCTCATCTATTTTGAGTTTCTTTCGAATCGAAGAAACAATTTTCTCAGTACTATCTATTTTCGATAAAATCAAAACCATTTCTTTCTCAGGCTCAATATCCATAGAAAATAATTTACTCGTTTCATGGATACCCGAACCTCTTGCATTGATGATCGTACCACCTTTAGAGCCTGCTTCCGTTGCTGCATCAATCACGTCCCCAGCATTCCCTTTTTCCACAATGACCGTAATCGCATGATACATAGCGTTTTCTACACCTCCACCTTCATTTAAATCCTCACTCTTACAACTACTTGCTCCAATTACACGACCGACAGAAGTTGTAAAAGCTATCCCATGATTCGGCTTTGTGAATTTGAATTTATTAGCCAACTGTTCAATCGCTTGATTTACAGTATTTTTGGCAGACACCAAGAATCACAATCTCTTTTCTTACGTCATTTATTGCTAACATTTCCAAGAGGCGGTTTTTTATCGTCCCTTTTCCTAATAAAACAGTACCACCTGAAATACCGTGTTTCTTCGCAGTTTGCATAATTTTACTGCCTTTCCCAAAATCAACAATTATGCAAACTTGTTCAAAGGTATTGATTTCAGAACTACTGGACATTTTTCACCACTTCTCTCTTCTTTGATTTTAATTTAAAAATGAATCCGACAATTTGTAAAGTAATTAATGGCGTTAACGCGACCATCGCAATCATCCCAAATCCGTCTACAAGGACATTAGCTCCCTCAATCGCTTCAGCGGCACCTTGCACAAATGCGAGTATGAAAGTGGCCGTCATTGGTCCCGATGCCACACCTCCAGAATCAAAGGCAATCCCGACAAAAAGTTTAGGAACAAAATAAGTCATTCCAATTGCCAAAATATAACCTGGAAGGAGATAATGCCATAATTGAAGCTCAGGAATAAGAATTCGTAAAATTGATAACGCAACAGCAATTCCCACCCCAATACAAAGGGAGAATAGTACAACGTTTCTTCTCACATACCCACTCGTGACATCCTCAATTTGATGTGTTAAAACATGGACAGCTGGTTCCGCCAAAATCGTCACGAGCCCTAGAACGAAGGCTACAATAACAAGATATGCTTTATGATCCAAAGAGGCAATAGACTGACCAATCGCTCTTCCTACATCCATAAAACCTGCATTCACCCCTATTAAAAATAGCACAAGACCGATAAAGGTAAAAACTAATCCAATAACAATTCTTCTAACCTCTCTCCTTGACATTTTAAAAGAGAACTTCTGAAATAGGAGAAAGAGAATGAGCATCGGAAGGAGAGCAATAATAATCTCTTGAACAATGATCGGGAATTCATGCAAAAAAGGACCAATAATCGAAACGGTTTGCTCATCGTGCAGTTCTAGACTACCAGATATTTTATCTGATTTAGAAATAATATTCATGATCATTACAGAAATGATGGCCCCTGTTGAAGCAATTGCTACAAGTCCAAAGCTATCCTTTTCAGATGCTTTACTATCCTTTTTCATCATAGATACCCCAAGAGCTAGTGCTAATATGAACGGAACCGTTAATGCACCGGTTGTCGCTCCAGATGAATCAAAGGAAATTGCTAAAAATTCTGGGGTCGTAAAAAAAGATAAAACTAAGATGATTCCATATAAAATGGTTAGTAATTTATATAAGGGGAAATTAAAAACAATACGTGCAAGGCCTGTCGCAATGAGTGCACCAATACCAATCGAGACAATGATGACGATACTCATCTTAGTGATAAGACCTGATGTTACAAAATCTACTTGTCCAGCGAGAATATGTAGATCTGGTTCAGCAATGGAAATAAAGAAACCGAGTAACAAACCGGATATTACGACAATCCAAATCTTATTTGTTTTGGCAATTGATTTCCCCATTAATTGACCAATCGGCGTAATCCCAATGTCGACGCCAAATAAAAAAATGGATAATCCGAGAATAATTAAGATAGCTCCTATCACAAATCGTATGAGTAATGTTGAGCTATCAAGGGGCGCTAACGTAAAATTCAGAATCAAAACGATGGAGGTAATTGGGAGAACTGCGTATAACACTTCTTTTAATTTGGAAATAAGAACACTCAAATAGAAATCAGTCCTTTCTTATTAAAACTGGTACAAGCAAAATAATTCAAAAAAAATAATCCATCTTTATTATCGCATAAAGATGGATTATTTTGATATTATTAATAATTCAAATTTCAATTTAATATGTTTCTGGTAATTCTAATATCCAATTAATCCAACCCATAACAGTGGATGCTCTTCTGAAATACGTACTATCCTTTTGTACATTATATAAATGGCAATTTTTCATCATTTCTACGACTCGAGTCTTCTTAGGAAGAGCACCTCTGTCGAAATACTCAGCTAATACTTGTGTAAAAGGCTCGTGAGCAAGAATCGTTTTAGTCAGTCTTAAAAATTTGTCCTTTGTTTTGAGCCTCATAATATCTCTACCAGCTCGAGTCAGTCGAAACATCACTTGCTTATTCTCATCTTTGTAGGTTTCTATTAAATCAAGGTACATTCCAGCTCTTGTATAATAGCTCGTTTGCCTTTCGTCAAAAGCATAATTCAAGGTAATCTGGTTCTTACTTAAATCATTTTCTACTAACAAGCCTAGCAAATCGACGACTCTTGTAAAGGAGTCTGCCTGTGGAAATGGAATCTCTGGTTCAGGGACGGTTTGAACAGAACGAAACACTTCGATAATATCATTCAGCTCGATTCTTTCATGAGCGATAATAAAATCCTTCTGCATCACTAGCCTCAACGAATTGTACCGTTTCGGATCGGCAAACTCATAGACAAAAAAACTAAAAATATCATTCGAATAGGTAAAAAACACAGGGATTACTTTCTTATGAGTTTTTTCCTGCCATAAACGATAGGGATAATAAAGCTGCCTTACCAAAAAATCATCAACCGTTTCATTCTTCGCTTCCACAATCATAAATTGATTTTCGCTTTCATAGCCGCCATCAATTTCTATTTGGGAGTTTTTTATTTGTATAAAGCGTTCCATTCCCTCTCTCGTTTGAATGTTAAAATCAAATTCCTTCGATGACATTCTTCCCGAAATCGTTTGATAGGACGACTCGCCAAGGACCATTTCCATCATTCCTGTCACATGGGCACAATGAAGAGCCGAACTTTCTGAGTAAAGATTCGTAGGATCTATTGTTGTAATCACACTTGGAAAATCAACTTGAATAGGTTTTAACCTTGAATTATAGCTTACTTTTTCATAAACATTAAACTCACCAATGACATAGCTGGAGCGAGAGATCGGCAAAATAGATAAACCATGTTCTTTAAACAATTTTGGCAGGTGGCTAAAATGATCAAACTTTGCCATCAATCTTGGCTCTCTAACCTCTTTAATTTCTTTTGCCTGAATTTCAAAAAAACCATCCTGTTGAACCTTTAGAAGAATATCGTGTCGTTCAAATAAGATCTCCCAAGCTTTATCTGTTTTCGTTTGGCTCATAATTCATCACCAACACTTCATCAATTTTTCCCCGTTTCGATGCCACAGAGTTGATGCTTCTCGTCGCTGATACAATTTCAATATAGAACTCCTGATAGATATCTTTAATAAAATCGGTCGCTGAATTACTTAACATAAACTTGCAACCCTTCTTATTAAGCTCAACACATAGGTCCCTCAATCTTAGTTGGTCTTCCCGCTTGAATCCATCTAAGCTATAACTCGTAAAAGAAGAGGTGTCTGATACTGGATCATAAGGCGGATCGAAATAAACAAAGTCTCCCTCTTTTGCCGACTCTACCACCTTTTCAAAATCAGTGTTTAAGATCGTAATCTCACTTGTGCTTAAATAGTGATGCACAGCTCGAAGCACTGGTTCATTCACAATTTGCGGATTTTTATATTTTCCAAAAGGAACGTTAAATTGCCCTTTACTGTTTACTCGATATAAGCCGTTAAAGCACGTCTTATTCAAATAGATCATTCTAGCGGCTTTTTCCACTGGTGAAAGCTTCGCATAGTCTTCTTTACTTCTATCTAAATGACGGATTTCATAAAAATAGTCGCTATCATTCCCATTCTCATGCTTTTTTAATTCCTCAATTAAGGCATCTACATCGTTCATAACAACTTGATAGACATTCACAAGTTCAATATTTATATCATTAAAAACAGCCTTCTTCGGCTGTAAATCTAAAAGTACGGCACCCGCTCCAATAAAAGGTTCAAAGTAAGTACCCATTTCTTCTGGGATATATTTTCTAATCTCCGGAAGCAATTGGCGCTTCCCACCAGCCCATTTCAAAAAAGGCTGAGGTCCAATGCTTTTTACTGCTTTTACCATGTTGATTACAACTCCTCAAAATACGAACACAAATTCTACAACTTATCATAACATGAACCCCTGCACAAATAAACGAAGGAATGTTGCTAGTATGAAACAGATAAATGGTATGATGCAATCACCTTCTATGATTAAATAAAATTAGAATCACTAGGGAGATGAGAGAAATGAACATTTCAATAAAAGAATTACAAACCGTGCAAGATTGGAAGGAAGCTTTTCCAGTTATGAAACAACTTCGAACCCATTTAGACGAAGAGGCTTATCTTCAACTTGTTGGTGTGGCGAAAGAAAAAGAAGACTATAAAATGTTCGCCCTTCTAGAAAATGAAACAATCGTAGCGGTTACTGGATTTATGCCGACGATTACCCTTTATAATGGGAAATTCATTTGGGTATGCGATTTGGTTACTAATTCTAATCATCGTTCCAAAGGATACGGCGAACTCCTACTCAACCATGTACATCAATGGGCGAAGGACAATGGGTATGGTGTCGTTTCCCTTTCTTCAGGATTACAACGACTGGACGCCCACCGTTTTTATGAAGAAAAGATGGACTATGATAAGGTTAGTTATGTTTTTTATAAAAAATTCTAGAAAATGTTCAATAAGTTGACAATTAAAAATACTTGTTGTCCAATCTTCAGTCTGTTATGCTTTTTTTAATTGAATAGGATTTCCTTCGGGGTCGGGTGCAATTCCCAACCGGCGGTGATGAGGCATAGCCTCTTAGTCCGTGACCCGGGTTCATTAATTTGAAAACGGTGGATTTGGTGAAATTCCAAAGCCGACAGTAAAAGTCTGGATGGGAGAAGGAATAGATAATTGTTCAAAAAATGCTGTTTTTGACGTTTATTTGTGTTGCTTTTTTTCTCCCTTACTACTGTTAGTAAGGGAGTTTTTCGTTTTAATGGAGAATTTTTAAAATAGAAAGGAGCCATTTATTATCCGTAATGAATGATTGTGAATATATGAACATAGCTCTTTCATTGGCTCGTGCTACATTGGGTCAAACGAGTCCCAATCCGAGCGTTGGTGCTGTGTTGGTGAAGGATGGAAGATTAGTAGGAACAGGTGCACATTTACAAGCTGGTACGTCCCATGCAGAAGTTCATGCGATTTTAGCTGCAGGAGAGGATGCCAAGGGAGCCATCTTGTATGTTACCCTTGAACCTTGTAGCCACCATGGGAAAACACCACCTTGTGCTGATTTGATCATCCAAACAGGGATTAAGAAAGTATTTATCGCAACGCTAGACCCTAATCCACTTGTTGCAGGCAAAGGACTGGAAAAGCTTGTTCATGCTGGAATTGAGGTCGAAGTAGGTCTATGTAAAAAAGAAGCTCTACAACTAAACGAGAAATTTTTTCACTTTATCCAAACAAACACTCCATTTGTAACGATAAAAGCAGGCATTTCATTTGATGGAAAAACAGCAGCAAAAACTGGTGATAGTAAATGGATTACTTCTCTTGAATCACGTCAAGATGTCCATAATCTACGTCACGAGCATGACGGAATTTTAGTAGGAATTAACACGATCCTACAAGATAACCCTCTTTTAACCACTAGACGACCCCAAGGTGGAAAAAATCCCATTCGAATTGTTTTAGACTCGGAATTAAAAATGCCGACGTCAGCAAACGTTATCCAAGATCGCTCAACAGAGACGATCATTTTTACAGGAAATCGCTTCAATATCGATCGCAAAAAAGAGCTTGAAGCGCTCGGTATCACCATTATCGTCCAAGACAAGCCTCACATTAAAGTGAAAGAGGTTTTGAAGAAATTAGGTGAACGAAAACTTATGTCTGTTTTAGTAGAGGGCGGATCAGAAATACACGCTTCTTTTATCACAGAAAATGCATTTCAACAAATCATTGCCTATATTGCTCCAAAAATCATTGGTGGTAAAAATGCGATCCCTTTCGTAGGTGGACTTGGTTTTGAATTTGTTAAGGATGGTAAAAGCCTCGAATTCACAGGAGTAGAACAGCTTGGACCAGATCTAAAAATTACTGCAAAACCTCTTAACAAGGAGGAGAACAAATTATGTTTACTGGAATCGTAGAAGAATTAGGGACGATCCAAAACATTCAACCTAAAGGAAGGACACTCGTTCTTACGATACAAAGTAATAAGGTGCTGGAAGGTTTAAAACTTGGCGATAGCATTGCTGTTAACGGCGTTTGTTTAACCGTAACCAATTTTAATGAATCCTCCTTTCTGGTTGATGTCATGCCTGAAACTTTTAAAGACACATCTTTATCAAAGCTTAAACAAGGATCACCCGTTAACCTTGAACGTGCACTTCTTGCAAATGGACGTTTCGGAGGTCATTTTGTTACCGGTCATGTAGATGCAATCGGAAAAATCGTAAAGCGTGAGCAAAAGGAAAACGCCATCTATATCGACATCACTTTTCCTGAGGAATTCCATCACCTTGTTTTATCCAAAGGCTCAATTGCCCTTGATGGCACATCGTTAACGATATTTGGGAACGACAATACTAGAGTAACGGTTTCGATCATCCCCCATACTGCAAAGGAAAGTGTCCTTGGTTTAAAACGAGTCGGTGAAGAGGTCAATATCGAATTCGATCTGATCGGGAAGTATTTGTTCTCCTTTATCCAATCAAAAGATGACAAATCTATTTCAATGGATTTTTTAACGGAAAACGGTTTTATTTAGAAAGGAGGTTTACACATGTTTCATACAATTGCAGAAGCATTAGAGGATTTAAAGACTGGAAAAATGGTTATCGTTTGTGATGATGAAGATCGAGAAAATGAAGGAGATTTACTCGGATTAGCAGAATTTGCAACACCGAAGATGATCAATTTTATGGCGAAAGAGGGGCGAGGTCTTATATGTGTCCCTCTCTCCGTAACAATGGCAGAGAAACTTGAGCTGCATCCAATGGTTGAAAAAAACACAGATAATCATGAAACGGCCTTTACCGTAAGCATTGATCATGTGGAAACGACAACAGGGATTAGTGCCTATGAACGAGCATTGACTGTTCAAAAAATGATAGCTGATCATTCTGAACCGAATGATTTTAGAAGACCCGGACATATTTTTCCCCTCATCGCCAAAGACGGTGGAGTGTTGCGTCGAGCTGGGCACACAGAGGCAGCGATAGATTTAGCTAGATTAGCAGGTTCTAAGCAGGCCGGTGTGATCTGTGAAATTATGAAAGATGACGGAACGATGGCTCGGGTAGATGAATTACAAAAGATAGCTGAGAAATTTGATTTAAAAATGATTACGATAAAAGATTTAATTGCTTATCGACTTGAGCATGATTCATTAATTGAACGAGAAGTCGCTATTCAGCTTCCAACAGAATTTGGGGACTTTGAAGCGATTGGATTTACGAGTAAAACAGATTACAAGGAGCATGTTGCACTTGTAAAAGGCAAAATTTGTGAAGATGAGCCCATTCTATTAAGAGTTCATTCAGAATGTTTAACGGGAGATGTATTCGGGTCTAATCGATGTGATTGTGGTCCACAGCTCCAGGCTGCCCTTACCCAAATTGAGACGGAAGGCCGTGGAATCCTTCTTTATATGAGACAAGAAGGAAGAGGCATTGGACTAATGAATAAGTTGAAGGCTTACAAACTCCAAGAACAAGGTTACGATACGGTTGAAGCGAATGAGAGATTAGGATTCCAAGCTGATTTACGAGATTATGGAATCGGAGCTCAAATCTTGAGAAATCTCGGTGTTCGAAAGCTACGCTTATTAACGAATAATCCACGCAAAATTGCTGGGTTAGCTGGTTATGGGTTAGAAGTCGTGGAACGTGTTCCCCTGCAAATGCCAGCAAAAAAAGAGAATATACAATACTTAAAAACGAAGCAGAAAAAGCTTGGACATTTACTATCAATTGAATAACTTGAAGAACACAATATTGATTTTTATAGGAGTGATTCGATCATGGCAAAAATACTTGAAGGAAATTTAGTGGGTACTGGGTTAAAAATTGGAATTGTTGTATCTCGTTTCAACGAATTTATTACGAGTAAATTACTGGCTGGAGCCGAGGATGGATTAATAAGACATGGTGTTAAGGATGAAGACATTACCGTCATGTGGGTACCTGGTGCCTTCGAAATCCCCCTTGCTGCAAAAAAGTTAGTTGACCAAGGAAACTTTGATGCGATTATCACCCTTGGAACAGTCATTAGAGGAGCAACACCTCATTTTGAATATGTCAGCAGTGAAGTCGCAAAAGGTGTCGCCGCTACGGGAATGCAAAGTGGTACTCCGATTATCTTTGGTGTCCTTACTACAGATACGATTGAACAAGCGATCGAAAGAGCCGGCACAAAAGCGGGCAACAAAGGCTATGAAGCAGCAGTTGGAGCCATTGAAATGGGAAATCTTTATCAGCATTTCAATTAAAATTATATTTTGCTGTCGAGAAAGAAGCCATAGATAAGTACAACTATGGTGTTTGACATGGAATTATGGGTGTTTTCCACGTCGATTGTGGAGATTTAGCGTGGAAGCACTGGAACTTGACGTACAAATCACTTTCCAATTATCAGTTTTATCCGAGTCCCTTGCTCGATTGCGGGTGTTTTCGAATTTATTGCGGGTCTTTCGAGGTTTATTGCGGGTCTTTGATGAATAATTGCGGGTCTTTTAAACTTAATTGCGGACTTTTTGAGGTTTATTGCGGATTTCTCACTAAATGGCCGAAGATCAAAAAATGCAAGTGGAGAAGAAGAATTCATTTATCTCCACTTGCATTTGCTATATTGAATTAAGACTTTTAGATAGTGCTTTTGAATTTAAATCTACATCATCACTTAAAAAGTTCCATCAAACGAGCCCAGAATCCTTGTGGTTCTTCTTCTACTTCTTCAACCTCTTCTGGTTCCTCGTATTTAATGCTTTCCGTTTTTAAAACAAATTGGACAGAATTGATGTTTTCATTTTCCGCTGACACGAAGGATACTGGTTTAAAGTCAGACTTATCGTACTCAGCCATCATTTGATCGACTTCTTCCTTCATTTGCTCAGGAATATCGCTTGTCGCATCTTTCAGTTCCCCTGTACCGTCGTGTAGCTCACTGACACCACTTTCTAATTCGCCAGTTCCAGTTGATAAATCAGCAATACCACTATCGAGCATGTCGTAGGAGCTTGCTAATTGACTAACTCCACCTGCATAACCGACTAATCCAGAGTGGAATTCTTTATAATTTGTTGAAAGATCGCTAATTCCTTTTTGTAATAAGGCGAATGAATCTGCCATTTCGTTATTTTCTAGGGAAGACGAAATTCCCTTTGCCATTGTTTCAAGATGGGTTGCTATCTCTAGAAGACCCCCGCTAACCTGTTCTAATGTTAAATTCACCCCATCAAAAGCAGCTTTAACAGCTGAATAAGTACCTTTTGCTTTAAGTGCAGCAGAATACGTCTCCATTAATTGGTTTAACACATTAGGGTCAGCACCGCTACCATATAGCTCTTGGATTTGTGCTTCGGAAATCTCATGCGCTGGAATAGCATTCATCGCACCATCTAAAGCTTGGTATGAAGTAGCGTAATTTTTCTTTAGTGTAGCTAAACCTGTTGACGTTTCTTTTAATCTTCCCGCTATTTGGAGAAGTCCATCTTGAAGCTCATTCAATCCGCCGAGATCCATCTCTTCTGAATTATTACTTAACGATTGATTCAATGTCACAAGAGCTTCATCAATTTGCTTAGACGCACCAATTAATGAAGAGGATGAAGCAGCAACCGTCTTCATTCCTTCTTGATATTCTGCAGAACCCGTGCGGAGCTCTTTCACTCCTGAATTTAATTCTGAGACACCTGTTTCAAGCTCTCCAACCCCATTATGAAGCTCTTCAATCGCATCTGTTAAGGATTCCATATCACCGACCATTTCATCGATATCTGGGGAATCAATCGCCATGGATGACGGAACTGCTGATATATCGATGCCTTCTAGTTCAAAGCCTTGAACATCCGCTTCAACAAGGAAGTCCTCTTCTTTTTCAGGCATGACTGTAAAGGTTATTTGCTTGTTTTTGCCCGCATTAGCAAGCATCCCATCAGGTGCCACAATATTACGATAAATCTCTAAATCTAATGAAAGTGAAACCTGTAATAAATAGTTTTGGAAAAAGACAGGGTCTACTTCCTCGTTATCAGAAGTCTTAATTCTGATTTGAACATGCCCGTCTTTTCCGGCAAGCTCATCTGGGGTAATCTCTTTTCCATCTAACAGATAAGATACGGAAACATCCCATGGTAAAGGTTGTTCATCAATATTTCCTTGATAGTAAAATTTCCCCTTAGGAGCGGTAAATTCAACTGCACCATTTTGCTGTTCGAGCTCGGCTAAATCCGTTAAATTTTTCAAATTAGAATAACGACCAAAGTCAACGACTTTACCCTCTTTTTCTACATCCAAAATGTTGACGACATAGATATCTTGTCTTTCCCCAGTAGCGCTCAGCTTTGCATAGACAACTTCATCCTTTGAAGAGACAGTTCCTTCCTCTGAAGAAACATCATCTTCCGACTTACTTGTATTTGTAGCTGCCGTCACAAGAAAGGAAGGAAGCAACAAAAGAATCGCTACAAAGACAAATAAAATTTTCTTTATTCTCCTCATCATCATTGCTCCTTATAAAAATTTGCTTTCCAAGTGGTTTTCATAATCAATTTGTCAAAAAGTACCAGCATCGCAGGTAAGAAAAATACGACTAAAATAAACGCAAGCAATGCTCCTCGACCTAACAATAGCCCAATGGAAGCAACAATTGGATTTGTCGACGTGATCCATAAAATGAACCCTACACTCGATAAAATTGAAGCAGAAATTCCAATCGAGAATATTTTCTCATCGATCGTTTTCCGAACCGCTTGAATAACCGACATTTCTTTCCTGTACTCTTTATAAGCATCTGTCAGCAATATCGCATAATCGACTGTCGCTGCGAGCTGAATAATGCTGATCAATAAATATCCCACATACTGAAGTGGTGAATTTGTAAAATATGGAACCGACAAATTTATCCATACAGATGTCTGAATCGTGAGAAGCAATATTATTGGAATCGAAATCGAACGGAATGTGACAAATAGAACAAAAGCAACAGTTCCAATCGTTAAAAGGTTAACTAACTTATTATCCTTTTCCACTGTCGTTTTGATGTCATACAAGGTCACGCTTTCCCCAACAAGATAGACATCTTCTTCATAGTGCTCATTGGCTGCCTGTTGTACTTTTTCGATTAGCTGAAACGCTTCTTTTCCTTCATTTTTTGTTTCGGTTTGCAGAATGATTCGACTATAGTTCTCAGAATAAAATTGTTCAGTAATAGATGGATCTAAGTACTCAGGAGGAATTGCTGCACTGACTGTATTGACATAAGCAAGCGCACTCGTTACATGTTTGAGTTTCTCTAAATCATGTACAAGTTCCTCTTCTTTGGCAACGTCCCCTTTTGGAACGAGTAATACAATCGGTGTACTCTCGCCAAACTCCTCTTTCATTTTAACAATATCAGCACCCGTCCTAGTTGACTCCGGTTGCTCCCCAATGCCATAGGTAAAATTTGTTTTACTTTGTCCTAAGAAGGCTGGGACAATCAATAAAAGAACAAAAATGAAACTTAACAACCTAATTTTGACAACCCCATTCCCCATTTTTTTAAAGCTAGGGAGTAAAGGTTTATGCTGTGTTTTATCAATCCATTTATAGAAAAGTAGCGTAAGCGCTGGTAAAAATACCATAACACTAATAAAGCTTAAGAGAATTCCTTTGACTAGGTTAATTCCTAAGTCTGAGCCAATTTCAAATTCCATAAAGGACAGTGCAATAAACCCAAAAAAGGTCGTTGACGCACTAGCAGCTATGGCTGAAAAGGACTTTTTCATCGCAAGCTCCATCGCTTCATGTGGATCGGCTACTTTTTTCCGATAATCTGAAAAGCTATGAAGTAGGAAGATCGCATAATCCAGTGAAACAGCTAATTGTAAAATGGGTGCCACTGATTGGGTAACGAAAGAAACTTCCCCAAGAAAATAGTTGGTCCCCATATTAATTAGAACCGATACACCGATAGCCGTTAAGAAAAACAGTGGCTCAACCCATGAAGTGGTCGATACAACCAAAATGATAATGATAATTGGAACTAATAGCATGGCTGCAAACATCGACTCTTTCCCAGCCATCGTTTGTTGGGTCGCTGTATTGACCGATTCACCGGCAAGGGCATTTTCTTCCCCGATAAGGTCATATATGGCTTGCGTCACCTGGACTTCGTCACCTGAGCGGATACTGAATAAAAATAATGCTGAACCATTTTTATAGTACGTTTCTACCGTTTCCGAATCCGCCATTTCGAGCGGTGACTTTATATCAACCGCATCATCCAACCACGTCACATCAGACACACCATCAATTGCAGACAGCTGTTCTTTAAAGGTAAGCCCTTCTTGGAGCGTTACGTCTTTCACCATGACCCGGTTGGATGGAACACCACCCTCAAATTCCTGCTCCATAATGTCCAATGCGATTGTTGAGCCGGCATCCTCCGGCAAATAATCCTTCATATCGTAATTAACCGACACAGTAAAAAGTGCAAAGGTACAAATAATGGTCAGGATCATAAATGTAATCGCAACGGATTTTTTATTTTTGATGATTCGTGCTGCAATATTTATCATCCCTCACCTCTCTTGCCATATTTTTATATTCACCATATCATTATAGAAACATGGTGTTGCCTATTCAACAATCAGTTTAACAACATCTGTATTTTTTCCAACATATTTAACGGTTGTGTTGGGTAAATCAAAAATTCAAGGAGATCTCGATTATGAATTCCAAATTAGATCGACGCAAAAAATATACACGTATGGCTTTAAAGGATAGTTTGATCAAATTGTTAAAAGAAAAACCAATATCTTCTATTACAGTAAAAGAAATTTGTGAGCTTGCAGATATCAATCGCTCTACTTTTTACACCCACTATCTCGATCATTTCGACCTCCTTGATAAAATTGAGGAAGAAATCATTGAAGATATGGCAGGTTACCTTAATCAATGCACGTATGAAAAAGACGAGGGTGATCTTCAATTGATAGAGAGATTGTTAGAATACTTCACTTCGAAGCATGAAGTTTGCCAATTACTTCTAGATGAAAATACGGACACCACCTTCCAGAAAAAAGTAATCGCGTTTGCCCACCAAGCCTTCATGCAAAATTGGAAAGCAGCACACACACTTGATCCAGACCTATCTGTATATGTAAGTACCTTTATCATAAGCGGAAGCATCGATGTCATTCGAAAATGGCTCAATAATGGAATGGACACACCACCGAAAGAAATGGCCGCAGTGATTAATAAGCTTATAAAGAATGGATTTTCGGGGTGGTTATGAAAGAACACGCTCAGAAGCTAGACTGAGCGTGTTCTTTCATAAAACGGAAAATCATCACTGGCGGAAGCTCCAGCCACTCAAATTCCCCTTTCTCTTCCTCGACTTGGAAGCTCGGTTCTTCGATTCCATCTAACACAAAACCGTGTTTGAAAAAGAGATTCATATAATAAGACAGAGGTCTGTGGAACATAAAATGAGGCGTGTTCTGTCCAGCTATGCCAATTGCTTGATACGGTTCAGGTTTCAAATACTTCGAAATTTGAATGCTATTTCGACTTCTTACTTCCCCATTAATATCTTCTGTTTCATTGATTTTCCGCACCTCAGGAGGTTGGAAGCAAGGATGTGTAATTGAAAAAACGAAATGTCCATTGGCCTTTAATAACTTGCTTAATGAGCTAATTAATGGCGTGATGTCAGCAATATCCATTAACCCCATATTGGCTACAGCGCGATCATATTCCCCGACTCCAAGATTTAATAATGCTGCATCATCGGTGGCATCTACCACTCTATAATTGATTTGATTTATGTATTCATGGGACCTATTTTTCGCTCGTTCAATCATCTTTGAACTATAATCAAAGGCTATGACCTTTGCCCCCAAATCGGCTAATCTTCTTGAAAAATTACCATTCCCGCAAGCAATATCTAAAACCTTTTGGCCGTTCTGAATGCCTAGCAATTTTTCCGTGGAAGGTCTAATTAATTCTCGATGGAATCGATTGCTCTCTTCTCCCATATAGTCATCCCAATACTCGGCATTCTCTTCCCATCTATTTTTCGATTCCTCAATAAGCTCTTGCCATTCGCTCAAAACTCTTCACTCCTTTTTAATTTTAATTATTAGAGGAATCCTATGATTTAATCTATGATTCTGGTTGCTTTCATCATATTGCTCCACATCGAAGAATGAATTATCTTCAACTGCTTCATACGGCTTTAAAACCTAATGGCTATTTTGCTCTTACCTGTTTTATTGAAGGTGGAGAACTTGGTGGTGCTGCTCTATCTGATTGGGATGTGTACCGATTACGAAGTCTACAAGGTGGGCTAGGTTTTAGCGAGGAAAAGTTGCGACAAATATTTAACGATTTTGAGGTGGTAGAAATACGTAAAATGAAAGAAATAGAGCAGCCTCATCATCAATTTGGTGTTTCTTCGTTATGGACTGCTCTTTTTCGAAAGGGAAGTTCTTGAATTCTTATTTAACAACCAAGGAAGAGCGATAGTTATTTTGAGTAATCTCTCCCGGCCTAATTTTTGTTTTCACATACAACTCATCTAAACTGGTGATTTGGTAATCATTCGTAAGTTTTAACATAATTTGCGCGCATGCTTGAGCATCATCTAGAGCATGATGGTGATTGAATGAATTTATCCCTAAATAATCACATAACGCATTCAATTTATATGTCGATAATCCCGGCATGATTCTTCTTGAAAGCTGATACGTACAAAGAAACTGATTATAGCTAGGCTTGACCTTATATCTGGATAAATTATCACGTAGTGCATAGCCATCAAATGATAAATTATGAGCCACCATCATTTTATTTTCAATTCTATCTTTAATAGAATCATAGAAATAATCAAATGTGGGGGCTCCAATCACATCTTCTGGACTTATCCCATGAATGGAAATATTCATTCTATCAAAGCGCTCTTCAGGATCAATCAATTGGTAGATGGAATCAGTCATTTTTCCATTTTCCACAAAGATCATTCCTACAGAGCATATACTATGCCTTTTCCGATTAGCCGTTTCAAAATCAAAAGCGATGAAATCTTGCATTGTTTAACGCCACCTTAGTTTGGTACAATCATTCTTTTTTAAGTATAAAACAGGTAGAGAATAGAATACTAGGATTTTTCTTTATCCATCAAAATTCCCCCATTTATTGGTCTGAATATTTTACTTAAATCTCATTTCATTATTATTAGTTTGAATCTTCATTATCAACATATTCCTTATTCACACTTTATAGGCACAAAGAACTAACACCTGTGTATTTTCTATTATCAAAAATACTCTTTCCTTCTACTAATCAAGTCCAATTACCTATGAAAACAAACAAAAACTTCATTATTCCTAGGTGTAAAAACCTATGAAAAATTCATATTTAATATTGTTATAAAGCATTGGAAATTGTCGAAACATCCTATATTATGTTGAATTAGATTGAATATTGTCAGAAGTATAATAGACCCAGATACCCATAAAAAAAGGAAGGTGATGTAAATGAATTTTGTTAAGAACTTCTTCACGAAAACGATTAAAAGAAAGTTAATAACCGTATCAATTCCTTTATTAGTTATTCCATTGATCATATTGGGTTTTCTTAGCTACGAAAAAAGTAGTAGTAGTTTAGATGAACTTGGAAAAATAAACTTAAAGAATAGTGTTGAACATACCCTTGAAATCATGGATGTACTAAACAAGCAAGTGAAAAGTGGAAGTCTTTCACTTGAGGATGCCCAAGAGCAAGTGAAAGTCTCTATTTTAGGAGAAATACAAGAGGATGGTACAAGACCTATAAATGAGAATTTCCATTTAGGTACTAACGGTTATTTGTTTATAGCCGATAGTAAAGGGGATCTCGTGGCTCATCCATCTGTCGAAGGCACTAATGCTTGGGACAATGAAGATTCAAATGGGCATAAATACGCTCAGGACTATATTGAACAAGGGTTAAATGGAGGTGGATTTACTTATTATGCATATCCACTTCCACAAGATGAAAATGAAATTGATGATAAAGTTACTTATTCTGCCGCATATCCAGACTGGGATTGGATCGTAGTTGCAAGTACCTATATGTCTGATTTTAATCAACCAGCAATGGAGATCTTAACACTGATTATCATCACTATTTCTGTAACCATCATTATCGGAACCCTGCTCATTTGGCTTTTTGCCAATAAATTAACTACTCCTATCAAACATGTAACCGACCATATGATACATATAGGGGATGGGGATTTAACGCTGAAACAATTACATATCACGACAAACGACGAAACGGAAATGCTTGCTAATGGCATAAACGACTTACAGAGCAAACTAAAAGATATTATTAAAAATATCTCTATTGCATCGCAATCGCTGTCAGGTCATAGTGAAGAACTGACGCAGTCCGCAAATGAAGTGCAAGTAGGTACAGACCAAATTGCCAAGGCCATGGAGGAAATTGCTGCTGGAACAGAATCACAGGCACATCATGCTAGTTCCCTTTCCAATTCAATGAGGACCTATGTAGAAAGTATTGATACGGCGAATACAAATGGAGACAGAATTTATCAATCTTCGAATGATGTTTTGCAATTAACCGAAGATGGCTCCCATTTGATGACACAATCTGTAGAACAAATGAGCAATATTGATCAACTTGTTCAGGAATCGGTAACAAAGGTGCAACAATTATCCACCCAATCGAATGAAATTTCAAAATTAGTCACTGTCATAAGAGATGTAGCAGAACAAACCAATTTGTTAGCACTTAACGCAGCGATCGAAGCAGCTCGTGCCGGAGAACACGGAAAAGGATTTGCTGTGGTAGCAGATGAAGTGAGAAAACTTGCTGAACAGGCTGCAAATTCTGTTAATGAGATTACAGAAATTGTTGAAAACATTCAATTCGATACATCTGAAGTGGTACATTCTTTACAAAGTGGATATTCCGAAGTTGAAAAAGGAACGAAGCAAATTACGACAACTGGAAAAACATTTGAAACAATTAGTGATTCAGTTAAATCAATGGTTACAAATGCTCAAACCGTTCGAGATAATTTAACAATGATCAAATCTACAAGCGTTGAGATGAATACATCTATTGAAGAGATTGCTTCTATTTCTCAGGAATCTGCAGCAAGTGTTGAACAAACTTCAGCTTCTGCACAGCAAACAAGCAGTTCGATGGAAGAAGTTGCGTCAAGCTCGGATGAACTTGCAAAATTAGCCGAAGAATTAAATACTTTAATAAATAGATTTCGAACTTAATTGATTTGAGGGTAGTAAAGAAAGAGCGCTCTTTACTACCCTTTCCTTTGTAAGATAATATCTAAAACTTGGAATTTATACAAAATAAATGAATAATAGAGGAAGTGTAAATATGAATTTTTTTCCTTAATCTCCAAAAGATAATTTAGGAGTGAGTGGTCATGACCGTAACAATTGTAAAAAAACCTTCTCTCATCACAGATATATTGATCTACATCATACAAGATCACTTTCCAAACTTTATTTTTAAAATATATGACCCTCATTTTCTAGAAATTCTAATAAAAAATGAAAATATTACAGATATCATTCTCATTGATGTTGATATAGAAACGGATATCACCTTTCTTATCCAACACTATAAAAATTTAAATCGAAAAGTCATGATTTGGACCGGAAATATCTATAACTATAAATTAATCGATTTTTTCAGATTAAACTTAGATGCCTATTTATTCCATAAAATGGAAAAGGAAGAATTAATTGATGCTATCGAAATGGTTTTAAGGGATGAAAAATACGTTCATCCTCAATTGGCGTTCATTCTTTTGAATGATTATTATCACTTGGTTAATGTACAATTTAAGAAACCTGCGAATCTACTAACTACTCGAGAATGGGAAATCCTTGAACTATTAACTCAAGGGTATAAAAATGATGAAATTGCACAAAAATTATCCTTATCTATAAAAACGGTTAGAAACCATGTGAATTCCATTTTAAAAAAACTAGGGGTAAAAGATCGAACAAATGCTGTCATAAAAGCTTTTAGACATAGATGGTTTTATTAGGGTAATTTTTTCACGGAATTTATCATGATGATGAGAGGAAAAAAATGAAAAACACTAGCGACTTTTTATTACAGAATTTGAAAATCAATCATTATATCCAACCTATTACCAATTTAACAAACAATCATGTTATCGGTTATGAATTCTTACTTCGTTCAGAAACAATAAAAAATCCGGAATTATTATTCCAAACCGCTTCTCATGCAAATCAATTACTTGAACTAGATATGAAATCCGTTTTTAAAGCGATTGAAACGATAAATTCTCATTATACATATTTTAAAACCAAGTTGCTGTTTATCAATGTTTTTCCTGCAACATTAATGGAAAGTAGTTTCCTCCAAGGATTATTAAACATCCTTTCGAAAACGACTATTAAGACAAATTCCATCGTCTTAGAAATTAATGAATCAGCAAATGGGAAGAATATCTCTGCATTAAAAGAAGCGATATGTCTCTATAAAAAACACGGTTTCATCATTGCACTCGATGATGTTGGCAAAGGAGATTCAACGGTAATGGCTCTCCTTGAAATCGAACCTGACATTGTAAAAATTGATAAATATTTCTCTATCGATTTGGCAAAATCTATTAAGAAACAAAAAATCATCAAATTATTAGTTCAATTTATTGATCAGGATGCCACCGTCGTATTAGAAGGAATTGAAACGAACGATGATTTAAAGATGGCAAAAAGCATCGGGGTACCTTTTGCTCAAGGTTATTATTTAGGGAAACCTCAGCCTCTTGCATCATACTTCTGATATCGGGTTCCAAACTATACCTACAATAACAGGATTTTGCATTGTAGGTATAGTTAGCAAATCCCCTTCTTCAGCCCTCAATATCCCGACTCTTAAAGCTGAAAAAGCCTAGGAACACATAAGCCCAAATAAGACTTGTGAAATTTCTGAATAAACTCATCCCGCTTTAAACCATTATCGGTGCCATTTTATTTCACAATCTCACCACTATATACTTCAAGATTTACTCCATCCAAAGCTGTAAACTTGCCAAACTTCTTCGTTAAATTGGCCAATTTAATAATCCCATCGCTCATTCCTCCCCATCTTTATAGAAAGAGCGCTTGAGAATTTCCATATAGCCGTTCCATTCATCCATTAGCTCAATGCCTACATTTTCGAAAGTCTCAACTTTCTCCATTTGCGCTTCAGCAAAACCCCTCATCGTCCAATTGAGGATATGCAAGGCTTTTTCTGGATTCACATCAGGACGAAATTTCGATAAATCAATATTTTCGTAGATCCTAATTAAGGAACTATCAAGAACACTCCCTATGATGGAGGCAATTTCATTCTTAACTTCTAAAGCTTCCTCGAGTTGTGTCGATTTAAGAAACTCAAACACAAGTGGATATTTCTGTTGAATTTTTAGTTTAATAAAGCCAATCTGACTCAAGCGTCTGAACAGATCCCTTTCGCTGATGTCTACTTCTGCTAAAATCAGATCGACAAATTTCAAAGCGTTTACAATCAAATAGAGATATAAATCCTTTTTATTATTAAAATAGTTGAATAATGACCCTTTTGATATTTGCGCATCCTTCACGATTTCATTTGTAGATGCTTTTTCATATCCACTTTGGACAAATTGTTTCATGGCTGCATTCACAATTCGAACTTGTTTTTCACTTGGCAAACGGTGAAATTTTGACTGACTCATTCTTAACTCCTTTCTGGTAAATGTTTACTTACCACAAACCTAACACAAATGACCAATGTGGTCAATTTCTAATTTTATGTAAAAAAAGTCCCTCTCCTAAACGGAAAAGGTCTCCTCTCTTATTTCGCATTTTCATCTGTTTGGTGAATCCCAAAAGCGTTTCCTTCTGTATCTACATAATATCCCTGCCACGCCATTCCAGGTAGAGCGTGCTTTGGCAATGCTACCTTGCCACCAAGTTCAATAATTTTAGCTTCAGTAGAATCATAATCTTCCACTTCCATTGTGCAAGAATAGCCATTAAAAGCTTGGCCTGGTTCTGGTGGAGGACCGTGACGTTTCATCAAAGCCCCATTAATTCCCATTTCACTATCATTACCCGTGACAGCACCAAAGTACGGAACACCAGCATAATCGCTCCAGTCTTGAAACGTCCACCCAAATACATCCCCATAAAAGGCCATCGCCCGCTCCATGTCATTGACATGAATTTCAAAATGAATTAATCGTCCCATCATTTCCCTCCTAATAGAATGATACCCTATGCATTCTCCTATTCTTGTTTGTACTCCTTTAAGTATCGGAACAAAAGTGTCGCATTATACAAAAAAATCATGGATGCTTGTTAAAATGTATCCATGATTTGTCTATTTCATATTCTGACGATATAAATCCATCGTTTTGTACCCTTGCGATAAAACATCGACCATCTGCTCTTGACGTTTTTCTCGTGTCTTCTCTTGTTTGGCTGAAAAAATATATCGAGCCCAATCTCTTTTGTAACCTGGTGTTAACTCCTGATAAAAATGTAGTTCAACTGGATGAGCAGCTAATAACTTTTCAATATCTTGGACATTATCCTCATAATCGGCGACACACTGGCTAGCCGGTTCAAATTTTTGAACCTTCTTTTTCTCACGCTTCAATCCTACTACTGTGAACACATCATTCATACTGACCATCCGAGCAAATTTCACATCACTGTTGTCCACATACCCGTCTTCCCCAACTTTCATCGCTGGAAAAATATCATCTCGATGGACGTATGTTTCGTATCTCTTATTGCCCTTTTTCGGATAGGCAAAAAATAAGTATCCTTTTTCAAGTAGTTGTTGTTCGCCAATGATTTTCTTGGTCTGATCAACCATTTCCTCAAGCGTTTCCACAAAAATGAAAATCGCATCATGCTCTTCAGTTAATTCATTCTTATAACCATCAAACAAGTCATAGTCGCTCGGTTGATTGAGTATTGCTAGATTTTGATACTTTTGCAGATTCAATTTATTAATGATCGTCATTATATTCTCCTTTTTCTAGGTATTCAATAAGTGAATCCAAATCTTTCGCACACGCCTTTTTGAACGATCCTGCCATCATTTTTCCAAATAATTTCGTAAGACCCGTTAATTCGTTGATTTCCCCATCTAGTTTAATTTCGGTACTACGAGGAGAAGAAGTTACGATATATGTAAAAACAAACTCACCTTTGCCTGTCGTTCCTTTCGTTCCATCGACACGCAGAACGATTTTATCTGGTTCGATGAGTTCGACCACTTCAAAACGTTCAGTAGCCTCTTTTCCAAACATCTTCCTTGTTTCTAACCATTGACTCCCAACCTTGAGATCTCCATCATCCAAGCGCTCGATTCGAACAAATCCCTGCATCCAATTATGGGCAGAATCAATGTCAAGTAAACTCGCATATACTCTTTCCTGCTCTATCTTAGTCGTTCGCTTTACTTCAAAACGTAAGCTCAAACAGATATCCTCCTTCAAAACATGTTCTTATCCTTCATTATAATGTTTATAGGAGTAGATATACTAGTACCCTTAAGCGTTTCGTACCATTGACAGCCCACTTTTTATCCCGTACACTGTGGATTAATTTAATAGATGATGAAAGGGTGTTCAAAATGACTTCAGAATCTCAAAAAGAAAAGTCCATAGCTTTTTTACAACTAATTGCTTTAGGGAAAGTTTGTGAAGAATGGGATGTTTTAAATTAGGAGTGGCTGTTATTTATTAATAGAGGGAGCGGGTTAAGAACCTGCTCCCGATGAAAGAGAGCGGAAAAATAGCCGGAAAATTTCCGCCTAATTCGCTAATATCATGAAAAATAGCCTATATAGGCGGAGAATTTCCTCCTATTGGCTTGAAAATCGTAGGAAAAGGCGATTTTGGACTGTATAAGCGGAAAACCTTCCCTTATTTTCCTCACAACGAGCTCCATTCTGCATTTAACCGGAAAATTTCCGCTTACTTTAAATTTAGGGCTCTTTTCAGACAGCTCCCCTTTTCTTAGACATTTTCCACAGCGAAAGCGCAAAGAAGATTATACCGATGATGAACAAATACAAAAGACTATGCCACCATTGAACGACAAAGTCTCCGATTTCAAATAGAGAACCCATCGCTAAGCGAAATTCCTCGATCGACGATGCCGGAGCACCGTCAAATACGATTTGTTCAGACGGTCCCATCATAATCTCGCGTAGCATCACCGCAGCATGGGAAGGGGGAAAGATTTTTACAATCATTTGAACAGCTTCAGGCAAACTCCCAATCGGAATATAGATTCCTGTTAAAAAGCCGATCAACGTTCCAATAATCGTAGCTGCCGCCGAAAAAGCATTGGAACTTTTGAAAAATGAGACAAAATAATAAAGAACAAATACGGAGAAAAAATCATATAAAATTATAATACCTAATACCTGTGCTATTGCAGTCCAACTGAGCAATTCTCCTCCATTAAGCACAATATAAGCTTCAGCGAACACCAAGGTAATGAGAGTCAGAAGCAAACTAATGACAAAACTGCTTAAAATATAGCTCCCTGCTAAACTACTTCTTTTAATTGGTGAGGCAAAGAAATCTTTATCGATCTTGAGTTTCCGATCCTCTACCATACTGCTCAAAGCACTAATACCTGTTGTAATGGGAGCAATCGCGATAACGCCTGCCATAAGCCAAGAATCGATTAACGTCCCAGCCTCTTCTATTCCCTCAAAATTACTTTTCATCACATCTCCCAAAAATAATAAATATAAACCTATCACAATAAGGACACTAAGAAGGGAGAAAAATACACCAGCCTTATCCCGAAAAAACACCAACAGATTTCTTTTCACTAAATGTCTCATTCTCTTAACTCTTTTCCTGTAATCGTAATAAACGCATCATCCATCGTCCCCTTCACGACCTGAAACCCAATGATGTCTTCCTTGCATCTTTCCAAAATGGGTAATGCCTCCATCGTCGACCCTAATTTAATTGTTAACGTATCTACTTTTCGTTCATATTTGTAGCCTTCTGTTTCCAATAAGTCTACTAATCTCTCCATATCAGCCCCGTGAATCTCCAGATAGTCTGAAGTATACTTTTCTTTCAGTTCTGAGGGTGTTCCCTTTGCAACAACTTCTCCATTATCGATGACGACAACATAGTCTGTTTTAGCCGCTTCCTCCATATAATGAGTCGTAAGGAATACGGTCATCCCAGTCTCTTGTTGAATCTGCCTGATCGTTTCCCAAACTCTTTGCCTTGTTTGCGGATCAAGTCCCGTAGTTGGCTCATCTAAAATCAAAATTTTCGGCTTATTAATGAGTGCTCTCGCAATATCCGCTCTTCTTTTTTGACCACCAGATAATTTTCCATAAGGTTGATCTAAAAAACTTAACACTTCCGTATGGTTTATCGCATAGTCCATTCTTTCCTTCAATTCCCGACCGGTTAACCCATACAGACTTCCCCGACACATAAGGTTTTCTTTTACGGATAATAGATCATCTAAAAGGCTTGTTTGAAAGACGATTCCCAATTCAGATCGTATGTTACTATCATCTGTTCCAAGCTGATAGTCATTAATCGTCACATGACCACTATCCGGCTTTAATAATGTACTAAGAATATCAATCGTCGTTGATTTCCCAGCCCCGTTCGGTCCTAAAAAGGCAAAAAAAGACCCTTTTTCCACATAAAAATCAATACCTTTAACCGCTTCAATACTTCCATATGATTTTTTGAGTCCAGTAACTTCAATTATTTTTTTCATTGATAACCATCCTTTTTCCCTAAAAAAGGAAGTACGTCATACATCTTCCATTTTTACTATAGCATATGAAGGTCTCAGTAAATATAAATTTTCTATGAATTTTCTGATAAAACCCCCATGAAAAAGGCAGGTAGCCATTACAGCTTCCTGCCTTTCTCCTTCTTATTTCCCGTTTTTCTTTTGTACATCGACGAGTGTCGCCTCACTTACTTTCCCTGCAACATTGGTTGCTGTTACGGTTAAGTAGTTCTTATGCTTTTGCTTCGGTACAGTAACGCTGAACTGACCTCTAGCATTTGCTTCTGCTGTGCCAATCACCTTACCATCCATCCTAACGGTAATCGTCACGCCAGCTTCTGCTATTCCCGTGATGACCGTATCATTATGAATGACTGGGTTCACGACTGGTGCTTCTGGAACTGGGCTTTCTTCTACTTCCGTTTCAGCGATAATTCTTCCTTCAACTGATGGAGAAACCGGATCATGCACTTCTAAATAGGAAGTAAACACTTCAAAGTCAACAATGTATAACTCTGAAATACGACCTTCATCCTTCGCTGTTTTGAACATCGTATATCCGTCACCACCATCTGCTGTAAACGCATTGGTTGCAACACGATAAGTACTGTCCACTTGAAGTTCTTCATAACCATTAGCTGTTAAGGCCTCCACATACCAAACACGTTCTCCAACAGGCTTCTCCGGATCATATTTGAACTTCAACCCAGATACCTGCATAAAGCCACCAGCACCTGGAGCACTTACACTATGCTCAAGAGCAGCGAGAATTTCTTCCCCAGTCAGGTCAAGTGTGACTAGATTGTTCCCAAATGGTAAAACAGTTAAGACTTCTCCTAATGTGATATCACCTTCATCAATGGAAGCACGGATTCCGCCACCATTTTGCATCGCAATATACGTTGGGATCGATTCATTTGCTTTTGCAACCATACCATCAGCAATTAAGTTTCCTAAATTCGTTTCCTTACTGCGAACATCTTCACGTTCTCCGTTTAATGGAACGGAGGTGTTTCCTACTACTTGCTTTTGAAGTTCTGTTAATGGTTCTTTAAATTCCTCTACCTTCTCTAATGCAACTTGGTCTTCAGCGTACTCGCTTAAGGACTTCAACTCACCTGCAAAATCGGCAATAACGCCATTTTCATCAAAAGTTACCTCAAGGACACCAAGATAATTTAAATACTCATTTGCCTGAACAATTAAAGTTGGTTCCGCTTTTTCCACGACAACTGGTTCTTCCAATGTTGTATGGGAGTGACCACCAACAATAACGTCAATTCCATCCACCTGTTCAGCTAAATTTACATCAGGTTGATAGCCTAAATGAGATAGAGCAATAATTTTATCAACACCTTGTGCTTCTAAAAGTGCAACAGTCTCATTCGCTTTTTCGATAGCATCCTCAAAGACAACTCGCTCCCCAGGGTTCGCTAGGAATGTCGTATCCTCTGTTGTTAATCCAAAAATCCCTACCTCCTCCCCGTCGACTTCTTTAATAATCGCTGGGAAGATTTCGCCTTGTTCATTATTTCCACCAATTCGGTCATTGAAGAGTGGCCCAAGTTCAGGATCATTTGTCATATTAATATTTGAAGATACGATTGGGAAATCTGCTTGAGTAATAAAGTTCGCTAATGTCGCAGAATCTTTATCAAACTCATGATTTCCTAGTGTCATTGCATCAAAACCTAGTTGGTTCATGAAATACAAGTCAGCTAAACCTAAATACTGTCTAAAATACAATGTTCCTGAGAACACATCTCCCGCATTAAGCAGTAAGCTATTTTCCTTCTCTGTACGTAATTCGTTCACTGCCGTAAACAGTCTTGGGAATTGTTCAACATAAGCATGTGTATCATTTGTATGAAGAAGGGATAATGTAAATGGTCCTTCTTCCACTGTCAAATCAAGTTGGGCAACTAGTGCATCATGGTCACTCGCGCGCCCATGTTCTTCCATATAAGGAGAGTTGAAGTTCACGATATCTAGTTCTGCACCTGCAGCTAATCGGTTGGATACTAAAATATGATCCAACACTTGCGCATTTCCTTGATAGTTGTATGTGTAGCGTTCAGTTGCTGGAAGAGTCTCTACTAAGTTTGTTAGCACATCACCTTTTAAAGCTTGAAGTGGTGCAGAAAACTCAAAATCGTTTAAATCGCCTAGTACGACGACATTGGCATCCTCGTTCTGTTCTTTAATATCCGAAACAAAGTTGTTCACAATCGTCGCAATTTCAATACGCTGTGCTTCACTTCCAAGGAAAGGTGGTTGATTTCTTCCAAATAACGGTTGATCCCCTGTCTTTGAATTAAAGTGATTATTAATGACAATCACTTCTTCTCCTTGGAACGTAAACTCAGCAACCAGTGGCTTACGACTACTTGTAAATGCAGCATTCGTCGGATCAATACGACCTGGGTTCAATGTAAGAGAACCATTTTCATACGCAACCGCCGTTGTCGCATCTCCCTTTGGAGCCTCATTTAAAGTTACACGTTCCGGATTATATAAATAACCAACGCGAATATTTCCACCTGGAACGCCACCGTCTTGTTTATCAACTGGAGCGATTTCGGTCCAAGCATAAGTTGGTCCACCAAAGCTTGCAATCGCATCACTCAATGCCTTGTAGTTGGCATCTGCTTTGACGACACCATTATCGGTTTCTCCACTTTCATCTAGAACTTCAACTAACCCAATAATATCTGGTGTGCCTAAATTATCGACCATCGATTTGGCTAACTTATCACGCTTTGCTGTGTCAGATGCAACGAAGTTTTCAATATTATAGCTAGCAACCGTTAGCTTGTCCTCTTCTATTTCAATCGTCGTTACTTCATTCGTTCTTACACGTTCAACAAGCTCAGGTAAATCAGCTACTTTTGTTAAAATTTTATAGTTACTAAACGTATAGCTAACGACTCCTGTAACGGTTCCATCAAATGAATCGCCTGCTTTTGTCACATAGCTACGGTCATCGAGTTGAAGAAGCATTTTCTCAGGATTTTGATTTTCTTCAGTTAATAAAGGAATTCCTTCTTTCGTATAGGCTTTTCCTTCTACTTGACCGGTAATAATCGGAACTTCTCCATATTTTTGCGGTCCAGTTACGCTCGGACTCTCAATGGAAACAAGCATCCCTTCAAGGCTTTCGTAAAAATCAATGCCGTCTTCTGTCGGATCAAATTCTCCAAATTGATCGTTATCAATTACAGAGGTTGGTGGAATCGTATCTCGACCAATAACAATTGGCTCAGGAAGTTCATTTCCACTTGATACCTTTGTAATGCTGCCATTTTGGGCATTAATTTCAGTCATCGCTAGATCCGTTTGCAGCTTTTCAGCATAACCATCTAGCACCCACTCTTTCACAAGCCCTGACACGTTTACACGATCACCAACCGCAACACCATGGGATGGCTTATAAACGAGAAGCCCTTCCGCTGTGTTTGGATTGTCATCTGGATTTGATTCTTGCATGTAGAAGTTGCTGCCGTCTACGACATAGGTGACGATCCCAGGAACATCTACAACCGTTTGATCTTGGTAAGGAGAATGATGTGATTCTCCTTGAATATCATGAATTTTAAGTCCTGTTACTCCATCGATTGGTCCTTCTTCTGGAGGTTCAGGTGCTCCATCAAAAGACATGGATGATGGTGATTTAAGACCAGGTACGGAAAAATATGGCTCAAGTGTACCGGTAACATAAACCTTTTCACCAACAATCGACGGATTAGTTGCTAATCCAAAAGTAGCTCGAAAACTACTAGGAAGCTGAACGGGTAAGATTTTCGTTGCGTCTCTTTC